>NZ_MUIO01000086.1 GCF_002087235.1 Pseudomonas floridensis | reverse complement strand
TCAGCCCACGAAAGCGCACTTTCACATAGCCAAACTGACGCTTGATTACCCGAAACGGATGCTCGACCTTGGCTCGTGTCTGAGCTTTGCAGTACTCGATCTTGCGCTTGGCCTTGTAGAGCACGCTGCGTTTATTGAGCCTGGAATACGTGCTGCGCCGCGCAGCGATTTGCCAGATGACCTCACGATTTTCATGCTCTTCACGCTTCTCGACACCGGTGTACCCAGCGTCTGCATACACCGCGTTTTCTTCGCCATGCAGCAGCTCGGCGACCTGCGTGACATCGGCCACATTGGCCGCAGTGCCATGAACATGATGAACCAGTCCCGACTCGGCATCGGCGCCGATAGGCGCCTTCATTCCGAAGAAGTATTGGTTACCTTTCTTCGTCTGATGCATCTCGGGATCACGCTTTCCTTCCTCGTTCCTGGTCGAGTTGGGGGCATGAATGATAGTGGCATCGACGATGGTGCCCTGGCGCAGGGACAGGCCTTTGTCTTGCAGATAACCGTTGATGACCGCGAGGATCGCAGGGGCCAATTGATGCTTTTCCAGCAGGTGCCGGAAGTAAGTGGAGTACGGCAATTCATCGCCTTCGCCAGGTAGCCAGAACCACGCGAACGCTTCAGAACCTGAGCTCTCTTGTAAACATCAGAGTACACAAGAGCTTCATGACTTGGCAATAGCCCTACAAAATGTATGCCAACGGACCGTTTAAACTGATCAAGCCTCTTAGATCATTGAGATCCAGTCGTACAGTCACAACACCATTAGCACCAGCAGCAGCTTCATACTCGGAAAAACACAAATAAAGATAACTACTATCGAAATAATAGCACTGATTATCAGAGACCGTCTCAAACCAATTTTCAGGTATCGTCTTCGCCAGCTCAGCGCTAGCCATAGTGTTTATCTGTTTTATATAACCTGAGCGAAATAGATCTTTAAATTCGACAGACTCACCGTTTTTGATATTTATATTCAAACTGACAATTTTATTGTGCGCGCCAGCGGCATTATGACCGTAGAAATACCCTTCCGCCACAACGCTTAAAATCCCTCCGTAAATCATTGCACTTTTTACATGCATGATACGATCCTCGCTACCTTCGAAGGCTTCATTTACACCTATTTGACGTTGAATTTGTGAGTTGATTTTTTTCTCTGTATTAGCATCGCCTAACCCATGCACCTCAACGTACTCTAACTCAATAGTGGCGACTTCAACATTTGTGTCAGGCCTGTGATCCTTGATGTGTTTACTGACCTTGCGATATTCAAGCTTTGGCTGATTAGGCGTGGGTGGGGGTGGCGACGGCAGATGTTGTTCAGGGACCTGCTGACTAGATTTTTCGCCCATTATTTTTTCAGCTGGATTTGTCCAAAACACCGCTGCAAACACAGCAAGTGCGCCGCCAGCTCTTAGCCAGCCACCAAATTTTACCTCTATAAAACCCGACATTACAGCTACAACCCCAGCGGCAGATAGCGACGCAACGAGCCGGAAAATTACGTATTGGAAACCGGTAGGATTCGGTAAAATTATGGCAATCGCAATGACCGCGATCAAAAACACTACGCCAAAGACGAACGAAATGACTATTCGCATACCAGATGTCAATGTAAAGCCCTCTCTATTATCAAGGCCATAGGTTGGCAAACTATTTTCGACTAGGCTCTGACGCAGCGACCGGATGAGAGGCGCCTTCAAGTACCTTTTGCAGAGTCGCTGCATATTTGCGTACTCGGTACTCGACGGCTTGAAGCTACCCTCAATTTTCAGCCTCTCGAAACCAGCCTGTAAAAGTTGGAAATGTTGCGGCATGGTTTGCAATATCGCATAGCAATCCTCAGCAAAGCCCTGTGCCCACAAGCCGTCACTATGAGCGCCTAACAAACTGCTATTGCCGACAAACTCCTCGCAGAAATTATAGTACTCCGCTCCTTTACGCTGAATGTCTAGAAGGTTTGAAGTTGCCACCCTCGAATCCCATTCGCCTTGGGTATACAGCACATACTGTGTGATAGCGTCAACGTAACTTGATTTAAATTCCGCCAGCTTATTTTTGGCGAGAACAACGTCTTGCTCTTTCGTACTCAATTGTTCTGCCTGCCTGAGACGTTTATCGTTTAGTTTGCTGCAGAGCCATGGTTAGCAGTATTGAGATATCTTTATTATCAACGCCAGCAGTAACAAAAAATTGCGTGCCAGGACATTGGCGAGCAACAATTAACGCGACGTCAGTCGATGTGATGACTCTTTTTGACCCCTTTAACGCTTGTAAATGGCTCTCTATTTTTACGAGATCCATTGAACTAGGTGCCCAGTTCCTGATTTTTGCTGTTCGTTCGAGAAACTCTCTAAAATTACCAGCAATCATTCTGCTCGTCCTTCCGTGACTTGGATGGCCAACGCCAGCAGGGTCCTAATGTTGGTGTTATCAAGGCCCCTGTATGCCCACTGACCGGCGGAAGGACAATGTTTCTTTACTAGCTCCGCCCATTTAGTGGCATCCAGAGCGTTTCCGCTTCCAGCATATCTTACGGCTTCGGACGATATATTGAATGCTTGTGAACGTGTGGGTTCGAGGGGTGAAGTGCCAAATGTCATCCTGATCCTATAAGCAAAATCCATCAGTCGGTCCGTGGTGAGCACAAACCGTCATGATAGCACCGGGCCTTCTTCCAAATGAATCATCTCCGAAGAAACGACTCCATTTCCGGATCTGCTTGGCCAGCCACATCGAAATCCGGTATCGCCCATCGAACCATAATTCGACTCAGAAGGTCCCCTTATCTGGTTGGTTAGGTTGGATAGCGGGAATGACGGCAAAAAAAAACCGTCGCTAATACGACGGTTTTTAGGAATTTCTGCGTTGCTACGCGGTACAGCCTGCTCGCTCGAGGCCAGCTTTCTTAAGCTTGCGCTTCCTCTCGGCTAGCTCATTATCGCGCTCGCTTAAAAATTCGCGAAGATGGCTCTGGTGCTCTTCACTGGCCAATGCAGCAGCTTCAAACGTGGGGTCGAGCACGTACTTGTCAGAAGGTTTTGCCTTCTTCGCATAGACCGATTTGCCACCAACGTAGAGGGTTATAGCCATGAATTTGATCCTTGTAGGATGAAATCGAGATCTCGCTGCCTTAAGTATTCGACCGCCGACTCCTGGATGCGTTCGAGACATTCCAGGATGTCTTCGTACGCATGCTCAAGGCAATCATCGAACGGCATTGTTCCGTCGATGATTATAACGATTGGCCGAATTTTAGCCATCTCGCCGTGAACCTTGCCGAGGAACGGTGCCTTAGGTCGAGGTGTGAGTACCTTGGCGATCGGGATACCTGTGCGTGGAGTGAGCCTGAAACACATGAACCATTTCACTGGCTCCCACATCCGATCCAGCGCGTGCAGCGCCATATCGTCATCCCACGGAAGCGCGGCAGCTACAGCACCTTCAGCCCAAGCAATACCTGCAGCTGACCCGCTCAGTGGGAGAGTAATTCTGTTGTCGGGATGCTGATCCGAAAAGCCTGCGCCGGACACAAGCGACAAGCTGTTCATAGCTCCCGAACGCTGGGCTGCAATTGCCACTCGGATCGTATGATCCGTCAGCGGCTCGCTAAACCAACGCCCTTGGTAAACAGCCAACTGCGCCGTCACACCGGCATGAAGAACCTGAGTAGCGTCATCGATCAAGGCTGGATAAGTTGTGAGTTCCTTCCTAAGCTGATGAGTAACTTGGTGGCGTGACCTTCTTACCTCATCGTAAATTTTGTTGATCGGTGCGTCGAATTCCAGAAGGTTGAGACGACACCTGAGCGGAATTTTGATGATCCGGCCAACTGCGCGCGTATGTATCTCGCCAGTTCCAGAGACGATGGCATTGATGATGGACCCAAGCCAGTGTTTTGGCTTTAGCGGACCTGATACGACCTCAGGACTGATCCCCAGTGCAATGGTTGTCGTGCCAGGAAAGATCAGCCGTTCTTCATCGAAGGGCCATGCGGGAAGGTTGGACATCAGCCCGCCGTCGAAAAAACGCCCCGAGACGTATCGATCCAAATTCTCTGTACCGCGTCGGAACTTCAGCTCCCATGGGCGGAAGATGACGGGTAGGCAGATCGACGCAGCAACGGCGTCGGCTACCGGTGTATCTGGTGTTCGTTCAAAACAAAAAAGCTCCAAGCATTCGCCAAGAATGTTCGTGGAGATGATCTTCAGGGGTAGTCCGCCATGATTCTTCAGATCGCGAAACGTAATGTTGTGCTTGTCGACGCCCAGTTTGATCCGAATAGCACCATCAATGAGCCGGCGAACGGCCTCGACTGTCGAAATTCCCTGAGAAATCCACCGAATTGCCGCGCCAACCGCAAGCACGCCAATTGTCGAGATAATGGCCACCACCTGGGCAATGGTAGGACAGGTAGCTAACAGCCCCAGAAAGAACAACAAACCAAAAAGTGGCCACGGCCCTTCTGGCAATCGAGTGAGGTATGGGCCAAAAATCCTCAAAAATCGGTCTTTAACACCTCGGAGACGAGCTGGTAGGGCCCGCCCTATCGTCAGGATGCGCCAAGCTTTTTTGGAGAAGATGTCTGTCGCTCGGTAGATACCGAAGCGAGGCGTGACTGTCTGAAAAAGATGCGTTTTGTTCTCTGGATCTACCAGTTCCTCGCCGGTATAACCCGCAGCGATGAGCGCGGCAATCATCGAACCGGCAGAAGTACCAGCGACGCCCTTAATATCAAGATCTAGGTCGTTAATCGCGAGCAGCGCACCTGCATGGACCACCCCCTTCGCTCCGCCGCCTTGAAAGGCGAGAAATACGGGATGCTTACTCTCCATAGCCTAAACCCTGATTCATTCCAATAGATGGCAGCGGTGCACGAGATGACGAAGCCTCCCATCAGAACACTCGTCCTAACGTCGGCATTCACACACATTTACAGCTTTCACGAGGAGCAAAATTGTATTCTAAGTGCTGGCTATCTGCTATAGATTTACAGGCTCCGTCAATCGCTTCGCCGAGCTAAGCGATTCATTCGCCCAACGTCTACAAACCCTAAATGTTGTCCGTGGTGCAAATATGCAAACCCCAGAAGTATTAGACACGCCTGCGACCCGGCTGGAAGGGTTGGAGTTGGCAGATGGATGGGTTGTAGAAGAGCTGCTCGCTTGTGGAAGAGCCAGCTCGGACAGCTCGGGCGGAACTTATTCAGTCTCCTATCGTGTTCGCAAGGGAGACTCCGTGGCGTTCCTCAAAGCCCTCGATTTGGACAGCGTCATTAAAAATGAAGGCGAGGAGGACTTCCTGAGGAGCATAAATCGCGCAACCCGAGCATTCGGTGATGAAAAATTACTCAATGAGCTTTGCGCAAAGACCAAGATGCGCCAAATCGTCACTATCCTCGGACATGGCGACGTCAAAGTTGATCGAAAACCCGATGACCATATGCCGCGTGTGGCATATCTGATCCTAGAGCTCGCCGATGGGGGCGACGTTCGCAGCCAAATCGCCCAAACCTCCACTGATGACTACGCAAAGAAATTCAGCTATCTCAAAGACGTGATGCTGGGTATCGGTCAGCTTCACGATCAAGGAATCAGCCATCAAGATCTGAAACCGTCCAACGTGATGGTCTTCAGCGTTGCAGGGGCGAAAGTGGGTGATCTGGGGCGGGCGACAGTTCAAGGTTATGGCAATGGCGCATTCGAGCAATGCTGCATTGCGGGAGACTTCAGCTACGCACCTCCCGAGCAGTTGTATGGCAATGTCCCAGAAGAGTGGATAGATCGTAGACAACGAGCAGATCTCTATCAGTTCGGATCATTGATGGCGTTTCTTCTGTTCGGGGTAACAGTCAACACTATGATCAAAGAGCTCTTGCCAGCTGCGATAGGCCCTAAGCATTGGTTTCCCGAGCAAGGCGGAGGTAGCAGCTACACCCAGGCTCTACCCTATCTAGAAGGTGCCTTCTTTGAAGGTTTGGAGAGCCGAAGGACTGCGTTGCCGACCTGGGCAGCTGATAAGGTCATCAGCCTAATAACGCAATGCTCACACCCTGACTACTCTAAACGCGGGGCTAAGCAAATTCTGGGTAAAGGCGATCAATTGGGCTTGGGCCTGAATCGGTTCGTCAGCGCTCTGGAAAACCTGCGCACCGATGCCAAAAAGCAAGCGATTCTGGAAGCAAGGAGGCAGAAAAAAGCATGAGTTTCAACAAGGAAGAGTCCGACAGGAAAGTTATTCCGATCTGGGATCCGTCGAAGCTGGCGTCCTCTTTGGCTGAGAACTCGGCTATTCGATCACTCAACCACCAAACCACGATTGTTTCAGAGTCCGGAAGGCTGATGAATGAGTTCTCTCGCTCTTCGCATGCGGGCATGGCGGTCGAACTCCTGAACGCTTCCAAGCTAGAAAATAACGAGGAAGGTGCCATCGTCGCTTCACGTCGTATTATTGAAGACGGTAGCTTACCCACTTCGGTCATTTCCCTGGCGCGCAAGACGCTCGAACAAGAGCATGATGTTCCTCATACACAAGATCCGAAGGATCGCATCAAAATTTTGCGAAACTGCCTGCGGGTGAGTCCTCGGAACACGCTTGCTTGGGTAGATTTGGCCCGAGAATACATCTCATTAGGTCAAGCTGACCCCGCGAAACGGGCCATGACCGTCGCTCTGGGTTTAGCTCCGGCTCATAGGTGGGTCGCGCGCGTTGCGTCCAGACTTTATATCCACCTTGAAGAATTTGATCGTTCACATAGCCTGCTTGCTCGCCATCCGGCTGTTAAGCACGATCCTTGGATCGCTTCGGCCGAGTTATCGGTGTCCCAGATGATAGGAAGAGGCAGCAGGAATCTGGCGACTGCTCGAAAAATTAATGAGTCGGGATTGCATCCTCGGCACACTACTGAACTCGCGAGCTCGTTAGGCACTCTCGAAATTGAAAGTGGTGCGATTAAGCGTGCGAAGATGTACATCCGGGATTCTCTTCTTCACCCGAATCGGAACACTCTCGCTCAAGCATTGTGGGCCGAGCAGCGACATGACATAAAGTCGAATCATCATTCCAAAGTCCAAAGTCTTGAAATCGCCTATGAAGCGAAAGCAAGAGAGAGCTACATTCAAGGCGAAGTGGAATTTGCTATCCGGCATGCGTTGGACTGGTTCGCGGCCGAGCCATTCTCAAGCAAGCCACCAGTCTTGGCTAGCTACATTGCTTCCCTAGATGATCGATATGAGCAGATGATCGAAATCACCAGACAAGGGCTGATTGCAAATCCCCATAATTCGATCCTCAAGCTCAACCGCGCATATGCCGAGCTAGGACTGATCACCCCCCTTCAGCCCAGTGACGCAGACGCGGCAAAACTGAATGGATGGATCTCACTTTTTAATGAAGAGTTGAGAGAGGGTGGACCTCACCATGCCCAAGCATTGGCGAACTACGGAATGCTTTGTTATCGCGTCGGAATGCTTGAGGACGGCCGGAAATACTACGAGGCAGCGGAAAAAGTCTGCCAGGCTGAAAGCTACCGTGATCCTGTTTTGTGCACCATTTATCATGCACGGGAAGCGATACTCGCCAAGGCCGAGTGGGTCCCCACAATATTGGAGCGAGCGAGAACTGTTACCCAGAAAGCCTCGGATATAGGGAAGCTCGAAGGCGCTTATAGTCTGGAAAAGGTCAACAGACTCTACGCTAACCCAGATGATTACCAAACAATTTTAAACGCACGGGATGACACACCAAGCCCGGGTTCGGATCAATCCGGTAGATTGGAATTTGCCGACCTAATTCTGGATGGATTGAGCTTCCATCTCCCCGACGACTTCAAGCGCCGTTGAGCTGTGCGTCCCCATCTGCCCCCGAAGCTACACCTGTCTTTCATGGGGCTCGTTCACTCCTGTCCCGATGTACGGTCGGGGCAGGAGCTTGTGACAACCTTTATTAACTTGTGGCAGCCTTTATTCTTTTGTGACAACCTTTATTCTTTGCAGACATCAGCAGGGGCTACCCCTGTGGATAACTACTCCACCGTCACCGACTTCGCCAGATTCCGCGGCTGGTCCACGTCCGTGCCTTTGAGCACGGCAACGTAGTACGACAGCAACTGCAGCGGGATGGTGTACAGAATCGGGGCCAGGGCGTCGATGATGTGCGGCATCGCGACAACGTGGGTGCCTTCGCCGTTTTTCATGCCGGCCTGTTCGTCAGCGAACACCACCAGTTCACCGCCTCGTGCGCGGACTTCCTGCAGGTTGGATTTGAGTTTCTCCAGCAGTTCGTTGTTCGGCGCGACGGTGACCACTGGCATGTCGGCATCGACCAGCGCCAGCGGGCCGTGTTTGAGTTCGCCAGCCGGATAGGCTTCAGCGTGGATGTAGGAGATTTCCTTGAGCTTGAGTGCGCCTTCCATCGCGACCGGGAATTGCGCGCCGCGTCCCAGGAACAGGGTGTGGTGTTTCTCGGCGAACAGTTCGGCGACTTTCTCGACGGTGGTGTCCATCGCCAATGCTTCGCCCAGGCGGGTTGGCAGACGGCGGAGTTCATCGACCAGTTGCGCTTCGACACCCTCTTCCAGCGAGCCTTTGACCTGGCCCAAGGACAGGGTCAGCAGCAGCAGGGCAACCAACTGGGTGGTGAACGCCTTGGTGGAGGCAACGCCGATTTCCGGTCCGGCCTGGGTCAGCAGGGTCAGGTCGGATTCACGCACCAGCGAGCTGATGCCCACGTTGCAGATCGCGAGGCTGGCGAGGAAGCCCAGTTCTTTGGCATTGCGCAGGGCAGCCAGGGTGTCGGCGGTTTCGCCGGACTGCGAGATGGAGACGAACAGAGTGTCAGGCTGCACCACGACTTTGCGGTAGCGAAATTCGCTGGCCACTTCGACCTGGCACGGAATTCCGGCCAGGCCTTCGAGCCAGTAACGCGCAACCATGCCAGCGTGGTAACTGGTGCCGCACGCGACGATCTGCACGTTGCGTACTTTGGCGAACAGTTCGGCAGCCTGTGGACCGAACGCGTGAACCAGCACTTGCTGCTGACCCAGACGGCCCTCAAGCGTGCGCTGCACGACCTTGGGCTGTTCGTGAATCTCCTTGAGCATGAAGTGGCGATACTCGCCCTTGTCAGCGGCTTCGGCGCCTTCGTGGTACTGCACGACCTCACGTTCGACCGGCAGACCGTCAACAGTCCAGATCTGCACGCTGTCCCGGCGGATCTCGGCGATATCGCCCTCTTCCAGGTACATGAAACGGTCGGTGACCTGACGCAGTGCGAGCTGGTCGGAGGCGAGGAAGTTTTCGCCCAGGCCCATGCCGATCACCAGCGGGCTGCCGCTGCGAGCTGCCAGCAGACGATCAGGCTGGGCGGCGCTGATGACGGCCAGACCGTAAGCGCCGTGCAGTTCCTTGACCGCGGCTTTCAGGGCAGTGGCCAGATCCGGCGTGTCCTTGAGCTTGTGGTGCAGCAGGTGAACGATGACTTCAGTGTCGGTATCGGACGAGAACACATAGCCCAAGCTCTTGAGTTGTTCGCGCAGCGGCTCGTGGTTTTCGATGATGCCGTTGTGGACAACCGCCAGCTCGTTGGCCGAAAAATGTGGGTGAGCGTTACGCTCGCAAGGCGCACCGTGGGTGGCCCAACGGGTGTGGGCGATACCCAGACGGCCAATCAGTGGCTCACCGGCCAGTGCCTGCTCCAGTTCGCTGACCTTACCGGAACGGCGACGACGCTCAAGCGTGCCTTCATTGCTGAAGACGGCCACGCCTGCGCTGTCATAGCCACGGTATTCAAGACGCTTCAGGCCTTCGAGCAAAATGGCCGTGATATTACGTTCAGCGACTGCGCCGACGATTCCACACATGGTTCTCTCCTAGCTGACAGCGGCACAAATCAGATTGATGCCGCGGGCCTGTATCTGGTCGCGTGCCTCGACGGGCAGACGATCATCGGTAATAAGGGTGTGGATACTGCTCCACGGCAGTTCCAGATTGGGGATCTTGCGCCCGACCTTGTCGGCTTCGACCATGACGACGACTTCCCGGGCAACCTCCGCCATGACGCGGCTCAGCCCCAGCAATTCGTTGAAGGTCGTGGTACCACGGATCAGATCGATACCGTCGGCACCGATGAACAGTTGATCGAAGTCGTAGGAACGCAGCACCTGCTCGGCGACCTGCCCTTGGAACGACTCGGAATGCGGGTCCCATGTCCCGCCGGTCATCAACAGCACCGGTTCGTGTTCCAGTTCAGTCAGCGCCCGGGCAACGTGCAGTGAGTTGGTCATCACTACAAGACCAGGCTGTGCGCCCAACTCGGGAATCAACGCGGCGGTGGTGCTGCCGCTGTCGACGATGATGCGCGCGTGCTCACGAATACGGGTAACGGCGGCACGGGCGATGGCTTGTTTGTACTTCGAGACGGGTTGGGTACCTTCGCCGATCAGCTCTTGAGGCAGCGTGACGGCCCCACCGTAGCGACGCAACAGCAAACCGTTGGTTTCGAGCGCGGCCAGGTCCTTTCGAATCGTAACTTCGGAGGTTTCAAATCGCTTGGCCAGATCGTCCACACTCACCTCACCTTGCTCATTGAGTAAAGCCAGAATGTTGTGGCGGCGTTGGGGCGTATTGCGCTTCGACATGACGACCTTAAGTTTCGATTCGAAAGATAACGAAGGCAATCAAAACCTATTTGGCTAGATTGGTCAAGCGTCCCTTGCGCTCACGATGAACATCGCAGTTATCCACAAGTGCTGAAGGTCTAGAAAAAGGGATAACTATGGATTGCTGACGAAGGCGGTTGTTCGGACATTTAATGTGCTGAGTCTGTACTGGCCTCTTCGTGGACAAGTCCACTCCTACATAGGTCCACCCTTCAGGGTCTCGTGGAAGCGGACTGTCCGCGAAAAAGATGTAACCAAAGGGCAGTTGAACACAGCTGGCTCACGCCCACAGGCCTATGTTCACTGAGATCCTGATGAGGCGGGCCTGTGGATAACGCAGGGCCAAGATGTGAGTCGCGCCTGCGTATTAGCCATTATGGATAACTCAATCCCTTTTGATTTTCACCGGACGTTTCCAGCCTTCGATGTTGCGCTGCCGTGCACGGGCCACACCCAATTGCTCGGCGGGAATGGTTTGAGTGATGGTGGATCCGGCTGCAGTGGTTGCACCGTCCAGGATATCCACAGGCGCGACGAGCGAGTTGTTTGAGCCAATGAACACGTCAGTGCCCAGCACTGTGCGGTGTTTGTTGGCGCCATCGTAGTTGCAGGTGATAGTGCCCGCGCCAATGTTGGTACGCGCACCCACTTCGGCGTCACCCAGATAAGTCAGGTGCCCGACCTTGGCACCTTCGCCAAGCTCGGCGTTCTTGAGTTCGACGAAGTTACCCACATGCGCCTTGGCCCCCAGCACGCTGCCCGGACGCAGACGTGCGAATGGGCCTGCATCGCTGCCCTCGCCCAGCATCGCGCCTTCGATATGGCTGTTGGCTTTCACAACAACACCTTTGCGCAGCGTGCTGTCCTTGATGACGCAGTTCGGGCCGATTACGACGTCGTCCTCGATCACCACCTTACCTTCCAGCACAACGTTGATGTCGATCAGCACATCACGCCCGACAGTGACTTCTCCGCGTACATCGAAGCGTGAAGGATCGCGCAGCGTTACGCCGGCGGCCATCAGACGGCGAGCTTCGCGCAACTGGTAATGACGTTCAAGATCGGAAAGCTGCTTGCGATCATTGGCGCCCTGCACTTCCATCGCATCATGCGGCTGTTCGGTGGCCACGACCAGGCCATCGTTAACTGCCATGGCGATCACGTCCGTAAGGTAGTACTCGCCCTGCGCATTGTTGTTCGATAGACGCCCCAGCCATTCGGCCAGACGCTTACCGGGAACCGCAAGAATCCCGGTGTTGCCTTCGGTAATTGCTTTCTGGGCTTCAGTGGCGTCCTTGTGCTCGACAATTGCGGACACTCGACCTTGCTCGTCACGCACGATACGACCGTAGCCGGTCGGGTCTTCAAGGGTGACGGTCAAAAGACCCAATTGCTGCGGCGTGACCTGCTTGAGCAAGCGTTGAAGCGTATCCACTTCAATCAAGGGCACATCACCGTAGAGGATCAGTACGGTGTCGGCCGTCAGTGCAGGCACCGCCTGGGCGACGGCATGTCCGGTGCCCAGTTGCTTGTCCTGCATCACGAAATTCAGGTCATCGGCAGCGAGACGTTCACGGACCGCGTCGGCGCCATGCCCAATGACGACCTGGATGCTGTCTGGGGATAACTGGCGGGCGCTGTGGATAACGTGACCAAGCATGGAGTTGCCCGCCACGGGATGAAGCACCTTCGGCAACGCAGAGCGCATGCGCGTTCCTTGGCCAGCAGCGAGAATAACGATATCGAGGGACATGAGACCTACCAACTGAGCGGCGCGGCAATCAAGGCCTGCGGCCGGGGACGGGCTTATTTTGAAAAAGAAAAAGGGTAGCCGAGGCTACCCTTTTTCTCAATCACGCATATGAAGCAGCGGGTTTAGCCGCCAAACTTCTTGCGAATTTGCTGAACGGTACGCAGCTGGGCTGCGGCCTCGGCCAGACGAGCAGTTGCAGATCCGTAATCGAAGTCCGCGCCTTTCTCGTTCAGAGCCTTCTCGGCAGCCTTGACGGCGGCTTGAGCAGAGGCTTCGTCCAGGTCGGCAGCACGTTGCACAGTATCGGCAAGCACCTTGACCATGTTCGGCTGAACCTCGAGGAAACCACCGGAGATGTAGAACACCTCGGCTTCCCCACCCTGCTTGATCAAGCGGATCGGGCCCGGCTTCAGATCAGTGATCAGCGGCGCGTGGCCTGGAGCGATACCGATATCACCCAGGTTACCGTGCGCAATCACCATCTCGACCAGACCGGAGAAGATTTCCCCTTCCGCGCTGACGATGTCGCAATGGACTGTCATAGCCATTTGCTTGCCTCAACCTGATTAGCGCCCGTTTCCGGGCGCCGGGATTACAGTTTCTTGGCTTTCTCGATCGCTTCTTCGATGCCGCCGACCATGTAGAACGCTTGTTCTGGCAGGTGGTCGTAGTCACCGTTGAGGATGCCTTTGAAGCCAGCAATGGTGTCTTTCAGGGAAACGTATTTACCCGAAGCACCGGTGAAGACTTCTGCCACGAAGAAAGGCTGGGACAGGAAGCGCTGGATCTTACGAGCACGGTTAACCAACTGCTTGTCGGTCTCCGACAGCTCGTCCATACCCAGGATCGCGATGATGTCTTTCAGCTCTTTGTAACGCTGCAACACGTACTGAACGCCGCGAGCGGTGTCGTAGTGTTCCTGGCCGATAACGTTCGGGTCCAGCTGGCGCGAGGTCGAATCCAGTGGATCGACCGCTGGGTAGATACCCAGGGAGGCGATGTCACGGGACAGTACGACGGTTGCGTCCAGGTGGGCAAACGTGGTCGCTGGCGACGGGTCGGTCAAGTCGTCCGCCGGTACGTATACCGCCTGGATCGAGGTGATCGAACCGTTCTTGGTCGAAGTGATGCGCTCTTGCAGAGTACCCATCTCTTCAGCCAGGGTCGGCTGGTAACCTACTGCCGAAGGCATACGGCCCAGGAGTGCGGATACTTCAGTACCGGCCAGTGTGTAACGGTAGATGTTGTCGACGAACAGCAGAACGTCGTTACCTTCGTCACGGAACTTCTCGGCCATGGTCAGGCCGGTCAGGGCTACGCGCAGACGGTTACCCGGCGGCTCGTTCATCTGGCCGTAGACCAGAGCAACCTTGTCCAGAACGTTGGAATCCTTCATCTCGTGGTAGAAGTCGTTACCCTCACGAGTACGCTCACCCACACCGGCGAACACGGAATAACCGCTGTGCTCGATGGCGATGTTACGGATCAGTTCCATCATGTTGACGGTCTTGCCGACACCGGCACCACCGAACAGACCGACTTTACCGCCTTTGGCGAACGGGCAGACCAGGTCGATAACCTTGATGCCGGTTTCCAGCAGGTCGTTGCCGCCCGCTTGCTCAGCGAAGGTTGGCGCAGGACGGTGAATGCCCCAGCGCTCTTCGGTGGCGATCGGACCCGCTTCGTCAATCGGGTTGCCCAGTACGTCCATGATCCGGCCCAGCGTCGCTTTACCGACCGGTACGGAGATGGCTGCGCCAGAGTCTGTCACTTCCAGACCACGCTTCAAGCCCTCGGTGGAGCCCATCGCAATGGTACGAACCACGCCGTCGCCCAGCTGCTGCTGAACTTCCAGGGTGGTTTCTGCCGCGCTTTGTACTTTCAGCGCGTTGTAGATACTCGGTACGCTATCGCGTGGGAATTCCACGTCGATCACGGCGCCGATGATTTGAACGATACGTCCGCTACTCATTAGCTGGTTCCTCTAATATTTGAACCGTTAAACCGCGGCAGCGCCGCCGACGATTTCCGAGATCTCTTGGGTGATCGCTGCCTGACGCGCCTTGTTGTAGATCAGCTGCAAATCGCTGATCAGATCACCGGCGTTGTCGGTGGCGTTCTTCATTGCAATCATCCGCGCCGCTTGTTCAGCTGCGTTGTTCTCGACCACCGCCTGGTACACCTGCGACTCAACGTAGCGAACCATCAAGCCATCGAGCAGCTCTTTGGCATCGGGTTCGTAGAGATAGTCCCAGTGGTGCTTGAGTTTCTGATCCGGGGTTGCCACCAGCGGAATCAACTGCTCCACCGTTGGCTGTTGCGTCATGGTGTTGATGAACTTGTTGGATACCACGGACAGGCGATCAATACGGCCATCCAGGTAGGCATCCAGCATCACCTTGACGCTGCCGATCAAGTCGTTGATCGACGGCTCTTCGCCCAGGTGGCTGATCGCAGCGACGACGTTACCGCCGAAGTTGCGGAAAAATGCCGCACCTTTGCTGCCAACCACGCACAGATCGATCTCTACGCCGTTTTCACGGTTTACCGCCATGTCCTTGACCAGAGCCTTGAACAGGTTGGTATTCAAGCCACCGCACAAACCACGGTCACTGCTCACTACGACATAACCGACACGCTTTACTTCGCGCTCGATCATGAACGGGTGGCGATATTCCGGGTTGGCGTTGGCAAGATGACCAATCACCTGGCGGATGCGCTCCGCGTAAGGACGGCTAGCAGCCATGCGCATTTGAGCCTTGCGCATTTTGCTGACCGCCACTTTTTCCATGGCGCTGGTGATCTTTTGCGTGCTTTTGATGCTCGCAATCTTGCTGCGAATCTCTTTTGCGCCTGCCATGTAACACCTATCAGGTTAGCAAGCGGGAGCCTTCCGGCCCCCGCTGCGGCTTACCAGGTTTGGGTGGCCTTGAACTTCTCGATACCGGCTTTCATGCCTGCATCGATTTCGTCATTGAAGTCACCCTTCACGTTGATCTTCGCCATCAAATCGGCGTGATCGCGGTTGAAGTAAGCAATCAGCGCTTGTTCAAAGCTGCCAATCTTGGCGATTTCGATGTCGGTCAGGAACCCACGCTCAGCGGCATACAGCGACAGCGCCATGTCAGCGATCGACATTGGTGCGTATTGCTTCTGCTTCATCAGCTCGGTAACGCGCTGACCATGCTCAAGTTGCTTACGGGTCGCTTCGTCCAGGTCAGAAGCGAACTGGGCAAATGCTGCCAGTTCACGGTACTGAGCCAGAGCGGTACGGATACCACCGGAGAGCTTCTTGATGATCTTGGTCTGAGCGGCACCACCCACACGGGATACCGAAACACCGGCGTTCACAGCTGGACGGATGCCAGAGTTGAACATGGCCGATTCCAGGAAGATCTGACCGTCGGTGATGGAAATCACGTTGGTCGGAACGAACGCGGAAACGTCGCCAGCCTGGGTTTCGATGATCGGCAATGCGGTCAGGGAGCCGGTTTTGCCGGTCACTGCGCCATTGGTGAACTTCTCTACGTACTCTTCGGAAACACGCGATGCGCGCTCCAGCAGACGGGAGTGGAGATAGAACACGTCACCTGGGTAGGCTTCACGGCCTGGTGGACGGCGCAGCAGCAGGGAAATCTGGCGGTAAGCCACTGCTTGCTTGGACAGATCGTCATAAACGATCAGCGCGTCTTCACCGCGGTCACGGAAGAACTCGCCCATGGTGCAACCCGAGTACGGTGCAAGGAACTGCAACGCAGCGGATTCGGAAGCACTTGCAGCCACGACGATGGTGTTAGCCAGTGCGCCGTTTTCTTCGAGCTTGCGAACCACGTTGGCGATGGTCGATTGTTTCTGACCGATTGCCACGTAGACGCAGAAGATGCCGCTGTCTTTCTGGTTGATGATCGCGTCGATGGCCAGAGCGGTCTTACCGATCTGACGGTCACCGATGATCAGCTCACGCTGGCCACGGCCGACTGGAATCATGGCATCGACAGCCTTGTAGCCAGTCTGTACAGGCTGGTCTACCGACTTACGCCAGATCACGCCTGGAGCAACTTTCTCGACCGCATCGGTCTCGGTGTTGTTCAGCGGACCTTTGCCGTCAACTGGGTTACCCAGTGCATCGACTACGCGACCCAGCAGTTCCTTACCAACCGGAACCTCCAGGATGCGGCCAGTGCACTTGGCGCTCATGCCTTCAGCCAGAGTCGTGTAAGCGCCCAGTACAACGGCACCCACGGAGTCTTGCTCAAGGTTCAGCGCCATACCGTAGACGCCGTCCGGAAACTCGATCATCTCGCCGTACATTACGTCGGCCAGACCGTGAATCCGCACGATACCGTCAGACACGCTGACGACTGTGCCTTCGTTACGGGCTTGGGAGGTTACATCGAGCTTCTCGATGCGACCCTTGATGATTTCACTTATTTCGGAAGGATTGAGTTGCTGCATTGCTCTGCTGCCCCTTCAAACTCAAGATTTCAATGCTTCGGCTAGTTGCGCGATCTTGCCGCGAACTGAGCCATCGATAACCAGGTCGCCGGCGCGGATTACGACACCACCGATAAGGGTGGCATCCTCCGCAGCATGCAGGCGCACTTCCCGGCCGAGCCGTGCACTGAGAACCTTGGCGAGTTTGTCTTGCTGATCTTGGTTCAATGCAAAAGCACTGGTGACATCCACATCGACCGATTTTTCCTGCTCGGCCTTGTACAGGTCGAACAGTTCGGCGATCTCCGGCAGAAGCGGGAGACGGTCGTTTTCAGCAACGACATGGATGAAATTCTGTGCCTTGGCATCGAACTTGTCGCCACACACTTCAATAAAAGTGGTGGCCTTTTGTGCGCTCGTCAGTCGCGGGGCCTTGAGCATGCGCTGCATGGTGTCGTCTTGCGACACCGCAGCAGCCAGGCCGAGCATGGCTGACCAATTGGCCAGTTGCTGGTGGGCCTGCGCGTGCTCGAAGGCCGCCTTAGCGTAAGGTCGGGCCAACGTGGTCAGTTCTGCCATGATCGCCCTCGCTTAAATTTCAGCAGCCAGTTTGTTAACCAGCTCCGCGTGCGCGTTTTGATCGATTGTGGCACCCAGGATCTTCTCTGCGCCATTGACTGCCAGGCTACCCAACTGGGCGCGCAAGGCGTCTTTGACACCGTTCAGTTCCTGCTCGATCTCGGCCTGAGCCTGAGCCTTCACACGGTCAGCTTCAACGCGAGCCTGTTCACGGGCTTCGTCGACAATCTGAGTACCGCGTTTCTTGGCTTGCTCAATGATTTCAGCTGCTTGAGCCTTAGCTTCGCGCAGTTGTTGACCCACTTTGTCTTGGGCCAGCTCCAGGTCGCGAGCTGCTCGGGAAGCAGCGTCCAGTCCATCCGCGATCTTCTTCTGACGTTCGTGCAAAGCCGCGATGACCGGAGGCCACACGAACTTCATGCAGAACAGCACAAAAATGAAGAACGCAACGGACTGGCCAATCAGGGTTGCATTAATGTTCACGCCAACACCTCGCTCGTTCGTTGTCCATCACACCAATCAACTCGAAAATTCGAGTGATCAGCCAGCGAGTTGACCAACGAAGGGGTTCGCAAAGGTGAAGAACAGAGCGATACCAACACCGATCATGGTCACGGCGTCGAGCAGGCCCGCAACGATGAACATTTTGACTTGCAGCATTGGAACCATTTCTGGCTGACGCGCTGCGCCTTCCAGGAACTTACCGCCCAACAGGCCGAAACCGATTGCAGTACCCAGTGCGCCCAGGCCGATCAACAGTGCAACAGCGATAGCGGTTAGACCAACTACAGTTTCCATCTTTCCTCCCGACTTTTACGTCGTATTGGTTAGGTTTTTTTAATTAAAGCGGTAAAACAAAATCGTTTCTTACATCAGCCCTTGCGGGCACCGTCTCGCGTTGCGAGACGGTCATCAGATACGTCGGAAGACGGATCTCAATGGTTATCTTCGTGAGCCATCGACAGGTAGACGATGGTCAGCATCATGAAGATGAACGCTTGCAGGGTGATGATCAGGATGTGGAACACAGCCCATGCCCATTGCAGAACAATGCCCAGGCCGCTCAGCCAGAGCAGACCGCTGCCGAACATGACGGCGATCAGGATGAAGACCAGCTCACCAGCATACATGTTGCCGAACAGACGCAGTGCCAGAGAAATCGGTTTGGCCACCAGAGTCACGAATTCGAGCAGGAAGTTGACCGGAATCAACAAAGCCTGAACGAAGATGTTCTTGCTGCCAAACGGGTGAAGGGTCAGTTCGCCGATGAAGCCGCCGATACCCTTGACCTTGATGCTGTAGAAAATGATCAGTGCGAAGACCGACAGGGCCATACCCAGCGTCGCGTTCGGGTCCGTGGTCGGAACCGCGCGGAACGGAATGTGCTCGTCGCCGGAGATCAGCATCGCCAGTTGAGGAATCCAGTCAACCGGTACCAGGTCGACCGCGTTCATCAGGAATACCCAGACGAAAATGGTCAGCGCCAGTGGTGCGATAACCGCGCTACGACCGTGGAAACTGTCTTTCACGCTGCCGTCGACGAATTCGACCAGCACTTCGACGAAGTTCTGCAGGGCGCCCGGCTGACCGGACGTTGCTTTCTTGGCCGCCATGCGGAAGATCAGAACGAAAATCAGACCCAACGCAACCGACCAGCCGAGCGTGTCGACGTGGAAAGCCCAGAAACCCATTTCCTTGGCTTCTGCTGCGGTGTGGGCAAAGCCCCATTCGCCATTGGGCAGGTGCCCGAATGTCAGGTTCTGCAAGTGGTGCTGGATATAGCCCGAAGCTGTTTGCTCTGCCATGGTTGCCTCAAACGCCCTAAGGTCTCGAAAGTCTTGTTCTCGTCAGCAGGGGAGCGAACCAGTTGACCACCTGGATCAACATGAACACTCCGAATACCGCCAGCGGTGCCAGCGGTTTTACGCCTGCAAACGTCAGTGCAAAAAGCACTGCCGTCAAAATAAGTTTGCCCGCCTCGCCGGCGTAGAACGACCTGACGATGGCTTGAGCGGCTCGGGCTCCGGAAAACCGAAACGCCTTGTGAGCGAAATATAAATTGGGCAGCCAGGCTATCAGGCCTCCGCAGAGCCCCGAGTATCCCGCTACGACTCCACGCCACTGCCACAGCGCCAAAGCGGCGATCAGCAGGACGATCAGTTGAGCCAGCAAAACCGGAAAAACCGCAAGGCGATGAAACGGCAAGCGGTCTGGCATGCGTGATTCCATCGCATCTGCTCCTTGGCTGTCGGTCGCCATCATCTGTAACTTGGCATAATTTGTGCCGACAAAATGCGCGCAGAGTATAGGGGCGGTTAAGCCCCTATTCAACAGTCAGGTAGTGATTTCCGACTATACGCTACAGAGCAATTGTTTCAGCGGATGTGAGCAAGCACACCTTGCAACTCGTCAAGCGAGTTGTAACGAATGACTAACTGCCCCTTTCCCTTCTGCCCGTGGCGTATCTGGACCGCGGACCCTAAACGCTCGGCCAGACGCTGTTCGAGTCGGCTGATATCGGGGTCGATCTTTGCCGGTTCCGCAGGTGTTTCCTTGCCACTCAACCACTGTCTGACCAGGGCCTCTGTCTGGCGTACGGTCAGCCCTCGTGCGACAACGTGTCGCGCCCCTTCCACCTGACGTTCTTCCGGCAGACCAAGCAGGGCACGTGCGTGGCCCATCTCCAGGTCGCCATGGGACAGCATTGTCTTGATCGCTTCCGGCAGCGCAATCAGGCGCAACAGGTTGGCCACGCTGACCCGGGACTTGCCGACGGCGTCGGCCACCTGCTGCTGGGTGAGCTGGAATTCCTGCTGCAGACGCTGCAACGCCATGGCTTCTTCGATGGGGTTCAGGTCTTCGCGCTGGATGTTCTCGATCAGCGCCATGGCGATCGCCGTTTCGTCCGGTACATCGCGAACCATCGCCGGAATCGTCTCGACGCCTGCCTGCTGACTCGCTCGCCAGCGTCGTTCGCCGGCAATGATCTCGAAGCGGTTGTCACCGATCGGACGAATCACGATCGGCTGCATCACGCCCTGGGACCTGATCGACTGCGCCAGCTCTTCGAGCGCCTGCGGGTCCATGTCGCGGCGCGGCTGGTACTTGCCACGCTGAATCATGTCCAGCGGCACATGCTGCAACTCGCGCTGTGGAGCCTTGATGGCCTGCTCTTCCAGCGAACTGACGGTTGGACTGCTCAGAAGTGCATCCAACCCACGTCCGAGACCTCGTTTCTTGACGGCCATGGGAATTCCTTAGGTTGGCTGAGCGGTTTTCGCGCCGCGACGTTGACGACGTACCAGCTCACTGGCAAGCGCCAGGTAGGCCAGCGCCCCCCGGGACGACTTGTCATAGGCCAGCACTGGCATGCCAAAGCTCGGAGCCTCGGCCAGTCTGATGTTTCTCGGAATCACGGTGTCGTAGAGCTGCTCGCCAAAGTGTTCCTTGAGCTGCGCCGAGACGTCGTTGATCAGGCTCAGACGCGGATCGTACATGGTACGCAGCAGGCCTTCGATCTTGAGCTGTGGGTTGAGCAATTCGCCGATACGTTTGATGTTATCCACAAGGTCACTCAGACCTTCAAGCGCGAAGTACTCGCACTGCATGGGGATAATTACGCCATCGGAGGCCACCAGGGCGTTGAGCGTGAGCATCGACAGCGAAGGCGGGCAGTCGATGAGAATGTAATCGTAATTTTCGCGGATCGGCGCCAGCGCATTGCGCAGACGGCTCTCTTTCATCTGCATTTCCAGCAGCACCACTTCGCCTGCGGTCAGGTCGCGGTTGGCCGGAAGTAGCTGGTAACCACCATGCTCGGAAAACTGCATCGCCTCGGCCAGATCGCACTCGCCGATCAGCAGGTCGTAGACGGAGTTCTCCAGGTTGTGTTTATCCACACCACTCCCCATGGTCGCATTGCCCTGGGGATCGAGATCGATCAACAGCACGCGTCGTTTGGTAGCAACCAGTGACGCGGCGAGGTTGATGCATGTGGTGGTCTTGCCGACCCCACCTTTCTGGTTCGCTATCGCGAATACCTTAGCCATTATCGCTTGTGTTCCCAATCATGCCGTGCGGCGCAGTATCAGCAGATGGCGTTGGCCTTGGCAACCTGGAACGGTCAAGGCTTGTGCGCTATCGAGGTGAAAATCCGAGGGCAATGCTACCAGTTCATCGGCAGGATGCAGCCCTTTCATCGCCAGCCAGCGTGTCTGAATGTCGCCCAGGTGGCGCGTCCACCCGGTGAAGTCTTCCAGACTGCTGAACGCACGGGAAATGATTCCGTTGAACGGCACCTCGGGCTGATAACTTTCAGCCCGACTGTGGATAACTTCGAGGTTATCCAGCTTCAGTTCCAGTTTGACCTGGGTTTGGAAACGGGTCTTTTTGCCATTGCTGTCCAGCAGCGTGACTTTCATCTGCGGAAACATGATCGCCAGCGGGATGCCCGGCATGCCGCCACCGCTGCCCACATCGAGCCAACGTTCACCGGGTTGGCCGCCTTCGACAAACGGCATCACGCTGAGACTGTCGAGCAAATGCCTGGACACCATTTCGTCGGGATTGCGCACAGCCGTGAGGTTGTACGCCTTGTTCCACTTGATCAACAGTGCCAGATACGCCAGCAGTAGTTCCTGCTGTACCGGTGTCAGCTCGATCCCCAGCGCTCGGGCACCTGTGGATAACTCGTCTGCGTGTTGCGGGGTGACCATAGAACTCAAGCGCTTTGCTCCAACTGACGGCCCGCGCCGCGTTTTTTCAGGTGAATCATTAATAGGGAAATCGCCGCCGGTGTGACGCCGGGAATACGCGAAGCCTGTCCGAGCGTCTCGGGACGAGTTATCCCCAGCTTGCTTTGAATTTCTTTCGACAGTCCGGAAATTCCGGCGTAGTCGATGTCTTCAGGCAGCCTGGTGTCTTCGCTGGCGCGCAGACGGGCGATCTCATCTTGCTGGCGGTCGATATAACCGGCGTATTTGGTCTTGATCTCGACCTGCTCGGCCACTTGCGGGTCGCTGCTCCCCTCTCCCGTGAGGGAAATCAAACTGGCGTAATCGACTTCCGGACGCGTCAGCAGGTTAAGCAGATTGTATTCGTGGGTCAGCGGCGTGCCGAAATGCGCGGCAATGGCATCGCCCTGCTCGGTCCCGGGACGAACCCAGGTACTTTTCAGACGTTGCTCTTCACGCTCAATGTTTTCGCGTTTGGTGCAGAAGGCAGCCCAACGCGTGTCATCGACCAGACCCAGCTCGCGACCTTTTTCAGTCAGGCGCAGGTCGGCGTTGTCTTCGCGCAGGATCAAGCGATATTCAGCACGCGAGGTGAACATCCGGTACGGTTCCTGGGTTCCCAGGGTGATCAGGTCGTCGACCAATACTCCGATGTACGCCTCGTCGCGGCGCGGGCACCAACTGTCGCGACCTTGCGCCCGCAATGCCGCGTTGGTCCCGGCCAGCAAACCTTGGGCCCCGGCTTCTTCGTAACCGGTTGTGCCATTGATCTGACCTGCGAAAAACAGGCCACCAATGACTTTGGTCTCGAGGCTGTACTTCAGATCGCGTGGGTCGAAGTAATCATATTCGATCGCATAGCCTGGGCGAACGATGTGCGCATTTTCCATACCGCGAATCGAGCGAACGATTTGCAACTGGACGTCGAACGGCAGCGAAGTGGAAATTCCGTTCGGGTACAGCTCATGGGTGGTCAGGCCTTCCGGTTCGATAAAGACCTGATGGCTTTCCTTGTCGGCAAAGCGGTGAATCTTGTCTTCGATCGACGGACAGTAACGCGGACCGATACCTTCGATCACCCCGGAATACATGGGCGAACGGTCAAGGTTGGATGCAATGATCTCGTGAGTCCGGGCGTTCGTGTGGGTAATCCAGCAACTCACTTGTGGCGGATGCTGTTCCTTGGAACCCAGGAACGACATGACCGGGATCGGCGTATCGCCCGGCTGCTCGGTCATCACCGAAAAATCGACGGAACGGCCATCGATGCGAGGCGGCGTACCGGTTTTCAGACGCCCCACCCGCAAAGGCAGTTCGCGCAATCGGCGAGCGAGCGCGATGGATGGCGGGTCACCGGCCCGGCCACCGGAATAGTTCTGCATACCAATGTGGATCAGACCGCCCAGGAACGTGCCTGTGGTCAACACAACCGAATCGGCCATGAAACGCAGGCCCATTTGGGTGACAACGCCGCGAACCTGATCCTGTTCGACGATCAGGTCGTCGCAGGATTGCTGAAATATCCACAGGTTCGGCTGGTTCTCCAGTGTCTCGCGGATCGCAGCCTTGTACAGAACACGGTCTGCCTGTGCACGCGTCGCACGCACTGCCGGGCCTTTACGGCTGTTCAGCACACGAAACTGAATGCCGCCTTTATCGGTGGCCATGGCCATCGCACCGCCGAGGGCGTCGATCTCCTTGACCAGATGGCTTTTGCCGATACCGCCGATCGCGGGGTTGCAGCTCATCTGGCCGAGGGTTTCCACGTTGTGCGTAAGCAGCAGGGTTTTGACACCCATGCGTGCCGACGCCAGTGCGGCCTCGGTACCGGCATGACCGCCACCGATGACGATCACTTCAAAACGGGAAGGGAAATCCACCACGCACCTCGTGCCTGTTGTCGATGGGAAATTGGGATAGCTGACAAGTATAGGGACTTACCCCACCTGAATGAAACCCGTTGCACAAAATTTAACCAACTGTGGAAAACTCGCGGATAAAGAAAATAAAAAGGAAAGAAAGTTTATAAAGCCTTGTTTTTATGTTTATTCTTACTGAGCATCCTTTCTGTGGATAGATCTCCACAAGCCTCTATATTCAATGTGTACAGAGATTCAAAAGGCTGTGATCAGGTGCCATTGAGGGGTTTGGATAACTGCCCTGAGCCTGTGGATTAAAGTGCACTTTGTCCACAGGCGGGTTTATCTTCAGTTTTTAACCCTGGTTATCAACCGAGCTAAAGGTCGGTTATGCACAGGGCTTAATCTACAGAAAAAGCTGAGATTGGCGGATTGGGGCAAGCCATACCTGTGAAAATCGAGATGTGACAAAGCCGCGGACATGATTTTTATCTGTCCGCCAGCCTGCCAAGTGAGTCGTTCGGATCGGTATCGAGGATTGAAACGAGGTTATCCCCAGGTGTGCACTGTGTCAGGTATCGGATTTCAAACGACCGGACGCGTTCTGAGGATCAGTTGCCCGTGGGCGACGCCCATCATCGGCTGTTACGTAAAGACGTACCTTGCACGATCATTGGGGAAGGGTGAACCGGGGACCAGGAAGGGCGCCGTGTGCGCCCTTCTCTTCAGTGACGTCTTGGCACTGCCACTACTTGCCGATGCAGAAGCTGGAAAAGATTCGGCCAAGCAGATCGTCCGAGCTGAAGGCGCCTGTGATCTCCCCCAGTGCCTGCTGGGCCTGACGCAGGTCCTCTGCCAGCAGTTCACCGGCGCCTGCAAGTGTCAGCTGAGCTCTGCCGTGCTCCAGCGAGTCACTGGCATGACGCAGGGCTTCAAGGTGACGCCGCCGCGCACTGAAGCTGCTTTCCGACGTTTGCTCATAACCCATGCAGGCCTTGAGGTGGTCACGCAGCAGTTCAAGTCCTTCTCCACCAGCCTTGGCGCTGAGGCTGATGGTGACATGGCCATCCTGACTGGTTTGCAGGCCGATGGCGTCGCCGCTCAGGTCAGACTTGTTGTGGATCAGCGTGACCTTGGCAGGATCTGGACGCCGCTCGAGAAACTCGGGCCATAGCGCAAAAGGATCGCTCGCTTCCGGGGCTGTAGCATCGACTACCAGCAGAATCCTGTCCGCTTCGCCAATGGCCTTGAGCGCACGCTGGACGCCAATCATCTCCACCTGATCCTGCGTGTCGCGTAACCCCGCTGTGTCGACCACGTGCAGCGGCATGCCATCAATGTGGATGTGTTCACGCAGCACATCGCGCGTAGTGCCGGCGATCTCGGTCACGATTGCTGCCTCGCGCCCAGCCAATGCGTTAAGCAGACTGGATTTGCCAGCGTTAGGTCGCCCTGCGATGACCACCGTCATACCGTCACGCAGCAGTGCACCCTGCCCCGCCTCGCGCAGTACTGTGGATAACTCAGCGCGTACGTCATCGAGCATGCTCAATACATGACCATCGGCAAGAAAATCGATTTCCTCCTCCGGAAAGTCGATGGCCGCCTCGACGTAGATACGAAGGCTGATCAATTTCTCGGTCAACTTATCCACACGCTGGGAAAATGCCCCCTGCAATGAGCGCAGCGCGTTGCGCGCAGCCTGTGCAGAACTCGCTTCGATCAGGTCGGCGATTGCTTCAGCCTGGGCTAGGTCCAGCTTGTCATTGAGGAACGCGCGTTCACTGAATTCTCCGGGCCGCGCCAAACGGCTCCCCAGTTCAAGACAGCGCTGCAGCAGCATATCCAGAACGATTGGACCACCATGCCCTTGCAGCTCCAGGACGTCTTCACCGGTGAAGGAGTTGGGACCGGGGAAAAACAGCGCAATCCCTTCGTCCAGCACCTGGCCCGATGCGTCGCTGAAAGGACCGTAATGGGCATAACGAGGTTTGGGTGTCCGGCCGATAATCGCGTGCGCCGCCTTGCTGGCCAGCGGACCCGAGATGCGGACAATGCCGACGCCACCACGGCCTTGAGCTGTGGCAATAGCGGCGATGGTTTCACGAGGGACGTTCATGGTCCGGCTCCTGGACAACTGACAGATAGCAAAACGCCCCACTAGGGGGCGCTTTGTAAAACTTATTCACAGGTTAGATCAGGCAGCTGCTTTCTTGGTAGCTGCTTCTATCTTGCGAGTGATGTAAGCCTGCTGCGCGATCGACAGCGTGTTGTTCACAACCCAGTACAGAACCAGACCGGCAGGGAACCACAGGAAGAAGAACGTGAAGATGATTGGCATCATTTTCATGACCTTGGCCTGCATCGGATCCGGCGGAGTCGGGTTCAGACGCTGCTGGATGAACATGGTCGCGCCCATGATGATCGGCAGAATAAAGAACGGGTCTTTGATCGACAGGTCGGTTATCCACAGGATCCACGGAGCCTGACGCATTTCCACGCTCTCTAGGAGTACCCAGTACAGCGAAAGGAAAACCGGCATCTGCACAAGAATCGGCAAGCATCCACCCAACGGGTTGATCTTCTCTTTCTTGTACAGCTCCATCATTGCCTGGGACATTTTCTGGCGATCGTCGCCATGTTGTTCCTTCAGCAACGCCAGTTTTGGCGCTACGGCGCGCATCCGGGCCATTGACTTGTAGCTGGCGGCCGAGAGCGGGAAGAACAGGCCTTTGATCAGCATCGTCAAAACGATGATCGACCAGCCCCAGTTACCCAGGATCGCGTGGATATGTTGCAGCAGCCAGAAGATAGGCTGGGCAATGAACCACAGGAAACCGTAGTCGACAGTCAGTTCAAGACCTGGGGATAACTCTTTGAGTACCGCCTGGCTTTTCGGACCTGCATACAGGGTGGCGGTGGTTTCGCCTTTGGCACCCGGCGCAACGGACAACGTCGGGCTGGTGAAGCCGATGATGTAGTTGCCCTGGCTGTCTTTACGGGTCTGAACCACGTTGCTCGCGTTGTGATCAGGAATCCACGCGGTCACGAAGTAGTGCTGCAGCCATGCAACCCAACCGCCTTGAACCGTTTCCTTGACCTGACCCTTGTCGATATCTTTCATCGACACTTTCTTGTAAGGCTCGGCCGCAGTCCACAGTGCTGCGCCCAGATAGGTAGCTGTACCGGTTGCGGTGGTCGACGATGGGTCGGAGCTGGCATCGCGTTTCAACTGCGCGAACAGGTTACCGGCCCAAGGCTGAGCGCTCTGGTTATCCACAACGTAGGTCACGACCAGGTCGTAAAGGCCACGTTTGAATGTGAAGCGCTTGATGTAGTTGACGCCGTTTTCGGAAAACTTCAGGTCAACGACCATATCGTTCTGGCCGTCAGCCAGTTGATAAGTCTTCTGCGCAGAGGTGTAAACCGGACGGCCGGTAGCTCGTGCATCCGGACCATTGGTGCCGGTCAGGCCACTTTGTGCCAGAAAAGTACGTTCACCGCCGTTATCGAACAGCTGAAAAGGAACGTCTGGACGATCCTGACGGCGCGGGTACAGAGGCAGACGAAGTTGAACGACGTCACCACCTACCGGATCGATCGCCAGATCGAGCACATCGGTCTTGACCTGAATGAGGTCTTTGCTGGCTACGGCCGGAGTCTCAAGAGGTGCCGCGGTATTGGTCGCGTTTGCGCTTGGAACATCGGCGCTGGCAGAACCATTATTACCGGCAGCCGTGTCCGGAATGCCCGGTGCGGTAGTGCTGGCTGCAACATTCTGGGTCGGCATGGCTGCCTGACCGTAGTCCTGGTTCCATTTCAGAACCCCGACGTAGGTCACGATTGCCAGGGCGACGATCAGGATCGTGCGTTTAATATCCATGATTACTCGGCCATCGAAGAAGAACGGGAGGTGGGGACAGGTGGAACCGGGTCATAACCACCGGGATTCCACGGATGACAGCGACCCAGGCGGCGCATTGCCAGCCAGCCGCCGCGCAAAAGGCCATGATTATCGATGGCTTCATACGCGTAGCAGGAGCAACTGGGGTAGAAACGACAGTGACTGGCCATCAGCGGGCTAATGGCATAGCGATAAAACTGGATCGGAACGAGTGCCAGTTTACGCATCGGGACTGTCCATCCCTGCAGGTTCGGTTTTTGGCTGAGGAACGGGCTGGCTGCGTGCCAGACGTTTCCAAAGCTTGCCAAAATGCTGAATCAGTTCAGGGTTTTCTACATCACCCAAACCTTTACGCGCGACGATAACGATATCCCAACCGACCAAACTGTCTTGGTGTTGGCGAAATGATTCGCGCATCAGGCGTTTCAAACGATTGCGCTCAACGGAAAGCTTGACGCTCTTTTTACCTATCACCAGCCCCAGGCGGGGATGATCCAGGTCGTTGTTGCGCGCAAGGAGCAGGAGATTTTTCCCCGGAACCTTGCCGGTAGGGGAGTCAAAGACTGCCTTGAAATGCCGGGGGGTCAGCAAACGCTTTTCCCGACTGAAGTCTCGACTCACCTCCTGTGCCGATTTATCAAACTGCCAGACGCTTACGGCCTTTGGCGCGACGACGCGACAGGACGGCACGGCCGTT
Source organism: Pseudomonas floridensis (assembly GCF_002087235.1). GTDB lineage: Bacteria > Pseudomonadota > Gammaproteobacteria > Pseudomonadales > Pseudomonadaceae > Aquipseudomonas > Aquipseudomonas floridensis. The sequence goes on along the minus strand of NZ_MUIO01000086.1, from coordinate 6,938 downwards.
TTTGGTGGCCATACGTGCACGGAAACCGTGGGTGCGGGCGCGCTTGATAGTGCTGGGTTGGAAAGTACGTTTCATGGCGTGTTACCTGGTTCGTCCACTACGGGCCGGAATGGCCCCCGTTTTAAGAGACCGGGGATTCTAGAGAAAGCGCGCCCGCAGGTCAATTTCCAACCAGCTTTTCTTCAATGACGTCTTATATGGGTCATTTGCCCGCTGCCAGGTACATCCGGCAGCGCCTTGACTGACCTGTTATAGAAATAAAAGGAAGAGAGTATTTAAAGCTTTTCTGTAATGCTTATAACTCTTACGTGGCGGATATCTGTGGATAAAACGCTAAGAGGCCCATTTGACCTGATGTATAGCGTTTCAAAAGGTTGTCCAGAAACGGTGCTGTGCCTGTGCTGTGACCTCGGAAAAGCTGTGCATGAAAAGGCTTCTTATCCACAGGCGTGTTATCCACAGAGTTTCGACCCGACTTATGCAAGGTGCTGAGGCCATCTTATCCACAGAGCTTATGCACATACCGTTCGTCGCGTCTGAACGTCCAGAATCAATGATTTATCGCGGACTGTTAGCAACCTACATGTGGATAAGTTTTCGCCGGATCGTTACAATGGCGGCTGTTTTTGCCTCACCGGCTTTCAACTAGGGGATGTCCGTGTCAGTGGAACTTTGGCAGCAGTGCGTGGAGCTTTTGCGCGATGAGCTGCCTGCCCAGCAATTCAACACTTGGATCCGTCCGCTACAGGTCGAAGCCGAAGGCGACGAGTTGCGTGTCTATGCACCAAACCGTTTCGTGCTTGACTGGGTAAACGAAAAATACCTCGGTCGTTTGCTCGAGCTGCTCGGCGAACATGGCCAAGGCATGGCGCCAGCGCTTTCCTTATTAATAGGCAGCAAGCGCAGCTCAGCGCCTCGAGCCGCACCGAATGCACCACTGGCCGCTGCTGCATCGCAAGCGTTGTCCGCCAATGCTGCCAACAGTGCGGCGGCACCCGCGCCCGCGGTTGCTGCTCCGGTTGCTCAAGCGGCTTCCCCCGCTCCCGTGCAGGATCCGGCTACCCAGAATGAGCCGTCGCGTGACAGCTTCGATCCGATGGCGGGTGCCAGTTCTCAACAGGCTCCAGCCCGGGCAGAACAACGCACTGTGCAGGTCGAGGGTGCGCTCAAGCACACCAGTTATCTGAACCGCACGTTCACGTTCGAGAACTTCGTCGAAGGTAAGTCCAACCAGCTGGCGCGCGCGGCCGCCTGGCAGGTTGCGGACAACCCCAAGCACGGCTACAACCCGCTGTTTCTGTATGGCGGCGTCGGCTTAGGTAAAACGCACTTGATGCATGCTGTGGGTAACCATCTGCTCAAGAAAAACCCCAATGCCAAGGTCGTTTACCTGCATTCGGAGCGTTTCGTGGCCGACATGGTCAAGGCACTGCAGCTCAACGCGATCAACGAGTTCAAGCGCTTCTACCGTTCGGTCGATGCGCTGCTCATCGATGACATTCAATTCTTTGCCCGCAAGGAACGTTCGCAGGAAGAATTCTTCCACACGTTCAACGCGCTGCTGGAAGGCGGACAACAGGTCATTTTGACCAGTGACCGCTATCCGAAAGAAATCGAGGGCCTTGAAGAGCGACTCAAGTCGCGCTTTGGCTGGGGCCTGACGGTGGCGGTCGAACCGCCAGAGCTTGAGACCCGTGTAGCGATCCTCATGAAGAAGGCAGACCAGGCAAAGGTCGATCTGCCCCATGACGCTGCGTTCTTCATCGCGCAACGCATTCGTTCCAACGTCCGTGAACTCGAGGGTGCGCTCAAGCGCGTCATCGCGCACTCGCACTTCATGGGACGTGACATCACGATCGAACTGATTCGTGAGTCGTTGAAAGACCTGCTCGCGCTCCAGGACAAGCTGGTCAGTGTGGATAACATCCAGCGCACCGTGGCCGAGTATTACAAGATCAAGATCTCCGATCTGTTGTCCAAGCGTCGTTCCCGTTCCGTCGCACGACCGAGGCAGGTCGCGATGGCGCTTTCCAAAGAGCTCACCAACCACAGTCTGCCGGAGATCGGCGATGTATTCGGTGGTCGGGACCATACGACCGTTCTGCACGCCTGTCGAAAGATCAACGAACTCAAGGAATCCGACGCGGATATCCGCGAGGACTACAAGAACCTGCTGCGAACTCTGACCACGTGATGACGCCAGTGCAGCTTATTAAGGCAAGGGACTAGACCATGCATTTCACCATTCAACGCGAAGCCCTGTTGAAACCCCTGCAACTGGTCGCCGGCGTGGTTGAACGCCGCCAGACCTTGCCGGTACTTTCCAACGTCCTGATGGTCGTCGAAGGCCAGCAGTTGTCCTTGACCGGTACCGACCTTGAAGTCGAACTGGTTGGCCGTGTACAGCTCGAAGAGCCCGCCGAGCCTGGGGAAATCACTGTCCCGGCGCGCAAGCTGATGGACATCTGCAAGAGTTTGCCCAACGACGCGCTGATCGACATCAAGGTCGATGATGCCAAGCTGGTGGTCAAAGCCGGTCGCAGCCGTTTCACGTTGTCCACACTGCCGGCGAATGATTTTCCTACAGTGGAAGAAGGTCCTGGCTCGCTGACGTTCCAGCTGGTGCAGAGCAAACTGCGTCGCCTGATCGAACGTACCAGCTTCGCGATGGCTCAGCAGGATGTTCGTTACTACCTCAATGGTATGTTGCTGGAAGTGAGCGCGGGTATCTTGCGTGCCGTTGCCACCGACGGTCACCGTCTGGCGATGTGCTCCATGACGGCCGACATTGAGCAGGCTGACCGCCATCAGGTGATCGTGCCACGCAAAGGCATTCTGGAAATGGCGCGTCTGCTGACAGAGCAGGACGGCATGGTCAGTATCGTCTTGGGCCAGCACCACATTCGTGCAACGACCGGTGAGTTCACCTTCACCTCCAAACTGGTTGACGGGAAATTCCCGGACTACGAGCGCGTGCTTCCGAAAGGTGGCGACAAGCTGGTACTGGGTGATCGTCAGGCGCTGCGTGAAGCGTTCAGCCGGACCGCGATTCTGTCCAACGAGAAGTACCGCGGCATTCGTCTGCAACTGGCCAACGGTCAATTGAAGATTCAGGCAAACAACCCAGAGCAGGAAGAAGCTGAAGAAGAGATCGGCGTTGAATACAACGGCGGTTCGCTGGAGATCGGTTTCAACGTGAGCTATCTGCTGGACGTACTGGGCGTCATGACCACCGAACAGGTGCGCCTGATTCTGTCCGACTCCAACAGCAGTGCGCTGGTCCAGGAATCGGACAACGACGACTCGGCCTACGTCGTCATGCCGATGCGCCTGTAACTCATGTCCAGCGCAACCTAGATGTCTCTCAGCCGCATCTCGGTCACCGGGGTGCGCAATCTGCACCCGGTGACCCTCTCCCCCTCCCCGCGTATCAATATCCTTTACGGTGCCAACGGCAGCGGCAAAACCAGCGTGCTGGAAGCCATCCATCTAATCGGTATCGCCCGCTCATTTCGCAGCAGCCGCCTGCTTCCCGTCATTCAATATGAGCAGCCGTCCTGTACCGTATTCGGGCAAGTTGAACTTGCGCAAGGCGGTCACAGCAGTCTCGGTGTTTCACGAGACAGGCAAGGCGAGTTCCAGATTCGAATCGATGGCCAGAATGCGCGAAGCGCGGCGCAACTCGCGGAAATCTTGCCCTTGCAGTTGATCAACCCGGATAGCTTCCGATTACTGGAAGGTGCTCCCAAGATACGCAGACAGTTTCTGGACTGGGGAGTGTTCCACGTGGAACCTCGTTTCATGGCGACTTGGCAACGCTTGCAGAAGGCCTTGAGGCAGCGAAACTCGTGGCTTCGGCATGGTACACTTGACGCCGCTTCGCAGGCGGCATGGGACCGAGAGTTGTGCCTGGCGAGTGATGAGATCGACGAGTACCGTCGAGCCTACATCAAGGCATTGAAGCCGGTTTTTGAGCAGACGTTGAGTGAACTCGTTGAACTCGACGGCTTGACCCTGAGCTACTACCGAGGATGGGACAAGGAAAAAGAGCTGAGCACGGTGCTCGCCTCCTCCCTGAATCGTGATCAGCAAATGGGCCATACCCAAGCCGGACCCCAACGCGCTGATTTGCGCCTTAGATTAGGCGCTCATAATGCTGCGGACATTTTGTCGCGTGGCCAACAGAAGTTGGTGGTTTGCGCATTGCGCATTGCTCAAGGACATTTGGTAAGCCAGGTCCGACGCGGACAATGTATTTATCTTGTCGATGATTTGCCGTCCGAACTGGATGACAACCATCGCCGAGCGCTTTGCCGTTTGCTGGAAGAATTACGCTGCCAGGTATTCATCACCTGTGTGGACCAAGAATTTTTGAGGGAAGGCTGGCAGACGGAAACGCCAGTCGCTTTGTTCCACGTGGAACAGGGCCGTATCACCCAGACCCACGACCATCGGGAGTGATTGCATGAGCGAAAACCAAACGTACGACTCGTCCAGCATTAAAGTGCTGAAAGGACTTGATGCCGTACGCAAGCGTCCCGGAATGTACATCGGTGATACAGACGACGGTAGCGGTCTGCATCACATGGTGTTCGAGGTGGTTGATAACTCGATCGACGAAGCATTGGCAGGCCACTGCGACGACATCAGTATCATCATCCACCCGGACGAATCGATCACCGTACGCGACAACGGTCGCGGTATTCCGGTAGACGTGCATAAAGAAGAAGGCGTGTCGGCAGCCGAGGTCATCATGACCGTGCTCCACGCCGGCGGTAAGTTTGACGACAACTCCTATAAGGTATCCGGTGGCCTGCACGGTGTGGGCGTCTCCGTGGTAAACGCCCTTTCTGAAATCCTGCTGCTGACGGTTCGCCGTAGCGGCAAGATTTGGGAGCAAACTTACGTTCATGGTGTTCCACAGGAACCGATGAAAATCGTAGGCGACAGCGACACCACAGGCACCCAGATTCACTTCAAGCCGTCTGCCGATACGTTCAAGAACATCCACTTCAGTTGGGACATTCTGGCCAAACGTATTCGTGAACTGTCGTTCCTCAACTCCGGCGTCGGCATCATGCTGAAGGATGAGCGCAGCGGTAAAGAGGAACTGTTCAAGTATGAAGGCGGCCTGCGTGCATTCGTTGAATACCTGAACACCAACAAGACGCCGGTCAACGAAGTGTTCCACTTCAACGTCCAGCGTGACGACGGTGTAGGTGTCGAGATCGCCTTGCAGTGGAACGACAGCTTCAATGAGAACCTGTTGTGCTTCACCAACAACATCCCGCAGCGCGATGGCGGTACTCACCTGGTGGGCTTCCGTTCAGCGCTGACGCGTAACCTGAACAACTACATCGAGCAGGAAGGTCTGGCCAAGAAGCACAAGGTCGCCACCACGGGTGACGACGCTCGCGAAGGTCTTACCGCGATCATCTCGGTAAAAGTGCCAGACCCCAAGTTCAGTTCGCAGACTAAAGACAAGCTGGTTTCGTCCGAAGTCAAAACCGCAGTCGAGCAAGAGATGGGTAAATACTTCTCTGACTTCCTGCTGGAAAACCCGAACGAAGCCAAGGCCGTCGTCGGCAAGATGATCGACGCTGCGCGCGCTCGTGAAGCTGCTCGCAAAGCCCGCGAGATGACTCGTCGAAAAGGCGCGCTGGATATCGCCGGGCTGCCAGGCAAACTGGCCGACTGCCAAGAGAAAGACCCTGCCCTCTCCGAACTGTACCTGGTGGAAGGGGACTCTGCTGGCGGATCAGCCAAGCAGGGGCGTAACCGTAAAACCCAGGCCATCCTGCCTCTGAAGGGCAAGATCCTGAACGTTGAGAAAGCGCGTTTCGACAAGATGATCTCTTCTCAGGAAGTGGGCACTCTGATCACCGCGCTAGGCTGTGGCATCGGCCGCGAAGAGTACAACATCGACAAGTTGCGTTATCACAACATCATCATCATGACCGATGCTGACGTCGATGGTTCTCACATCCGTACTCTGCTGCTGACCTTCTTCTTCCGTCAGTTGCCGGAGCTGATCGAGCGCGGCTACATCTACATCGCTCAGCCACCGCTGTACAAGGTCAAGAAAGGCAAGCAAGAGCAGTACATCAAAGACGACGACGCCATGGAAGAATACATGACCCAGTCGGCTCTGGAAGATGCCAGCCTGCACCTCAGCGAATCGGCACCGGGCATCTCTGGCGAAGCGCTGCAGCGCCTGGTCAACGACTTCCGTATGGTCATGAAGACGCTGAAGCGTCTGTCGCGCCTGTATCCTCAGGAACTGACCGAGCACTTCGTGTACCTGCCGCCAGTCACGCTGGAACAGCTCTCTGACCACGCTGCAATGCAGTCCTGGCTTGATCTGTTCGATGCACGTCTGCGTACCGGTGAGAAATCGGGTCTGGTTTACAAGGCGAGCCTGCGCGAAGACCGTGAACGTAATGTCTGGCTGCCAGAGGTCGAACTGATCTCCCACGGCCTGTCGAACTACGTCACCTTCAACCGCGACTTCTTCGGCAGTAACGATTACAAGACCGTGACTGCCCTGGGCCTGCAAATCAGCTCGTTGCTGGAAGAAGGCGCCTACGTGCAACGTGGCGAGCGCAAGAAGCAGGTCTCCGAGTTCAAAGACGCGCTTGCCTGGCTCATGGCAGAAAGCACCAAGCGCCACACCATCCAGCGATACAAAGGTCTGGGTGAGATGAACCCGGATCAGTTGTGGGAAACCACCATGGACCCAAGTGTGCGCCGCATGCTGAAAGTCACCATCGAAGACGCCATCGGCGCTGACCAGATCTTCAACACCCTGATGGGTGATGCGGTCGAGCCACGCCGTGACTTCATCGAGAGCAATGCGTTGGCGGTGTCTAACCTCGACTTCTGATGCAGATGAACGAGTGACCCAACAAAAAACCCGGCGATGCCGTAATGCTGTTCAC
>NZ_MUIO01000085.1 GCF_002087235.1 Pseudomonas floridensis | reverse complement strand
GCGGACGTTGTTAAGGGGGCGATGGTGCAAAAGGGGAGGTGTCCGGTCTTATTCCAAAACCTGGTGCCACATCTATTCCTGCAAGTGGCGTAGGTGCTGGTGCAGCATTTAAGGTAGATTCGAAGCAGCTGGGTAAAAAGCTCGGTAAGCACGTTGAAGATTTCGGCGGCAACGCGGCTAGCCCAGCAGATCGTAAGATGGTACTCGATAAAATTCATGACGTTGGGAGTAACCCTGAAAGGGTAATCCCTGGGACTTTTGCTGGGCAAGGAGCAAATGGCGCACGGGGTGATGTGTTTTTCAGAGTTAAGGGTAATGATGTGGTTGTTACGAAGCCTGATGGAACGTTCGTTACTATCCTGAAGGATGGGGTAACTCAGAATCCGTCTGTACAGAGCGCATTGAAGGGAGGCGTCAGGTAATGAACTTTCCTGAACTTATGATTGCCTGGCTGTTAACAGTGCTCGGGAAGAAACTACTGACAGTAAATGCTCTATTTCATGTTTTCTCTTCCGAGAGGGATTCTGCCCCCCAAGAGATTGGCCTTCTATTTGAAAATTCTGAAATTGGGAAGCTCTATGGCGGACCTGATGGTGCGTCTCTCTGTTTTTCTTTGAGTCCGATTTCAAGCTGCGATCTAGGTGAATACGGTAGGCAAGATATTTTTTGTATCTCTGGTGAGCTTTATTTCTCCGATGTTGTAGGAAGGAGGTTAGTGTCAGCATCGCTTGTGCAGTCCTTGGCGGACGACGTAGTGATAGGCGTTGCTCTCTCGTTTGATAACGGGCTTTGCTTATCCATTTTAAACTTAGGTGATGAGCTTTTTGTCTATGATGAAATTCCAGAGGAAATAGTGATCAGTGAGGGGGTGAGCCTTACGTCTGTGAGTTAATGGTCCAAAAGCAACTGGGGCTGTTGTAGATGACACAATCAAGGCATTACCAGCCCCAAGACAAATAGACGCATCGTGGAGCGCGAGCACTTATAACAAAGGCGGTTTGATGACAGGTATTGAGCATGTATTCTATCGCCATGGACCTGACTCAGGATTTGCGAATGTTAGTAAGTTCTCGCAAGGAACATCTGTTAAAGATGTCTCTAGTTATGTTGATAACGCACTGAGGTATGGGAAGGTAACTCCTAATGGGCCAGGTGGGCACGTTATTGAGTACAACGCAGGTAAGGTGATTGGAACAAACGTCTCAGGCGCTCCAACATCGACCATCAAAATAAATGTTCGGGATGGTGTGATTCAGACTGCATTCCCGTACTAGTTAGGAATAGTTATGAGTAGTGGCGGTACACTAATAGAGCGATTTGTCGCCCAAGAGTTGGACGACAGCGTTCGCTCTATTTTGAAAGATGCCTTTGATGAGCGGATTTGCTCAAAGAGCGTTCTGCTCAGGGAGTTCGAGTTTAATTGCTTTGACGTTTCTTTGGACTTTGAAAACGGCATCGTCACATTGCAAGATGTTCTTTCCGCTGGAGAGAGTAGCTTTCTTGATATACCGATACGTGATTTTATCTCTGCTTGCGGTTTGAATGTCTCTTGTTAATTGTAGAGGCCTAGGGACGCTCTGAAGTACGCATCGATTTTTGATGCCCTCGTGGCCTGAGGTTCAAAAAAGCTCGCTCGATCAGGTAATCAGGGTTTTCCCGCCTTTAACTCATGGAGTTTACTCCAAACAGCACCTTTCCAAGGCGTTTTTCCGCATTACATGCGCACCTCTCCTGTAGCGAGCAGCCGTTTTCGCACCATCCAAAGGTTCGACAAGGCAAATAGAATGGTCTGTTGCGCGATGTTTTTAGCCAGCCCGCGAATCCGAACTTTCGTATAACCAAACTGGCGCTTGATCACGCGAAATGGATGTTCAACCTTCGCTCGTACCTGGGCTTTCGCGAACTCGATCGTAAGCGCTCCATGAACCCCACATTCCAAGCGCTTATGTGATGCTCGATGCTGTGCTCCCGATTCTCTCAGGAGCCCGTCGCCATGATGCGACCCGACACCAAAGTCGAAAAAGTCTATCTCTACCCCAAACCCGTCGACTTCCGAAAATCCATCGACGGTCCGGCAGCCTTGGTCGAGTTGGACATCAAGGTCGCGGTGTTCGACCCCGTGCTTTTCGTCTTCCTCAACAAGCCACGCAACCGCGTGAAGATCTTGTACTGGGAGCGCAACGGCTTCTGCCTTTGGCTCAAGCGCCTGGAGTCTGAGCGTTTCAAAACATCGCCCGATGTGACCGACGAAGCAATTGCCCTGACTGTCCAGGAGCTCAATTGGATGCTTGCGAAGATGCAGTCCAGGATGGGCGTGCTCGAAGAGCAAGTTGCACTACTAAGGCAGCGCCTTTTCGGTCGAAAATCAGAGCAGGCCGTCGATCCGGCAACGCCTCAAATGGCGTTGTTCAATGAAGCGGAGCACGAGGTCGAGTTGGCGTGCGAGACCACTGAAGAAGAGGTCGTCACACCCGCAAAGCGCCGTGGCAAGCGTAATCCATTGCCTGCAGATCTACCTCGCATCGAAGTCATCCACGAACTGCCCGAGCATGAGCTGACTTGTACCTGCGGTTGCCGCAAACACGCCATTGGCGAGGAAATCAGCGAGCAACTTGAAATCGTCCCGATGCAGATACGGGTGATCAAACACGTTCGTAAAATCTACAGTTGCCGCGACTGCGAGACTGCACCGGTCACTGCGGACAAGCCGGCTCAGGTGATTGAAAA
>NZ_MUIO01000084.1 GCF_002087235.1 Pseudomonas floridensis | reverse complement strand
GTTGCGGCGCTGTGCAACAACAGGGTTTCGCGGCCTTTTTTTGCCAGTTGAGCGCTGATGCCCTGGTGATCGAACGCCAGGTGCACGGCATCGCGTGCCTGAGCGTGGGCGAACTGGAAATCCAGTTGTGCTGAGGTCGGGAGGCTGGTGCCGGTGCGGCCAAGCGCGATGCGCGCGGGTGTCAGGCGGCGCAGTTCCAGCCAGGGGTTGGCCGGTGTGGTGTGCGGTTTCGGTTCGGTCGGTTGTTCGTTCATGGGCTGCTCACTCATGCCAGATGCGCCAGAGCGTGACGGAACGCGGGCGGCAGGCTGTCACCAAAGCGCACGCGCCCGTCGGCCTGGGTAAAGATGCCCATTTTCTCCAGCCAGGCCTCGTACTCGGGAGCCGGACGCAGGCCCAGGCTTTGTCGGGCATAGAGGGCATCGTGGAAGGAGGTGGTCTGATAATTGAGCATGATGTCATCGGAGCCGGGGATGCCCATGATGAAGTTGATCCCGGCGACGCCCAGCAGCGTCAGCAGCGTGTCCATGTCGTCCTGATCGGCTTCGGCATGGTTGGTGTAGCAGATGTCGCAGCCCATCGGCACACCCAGCAGCTTGCCGCAGAAGTGGTCTTCGAGTCCGGCGCGGATGATCTGCTTGCCGTTGTACAGATACTCCGGGCCAATGAAGCCGACCACGGTGTTGACCAGAAACGGGTTGAAGTGGCGAGCGACGGCGTAGGCGCGGGTTTCACAGGTTTGCTGATCGACCCCATGATGGGCGTTGGCCGACAGCGCGCTGCCTTGTCCGGTCTCGAAATACATCAGGTTCTGCCCGAGCGTGCCGCGATTGAGACTCAGGCCGGCTTCATAGCCCTCCTGCAACAACTGCAGATTGATGCCGAAGCTGGCGTTGGCGGCTTCGGTGCCGGTGATCGACTGGAACACCAGATCCACCGGCACGCCGCGGTTGATCACGTCAATGGAGGTCGTGACGTGGGTCAGCACGCAGGATTGGGTCGGAATCTCGTAGCGCTGCACGATAGCGTCGAGCATTTCCAGCAGCGCGATGATGGACGAGGTGCTGTCAGTGGCCGGGTTGATGCCGATCATGGCGTCGCCGTTGCCGTATAGCAGACCGTCCAGCACGCTGGCCGCGATGCCTGAAGGGTCATCGGTCGGGTGATTGGGCTGCAGGCGGGTCGACAGTCGGCCGCGCAGGCCGATGGTGTTGCGAAAGCGGGGAACGACGCGAATCTTCTGCGCGACCAGCACCAGATCCTGCACCCGCATGATCTTGGACACGGCCGCGACCATTTCCGGTGTCAGGCCCGGAGAAAGCGCCCGCAAGCTGCCTTCGTCAGCCTGATCGCTGAGCAGCCAGTCGCGAAACCCGCCGACCGTCAGGTGGCTGACGGGGGCGAAAGCGAGTGTGTCGTGGGTGTCGATGATCAGGCGCGTGACTTCGTCGTCTTCGTAGGGAATCAGTGCTTCTTCGAGAAAATGCTTGAGTGGGATGTTCGCCAATGCCATCTGCGCTGCGACGCGTTCGCCGTCATTCTGCGCCGCGACTTCGGCCAGAAAATCGCCGGAGCGCGCCGGGCTGGCCTTGGCCATGACTTCTTTGAGGCTGTCGAAGCGATACGTCTGCGCGCCGACAGAATGAGAAAAACTCGCCATACAGATTCTCCATGACGTCCCGCTGCTCGCGGCGGACGTGGTCTTTCGGCCGAACCGGTGACGTCCCGGTTCAAACGACTGTGGGAAGCGATGTAAGCAATTAATACTCCATCCTGAGGATGAGTGCGAGTTTGCGGGGTATTGCGGGAGCGGCTGGAAGCGCGTGCGTTACGCCGGGGCATGGCTCGGCGGGCGGGTGCACGGCGTTGGTGCGTTCGCGCGCATGTCCTTGAGCGGGCGGAACGCCGCCCGGTTCGCCCACGCACGTGCGCTCATCCATTCGGCGTTCCGGGACAGTGAGCGCAGTGCGTGGCCGAGATCGATCAGTTGATCAGAAGAACCCCAGCGGATTTGTGTCGTAGCTCACCAGCAGGTTTTTGGTTTGCTGGTAGTGCTCGAGCGCGATCTTGTGGGTTTCGCGACCGACGCCGGATTTCTTGTAGCCGCCGAACGCCGCGTGCGCCGGGTACAGGTGGTAGCAGTTGGTCCAGACCCGACCGGCCTTGATTGCCCGGCCCACGCGGTAGGCGCGGTTGATATCGCGGGTCCAGAGGCCTGCGCCCAGGCCAAACTCGGTGTCGTTGGCGATGGCCACGGCTTCGGCTTCGTCCTTGAAGGTCGTGACGCTGACCACCGGACCGAAGATCTCTTCCTGAAACACGCGCATCTTGTTGTTGCCCTTGAGCAGCGTCGGCTGGATGTAATAGCCGGTGGACAGGTCACCTTCGAGCTTCTCGACCTTGCCGCCGGTCAGCAGCTCGGCGCCTTCATCCTTGGCGATGTCAAGGTACGAGAGAATCTTGTCGAACTGCTGCTCGGACGCCTGAGCGCCGACCATGGTGTCGGTGTCCAGCGGGTCGCCACGCTTGATCTGCTCGACCTTGCGCATCACCGCTTCCATGAACTGTGGATAAATCGATTCCTGTACCAGCGCGCGGGACGGGCAGGTGCAGACTTCGCCCTGGTTGAAGAACGCCAGCACCAGACCTTCGGCGGCTTTTTCAATGAACTCCGGCTCGGCGCCCATGATGTCTTCGAAGAAGATGTTCGGCGATTTGCCGCCCAGTTCCACGGTGGACGGGATGATGTTGTCCGCCGCCAGTTTCATGATGTGCGAGCCGACCGGGGTCGAGCCGGTAAAGGCAATCTTGGCGATGCGCTTGCTGCTGGCGAGCGCTTCGCCCGCTTCACGGCCATAGCCTTGGACGATGTTCAGCACGCCGGCTGGCAGCAGGTCGCCGATCAGTTCGACCAGCACGCTGATGCCCAGCGGTGTCTGCTCGGCCGGCTTGAGCACGATGCAGTTGCCCGCTGCCAGCGCCGGCGCGAGTTTCCAGGCGGCCATCAGGATCGGGAAGTTCCACGGGATGATTTGCCCGACCACGCCCAGCGGTTCATGGATGTGATAGGCCACGGTGTTGCCGTCGATTTCGGCGGCGCTGCCTTCCTGAGCGCGCAACACGCCCGCGAAGTAGCGGAAGTGGTCGGCAGCCAGCGGGATGTCAGCGTTGAGGGTTTCGCGAATCGCCTTGCCGTTGTCCCAGGTTTCAGTGATGGCCAGGGTTTCCAGATTGGCTTCGATGCGGTCGGCGATTTTCAACAGGACCAGCGAGCGGGCCTGCACCGAGGTCGAACCCCAGGAGGCGGCAGCTGCGTGGGCGGCATCGAGCGCCTTGTCGATGTCTTCGGCGGTGGAGCGGGGGAATTCGGCGATGGCCTTGCCGGTGACCGGCGAAGTGTTGGTGAAATACTGACCTTTGACCGGAGCGACGAATTCGCCGCCGATGTAGTTACCGTAGCGTTCCTTGAAGTTGACGATGGCGCCTTCGGTACCGGGATGAGCGTAACGCATGGTATGTCTCCTGGTTCTTGTTGTGAGGAAGTCTGTATCGATTCAGCTTTCGAACATCGGGCAGCAGGTATTCAAGAGTAGGCTATTTGCTGCCGCTTCGGGACCTGAACTTTAGCCTCATGTCCGCGGCCCGGTTAAGTCTTTTGCCGAGCCGTTTCCCGACAAACTCAGGGTGCCATTTCACCGCCCCTACGTTAACCTGCGCGCACGTTCTGAGAGGTTGGTCATGCATATTCATATCCTTGGTATCTGCGGCACGTTCATGGGGTCGCTGGCGGTGCTCGCCAAAGAGTCGGGGCATCGGGTCACCGGCTCCGACGCCAACGTCTATCCGCCCATGAGTACGCAGCTGGAAGCCCAGGGTATCGAGTTGACCCAGGGCTACGACCCGGCGCAGCTCGATCCTGTGCCGGATCTGATCGTCATCGGTAATGCCCTGTCGCGTGGCAATCCTGCGGTCGAGCATGTCCTGAATAAAGGGTTGCCGTATGTGTCTGGCCCGCAGTGGCTGGCGGACCACGTGCTGCAAGGTCGCTGGGTGCTGGCTGTGGCGGGCACCCACGGCAAGACCACCACCAGCAGCATGCTGGCCTGGGTGCTCGAGCACGCGGGCATGAGCCCTGGTTTTCTGATTGGCGGCGTTCCGCAGAATTTCTCGGTGTCCGCACGGCTGGGGGATACGCCGTTCTTCGTGGTTGAAGCCGACGAGTACGACAGCGCCTTTTTCGACAAGCGCTCCAAGTTCGTCCATTACCGCCCGCGCACCGCGATTTTGAACAACCTTGAATTCGACCACGCGGACATCTTTCCCGACCTGCCCGCCATCGAGCGGCAGTTCCACCATCTGGTGCGCACCATACCGAGCGAAGGCCTGGTGATTCATCCAGCCACCGAACCGGCTTTGTCGCGGGTGATCGGGATGGGTTGCTGGACCCCGGTGCAGACGACAGGACAAGGCGGCCAATGGCAGGCGCGTCTGTTGAGCGAAGACGGCTCGCGCTTCGAAGTGCTGTTCGAGGGCCAGGTGCAGGGCACGGTCGAGTGGGACATGACCGGTCAACACAACGTGGCCAATGCTCTGGCGACACTGGCTGCCGCACGTCATGTGGGCGTGCTGCCCACACAGGGCGTCGAGGCGTTGAGTGCGTTCAAGAGCGTCAAGCGTCGCATGGAGAAGGTTGCTGACGTCCATGGCATCACGATCTATGACGACTTCGCCCACCATCCGACCGCGATCGCGACCACGCTTGATGGTTTGCGCAAGAGGGTCGGCGATGCGCCGATCATTGCCGTCATCGAGCCGCGCTCCAACTCCATGAAGCTTGGCGCGCACCGCGACGGCCTGCCGGAAAGCGTGCAGCAGGCCGATCAGGTGGTTTGGTATGCACCAGCGAATCTGGGTTGGGATCTGGGCGCGACAGCCGCCGAGTGCAAGGTGCCAGCGGTGGTCTGTGACTCACTGGAGGCTATCATTGCGCGGGTCAAGAGCCAGGCGCAGCCGGGCACCCACATCGTGATCATGAGCAACGGCGGTTTCGGCGGACTGCATGGCAAACTGGCCGAGGCGCTGCAATGAACGGCCCGGAACGCATTACTCTGGCCATGACCGGCGCGTCAGGTGCGCAATACGGCCTGCGCCTGTTGGATTGTCTGGTGCGGGAAGACCGGGAAGTGCATTTCCTGATCTCCAAAGCGGCGCAACTGGTGATGGCGACGGAAACCGACGTGCGCCTGCCGCCCAAACCGATGATGATGCAGGCCTTTCTCACCGAATACACCGGTGCGGCAGCGGGACAGATTCGGGTCTACGGTCGTGATGACTGGATGTCGCCAGTCGCCTCGGGGTCGGGCTCGCCGAGTGCGATGGTGGTGGTGCCGTGTTCGACCGGGACGCTGTCGGCGATTGCGACCGGGGCCTGCAACAACCTGATCGAGCGAGCCGCCGATGTGACACTCAAAGAGCGTCGCCAGTTGATTCTGGTGCCGCGTGAAGCGCCGTTTTCCAGCATTCACTTGGAAAACATGCTCAAGCTGTCGAACATGGGCGCGGTCATCCTTCCGGCGTCGCCCGGCTTTTATCACCAGCCGCAAACCATCGACGACCTTGTGGATTTCGTAGTGGCGCGGATTCTGAATCTGCTTAACGTACCGCAGGACATGCTGCCACGCTGGGGTGAACACCATGTCGGTGGCGATGAATAGGCTGCTGGTGATCGGGCTTGCGCTGGCGCTGACCGGCTGCGCCACAGCGCGTACGCTCAATGCCGCCAAGCCTGGCGCGCCGGTGGTCTATGCCGGAACGCGGCTGGACATGTACGCACTGCAGGGCGGTTGCTGCGCCAGTGATCGGTTCGGGGCCGAAGCGCCGGGCTATCCGGGGCTGGACCTGCCCGGCAGTGCGCTGCTCGACACCTTGCTGCTGCCGTTGTCGCTGCTCACTGCACTGGGCTTCGGCGTTCAGGCCACCGGCGGGCTTTAGCGCTTCGCGAGCAGGCCCGTTCCTGCGCGGATGATGCCTGCGCTGACGCGTAAGCCGTGAGGCAATTATTTCCCGAGCTTGCGCAACTCGTCCGACTCGACAATCCGCTCGCCGTCCTGCTCTTCCAGCGCCAGTCGCCACAGTGCGCGGGCCAGCTGGCAGGCTTCGATGGCGCCGTATTTACCAGGGATCAGCTTGGCGATGGGCGCGGCTAGTTGCTCGGCCCAACGGGTTTCCGGGCGGCTGCCGATCAGCAGGGAAGGGCGGGCAATGGTCAGTTGTGGCCAGTCCTGAGCGCGAAGTGCTTGTTCCATCTCACCCTTGATGCGGTTATAGAACACGCTGGATCTGGCATCGGCACCGACGGCGCTGATGACCAGCAAGTGCCGGGCACCCAGTTCGCGGGCGCGCCTGGCAAACGCCACGACCAGCTCCAGATCGACGGCCTTGAAGGCTTCTTGGGAGCCTGCCTGTTTGATGGTCGTGCCCAGGCAGCAGAACGCGATGTCCACCCGACCGCCCAAGGTCGGCAGCAGTGCGTTCAGATCGCCTACCGGGTTTTCCAGATGCGGGTGTTCTGCCAGTGGTCGGCGCGTGGGAGCCAGCACACGGCTGACGGTGGGTTCGTTGAGCAGGCGATCCAAAAGGTGTTCGCCTGTCAGGCCCGTAGCGCCTGCGAGCAGGATGTGTTGCGGCGTCAAGTACATAATGTTTCTCCCTTGATACGGATAAGCCTAGCGGCTACTCGAGGTCTTCGCTTCCGTGCGATTCAACGCCGTGTTCAGCGCGCGTTCTGCCTGATTCTTGCGCAGCAGTTGCCAGCGCGCAATGACGCCCTTGGGGGCCCAGATCTGCGGCTCTGACGCTTCGAAATTGTCTTCGATTTCGCGTTGGGCGACATAGGCCCTGGCCTCGTTGAAGGCCTGCTGCAAGTCATCGGTTTCGACCAGTGCCTTGCCAAATAGTGCATCGCCAAAATAGGTGAAGTCCGCCTCTTCCGAACAGCCGAATGAAACACGGTCGGCGCGGGAGGCGGTCATGACGACCGTGCGCTCGTCTTTAAGGTCGGGGATGAATCCGCCTGAATAACAGGCTGAGATCACCACCACCTTGTCGCGGTTTTTCAGCGGTGCGAGGGCGGCGGCCAGCGCGTCGGCAGGCAGGTCGGCCAGTGACAGGCGCGGCTGGTCCAGCACCAGCTCATGGTCCTGCGTGCCGTGGCTGGTCAGGTAAATGAACACCAGATCTTCAGGGCCGGTGCGCTGGGCCAGCGTCTGCACGGCGCGGGTGATGCTCTCGCGTGTGGCCATCGGCCGGTCATCCATGTGGTCACGATGATTGACCAGGCTGACCTGTCCGACGGCTCCGAAGCGTGAAGCCAGCAGATTGCTGACATAGTCCGCTTCGCGCAGAAAAACACTCTGCTTGCCGTCGCCCGCGACGACCAGGCTGTAGAGCTGCGGCGCTGATGTCGAGGCGGGCACCGCGGCCAACGCCTTGTCCAGCAATGCGCCTTGAGCGAGCAGACCGGTTTCCAGTTCATCCGGCAGTAATTTGCCCTTGGCATCGCGGATCCGTTGACCATTGGCCCAGATACCGCGCTGCACCGTACCGTCGGCAGCGGTCAGCACGCCTTCGCCCTGATAGGTGTCATCGGCGAACTGGCCGACATAATGACTGCCATCGGCCAGACGCAGGCTGCCTTGCCCTGCGAAGCGCCAGTTGTCGAAGTCACCCTGATAACGGCTGCCATCGGAACCGATCAGCTCGCCCTTGCCGGTCAGCGCGCCTTCCTTGAAATCGCCGCTCCAGACGTCACCGTCGCTGTTTTCATAGCGACCCTGGCCGTCGAGCTGATTGTTGCGAAAGCTGCCGACGTACTGGTCGCCGTCCGCGCTGGTGAAGTTGCCGTTGCCTTGCAACTGGCCGTTGACGAACGTGCCGCTGTACTGATTGCCGCTGGCGTCACTGCGAACGCCTTCGCCATTGGGTTTGCCGGCAGCGAACTGGCCCTGATACTGACTGCCGTCCTCCAGTTCCAGTCGGCCCGGTCCGTCATACAGCCCGGCCTTGAATTGTCCACGGTACAGCAGACCCTTGTCTTTCTGGGTGCCTTCACCGTCACGTTTTCCCATCTTGAAAGCGCCGACGTAACTGCCGCCGCTGGTGGTCAGCTTGCCCTGGCCACTGAACATGCCCTGTTCGAAGCCACCTTTATAAACGTCGCCATTGCTGGCGTGCCATTCGCCGCTCCCCTGCCTCAGCCCATGATCGAACTGGCCCTGATACCAACTGCCATCGGGATAATCGATCCGGCCCTGGCCCTGCAACAGGCCATCGACCAGATCGCCACGGTAGCGTCCGCCATCCGCAAGGCGGCCGTCAGGGGGCAGCAGTGATTCGCCATCACCGCAACCTGCGATCAAGAGTGTCAAAGCCAGTGGGGCAAGCGCGCGCATGTGAGATCCCAAAAGAGTGATTCAGGATTGAGCGTGGCTCTGCTGGTGCAGATGTTATGTCTCAACCGTCGGCGAGTATGCCGCAGTGAGTAACGGAGACGAAACAGTCTGTTACGACTGTTTCGTTTTTCAGACGTGTTACACGAAGCACATCGACAACGGCTCGGCCACGAAAGCCGGTTTTTCCTGACCTTCGATCTCCATTGTGGTGGTTGCCTTGAGCAGCCACTGGCCAGGTTTCTTCTCGGTTGCGTCGGTCAGTTCAACCTTCAGCCGGACCCGGGAGTTGACCAGCACTGGCTGAATGAAGCGCACGCTGTCCAGCCCGTAGTTGATTACCATCTTCATGCCTTCAGGCAGAACCAGCAGATCGCCCATTAATTGCGGGATCAGCGACAGCGAAAGAAAGCCATGCGCGATGGTCGCCCCGAAGGGCGTCTGTGCGGCCTTGACCGGGTCGACGTGAATGAACTGAAAATCCCCTGTCGCTTCGGCGAACAGGTTGATGCGTTCCTGGTCGATGGTCAGCCATTCGGAACATCCCAGTTCCTTGCCGATGTAGTGCTTGAGCTCTGTAACCGGTACAAAAGGCATTTCACTCTCCTTGTCATTTGATGGTGTCGCGTGATGCCGATGCCCGCGCAGCTCATCGCCTGCGGGCGAACCCCTAGATCAGCAGAGGGATACACGTTGGTCAAGCGGCGTCATGAGTGCGAATACCTGCTCATAGCCTGAGGCGCGTCGTGTTTATAATGCGGCCGTGAATTCGCCGGATCTGTCTACTGTGCTGGAGTGCTCATGTTGTTACGGGGTTTGACATGGCTGGTGCTGTTTCAATTGCTGGGGACGGCACTCAACCATCTGTTTCTATCTATATTGCCGGGGCCGATCATTGGTCTGGTGTTGCTGATGGCTTTTCTGATGCTGCGCGGTGAAGTGAGCGAGCCCATCAGTATGGCGGCGAGCAGCCTGTTACGTTATCTGCCGCTGTTGCTGGTGCCGCCAGCCGTTGGCGTGATGGTGTATGCCGCAGCCATCGCCGAGGATTTCTGGGCGATTTTCGGCACGCTGTCCCTGTCGCTGATGATTTCCCTGACGTTCGTCGGCTGGTTGATGCAAAAGCTCATCGAATTTCAGAATCGCCGTCGGGAGCCCTCATGAGTCTGGACTGGCACGGCGCATGGATGTCGGTGATCCATCATCCGCTGTTCGGCATTGCCATCACGCTGGGTGCCTATCAACTGGCGATGGCCGCCTATGAAAGGACCCGCTGGCTGTTTCTGCAGCCGGTGCTGATTTCCATGCTGGTGGTCATTGGTATTCTGCTCACCTGTGGCCTGGACTACAGCGAGTACCGTAAAAGCACTGAAATACTCGGTATTCTGCTGGGCCCGGCGACCGTTGCGCTGGCGGTGCCGCTTTATCTGAATCTGCGCCGGATTCGTCAGTTGTTCTGGCCGACCTTGACTACGCTGGTGATTGGCGGCGTTTTTGCCACGGGACTCTGCGTGGGGTTGGGGCTGCTGTTCGGTGCCGATCACATGATTCTGATGACCATGGCTCCGAAGTCGGTGACCTCACCTATCGCCATGCTGGTCGCGGAACAGATGGGCGGCGTCGCGGCGCTGGCAGCGGTGTTCGTATTGATTACCGGTGTTTTCGGTGCGATTTTCGGTCCCGGCCTGTTGTCGCTGGCGGGTGTCGAGAACCATGCGGCCCGAGGCATGGCGCTGGGCCTGACGGCGCATGCGGTGGGGACTTCCGTCGCGCTGCAGGAAGGCGAGGAAGCGGGGGCTTTCGCTGCATTGGCGATGAGCCTGATGGGGGTTGCGACGGCAGTGTTTCTGCCGTTGGCGATGTCGTTGGTCGTTTGAGGGGCTTTTTATGACGTTGCCTTTGTTTCCATTGAATGCTGTGCTGTTTCCCGGATGCATACTCGACCTGCAACTGTTCGAGGCGCGTTACCTGGACATGATCGGTCGCTGCATGAAGCAGGGCGCCGGGTTCGGCGTCGTGTGCATCACCGAGGGCAGCGAAACCGGCCCGGTCCCCGGCAGTTACTCGCTGATCGGTTGCGAGGCACTGGTTCAAGACTTTCAGCAGCAGGACAACGGTCTGCTGGGGATCCGCGTGGTCGGCGGACGGCGCTTCCGGGTGGTCGGTGCAGAGGTTCAGCGCGACCACTTGCTGGTGGCGGACGTGGAGTGGCTGGACGAACCCGAGGAGCGCCCGTTGCAGGAAGAGGACGCCGATCTGGTCGCGCTGCTTGAAGCGCTGGCCGAGCACCCGATGGTCGCCTCGCTGAACATGGGCGTCAGCGCCACCGGGCAGCAATCACTGTCCAACCAGCTCGCGTACCTGCTGCCGTTTACCGAGGAAGACAAGATCGAGTTGCTGGAGATCGACGACCCGGAAGAGCGCCTGGATGCGATTCAGGAACTGCTGGATGAAATGCAGGGCGACCTGCAGGCCTGACAGCAAAAGCCTGAGTGTCCGACCATGACACTCTGCGTGACATTCAGGCCTGGGTGTGCGGATTCAGTGGACCCGGAGCCGCACTCCGGCTCCGTCCCCATCAATACTGATAACGCAACACTGCGTGCGACAAGGCGTTGACCGCGAAGGTGCCGAGCAGCGCGGTCAGGGCCGGGATAATCAGCCACCAGACCTTGGGTGACATGGCTGGCAACGGCTCGTTGCGCTGGATGATCGCAAGGCTGGCGGCGCAAATGCAGAACGCCAGCAGCATGCCCGCC
The DNA here is from genome assembly GCF_002087235.1 of Pseudomonas floridensis. Classification (GTDB taxonomy): domain Bacteria; phylum Pseudomonadota; class Gammaproteobacteria; order Pseudomonadales; family Pseudomonadaceae; genus Aquipseudomonas; species Aquipseudomonas floridensis. Next base: position 15,611 of record NZ_MUIO01000084.1, on the reverse strand, counting down.
AGAATGTCCGTCGGCCAGTGCACACCCAGATACACCCGTGACAGGGCGATCGCCAGCGCCGGAATCCCGAACACCAGCAGCCAGGTCAGGCGCAGGCGCACCGGCTGGCCGCGTCCGGCGAGCACCGCCAGCGTCATGAACAGCGCGAACGCCGCCGAACTGTGTCCGCTTGGCATGCTGTACGTGGTCAGCGGATCGAGCAGCACTTCGGGGCGTGCCCTGGCAAAAAACGCTTTCAGCGTACCGTTCGCCACCGCCGTGCCCAGTGTCGTGGCCAGCGCGAACGCGGCGTGGCGCCACTGTCTGGCGATCAGCAGAACAATGATCAGCAGGGCGGCGGCGAGCAATTGCGCCTTGAAGTCGCCAATGCTGGTGACCAGCACCACGATGTGTTGAGCCGTTTCGCTGCGGTGCTCCTGGACCAGCGTCATCAGTCCGTTGTCGAAGTCCGTCAGGTACGGCCAGCCGATGAACAGCGCCGCCACCAGCGCAAGGCTGATCAGCGAAATGACCTTGGTCGCATAGCGTTTCTGGCGAATGCTGCTCTGGATGCTCAGCCCGAACAGCAACGCCAGGCCGACGCCAACAAAGGCCGCTTCGGTCCAGAAGCCTTCCGGCAGCGGCAGCCGGATCGCCGCGCCTGCCGCCCAGCCGGGCATCAGGTACACAATCGACCAGCCTGCGGCGGCGATCACACTGACAACGGCAAAGCGGGGGAACGGCATGTCGCACATGCCCGCGATCATCGGCAGCATCGGGCGCAACGGGCCGATGAAGCGTCCGACCAGCAGGCTGGCAATGCCATATTTATGGAAATAAGACTCGGCACCGGTCATCCATTCCGGGTGCGTACGCAGCCCAGGCAGCTGACGGATGCGCTGATGGAAGCGGCGTCCGATGAAGTACGACACCGCATCGCCCAGCAACCCGCCCAGAAAACCCAGCAGCAATACTTCGCTCAACGGCAAGATGCCGCTGCCCGCCAGCGCGGCAATGGCAAACATGACCACCGTGCCCGGCACGACGATTCCGACAATCGCGACGCATTCCACGAACGCCACCAGGAAAATCGCGACGGCGACCCAGGAAGGGTTTGCCGTGAGCCAGCCGGTCATGCCATTGAGCAATTCGCCCATGGGTCAGTTTCCTTGATCGAGAATGAAGTAGTCGCGGCCTTCGACCTGACCGCGTCTGAGAGGGTTCCGTGTGCAGAAACGTGCGTAATCGGCATCCACGAATCGATACATCAGGTGTTCGTCGCGACCCTGCGGAATGCCCAGTCGCGTGGTTTGAATGATGCGTCCGGGCGTCTGCCCGACCTCCTCGACCAACAGTTTGAGTGGGTCGAAGCGTTTGGCGTCCCACATCGGGACTTTCAGACCCAGCGCCTTGCACAGCAGCGTCTGGCCGGCGCACAGCCGTTGCGGCGGGCGAATGGCACCGCTGGCGTCGGGGTTGTTCAACTGCATCTGCGCCAGGGCGTTTTCGTCGCTGACCGTATCGGTCCAGGGATAGGCTGATTTGATCAGCACCGCATTGCCCGGACCCTCGGCGCTGAAGTTCAGCGAGTCGCCGCCCCGTGCGTAGTACATATAAATGTGCCCGCCATCGAGGAACAGCGCTTTGCGTTTCTCGGTATAGCCGAGCGAGGCGTGGCTGCCTTTTTCGGCGCAATAGTAGGCTTCGGTTTCGATGATGCGGGCGGCGAGCCAGAGCTCACCGACCTTGTGCCGAATCACTTTGCCCAGCAGGTCGCGCGCCAGATGCTGGGCATCGCGATGGAAAAAACTGTCGGGAAGGGCTGAGGGCATGGATGGGCAACTGAAAACCGGAAGCTGCCGATAATAACAAGCGCAGCTTGAATTGCAGCTGAATGTGTCATGGCGGCAAATTTTGTTGTTTCTGAAAATGACCGGGCCGGTGCATGCGTGACGCGGCCATGGCTGCGTCACGACCACGCTTTGCGTCGAGCGTTGCAGAAAACTGCGCACTGTTATCGACCATCCGCCTGTCTGCGCTGTCGTTCGGGCGGCACGACAGCTATAATCGGCCGCTTTCCTCTCTGCCAAGACCTCTGAGACCATGACTGAGTCCGTTCTTGACTACATGACCCGCCTGGGTCGCGCCGCCCGCGAAGCGTCGCGAGTGATCGGCCGTGCCAGCACCGCGCAGAAAAACCGCGCCCTGCTGGCCACTGCTGCCGCGCTCGATGAAGCCCGTGCCGAGTTGTCCGCCGCCAACGCGCAGGATCTGGCCAATGGTCAGGCCAATGGGCTTGAGCCGGCCATGCTGGAACGTCTGGCCCTGACCCCCGCACGCATCGACAGCATGATCGTCGGGTTGCGTCAGGTCGCCAGTCTCCCGGATCCAGTGGGCGCCATCCGCGACATGAGCTATCGGCCGTCAGGTATTCAGGTAGGCAAGATGCGCGTGCCGCTGGGCGTTGTCGGCATCATCTACGAGTCGCGTCCGAACGTGACCATCGATGCGGCCAGTCTGTGCCTGAAGTCGGGTAACGCGACCATTCTGCGTGGCGGTTCCGAAGCCATTCATTCCAACCGTGCGATTGCCGCGTGCATCGAACGTGGTCTGGCTGCGGCCGAACTGCCAGCCGCCGTGGTGCAGGTGGTGGAGACGACCGACCGTGCTGCGGTCGGCGCGCTGATCACCATGCCCGAATACGTCGACGTCATCGTGCCGCGTGGCGGCAAGGGGTTGATCGAGCGTGTCAGCCGTGACGCCCGCGTGCCGGTCATCAAGCATCTGGACGGCATCTGCCACGTCTATGTCAGTGCCCACGCCGACCTGGCCAAGGCGCAGAAGATCGCGTTCAACGCCAAGACCTACCGTTACGGTATCTGTGGTGCGATGGAAACCCTGCTGGTCGACCAAACGGTCGCGGCCGATTTCCTGCCGCCGATGGCTGCCCGGTTTCGCGAAAAAGGCGTCGAGCTGCGTGGTTGCGAGCGCACCCGTGAGCTGATCGAGGTCAACCCGGCGACCGAAGAAGACTGGCACACCGAGTACCTGGCGGCGATCCTGTCGATTCGCATCGTGACCGGTCTGGACGACGCCATCGAGCACATCAACCACTACGGTTCGCATCACAGCGACGCTATTGTCTCGGAACATCAGGGGCAGGTTCGCCGCTTCATGGCCGAAGTCGACTCCAGTTCGGTCATGGTCAATGCGCCGACCTGCTTCGCCGATGGCTTCGAATACGGCCTGGGTGCCGAGATCGGCATTTCTACTGATAAGCTGCACGCCCGTGGACCGGTCGGCCTGGAAGGGCTGACCTGCGAGAAATACATTGTGATCGGTGACGGTCAACTGCGCGGACAAGCCTGACTTGAGCGAGCCCATGACGACGCTGCCCAGACGTATCGGCATGCTTGGGGGCACGTTCGATCCGGTTCATATCGGCCACTTGCGTGGTGCGCTCGAAGTGGCCGAACTGCTGGAACTCGATGAGTTGCGCCTGACGCCCAGCGCCAGGCCACCGCATCGCGACATGCCGAGTGTCACGGCCGAGGACCGTCTGGCGATGGTCCGTTGTGCAGTGCAGGGCGTGTCACCGCTCACAGTCGATGACCGGGAGCTGAAACGGGACAAACCGTCGTACACCCTCGACACCCTGGAATCGATGCGCGCAGAACTGGCGCCTCGGGATCAGTTGTTTCTGTTGCTGGGTTGGGATGCCTTTTGCGGGCTGCCGACCTGGCACCGGTGGGAAGAATTGCTGGAGCACTGCCATATCGTGGTGCTGCAACGCCCGGACGCGGACAGCGAGTCGCCGGATGCCATGCGCAATCTGCTGGCGGCGCGCGCGGTCAGCGATCCCAAGGCCCTGAAAGGGCCGGGCGGCAACATTACATTCGTCTGGCAGACGCCTTTATCGGTGTCTGCCACCCAGATCCGTCAACTGCTGGCCAGCGGTAAGTCGGTACGTTTTCTGGTGCCAGACGCGGTACTGGCCTATATCGATGTGCACGGGCTTTACCGTGCGCCGAACACTGATGGGTCGCCCTGAAACTGCTTTCATCGATAAGCGTTTGGGCGCTCCCACACATACGAGTTGAATGAGTTTTTATATGACAAAGCAAAAAATGAGCAGTGAAGAAGTCGTAGCCGTGGCAACGGCTGCACTGGAAGACGTGAAAGGCGCGGACATCCTGGCCATCGACGTGCGCGAGAAGACCAGCATCGCCGACTACATGCTGATCTGCACCGGTACCTCGAACCGTCAGTTGAACGCACTGGTCGATAGCGTTCGCGAGAAGGTCAAGGCTGCCGGCCTGATGCCGTTGAGCGAAGAAGGCAAGGGCGACAGCGACTGGGTGCTGCTGGACCTGGGTGACGTCGTGGTGCACGTGATGACCGCTGCTGCCCGCCAGTTCTATGACCTGGAGCGTCTGTGGCAGGGTGCCGAACAAAGCCGTGCCGCCAGCGCTGCACACCACACCCCGGGTAACGAATAAGGCATTATCGTGCGTTTGCGTCTGATCGCCGTTGGTTCGCGCATGCCCAAGTGGGTGGAAGAGGGTTGGCACGAGTACGCCAAGCGGATGCCATCCGAGCTTGCGCTCGAACTGGTGGAAATCCCGCTCAACACCCGTGGCAAGAACGCCGATGTCGCTCGCTTCATCCGTCAGGAAGGCGAAGCGATGCTGGCCAAGGTGCAGCCGGGCGAGCGCATTGTCACGCTGGAAGTGCAGGGCAAACCGTGGAGTACCGAGCAGTTGGCGGTCGAACTCGATCGCTGGCGCCTGGATGCGCGCACGGTCAATCTGATGGTGGGTGGTCCCGAGGGGCTGGCACCGGAGGTCTGTGCCCGCAGCGAGCAACGCTGGTCGTTGTCGCCGTTGACCTTGCCGCATCCGCTGGTGCGCATCCTGATCGGTGAGCAGATGTATCGCGCCTGGACAGTCCTGTCCGGGCACCCTTATCACAAGTAGCATCGCTTTTACTGTGAATACGGCCTAAATGTCTCAACCGATCCGCCTCAAAGACCACGAGAAAGACGCACGCCTGGTGCGCGGCAGGGTCGTGTTCGGTGCAGTGGCGGTCATGTTGCTGGTGTGCGTGCTGATTGCCCGCCTGTATTTTCTGCAGGTCATTCAGTACGACTACCACTCGACGCTTTCGGAAAACAACCGTGTTCACGTCCAGCCAATCCCGCCGAGCCGTGGCCTGATCTACGACCGCAACGGCGTGGTGGTGGCGGACAACCGGCCCAGCTTCAGCCTGTCGGTCACCCGTGAGCGTTCCGGCGACTGGTCTGCCGTGCTGGATACCATCGTCGAAATCCTGCAGCTCACCCCTGATGACCGCGTGATCTTTGAAAAGCGCATGAAGCAGGGGCGGCGGCCCTTCGAGCCGGTGCCGATCCTGTTCGAGCTGACCGAAGAGCAGATTGCGCTGATTGCGGTCAACCAGTTCCGCCTGCCGGGCGTTGAAGTGGTGGCGCAGTTGGTCCGGCACTATCCGCAGGGCCCGCACTTCGCGCATTCGGTCGGCTACATGGGGCGGATCAACGAGAAAGAGCTCAAGAGTCTCGACCCGGTCAACTACAGCGGCACCCACCACATAGGCAAGACCGGCATCGAGCGTTTCTATGAGCCCGAACTGCACGGTCAGGTGGGTTACGAGGAAGTCGAGACCAATGCCCGTGGCCGCGTGTTGCGCGTGCTCAAACGCACCGACCCGATTCCCGGCAAGGACATCGTCCTGAGTCTGGACATCAACCTGCAAGAGGCTGCCGAAGCTGCGCTGGGCGGGCGTCGTGGTGCGGTGGTGGCGCTGGATCCGAAGACCGGTGAAGTGCTGGCGATGGTCAGTGCGCCGAGCTTCGACCCGAATCTGTTCGTGACCGGCATCAGCTTCAAGGCCTACGCCGAGTTACGCGATTCCATTGATCGGCCGCTGTTCAACCGCATCCTGCGCGGGCTTTATCCGCCGGGTTCGACCATCAAGCCTGCGGTGGCCATCGCCGGTCTGGACGCCGGTGTCGTGACACCAGGCTCACGTGTGTTCGACCCGGGCTTCTACCAACTGCCCAATTACGATCACAAATACCGCAACTGGAACCGCACCGGTGACGGCTGGGTCGACCTGGACACGGCAATCATGCGTTCCAACGACACCTATTTCTATGACCTGGCCCACAAGCTGGGCATCGATCGGCTGTCCAGCTACATGAACAAGTTTGGCATCGGCCAGAAAGTGTCGCTGGACATGTTCGAAGAGTCGGCGGGTCTGATGCCGTCGCGGGACTGGAAGCGTGCGACCCGGCGGCAGGCCTGGTTCCCGGGCGAGACGCTGATTCTCGGGATCGGCCAGGGCTACATGCAGGCCACGCCGCTGCAACTGGCACAGGCGACTGCGCTGGTAGCCAACAAGGGCGTGTGGAACCGGCCGCATCTGGCCCGGACTATCGAAGGCAAGCCGCCGGTGGATGAAAACCCGATGCCGGACATCATCCTGCGCGACCCGGCCAACTGGGCCAGGGTCAACCACGGCATGCAGGAAGTGATGCACGGTGCGCGCGGTACAGCGCGTAAAGCTGCCATCGGTGCGCAATATCGCATTGCGGGCAAGAGCGGTACCGCGCAGGTCGTGGCGATCAAGCAGGGCGAAAAGTACGACCGCACCAAGGTTCAGGAGCGCCACCGCGACCATGCCCTGTTCGTTGGTTTTGCGCCCGCCGACAACCCGAAGATCGTTGTCGCAGTGATGGTGGAGAACGGCGAGTCCGGCTCCGGCGTTGCTGCACCCGTCGTGCGTCAGGTGATGGATGCCTGGCTGCTCGACGAGAATGGCCTGCTCAAGCCTGAGTACGCCGGTTCCCAGAATCTGGAGGCTGCGGCCCGTGAAGAGTAATTTCGACCGCATCCTGTCCAGTGAAGACGTGATGCGCCGTCGCGCCACCTTTCTGCAGCGCATTCATATTGATGGGCCGTTGCTGATTTTGCTGTTGACCCTGGCGGCTGGCAGCCTGTTCGTCCTGTATTCGGCCAGCGGCAAGAACTGGGACCTGCTGATCAAGCAGGCGAGTTCGTTCGGCATCGGTCTGGTGGCGATGGTGATCATCGCCCAGCTCGAACCCCGGTTCATGGCGCGCTGGGTGCCGGTTCTGTATGTGCTTGGCGTGTTGTTGCTGGTGGTGGTGGACGTGATGGGCCATAACGCCATGGGTGCGACCCGCTGGATCAACATTCCCGGCGTCATCCGTTTTCAGCCCTCGGAATTTCTCAAGATCATCATGCCGGCGACCATCGCCTGGTACCTGTCCAAGCGCACCTTGCCGCCGCACCTCAAACATGTGGTGGTGAGCCTGGCGCTGATCGGCGTGCCGTTCATTCTGATCGTGCGCCAGCCGGACCTGGGGACGTCGCTGCTGATCCTGGCGTCCGGCGCATTCGTGCTGTTCATGGCCGGTCTGCGCTGGCGCTGGATCATCAGCGTTCTGGCTGCTGCCGTACCGGCGGCCGTTGCCATGTGGTTTTTCTTCATGCACGACTACCAGAAGCAGCGCGTGCTGACCTTCCTCGACCCCGAAAGCGACCCGCTGGGCACCGGCTGGAACATCATCCAGTCCAAGGCCGCTATCGGTTCGGGCGGCGTGTTCGGCAAGGGCTGGCTGCTGGGCACCCAGTCGCACCTGGACTTTCTGCCGGAAAGCCACACCGACTTCATCATTGCGGTACTGGGTGAAGAGTTCGGGTTGGTGGGGATCTGCGCGCTGCTGATCATCTATATGCTGCTGATCGGCCGTGGGCTGGTCATCACCGCGCAGGCGCAGACGCTGTTCGGAAAATTGCTCGCCGGTGCGCTGACCATGACGTTTTTTGTTTACGTTTTCGTCAACATCGGTATGGTCAGTGGCCTGCTGCCAGTTGTGGGTGTCCCGCTGCCCTTCATTAGTTACGGCGGAACTTCGCTCGTGACCCTACTGTCAGCGTTTGGGGTTTTGATGTCGATCCATACGCATCGTAAATGGATCGCTCAGGTTTGATTAAGGTGAACAACTCAATGCAAGCAATGCGTAACTGGGCTCGATATGCTCCGGTGGTCGGCCTGGTGGGCATCCTTGGATCGGTGCAGGAAGCATTTGCCGGGGATTACGATGGCTCGCCGCAAGTGGCCGAGTTCGTTGGCGAGATGACGCGTGATCACGGTTTTGCCGGTGAGCAGTTGATGGGGCTGTTCCGGGAGGTCGAGCGCAAGCAGCCGATTCTCGATGCCATTTCCCGTCCTGCCGAGCGCATCAAGCAGTGGAAGGACTACCGGCCGATGTTCATCACCGATGCGCGGATCGCACGCGGTGTCGATTTCTGGCGTCAGCATGAGGCCGCGCTGGCGCGTGCCGAGCAGGAATACGGGGTGCCGGCGCAGATCATCGTGTCGATCATCGGCGTGGAGACATTCTTCGGCCGCAACACCGGCAACTACCGGGTGATCGATGCGTTGTCGACTCTGGGCTTCGATTACCCGCCCCGTGCACCGTTTTTCCGCAAGGAGTTGAGAGAGTTCCTGTTACTGGCGCGCGAACAGCAGGTCGATCCGTTGACCCTGAAAGGTTCGTACGCCGGGGCCATGGGCCTGCCGCAGTTCATGCCGAGCAGCTTTCGCGCTTATGCAGTGGATTTCGACGGCGACGGCCATATCAACATATGGACCGATCCGGACGATGCCATCGGCAGTGTGGCGAGCTACTTCAAGCGGCATGGCTGGGTGGGCGGTCAGCCGGTCGTCAGCCGTGCGGACGCACGAGGCGACCGTGTCGATGAAGGTTTGAGCCCTGCGCTCGATCCAGTCATGTCGGTCGGGGAGTTGCGAGGGTTGGGCTGGGCGAGTCATGATGCGCTGCGCGACGACATGCCGGTGACGGCGTTCCGTCTTGAGGGCGACAATGGCCCCGAATACTGGATGGGTTTGAACAATTTTTATGCAATTACCCGTTATAACCGCAGTGTGATGTACGCCATGGCCGTGTATCAGCTGTCTGAATCGTTGGTTCAAGCTCGAGGCGTCAAGTAATGCGGGCATTGCCGATTCGTACACCATTGAAGTTGTTGGTTCTGACAGGGCTGGCCGTGCTGGTCGCCAGTTGCTCTTCACCTTCGCGCACCACTCAGCAGGCGCCCAAGGGCGGCGCGGTGGTGCGTTCCATGCCCGGTCTGGACATCAACCGTGCCCACAAGGACGGCGCTCCGTGGTGGGATGTGGACGTTTCGCGCATTCCGGACGCCACGCCGACCCTGCACACCGGTCCCTATAAGGCCAATCCCTACACCGTGCTGGGCAAGACCTACTTCCCGATGAGCGAGTCCAAGCGCTACGTCGCCTCGGGCACGGCGTCCTGGTATGGCACCAAGTTCCATGGTCAGAACACCGCCAACGGCGAAGTCTACGACCTGTATGGCATGAGCGCGGCGCACAAGACCCTGCCGCTGCCCAGCTATGTCAAGGTGACCAACCTGGACAACAACCGCACGGTGATCCTGCGGGTCAATGATCGCGGGCCGTTCTATTCGGACCGCATCATCGACCTGTCGTACGCCGCTGCCAAAAAGCTTGGCTATGCCGAAACCGGCACGGCGCGGGTCAAGGTCGAAGGCATCGATCCGCAGGAATGGTGGGCCCAGCGTGGTCGTCCGGCGCCGTTGATGCTCAATCAGCCGCAAGTGGTGGCCCAGGCCACGCCGCCTGCATTGAGCACCTCGACCGGCACGGTCGAGCAGTACACACCACCGCCTCAGCAACACGCCGCTCCTGTCGTGCCGGTCCAGGTTGACGCAAAAAAAAACGCTTCAGGACAAGCCGCTGGGCTATTTCTCCAGGTCGGAGCCTTCGCGAATCCGGACGCTGCGGAGCTCCTGAGGTCGAAGCTGAGCGGGATGGTTCGAGCACCGGTTTTCGTGAGCTCGATAGCACGCAATCAGCAAACGCTTTATCGGGTCCGGATGGGACCGGTCGACACGCCGGGTGAAGCCCAGCAGTTGCAGGACAGCGTCAGGTCGGCCAACCTCGGGCAGCCGAGCGTGGTGACATCGGATCAGTAACGGATTTTTTGACAATCGCCCTCCGGCAACAGTAGGAGGGCGAGTTGCAGTTGCAGGCAGCGCTTATGGCCGATTGGCAGTCGTTGCAGGCAGTTGCTCACGAGGTCGTGTGTCGAACAGACGACTTTGTCAGCCAGGGGCTCCAGCCTGGCGCCACGAGCCGTACCGAGGCGTTCTCGCTTCGCCGGTCTGTTCAGCTTTGCCCGCAAGGGCATGTTTGCCCATTAGCATTTTCGAGAGACGGATGAACATCACCACCTTTGCAAAACGTTTGTGCCTGCTTGTACCCCTGATAATCACTCCGGCCGCCTGGGCCGCGGAACAGATGACCCCGGCCGCGCCGCAACTGGCCGCCAAGTCGTATGTGCTGATGGACGCCACCAGCGGCAACGTCCTGGTCGAGAACAATGGCGATCAGCGTCTGGCTCCAGCGAGCCTGACCAAGCTGATGACTGCGTACATCGCGACCCTGGAAATCCGCCGTGGCCAGATCGGCGAGAACGATCCGGTGACCATCAGTGAAAACGCCTGGCGCACAGGCGGTTCGCGGATGTTCATCAAGGTGGGCAGCCAGGTGACCGTCAGCGATCTGCTGCACGGCATCATCATCCAGTCGGGTAACGACGCCAGCGTCGCGATCTCCGAGCACATTGCCGGTAGCGAAGATGCGTTCGCCGACATGATGAACAAGACGGCTGGCGACCTGGGCATGACCAACAGCCACTTCATGAACCCGACCGGCCTGCCGAACCCGGAGCACTACTCGTCGGCGCACGACATGGCCAAGCTGGCGCGTGCGATCATCCACGAAGATCCGGCTCACTACGCGATCTACTCGCAGAAAGAGTTCTTCTGGAACGGCATCAAGCAGCCTAACCGTAACCTGCTGCTGTGGCGCGACAAGACCGTCGACGGTCTGAAAACCGGTCACACCGAAGAAGCGGGCTACTGCATGGTGTCTTCTGCCGTACGTGACGGCATGCGTCTGATCGCCGTGGTGTTCGGCACCAACAGCGAGCAGGCTCGCGCTGCCGAGACCCAGAAGCTGCTGACCTACGGTTTCCGCTTCTTCGAAACCCAGAACTTCTATCAGAAGGGCACCGAACTGGCCCAGGCGCCGGTCTGGAAGGGTACGACGCGTCAGGTCAAGGCCGGCCTGGCTGACGACCTGAGCATGACCATGCCTAAAGGTGACATGAAGAAGCTCACCGCCAGCATGACCATGAACCCGCAGCTGGTTGCGCCAATCGCCAAGGGCGACGTGATCGGCAAGGTTGAAGTGAAGATGGAAGACAAGGTGGTTCACACCGCTAATCTGATTGCGCTGGAACCTGTCGAGGAAGGTGGCATTTTCCGCCGCGTGTGGGATAGCATCCGCCTGTTCTTCTACGGCTTGTTCAACTGACCTTATTAGTAATCAATGCCGACCTTCTCGCGGCCTGCTCATGATCTGAGCGGGCCGTGTGTCTGTCGTCACGGCTTGTGAGACCTTTACTGCCATGACAGATACCTACGTCAAGTCGCACAAAATCGAATTCCCTTGCGTTGACTACCCGATCAAAGTGATCGGTGACACCAGCGTGGGCTTTACAGATGCCGTGATCGAAGTCTTGAGCCGACATGCCAAGATCGACATCAAGACGCTCGCCGAGCGTCAGAGCAGCAACGGCAAGTACACCACCGTACAACTGCATATCGTCGCCACGGGCGAAGACCAGTTGCGCGATATCAATAGCGCTCTGCGCGCTACGGGTGTCGTGCACATGGTGCTCTGATGGGCGACGCTCTGGGCTTTCGTGATCTGGGCTTGATCGATTACGAAACCGCCTGGCACGCCATGCAGCACTTTACCGACGTCCGCGGCAAAGACGCCGCGGACGAAGTCTGGCTGGTGCAGCATCCTCCCGTCTTTACTCAGGGGCAGTCCGGTAAGGCAGAGCATTTGCTGTTGCCGGGCAATATTCCTGTCGTACAGGTCGATCGTGGCGGCCAAGTGACTTATCATGGGCCGGGTCAACTGGTGGCCTACCTGATGCTGGATGTCAGGCGTCTCGGTTTTGGCGTGCGCGATCTGGTGACCCGGATTGAAAACACGCTGATCGCCCTGCTGGACAGTTACGGGGTGAGCGCAGCCGCCAAGGCAGATGCTCCGGGCGTGTACGTGGATGGCGCGAAGATCGCATCACTGGGTTTGCGCATTCGCAACGGTTGCTCGTTCCATGGTCTGGCGCTGAACGTCGACATGGACCTTGAACCGTTCCGCCGGATCAACCCATGTGGCTATGCGGGGCTGGCGATGACCCAGTTGAGCGACCACGCAGAGCAGATAGAATTTTCCGAGGTAAGTGCCCGACTGCGCGCGCAGCTCGTCAGACACCTCGACTACGCTGAGCAGGCGACCCTAACGGGCGGAATAAACGAATATGACTGACACCGTGCAAACCCTGATCCCGGCGCTCGACGTTTCCGAGCGCGTGGCCCGTCCGAAAGTCGAAGCCGGCGTGAAGCTGCGTGGTGCGGAAAAGGTTGCGCGCATCCCGGTCAAGATCATTCCGACCGTCGATCTGCCGAAAAAGCCTGACTGGATCCGCGTGCGCATTCCGGTTTCCCCGGAAGTGGACCGCATCAAGCAGCTGCTGCGCAAACACAAGCTGCACAGCGTCTGCGAAGAGGCGTCCTGCCCTAATCTGGGCGAATGCTTCTCCGGCGGCACTGCGACGTTCATGATCATGGGCGATATCTGCACCCGTCGCTGCCCGTTCTGTGACGTGGGCCATGGTCGCCCGAAAGCGCTGGACACCGATGAGCCGAAGAACCTGGCGGTGGCGATCGCCGACCTGCGTTTGAAGTACGTGGTGATTACCTCGGTCGACCGTGATGACCTGCGCGACGGTGGTGCTCAGCACTTTGCCGACTGCATCCGTGAAATCCGCCTGCTGTCGCCGGGTGTCCAGCTCGAAACGCTGGTGCCGGACTACCGTGGGCGCATGGACGTGGCACTGGAAATCACCGCCGCCGAGCCGCCGGATGTGTTCAACCACAACCTGGAAACCGTGCCGCGCCTGTACAAAGCCGCACGTCCTGGCTCGGACTATCAGTGGTCGCTGACCCTGCTGCAACGCTTCAAGCAGATGGTCCCGCACGTACCGACCAAATCCGGCCTGATGCTGGGTCTGGGTGAGACCGACGACGAAGTCATCGAAGTGATGCAGCGCATGCGCGAGCATGACATTGACATGCTGACGCTGGGTCAGTACCTGCAGCCTTCGCGCAACCACTTGCCGGTGCAGCGTTTCGTGCACCCCGATACCTTCGCCTGGTTCGCCGAGGAGGGGTACAAGATGGGCTTCAAGAACGTTGCGTCCGGCCCGCTGGTGCGTTCTTCGTATCACGCCGACGAGCAGGCCAAGATCGCCAAGGCAATGCTCTGACGGTACGCCGCAATGCAAAACGGGCCAGGTAGTGATACCTGGCCCGTTTTTTGTAAGCGCTCCATGAACCCCACATTCCAAGCGCTTATGTGATGCTCGATGCTGTGCTCCCGATTCTCTCAGGAGCCCGTCGCCATGATGGTATCCGCTCCACGAACCCCACATTCCAAGCAACTAACTGAAGCCCGATGCTGTGCTCCCGATTTCTTTCTGGAGCTTGCCAGCCATGATGCGCCCCGACAGCAAAGTCGAAAAAGTCGTATGCGATCCATAAACCCCACCTGCCAAACAATCGGGCAACGGTTTACCGTTGCATTTCTGGCGAGCAGTTCCATGGCAGCAGAGCTTCGTAGTCTGCTACAGACGAGGCGTGCGGCAGCCGCTCAAGTACGTGGCGCAGCCACGTATAAGGCTCCTGGCCGTTGACCTTGGCGGTCTCGACCAGGCTGTAGATCTTCGCGCTGGCACTGGCGCCATTGATGGTATCGCTGAACAGCCAGGCCTTGCGACCGATGACAAACGGCTTGATCGCTCTTTCGGCCGCGTTGTTATCGATGGGCAAGTAACCCGCTTCGACGTAGCGCTCTAGGCGGCTCCAGTTATTCGCCAGATAATGCACGGCCTTGCCCAAAGCACTTTGCGCCGTGACCTGAGGCTGGGTTTTATCCAGCCAGTCTTTCAGTTGGGTCAGGATCGGCAGGCTTTTCTCCTGTCGACCGACAAACCGCTGTTCATCGCTGACGTCCTTGAGCTCACGCTCGATGCCGTACAGTTTGTTGATCATCGTCAGCGCGATATCGGCCCGTCCGGTTTTACCCTTGGGCTGCACTTTTTGCGCGTCCACGAACTTGCGTCGTGCATGGGCCATGCACGCCAGACGCTCCACACCTGGCTGCAACGCCAATGCGTTATAGCCGGCGTAATCGTCGGTCATGACATAGCCACGGTAACTGTCCAGCAAGCGCAACGGCACGTCCTGCGCACGGCTGGACGTGTAATCAAACAGCACAACTTTTCGATCCGGTGGGCCACTGGCTTGCACCCACATCCAGGATTGACTGGTCGGGTCTCGATCCGGTTCTTTCAACACCTGGACACGGGTTTCATCGCAGTGGATGACCGGACTTTCCAGCAGTCGGTCACGCATCAAGTTGATCAGCGGCTGAAAGTGTTCGCTGCACTGGATAATCCAGCGAGCCAGCGTTTGTCGAGGGATCTTGATGCCGTGTCGGCTCAGCACACTTTCGAAGCGGTGCAGCGGCAGGCCATCGACGTATTTGGTCGTGAGCAGCATGGCCAGTACGCCTGGGCTGGCCATACTCTTTTCGATCACTTGCGCAGGTTTGTCAGCCGTGACCGGGGCGGCTTCGCAGCCCCGGCACCCGTAGACCTTGCGGATATGTTTGATGACCCGGATCTGCATCGGCACGATATCCAGTTGTTCACTGGTCTCTTCGCCGATGGCATGTCTGCGGCAACCGCAAGCACAGGTCAGTTCGTGTTCAGGCAGTTCGTGGATGACTTCGATGCGTGGCAGATCAGCCGACAGTGGCTTGCGCTTGCCGCGGCGTGGCGTCGGCGCAACGGCTTCTTCGTCAGGTGACTCAACGAGCGGCATCGGCTCGCTTTCAGGCTCATTGAACAAGGCCAGTTGCGGCGTATCGGGCTCAACGGTTTGCTCGGACTTGCGCCCAAACAGACGGTCGCGCAGCAGCTTGATCTGCTCTTTCAGGTCGACGATGTGGGTCTGATAAGCCTGGGCCGATTCCTCCTGACGATTGAGCGCCTCAAGCAGCAGTTGCTTGAGCAGAACAGGATCATCAGGAAGGTCATCGGGCAGAGAAATCATGGCCCGGATTATACCGGGTCATGCTACGTAACGCGGCGTCAAAACTTGATGAGGACGGTTGCGCCAGAGATCGAAACCGTCGAGCAGCCAGTTCAGTTCCTGGACGCTGAGGATGATCGCCTCGTCCGTGGCATCAGGCGATGTTTTGAAACGCTCGGACTCCAGGCGTTTGAGCCAAAGGCAGAAGCCGTTGCGTTCCCAATACAACACCTTGATGCGGTTACGGGCTTTGTTGAGGAAGACGAACAGTACAGGGTCGAACACAGC
>NZ_MUIO01000083.1 GCF_002087235.1 Pseudomonas floridensis | reverse complement strand
CGAGGTCGTCCTCGGGTATACGGATCAGCCGCTCGCGCAGCTCGGCCGCCAGTTCCGGAGCCAGAGGCGGGTTGAACAGGCGCCCTTCGTTGAGCAATTCATCAAGCAGAAGCGGAAAGCGGGCAATCTGCTCGGCAATCCACGGACTGGCCGCGCACAGTGTCAACAGGCGGCGCAGCGCGTCGGGATTTTCCGTGAGCAGCACCAGATAAGCCGAACGCCGCGCCACCGCTTCCACCAGCGGCAACACGCGCTCAAGCACCAGATCGGGTTTCTCATGTTCCACGGCCTGAGCCAGCAGGCGCGGAATGAAGGCATCCAGCCGCTCGCGACTGAGGCGTTGCATAGAACGCAGGTGCGGGCTGCTGCGCAGATTGGCCAGGTGCTTGATGGCAGCGTCGGCATTGACGAAGCCCGCCTGGGAAAGCTGGCGACCCGCGGCGTCTTCATCCTGAGACTCTTCCCACAGCGGCAGCCATTCACCGCCAACGACGACTTCTTCGTCTTCCTGCTCCTCGTCGGGATCGGCATCCGGATCGGCAATCACCTGCCGGAAATGCCACGATACCCGGCCGCGCCAGTACATCAACCGTTCATGGAAGCTCGCCCAGTCGGCAAAACCCATGATCAGCGCGATGCGTGCCTGATCCAGCTCGTTGTCCGGCAGCATCTGAGTCTGGCGATCGGCAATTGCCTGAATAGCATGTTCGGTGTAGCGCAGGAACTCGTAGCCTTCGCGTAGTTCTTCGGTCACCGCGCCAGGCAGATAACCCTGCCCTTCCAGAGTCTTGAGCACCTTGAACAGCGGGCGCTGCTGAAGGCTCAGGTCGCGACCGCCATGAATCAGCTGGAACGCCTGCGCAATGAACTCCACTTCACGAATGCCGCCCGCGCCGAGCTTGATATTCTCGGCCATGCCCTTGCGCTTCACTTCCTGCTGAATCAGCTGCTTCATGGTGCGCAGCGCTTCGATGGCGGAGAAGTCCAGGTAACGGCGATAGACGAAAGGACGCAGCATGGCCAGCAGTTCGGCGCCCGCCTTCTGATCGCCGCCCACCACCCGCGCCTTGATCATCGCGTAACGTTCCCAGTCGCGGCCCTGATCCTGGTAATACTGCTCCAGCGCATTGAAGCTGAGCACCAACGCCCCGGAAGAACCGTAAGGCCGCAGGCGCATGTCGACGCGGAACACGAAGCCGTCCACGGTCACCGGGTCCAGCGCTTTGATCAGCCGTTGACCCAGACGGATGAAGAATTCCTGGTTGTCGAGCGCGCGCTTGGTGCCCACGGTTTCCCCGCCTTCCGGGTAACCGAAGATCAGATCGATGTCGGACGACAGGTTCAGCTCGACCGCGCCCAGCTTGCCCATGCCGAGAATCACCATGTGCTGCGGCAGGCCGGTGCGGCGACCGGTGGGCGTACCGAATTGCTGGCAGTGCCGCTCGTACAGCCATTGATAAGCCAGGTCGATGCAGCCGTCGGCCATGTCCGACAGGTCGCGACAGGTTTCGATCAAGTCGGCCTGACGGGTCAGGTCGCGCCAGATAATCCGCACTTGCTGACGCATGCGTTGGCGACGTAGATTACGCCCCAGCTCGTCATCGGTGGTGGCCGTGCTCAGTGCGTCGGCGATTTGCCCGCGCAGCTCGCCAGCGGAGAAGCTACGCTCCAGTTCGCCCGATTCGGCCATCTCCAACAGCATGCGCGGATCCCGGCAAACCTGTTCGGTGACGAAATCGCTGGCCGCACAGACCCGGTCGAACGCGTCACGGCGCGACGCAGGCCAGGCCTCGAAAGAGGTCAATGCATCAGCCGAAAAGTCAGCGAGAGCTGTACGAAATGTCTGTTGTACTCGGGTAATCAATGGCAGCAGGATGGCCGGAAAATCGGCCAGTAAAGGTAGGCTCATGGTCTATCCTTGATCGGCGTGCGAAGGGCTGCCTGCCATGACTGCAAGATCCACCTGCCACCGCCGCTTGTCGAACAAAGGTTATAAATTGCTGGAAAAATCGTTTTATAAGCATAAAATCTCGACTTTTTACCGCAGCACCTTCACTACTTATCAACAGTAACGATTTATCTCACAACACAACAGGAGCGATTTGGTCGCTTCTCTGTAGTTTTACTACTGGGTCAGTTACTCGGAGGGCTGAAATAGTCGTCGATTTGTAGTAAAACTACACGCCGCCGGGCCAACCTCCGGTAATCCAAGAATTTATGTCGTCTGCCCACAAGGCCAGTCGCAAACTCAGGCAACCGATTCTGGAAGCCTTTCCGCCCTGGAGCAAGCCATGCAAGACCTCGATCCCGTCGAAACCCAGGAATGGCTGGACGCCCTGGAATCGGTTCTCGACAAAGAAGGCGAAGACCGTGCTCACTACCTGATGACCCGTCTGGGCGAACTCGCCACCCGCAGTGGTTCGCAGTTGCCTTACGCCATCACCACGCCCTATCGCAACACGATCCCTGTCACCCACGAAGCACGCATGCCTGGCGACCTGTTCATGGAACGCCGCATTCGCTCCCTGGTGCGCTGGAACGCTTTGGCCATGGTTGTCAAAACCAACCTGAACGATCCGGACCTGGGCGGTCACATTTCGAGCTTTGCTTCCAGCGCCACGCTGTATGACATCGGCTTCAACTACTTCTTCCAGGCCCCGACCGAAGAACACGGCGGCGACCTGATCTACTTCCAGGGTCACGCATCGCCAGGCGTCTACGCCCGTGCGTTCAT
The DNA here is from genome assembly GCF_002087235.1 of Pseudomonas floridensis. Classification (GTDB taxonomy): domain Bacteria; phylum Pseudomonadota; class Gammaproteobacteria; order Pseudomonadales; family Pseudomonadaceae; genus Aquipseudomonas; species Aquipseudomonas floridensis. Next base: position 19,336 of record NZ_MUIO01000083.1, on the reverse strand, counting down.
GGAAGGCCGCATCACCGAAGAGCAGATGAACAATTTCCGTCAGGAAGTCGACGGCAACGGCCTGTCGTCTTATCCACACCCGTGGCTGATGAAAGATTTCTGGCAGTTCCCGACTGTGTCGATGGGCCTTGGCCCGATCCAGGCGATTTACCAGGCACGCTTCATGAAGTACCTGGAACACCGCGGTTTCATCCCGGAAGGCAAGCAGAAAGTCTGGTGCTTCCTGGGCGACGGCGAGACCGACGAGCCGGAATCCCTGGGTGCCATCGCCCTGGCCGGTCGCGAGAAGCTGGACAACCTGATCTTCGTCGTGAACTGCAACCTGCAGCGTCTGGACGGTCCGGTTCGCGGCAACGCCAAGATCATCCAGGAACTGGAAGGCGTGTTCCGTGGCGCCCAGTGGAACGTCACCAAAGTCATCTGGGGCCGTTTCTGGGACCCACTGCTGGCCAAGGACGTCGACGGTATCCTGCAACGTCGCATGGACGAAGTCATCGACGGCGAATACCAGAACTACAAGGCCAAGGACGGCGCGTTCGTCCGGGAGCACTTCTTCAACTCGCCTGAACTCAAGGCGATGGTTGCCGACCTGTCCGACGACGAGATCTGGAAACTCAACCGTGGTGGTCACGACCCATACAAGGTCTATGCCGCCTACCACGAAGCCGTCAACCACAAGGGTCAACCGACCGTGGTTCTGGCCAAGACCATCAAGGGTTATGGCACCGGCGCCGGTGAAGCGAAAAACACTGCGCACAACACCAAAAAGGTCGATGTCGACAGCCTGCGTCACTTCCGTGACCGTTTCGACATCCCGGTCAAGGACTCCGAACTCGAAGCCCTGCCGTTCTACAAGCCGGAAGAAGGCAGCGCCGAAGCCCGTTACCTGAGCGAGCGCCGTGCTGCACTGGGCGGTTTCGTGCCACAGCGTCGCGCACAGAGCTTCAACCTGCCGACGCCGCCACTCGATACCCTCAAGGCCATTCTTGACGGTTCGGGCGACCGCGAAATTTCCACCACCATGGCTTTCGTGCGCATCTTGACCCAACTGGTCAAGGACAAGGAAGTCGGCCAGCGTATCGTTCCGATCATCCCGGACGAAGCCCGTACTTTCGGTATGGAAGGCATGTTCCGCCAGTTGGGCATCTACTCCTCCGTCGGCCAGCTCTACGAGCCAGTCGATAAAGAGCAGGTGATGTTCTACCGCGAGGACAAGAAAGGTCAGATCCTCGAAGAAGGCATCAACGAAGCAGGCGCCATGTCCTCCTTCATCGCTGCAGGTACTTCGTACAGCAGCCACAACCAGCCGATGATTCCGTTCTACATCTTCTACTCGATGTTCGGTTTCCAGCGTATCGGCGACCTGGCCTGGGCCGCTGGCGACAGCCGCACCCGTGGCTTCCTGGTCGGCGGCACCGCCGGTCGTACCACGCTCAACGGCGAAGGCCTGCAGCACGAAGATGGTCACAGTCACATTCTGGCGTCGACCATCCCGAATTGCCGCACCTTCGACCCGACGTACGGCTACGAGCTGGCTGTCATCATTCGTGAAGGCATGCGTCTGATGTTCGAAGAACAGCAGGACGTTTTCTACTACCTGACCGTGATGAACGAATCCTACGCCCAGCCAGCCATGCCGGCCGGTGTCGAGGAAGGCATCATCAAGGGCATGTACCTGCTTGAAGAAGACACCAAGGAAGCGGCGCACCACGTCCAGTTGCTGGGCTCGGGCACCATTCTGCGTGAAGTTCGCGAAGCGGCGAAGATTCTGCGTGACGAGTTCAACATCGGTGCCGACGTCTGGAGCGTGACCAGCTTCAACGAACTGCGTCGCGACGGTCTGGCTGTAGAGCGTGATAATCGCCTGCACCCTGGCCGCAAGCCGGAGCTGAGCTACGTCGAGCAGTGCCTCAACGGTCGCAAGGGTCCGGTCATCGCATCGACCGACTACATGAAGCTGTTCGCTGACCAGATTCGTCAGTGGGTTCCAACCAAGGAATACAAAGTCCTGGGCACCGACGGTTTCGGCCGTAGCGACAGCCGCAAGAAGCTGCGTCACTTCTTTGAAGTCGATCGTCACTTCGTTGTGCTGGCAGCCCTGGAAGCCTTGGCTGATCGCGGCGATATCGAACCTAAAGTCGTGGCTGAAGCCATCGCGAAGTTCGGCATCGATCCAGACAAACGCAATCCACTGGACTGCTAAGAGTCTGCTTCAAGAGCGCTGATCAGAGCGTAGACAGCCGAGGATGCGGAATTTACCGGGCGTAAATGAGCATCCAAGGCTGTTTCGTTGTAACTGAACCAGCGTATTCGTGAGTGAACAGGTTCTCCCAAGGAGATACAGAGTGAGTGAGCTAATTCGCGTACCCGACATCGGCAACGGTGAAGGTGAAGTCATTGAATTGATGGTCAAGGTCGGTGATCGCATCGAAGCTGACCAGAGCGTTCTGACGCTTGAGTCCGACAAGGCAAGCATGGAAATCCCGGCCCCCAAGGCTGGTGTGATCAAAACCATGAAGGTCAAGCTGGGCGACCGTCTGAAAGAAGGCGATGAGCTGTTCGAGCTGGAAATCGAAGGCGAGGCCGCTGCCGCACCTGCCGCCGAACCCGCTGCTGCGCCTGCTGCCGCTGAAAAGCCGGCCGACGCTGCACCGGCGCCTGCTGCTGCCGAACCGGCTCCAGCAGCCAGCGCCAGCGTTCAGGATATCCATGTGCCGGATATCGGCTCATCGGGCAAAGCCAAGATCATCGAACTGATGGTCAAGGTCGGTGACAGCATCCAGGCCGATCAGTCGCTGATCACCCTGGAATCCGACAAGGCCAGCATGGAGATTCCTTCTCCAGCGGCAGGCGTCGTGGAAAGCATCGAAGTCAAACTGGACCAGGAAGTCGGCACCGGCGACCTGATCCTCAAGCTGAAAGTCGAAGGCGCAGCGCCAGCGGCCGCTCCGGCTCCTGCCGCGAGCGCACCGGCCGCAGCCCCTGCCAAGTCTGAAGCGGCACCGGCTCCTGCCGCGGCTCCTGCTCCCAAGGCAGAAGCGGCGCCAGCACCGACTGCACCGGCCAAAGACGGCGCCAAGGTCCATGCCGGCCCGGCGGTTCGTCAACTGGCCCGCGAATTCGGCGTCGAGCTGAGCGCGGTCAGCGCCACCGGCCCGCACGGTCGTGTGCTGAAGGAAGACGTCCAGGCTTACGTCAAGACCATGATGCAGAAGGCCAAGGAAGCTCCAGCTGGCGGCGCGAGCGGCGGCATGGGCATACAGCCGATTCCGGAAGTCGACTTCAGCCGCTTCGGCGAAATCGAAGAAGTGCCGATGACCCGCCTGATGCAACTGGGCGCAACCGGCCTGCACCGCAGCTGGCTGAACATCCCGCACGTCACCCAATTCGACCAGGCCGACATCACCGAACTGGAAGCTTTCCGCGTTGCGCAGAAAGGCGCTGCCGAGAAAGCCGGCGTCAAGCTGACCGTTCTGCCGTTGCTGCTCAAGTCCTGCGCACATCTGCTCAAGGAACTGCCTGACTTCAACGCCTCGCTGGCCCCAAGCGGCAAGGCTGTGATCCGCAAGAAGTACGTGCACATCGGTTTCGCCGTGGACACTCCTGACGGTCTGCTGGTCCCGGTCATTCGTGATGTCGATCAGAAGAGCCTGCTGCAACTGGCTGCCGAAGCCGCTGCACTGGCTGAAAAGGCCCGCACCAAGAAGCTGACCGCCAACGACATGCAAGGCGCCTGCTTTACCATCTCCAGCCTCGGTCACATTGGCGGCACCGGCTTCACGCCGATCGTCAACGCGCCGGAAGTGGCGATCCTGGGTGTTTCCAAGGCTACCATCCAGCCTGTCTGGGACGGCAAAGCCTTCCAGCCCAAGCTGATGCTGCCGCTGTCGCTGTCCTACGATCACCGTGTGATCAACGGCGCGGCCGCTGCCCGCTTCACCAAGCGCTTGAGCGAATTGCTGGCGGACATCCGCACCATTCTGCTGTAAGCCCGAGCAGGCCTGCCTCACGGCAGGCTTTGCCGTCTGCGTTTGCGAGCTGCCACGCTCGAACCTCAACCCCGCCTCGAGCGGGGCTTTTTTTGCGTGAACGGTTTTCTGCTGATACACCTGTAGCCGTGTGAATCGCGCAATAAAAACGGGATTTTTCCCCTAAACCTGAATCGTTTAGCCTATCCGACCACGTGCGCTGAAGATCTGACTCTTGCGGCCGACACTTTTATAGCACTAAGCCACCGCGGTCTCTTGTAAGCCTGGGCCGCATGATGCAACCTTGCCATACGCGGAAATGGCCTTTGGCCCAACGCGATCAGTATTCCGGAAGCGAGTTTGTTGATGAAAAGCCAGACCGATGCTGCCGGTAGAACCGCAGCCGAGGTAGTGACGCAATTGCCTGTGCCTTCGCGCCTGGGCATGCTGCGTTTCGAGCGGCTTAACGAAGCCAATTGGGCGCTGCTGTACCTCGATGCTAACTGTGAAAAACAGTTCGGCCTGCCTGCCGTGGATCTCTGCGCCCTGATTGGATCACCCTACGCCAGCCTGATGGAGCCTGAAGCGCGCTATCAGTTGCATGACGAGTTACAACTGCAACTGGCAACATCCAACAATTACCTGATTCGCTACACCCTTCATACGCCCAGAGGTCCGCTCGGTCTGCTGGAAATCGGCGAGGCTTACAAACAACACAATCGTCACCTGCTGCGTGGTTATTTCCTCATCGTGGAAGAGTCGCTCAACGAGGGCGAATGGAGCGTCGACAGTGATCTGGAGACCCGCAACTCGCGCCTGCAGATCGCACTGGAACTCAACCAGCGCGCCCAGCGTGACCAATATGCGCATCTGGAGCGCGTGCGCGCCCAGCAGGATCTGATTCTGCGCCTCACGCGTCACCGCTACACGACCACCAATACTCTGCTGGAAGCCGCAGAGCTGATCACCAAAAGCGCATGCGATATCTACGACGTCGACCGGGTCAGCATCTGGAACCTCAACGACAAATGCATGGAGCCGATTGCCGACTATCACCGGCAGACCGGCGACTACCAGCCTCGCAGCAGCGTCGATATCAGCCCGTACCCCGGTTACCTTCAAGCGCTGCACACCAGCCGGGCGATTGACGCCTCGGACATTCAGTCCGACCCGCGCACGCGAGAGCTGGCCGAAAGCCTGTATCCCATGCAAACCAACGCCATTCTCGACGCGAGTATCCGCATCGACGGGCAGGTCGTGGGGGTGCTGTGCCTGGAGCAGACCGGGGCAACCCGCGAGTGGCAGTCCGACGAGATCGCCTTCGCCGGTGAGCTTGCCGATCAGTTCGCGCAGGTCATCAATAACCTCAACCGCCGCGCCGCGACCAATGCGCTGCACCTGTTCCAGCGGGCAGTCGAACAGAGCGCCAATGCGTTCCTGCTGGTCAATTGCGATGGCGTGGTCGAGTACGTCAACCCAAGCTTCACGGCCATCACCCAATACAGCTCCGAAGAGGTCGCTGGCCGCAAGCTGTCGGAACTGCCGGCGCTGGAGAACCTCAACGAACTGCTGCTCGAAGCCAATTCCAGCCTGACCAGCAGCAACAGTTGGCAGGGCGAATTCAAGAGCCGTCGCAAGAACCTGGAACCGTACTGGAGCCAGTTGTCGATTTCCAAGGTATATGGCGACAACCGCGAACTGACGCACTACATCGGCATTTACGAAGACATCACCCAGAGCAAGCTCGCGCAACAGCGCATCGAGCGACTGGCCTACACCGACAACCTGACCAACCTGGGCAACCGGCCGGCGTTCATTCGCAATCTGGACGAGCGCTTCGACCGCGACACCGACACGCCCATGAGCCTGCTGCTGGTCGACATCGACAACTTCAAGCGCATCAATGACAGTCTCGGCCACCAGACCGGCGACAAGCTGCTGATCAGCCTTGCACGCCGTCTGCGCAATACCTTGAGCCCGACGGATGTGCTGGCGCGCTTTGCCAGTAACGAGTTCGCCGTGCTGCTCGATCACACCGATCAGGAAGCCGGTCAGAACATCGCCAGCCAGGTACTGGCCACGCTGGACAAGCCGATGTTCGTCGATAATCAGTTGATCAGCGTGACCGGCTCGGTTGGCCTGGCCTGCGCGCCGCTGCACGGCCGTGACCCGCAGACCCTGATGAAGAACGCAGGCCTTGCGCTGCACAAAGCCAAAGCCAACGGCAAGCATCAGGTTCAAGTGTTCACCGAAGCGCTCAATGCCGAGGCCAGTTACAAGCTGTTCGTCGAAAACAACCTGCGTCGCGCCCTGACCCAGAACGAACTGGAAGTCTTCTACCAGCCCAAGCTGTGCCTGCTGTCCGGTCGGCTGATTGGCATGGAAGCGTTGCTGCGCTGGAATCATCCTGAAAAAGGCATGATTCGTCCTGATCAGTTCATTAGTGTGGCCGAAGAGACCGGCCTGATCATCCCGATCGGCAAGTGGGTGGCGCGCCAGTCCTGCCGCATGAGCAAGGCCCTGACTGCCGCAGGTTTCGGCAAGCTGCAGGTGGCAATCAATGTCTCGCCCAAACAGTTCTCCGACCCGGAACTGGTGTCGTCGATTGCCTCGATCCTCAAAGAGGAACAGCTCGATCCATCGCTGCTGGAACTGGAATTGACCGAAGGTCTGCTGCTGGAAGCTACCGAAGATACTCGCCAGCAGCTGGACTCGCTGAAGAAGCTGGGCCTGTCACTGGCGATGGACGACTTCGGCACCGGGTATTCGTCATTCAGTTACTTGAAGAAATTCCCCATCGATGTGATCAAAATCGATCGCAGCTTCATCCGCGATATTCCGGATGACGAAGACGACATGGAAATCACGTCGGCGGTCATCGCGATGGCGCACAACCTCAAGCTCAAAGTGGTGGCCGAAGGCATCGAAACCGCCGCTCAGCTGACGTTCCTGCGCCGTCACCGTTGCGACGTCGGCCAGGGTTATCTGTTCGACAAACCCATCCCCGGCGAACAGCTGATCGAGAAGCTGCAACGCTACCCGCGCCGACCGTCGGCCTGACCCCCCCCTTCCTGCCCTCTGCACTGTCGGGCACACTGTCGGTCTGTTTTTACACGGCAGCACTTGTTTCTACGTGTAACGGGACCTATGTAATTGCATTCATCCGTCCTGGCCCCCGCTGCCTGTCTCTAACGAGAGGATATGGTTCATGACTCTGCGCTCGGAAATTCTTGTGAACAAAAACGTACTGCCTACCGCTGAACAAGCACTGCCGGGTCGTGAAACCCCCATGACACTTCCGGAAACCCACTACGTCAACGGCAACCCGCTGCTGGGCCCGTTCTCCAGCAACGTGGAATTCGCCATCTTCGGCATGGGTTGCTTCTGGGGTGCGGAACGTCGCCTGTGGCAACAGGAAGGTGTGGTGAGCACTGCCGTCGGTTACGCGGGCGGATTCACGCCGAACCCGACCTACGAAGAAGTCTGCTCCGGCCTGACCGGCCACACCGAGGTGGTGCTGGTGGTGTACGAGCCTGAAAAGATCAGCTACGAATCGCTGCTCAAAGTGTTCTGGGAAGCACACAACCCCACCCAAGGCATGCGTCAGGGCAACGACATCGGCACGCAATACCGCTCGGTGATCTACTGCACCACCCCCGAACAGCTCAAAGCCGCCAAAGCCAGCGCCGAGACGTTCCAGGCCGAACTGAGCAAGGCCGGCCTGGGCGGCATCACCACGGAAATCGAACAGGCCCCGACCGTCTACTTCGCCGAGGCTTACCACCAGCAGTACCTGGCCAAAAACCCACAGGGCTATTGCGGCCTGGGTGGTACCGGGGTTTGTCTGCCGGCTTGACCCTCATGAAGGCTCATTCGCAAACAGGATAACCACACCCGAGGGGGCGGACTTGTCCGCGAAGACCGAGGCCCAACCCACGCATCTCTGCGGCTGCATCGACCTCATTCGCGAACAAGTTCGCTCCTACGCTGGAGGGCACGCGGCCCTTTGGTGGGGGCGGACTTGTCCGCGAAGACCGAGGCCCAACCCACGCATCTCTGCGGCTGCATCGACCTCATTCGCGAACAAGTCCGCTCCTACGCTGGAGGGCACGCGGCCCTTTGGTGGGAGCGGACTTGCCCGCGAAGACCGAGGCCCAAACCACGCATCTCTGCCGACTTCATTGACCTCATTCGCGAACAAGTTCGCTCCTACGCTGGACGGGCACGCGGCCCTTTGGTGGGAGTGGACTTGTCCGCGAAGACCGAGGCCCAAACCACGCATCTCTGCCGACTTCATTGACCTCATTCGCGAACAAGTTCGCTCACACGATCAACCTGATCAGGCATTACTGTTCCGCAATCAACCAATCCATCTTCCAGCCGCCCTGGGTCTGGCCCAGTGTGTCGGCCAGGTACGGCATCAGTTCGCGCAGTTCTTCTTCCAGGCCCCAGGGCGGGTTGGCGATGGCCAGGCCAGAGCCGTTGAGGCTGGCGGGCGTGTCCAGCGGGTGGACGTATAACTCGACGCGCAGCAGCTTGGGTGCGCCGGTTTCGGCCAGGTCCTGATAGAAGCGCTTGAGCAGGCGCGGGTCCTTGATCGGATACCAGATGGCCGCCACGGTCTGCCGCATGCGACTGATGGCTTCCTTCAGCGCCACGGCGCAACGCTTCATTTCATCGAGCTGCTCGAACGGCGGATCGATCAGCATCACGGCGCGCTTTTCAGCAACCGGCAGCAACGCACGCGGCACATGCCAGCCTTCGCCTAAGTGAACCGCGACGCGGCGATCACCCTTCATGTTGTCCTTGAGCAGACGCCCGTCTTCGGGGTGTTTCTCGTTGAGCAGCACACGCTCACGCTCGCGGGTCAGGCGGCGTGCCAGCTCGGGCGACCCTGGGTAGTAGCGCAGCTCGCCATCCGGGTTCATGTCGTGCAGCACTTGCAGGTAATCAGCGGCCAGCGCGGGCAGGTCCTGCGCATCCCACAGACGGCCGATGCCTTCCAGCCATTCGCCAGTGCGAGTGGCCTGATCACCCTTGAGGTCGTAAAGCCCGAGGCCTGCGTGGGTGTCGAGGTAGGCGAACGGTTGCTCCTTGCGCGCCATGAGGGCGATCAGGCGAGTCAGGGCAATGTGTTTGAACACGTCGGCGTGGTTGCCGGCATGGTAGGCGTGACGGTAATTCATGGCAGCTCCTGGCAGGCCGGGCAGTTTAGCAAACCTGCGCCCTGAACAAGAATTTGTAACGAATTTGCAGGGCGTTTCCCTTTCTTTTGCAGGACATTTCCGAGAAACTCCCGCCCCCTTGTGCCTCCCCCGCTCGACCACTACTCTGCGCCGGTCGCTGCATATTCAGCGATGAGGAGTAGTAGCCCTCGGTGTGATTAGGCGCAATGCGCCACCTGTGCAAGGCGCTTTTTTACGGCCTGCGTTTTATGGTGGCCGTGCGTCAGGGCGTTTTCGGACGCACCGGTTCCTAATCACCGGGCTACTACCTGCGCACGGCCGCCACTTTCGATTAGTAGCCGAGGGTGACGACCTATTGATAGCCGATTAGGAATCATCCCTATGCTGAAATTCGTCCCGGATCTACCCGCCTTCAAAGTCAATCCAGCCCTGAGCCATGAAGACGCACTGATGCACGCCAGCGACCTGCTGCGTTGCGCGGTGACCAGCGCCTATGAATTCAGCGACAGCATGAGCGGCGTGCAACGCGATCTGACCCTTTCGATCATGCACCTCACGGAAATGGCCAAGGCCATGGTTGACCAGACACTGGACAGCCTGTCGAACGACTGAAAACGACACGTTCATAGCCAATCCGGCCATCGTTGATCGCGAAGGGTTGCCCGAGCGCAAAGCTGCTACCAGAATCGAGGCAAATTCAAACAACGGAAGCCACGCCATGATGCACGCGGACCTGATTGATCAAGAAGACCTGATTGGCCAATTCAGGGCATTGGGCTTTGACATGCCCGGCGGTGCCACCGCAGAACAAGCCTGCGCCCACGTGGTGCGCGGCCTCAACGCAGAACGCGCCGCCGCACTGCGGCGCCTGGTCGAGCAACTGTTGACCGGCAGCGCCACCATCCTCCCCGCCGTGCGCCAGGCAATCGACCAGCAACTGCTGCCCGCACTGGCAACGTACAGACAGAGTCAGGGTTAAAACCCTTTTTTCGCGGACAAGTCCCACAAAGGCGCTCAGGACACTCCGCATCAGGACCCAAGCGCGCCGGAAACCTTCAGCCCTGCGAAAGCGTCTTGGCAATCACGTCAACCGTCGCACTGACCTGATCTTCATAGCGCGCCAGTTCGCCCTTGTGCTTGTCTTTCAGATCGATCTGCTGAGAGCAGAGGTTCAGTGCGGCAAGCACCAGCAGGCGGTCGCCGATGAGGGTCGGGTATTTGCGTTTGGTGTCGGCCAGCGAGGCGTTGAGCATGGCGGCGGCTTGCAGGAGCTTCACGTCCTCGCCTTCCGGAGCCTTGACCGAATATTGATTGCCCAGAATCGAAAGGACGGTTACCCCGTCTCGGTCGAAGCTCATGCGCTGACAGCGCTGGCGCTGGTTGCCCGATCAACCAGTGCCTGAATGCGGGCGGCGGTGCTGCCCTGCTTTTCTTCCTGCTCCATCAGACTCAGTTGCAAACTGTCGTTTTCGTCCCTGACTTTTGCCAGCTCTGCGGTGAGCTGGGCATTCATTTCCTGCAGGTTCTGGTTCTGTTGTACCAGGTCACCGACAAGCTGTTCCAACTGGCTTAGGGAGGCTTCCAACATTTTGATTACTCGAGCAAATTTCAACGGGCGCACACGATAAAGAAAAGTCACTGCGCATGCCAGCGCTCAGGCCCTTGGGGCGCGGCGTCTTACGTCATGGACACGTCGATAACGGAACGCATGGGGGCCTTGTGACTACGATTGTGGGGGCTTGTTCCGGCTGTTCGTCAGACGGTTCCCGCCTGCGACAAAAACGCACAGCCGCGGGACGCAACATTACAGACCGAAAGCCCCGGCAGTCAGTACTTTCAAGGCTTTGCGACTGTAAAACCGGATGCGTGAAAAAAACGTCATGAATCGGGCGACGCTGATTGCAGCGCAGCCGCTCAAGTGTTCGGGCATCTGACCGATAGGCACCCACTCACGTTACTTTTTGTTTTGTCGCATGGAACGCGCACTCTGACTCTGGAAGCCTTCTATGTCCCTTCGCAATATGAATATCGCCCCGCGTGCGCTTCTCGGATTTGCCATGATCGGCGCACTGATGCTGATCCTCGGCGTCTTCGCTCTCTCACAGATGAGCAAGATCCGCGGCGCGACCGAAGTGCTCGCCGACAACAACGTGCCGAGCATCAAGAGCCTGGATCGTTTCGCAGAAGTCAGTATCCGCCTGCGCGTGCTGTCGTATCGCTTGCTGGTCAACCGCGAGCCCGATATTCAGCAGAAGACCATCGAACTGCTGGCGATGCGCAACAAGCAGATCAACGACGCCCAGGCCATTTACGAGAAGCTGATCAGCGACCCGAACGAGCGTGCGCTTTACGGTCAGTACGTGCAGTTGCTGGGACAGTACCGTGACCTCGAATCGCGCATGAAGACGCTGACGCTTGCCAACAAGGTGAGCGAGCTGCAGGACTTGCTCAACACAGAAATGCTCAGCAACTCCGATCAGATGAATGCGGTGCTGATCAAGCTGGTCGACATCAACACCGCTCAGCTGATGGAGGTCAAGAAGCAGGCCGCCGCAGAATACGAATCGGCCTTCAATATGGTCATCGGTCTGCTGATCGCTGCCACCCTGCTGACCATCGTGTTCGCCTGGATGCTGATCAAGAGCATCACCCGCCCGATCGCTGCGGCATTGTCAGCGGCGGAAACCATTGCGCAAGGCAATCTGACACAGCCGATTCAGGTGGATGGCACCGACGAGGCCGGTCGTCTCTTGCAGGCCATGAAAACCATGCAGGACAAACTGCGCGACACGTTGCAGCGCATCTCGGGCTCGGCCACGCAACTGGCTTCTGCGGCCGAAGAACTGAACGCTGTGACCGATGAGAGTGCTCGCGGCCTGGCGCAGCAGAACAACGAGATTGAACAGGCGGCGACGGCAGTCAACGAAATGACCAGCGCGGTGGAAGAAGTCGCTCGCAACGCGACCAGCACTTCCGAAGCGTCACGCAACGCCACGGCGTCGGCGGGCGACGGACGTGATCTGGTATTGGAAACGGTCAATGCCATCGAGCGCATGAGCGGTGACGTGAAGGAGACTGCCGACCTGATCGGCAATCTGGCCAACGAATCCCGCGACATCGGCAAAGTACTGGATGTGATTCGCGGCCTGGCGGATCAGACCAACCTGCTGGCTCTGAACGCTGCCATCGAGGCTGCGCGTGCCGGTGAGGCCGGTCGTGGGTTCGCTGTCGTGGCAGACGAAGTTCGCGCACTCGCCCATCGCACGCAGCAGTCGACCAGCGAGATCGAACGCATGATCGGCAGCATTCAGGGCGGCACTGAACAGGCTGTCAGCTCGATGCGCAACAGCACCGAGCGCGCCGAATCGACCCTGAGCATCGCCAAGGGCGCCGGTCTGGCGCTGGACACCATCAATAGCGCGGTGGAAGAAATCAATGAACGCAATCTGGTGATCGCCAGCGCGGCTGAAGAACAGGCGCAAGTGGCGCGTGAAGTGGACCGCAACCTGGTCAACATCCGCGACCTGTCCGCCCAGTCCACCACCGGCGCCAACCAGACCAGCGCAGCCAGTACCGAGCTGTCGCGCCTGGCGGTGGACTTGAACAGCATGGTTGGGCGCTTCAGCCTCTGATCAGCGTCGTTGCGCAGCTCTGCGTCCGGCGTGGGCCGCGACGCAGAGCCGGGCATGAACCCTGCTTACAGGCGCACACTCGCAAACGTCGATTCATTGCGCGCCTGACTCAGTGCCGACATCGGACCTGACAACGGCGCCAGTACCAGTGCCTGCGGAATAGGCATCATGGCCACTTGCTGTGCGGTGTTGGAGCCTACTCGTTCGTCGCGTGGCGGAATGCCGAAGTATTCGCGGTAGCACTTGGAGAAGTGCGGTGTGGAAACAAAGCCGCAGACCGATGCCACTTCGATGATCGACATAGGCGTCTGCTTGAGCAATTGCCGGGCGCGGATCAGGCGCAGTTTGAGGTAATAGCGCGACGGCGAGCAGTGCAGGTACTTCTGGAACAATCTCTCCAGTTGCCTGCGTGAAACGGCGACATAGACGGCCAGTTCGTCGAGGTCGATCGGCTCTTCAAGGTTGGCTTCCATCAACGCGACGATTTCCTGCAACTTCGGCTGATTGGTGCCCAGCATGTGCTTCAGCGGCACGCGCTGGTGATCCTGTTCGTTGCGGATACGCTCGTAGACGAACATCTCGGAAATCGCTGCCGACAGTTCGCGACCATGATCGCGGCTGATCAGGTGCAACATCATGTCCAGTGGCGCAGTGCCGCCAGAACTGGTGAAACGGTTGCGGTCCAGAGTGAACAGACGTGTGCTCATCGCCACGCGTGGAAAGGCTTCCTGCATCGACGCCAGACATTCCCAATGCACGCTGCAATCGAAACCGTCCAGCAGGCCGGCGCATGCCAGCGCCCAGCTGCCGGTGCACACCGCGCCCAGCCGACGGGATTGACGCGCCTGGCTCTGCAACCAGCTCACGTGCTCGCGGGTCACGGTGCGCTGAATGCCGACGCCCCCGCAGACGATCACAGTGTCCATCACCGGTGCCTGATGCATCGCCGCGTCCGGGGTGATCTGCAAACCATCGCTGGCCCAGACCTGACCGCCATCCAGGCTCAGGGTGGTCCAGCGATAAAGCTCGCGACCTGACAACTGGTTGGCCATCCGCAGAGGTTCTACCGCAGAAGCAAGGGAGATCAGTGTGAAGTTATCCAGCAGCAGAAAACCGATGGACTGTGGGGCGCGGTTCTGGGGTTGAGTCCCTTGATTGAACGATGTCATCACACTATCTCCTCTCACGTGGCGGGGGTCGGCCTCAGACGAGGCTCTTGTTATGGCCATCTTGAAAGCAAGGCCTTGCAATGACATCGCAAATCCCATGCCTAAAATTGATCGGGCATTCAATAACACCTGAAAACGACGTCGCGATGCGTCTATCCGGTAGCGACCGGCCTGTCTGTTTGCGACCTTGAGGGCTGCGCATGGCGGCGTCAGGTGAGCAATTCGGTAGCACTGCAAGGAAACGCGCAGAGAGAAACCGGCTCAGGAGTGATACTCAAAGCACGGTGGGGAAGCGATTGGCCATCCTTATTTGCGCGCTAAAAGGTGGCGGCTGCCAGTGCGGGTGTTCAAAAATCGAGCAGACCGATAGCGCGGCAAGAGGGTGCCGTGCCCGCCCATCCCGGAACTAACCGGGGCTAATCCCCTCAAAACGACCACGTTCGCGAAGGCGCGGCCCCATCCGGACCACCGTGTAAGGGGCTTTTGCAGACCGCCATTCCGGTCTCGCCGCTCTGCTACGCTTGGAGCCGCATTGCCGCGCAATGGCCGCAGCATGGGCCATCGCGCAAGTGCTCGACACCTGGCACCGACGCCACCATACCCACCCGCGCCATGGACTTCGAGCCGCGCACCCAGCAAACGTTTTTGGCCGTTTTCTGGCTGCTCCACCCCTGCAAAAGTGCGCTTGCACGATGGAATAAATCTGTAAGCGACCTTGCGCACACTGGATGCGACCCCGCCTGTACTGGATACGACGCCCCCAGTATGCGTTTGATTTTGCCTGTTACATGATCGGCTTCGACTCGATCGCCAGGCGCAGTGATGGAGCTTCGCGAAATGCTTCGCCAACACATAAGTCGCGTCAGCGCTCACCTGATGAAACGGTGAGCGGGTGACCAAGAAGAAACTTGAAGGAGTCCACCCCGATGAAAGGTTCCAAACCGTTACTGTTGGCCGCCACGCTCTGTATACCGGTGCTGGCTCAGGCCGCCGAACCAGAAGCCTGTCATACCGTGAACTTCTCCGATGTCGGCTGGACCGACATTACCGTCACCACCGCAGTGACCAGCGCCGTACTCGAATCGCTCGGCTACAAGACCAAGACCACCATGATCTCCGTTCCCGTGACCTACAAGTCGCTGGCGGACGGCAAGAACATGGACGTGTTTCTGGGCAACTGGATGCCGACCATGGAAAACGACATCAAGGCTTATCGCGAAGCCGGCACTGTCGAGACCGTACGCGCCAACCTGGAAAACGCCAAATACACGCTGGCCGTTCCTGAAGCGCTCTACGACAAGGGTCTGAAAGACTTTTCCGACATCGCCAAATTCAAGAAAGAACTGGGCGGCAAGATCTACGGCATTGAGCCCGGCAACGATGGCAACCGCCTGATCCAGAGCATGATCGACAAGAATACCTTCGGCCTCAAGGACGCAGGCTTCAAGGTCGTCGAGTCCAGCGAAGCGGGCATGCTGTCGCAGGTTGATCGCGCCACGCGTCGCAATACCGATGTGGTGTTCCTGGGCTGGGAACCGCACCCGATGAACAACCGCTTCAAGATGAAGTACCTGACGGGCGGCGACGAGTTCTTCGGCCCCAACTATGGCCAGGCGACCATCTACACCAACACCCGCAAGGGCTATGCCCAGGAATGCAGCAATGTAGGCCAGTTGCTCAAGAACCTGTCGTTTACTCTGGACATGGAAAGCACGCTGATGGGTAACGTGCTCGACGACAAGATGAAGCCGGATGCCGCCGCCAAGGCGTGGATCAAGAAGAACCCTCAAGTGCTCGACACCTGGCTGGCGGGTGTGAACACCGTTGACGGCAAACCAGGCCTGGAGGCTGCCAAGGCCAAGCTGACCCAGTAAGCCGACAGCAGGCGGGCCAGCCCCGCCTGCTGTCTTCATTTTTCCCCGCAAGCGGACAATCACTATCATGCTGACTGATCATAAAATCCCTTTGGGCGAGTACATCGCGGCGTTCGTCGACTGGTTGACACGCAATGGTGCCGACTACTTCGATGCGATAGCCTCGACACTGGAAATGATGATCCACGGGCTGACCTTCGCCCTCACCTGGTTCAACCCGCTGGTACTGATTGGCCTGATCGCTGCCCTCGCACATTTCATCCAGCGCAAATGGGGCCTGACGGTCTTCGTCATCCTTTCGTTCCTGCTGATCCTGAACCTGCATTACTGGCAGGAAACCATGGAAACGCTGGCACAGGTGCTGTTCGCCACCATGGTCTGCGTCGTGATAGGCGTGCCGCTGGGCATCATTGCCGCGCACAAGCCAATGTTCTACACGGTCATCCGCCCGCTGCTCGATCTGATGCAGACGGTGCCCACCTTCGTGTACCTGATTCCGACCCTCACGTTGTTCGGCCTGGGCGTGGTGCCCGGCCTGATCTCGACGGTGGTGTTCGCCATCGCTGCGCCGATCCGCCTGACTTATCTGGGGATCCGCGACGTGCCTCATGAATTGCTGGACGCGGGCAAGGCCTTCGGCTCTTCGCGCCGCCAACTGCTGACACGCATCGAACTGCCCTACGCCATGCCCAGCATCGCGGCCGGTATCACCCAGTGCATCATGCTGTCGCTGTCGATGGTGGTGATCGCCGCGCTGGTCGGTGCCGACGGTTTGGGCAAACCCGTGGTCAACGCATTGAACACCGCTGATATCGCCTTGGGCTTCGAAGCGGGCCTGGCGATTGTGTTGCTGGCAATCATGCTCGACCGCATCTGCAAACAACCCGAAGCCAAGGTAGGGTCCGACGCATGAGCATCATCAAATTCGACAAGGTAGACGTCATCTTCTCCAAGGACCCGCGTGAGGCCCTCAAGCTGCTGGACGAAGGCCTGACGCGTGACCAGATCCTCAAGAAAACCGGACAGATCGTGGGCGTTGAGAGCGCCACGCTGGAGATCGAGAAAGGCGAAATCTGCGTGTTGATGGGCCTGTCCGGTTCCGGCAAATCCAGCCTGTTGCGCTGTATCAATGGTCTCAACACCGTGAGCCGTGGCTCGCTGTTCGTCGAACACGAAGGCTCGCAGATCAACATCGCCAATTGCACAGCGGCGGAACTGAAGATGATGCGCACCAAGCGCATCGCCATGGTCTTCCAGAAGTTCGCCCTGATGCCCTGGCTGACGGTGCGCGAGAACATAAGCTTCGGCCTGGAGATGCAGGGCCGTCCGGAAAAGGAACGGCGCAAGCTGGTCGACGAAAAGCTGGAGCTGGTCGGCCTGACGCAATGGCGCAACAAAAAGCCGGACGAGCTTTCCGGCGGCATGCAACAGCGTGTTGGCCTGGCCCGTGCGCTGGCGATGGACGCCGATATTCTGCTGATGGACGAACCGTTCTCGGCGCTCGACCCGCTGATCCGTCAGGGTCTGCAGGACGAACTGCTGGCCCTGCAAAGCAAGCTGAGCAAGACCATCGTGTTTGTCAGCCATGACCTGGATGAGGCGCTGAAACTGGGCAGTCGCATCGCAATCATGAAAGACGGCCGGATCGTGCAATACAGCGTGCCGGAGCAGATCGTGCTCAATCCGGCGGACGAGTACGTGCGCACCTTTGTTGCCCACACCAACCCGCTCAACGTGCTGTGCGGTCGTAGCCTGATGCGCACGGTCGATCAATGCACCCGAGTCAACGGCTCGGTCTGTCTGGATCCGGGCGGCGACTCCTGGCTGGATCTGGCCGAAGGCAACGTCATCAAGGGCGCACGCCAAGGCACCGGCTCGCTGGACTTGCAGAACTGGACGCCGGGCCAGGACGTCAACACCCTGGACCGCCGCCCGACCCTGGTGCACTCCAACATCGGCATGCGCGACGCGTTGCAGATTCGCTATCAGACCGGCAATAAACTGGTGCTGCAGGACGGCAATCAGGTCGTCGGCATCCTCGGCGACACCGAGCTGTATCACGCACTGCTGGGCAAGAACCACGGCTGACCGTTTCACCGCACTGCATCACGGCTCGTGGGCCTGATGCAGTAGCGTAATCAAACCCGCTGGGACGCATAACGTCCCGGCTCATTCTCAGGCTGAAGCGTGGGAATGATCACTCATCTCTCGCACATCAATCACGCCCAATGTTTTTTATTGATTGATCGTTCAATTAAAAATCTTTAGACTGGCCCAGCCATTTCGGTATAACGATCACTTCAGCCACTCGGGAGAATCGCGCCTATGCCAAAGGTCGGTATGCAACCCATCCGCCGCCAGCAATTGATCCAGGCCACGCTCACTGCGGTCGATCAAGTCGGCATGGGCGACGCCAGCATTGCCTTGATTGCCCGTCTGGCGGGCGTCTCCAACGGCATCATCAGTCACTACTTTCAGGACAAGAACGGCCTGATCGCAGCGACCATGCGCCACCTGATGAACGCGCTGATCCAGACCGTCAGCGAACGACGCCAGGCCCTGACCGATGACAGCCCGCGTGCCCACCTGCAAGTGATCATCGAAGGCAACTTCGACGCCAGCCAGGTCAACGGACCGGCCATGAAAACCTGGCTCGCCTTCTGGGCGACCAGCATGCATCACCCGTCGCTGCACCGGTTGCAGCGCATCAACGACCATCGCCTGTATTCGAATCTGTGCTGCCAGTTCCGCCGTGTACTGCCGCTGGAACAGGCACGCAATGCAGCCCGCGGGTTGGCAGCTCTGATAGATGGGTTGTGGCTAAGAGGCGCATTGTCAGGCGATGCATTCGACACCGAGCAAGCGCAACGGATTGCCTACGAATACATGGATTTCCAACTGGCGAAATCGGCGGACTGAGCGCTTTCACCGCGCCCTCACCGAACGACTTGATACGGGTGTTGCCCAATGTTTCCGGCACACTGAAATCAGTCATCGCCTCCCCCACTGAATTTGCGAGGACTTTATGGCCCGTTTTGAATTGCAGAAACTCTACATCGACGGCGGCTATGTCGATGCCACCAACACCGAGACCTTTGACTCCATCAACCCGGCGAACGGCGAAGTACTGGCCAAGATCCAGCGCGCCAGCCAGGAAGATGTCGAGCGCGCTGTGGTCGCCGCTGAAAAAGGCCAGAAAATCTGGGCCGCCATGACCGCAGTCGAGCGTTCGCGCATCCTGCGTCGTGCCGTGGACATCCTGCGAGAGCGCAACGATGAACTGGCTGCTCTGGAAACCCTGGACACCGGCAAGGCCATCTCCGAAACCCGCTACGTCGACATCGTCACCGGTGCGGACGTGCTGGAGTACTACGCCGGTCTGGTGCCTGCCATCGAAGGCGAACAGATCCCGTTGCGTGATTCCTCTTTCGTCTACACCCGCCGCGAGCCGCTGGGTGTGGTCGCCGGTATCGGCGCGCGGAACTACCCGATCCAGATCGCTCTGTG
>NZ_MUIO01000082.1 GCF_002087235.1 Pseudomonas floridensis | reverse complement strand
GGCCGCCCAGGCCGGTTCGTCACTGCCCGGTTGCACCCAGACCAGCTCGTTCATGGTTTTCCGGTTGTTGGAATCCGGGTTGGCCGAGCCGTCCCGGAAACCCAGAAAATTGCGCGCGCTCTCCGGCGGCTGACCGGGCTTCTTCGGAGCTTGAGGCGGCACGGTGCCTTCCTGTTTCCAGCGCACCAGCAGCAGGTCCGGCAGGTTTTTCACGATGTCACGTAACGCATGGATGTTGCTGTCGGCGGTGTTGGCGCAGAACTGGATGCTCAGGTCGCCGTGGCAACTGGCAGGCTCCAGCGCATCGTTGGGAAAGCCGACCATGCGGCTCAGGCGCTTGGGCTTCACCTCGGTCAGGCCGAAGCGCTCATCGAACAGCGACTCGCCCACCGACACAGTGATGGTCAGGTTGTCGGGCGTGACGACCGGTCCGAGGATGCCGGAGTCCAGCGGCGGCAGTTTCGGATCGACATCCGGCACCGGCCCGCCGGTCATCAGGAAGGCGATGCGCTCGTTCAGGGTGCGAAACAGCCGCTCCAGGTCTTCACGGTCGGCTGCCAGCACGTCGAACGCGACGAACATGCCCGCAGCCGGGCGTGGATTGACGATACCTGTCTGGTGCAGACCGTGGAACGCGTTACGGTCTTCAGTCTTGTCGCTGTTCGGCGCTTCGGTCACTTGCGCGGGCGCAGCGGCCAGCACGTTGCCGCTCAGGCTGCTGCCGGCCAGCGCCGCGCCGGCAGCGCCGAGGCCCATCAGGACGCGGCGGCGCTGAATCGAAGCAGGGGCGTTGTTGGCGTCTGGAGTTTTCATGATGCAGTGCTGTGCTCCTGATGTTCGGATTCGGTTCAGAGGTCGGACAAGCCAAGTGCGGCGTCGATGCCGTTCAACGCGTCCGCCAAGGCTGCGGCCTTCTCTGCAATCTGCTTGCGCTGACCGGCATCGACCTGATCGTAAGGTCGGTAACCGCCCGCGTCGGTTTGCAGCGCATCGAGCGTGGTGTCCAGATCGGCCATCGCCGCATCGATGTTTTCCAGTTGCTGGCCTGCGCTTTTGCTCAGCAGCGGACGCAGCAGATCGACAACTTTGCGGGTGCCGTCCAGGTTGGCGGCAAACCCGTTGAGGTCACTGTGGCTGTAACGTTCTTCTTCACCGTTGCTGCGCACGTCGGCCAGGCTGTGCATCGTGCGGGTGACGATGGCAGCGAGTTGTTCGGGTGCCAGTGACTGCGCCAGCAGTTGTTGCTTGAGCTGGGTGACATCGGCTTGCAGACGCTGG
>NZ_MUIO01000081.1 GCF_002087235.1 Pseudomonas floridensis | reverse complement strand
CGGCTTGCAGACGCTGGGCGACAGGGCCCAGGCCCTCGACGCTGTGTTGTGCGAACAGCGCGTATTCGACGCGGTGGAAGCCGCCGAAGCCGGGATCCTGCTCGCGCTTTTCGTAGTAGTCGGCGCGGGCGTTGATGGCGTTGTCCAGTTCGGCCAGACGTTGCGCGGCAGGCGCAATGCGTTGATAGGCGGCGCGGGCGGGCAGGTAGGCCGACTGTGCTGCGCTCAGATCACCTGCGTCAATCGCTTGTTGCAGGGTGGTGACCGCCTTGATCAGCGCCGAACTCTGCAGGCTCAGGTACACGCGGTATTCGGACAGCGGGCCAATGAATGCGGTCATTGATGGCCGCGCCCTGGCTTTGGCGTCGGACTCGGCCGTCGGCGTTACGTGCAAAGTGCCACGCGGGTTGCTCAACAGGCCGCAAGTGATTGCGTAATCGCCCGGCGCCAGATTGGCGTTGATGACCTGGCTTAGCCCTGGCGCGATATTTTCCCGCTCTTCGACCACCAGCACACCCTCGAGGATTTCCCATTCGACGGCCCGTTCGGAGCGGTTGACGATGCGGAACGCGTTTTTGCCCGCCGCCACGGTCAGGGCGTTCGGCTCGCAATTGTGGGCGTGAATGTTGACCACGGTTTCGGTGCCGGCATTGGCGGCGCGCTTCTTGGCAGCCACCTGCGAGGCGTAATAGAACAGCCCGCCTGCGGCGATCATCAGGATCACCGAGCCTGCGACTGCCAATCGCAGGACACGGGGCGGCCGGGCTTTCTCGGAAAGCCCTGAGGGACGGTTCGACATGGGTGCCCTTATTCGTTCGTCACGGAAGATGGGTGTTGCTGCACAGGTTTGTTGGCCGTCGGGGCGTGCGGCAGGAAGAACAGCACCAGCGCCCCGATCAGGTAAATGAGGTAGACGCTCAGGGTGCTGACCGTCGGCGCGTCCTGATAGCCGAACATGCCGGCCAGTACCGATCCGGTCGGTCCGTCCATCGGCAGCCAGGCGCTGATGTCGAAGACCACATCCTGCAAGTGGTTCCAGACACCCGCCTCATGCAGCGCCTGCACCGAGTTGGCCAGAATGCCGGCCGCCACGATCAGAATGAACAAGCCGGTCCAGCGAAAGAACAGGCTCAGGTTCAGGCGCATGCTGCCGCTGTAGATCGCCACGCCAAAGCCGACCGCCAGCAGCAGGCCGAGCAGCGCACCCAGCGGCGCGCCGGAGCCCTCGCTCTGCTGAAACACGGCAAGCAGGAAAAATACGGTTTCCAGTCCTTCGCGGGCCACGGCGAAGAACACCATGGCGATCAGCGCATAAGTCTGGTTTCTCGAGCCGGTGAGGGCGGCGTCCAGCGATTCATGCAGTTCACGCTTGATCGAGCGCGCCACCTTGCGC
The DNA here is from genome assembly GCF_002087235.1 of Pseudomonas floridensis. GTDB lineage: Bacteria > Pseudomonadota > Gammaproteobacteria > Pseudomonadales > Pseudomonadaceae > Aquipseudomonas > Aquipseudomonas floridensis. The sequence continues at coordinate 2,344 of NZ_MUIO01000081.1, read as the reverse complement.
ATCCAGAACACCATCGAACTGAGAATGCCGACCGCGATCAGGCCGACGATACCTTCGAACAGTTCTTGCTGCTTCTGCGGGAATTCGGCGCTCATCAATTCAAGGCCGCCGCCGACGAACAACGACAGGGCAGCGGCCAGAAACACACCGATCCATACGGCGGGCATCCACTCGCCGCGGCCGGTCTGTTTCAGGTAACTGGCGATAATGCCAACGATAAGCGCGGCTTCGATGCCTTCGCGCAACATGATCAAAAAGGGAACGAGCATAGTTCACCGGGTTAAGGCAGAAGGGTGAAGGTGTTTCGAGAGGTGCCGCAGCGCCGTGACAGCCGGACAGTGGCAGCCGGACACAATGCGTAACATAATGATACTCATTCTTGAATGGCGGTAGTTGTTTTTTGTCTCAAATTCATTTTTGTGATGTCGTTCAGGCGAGGTTCAGGTTCTCGGCAAGGCACGCCAGGATGCCTGAATCAGGCGGACGTTTGCCTCACCCGTAGTGCCTGCGGCACAGTAGGCTCTGCCTCCACTCACATATTTTCTGGACAACCCTGATGTCAGCAGCGCCTCACACGCCCGTGTCAGTGGCTCATCGACAGGCCGTCGAATCGCTCGGCAGGATCGACGAGCGCTGGCAGGCACTGATCGAGCATGTTGGCCCGTGCCTGCATCCGGTCACTGCGGCTCAGGATCCGTTTCAGGCGTTGGTCAAAGGCGTGGCGTACCAGCAACTGCACGCCAAAGCCGGAGACGCGATGGTCATGCGCCTGAGAGGGCTGTTTCCCGAATCGGCTTTTCCGACGGCCCATGCGCTCGCGCACATGGACGAGCAGGCGTTGCGCAATTGTGGGTTCTCGGCCAGCAAATGCCGGGCGATCAAGGCGATTGCAGCCGCCAGGCTTAGCGGTCTGGTGCCGGATGTGGCCGAAGCACTGGCGATGGGCAACGATGAACTCATCGCCCGGCTCATTCAGTTGCCGGGCGTCGGGCGCTGGACCGTCGAGATGATGCTGATCTACGGCCTCGGTGAGCTGGATGTGATGCCCGCCAGTGACTTCGGCGTGTGCGAGGGCTATCGGCGCTTGTATTCACTCGACCTCAAGCCCGGCCATAAGACGATGGCGAGCCTCGGCGAACGGTTCGCCCCGTTCCGGACGGTTGCAGCCTGGTACCTGTGGCGCGTACCTGTTGATTTCGCCGAGGGCCGGGCTCATTGCGCCGCAGAGATTCAGGGCGCGCAAGCGTCGCACTGCACCCGCTCGAGAATCCGGTAAGCCAGCTTCACGCGTTCTTCGTTCGGGTAGTTTTTGTTGGCCAGAATTACGATGCCAAGTTGCCGTTCGGGGATGAACGCCACGTAACCGCCAAAGCCATTGGTGGAGCCGGTCTTGTTCACCCAGGTGGCGGATTGCGGCGCCAGCGTAGGGATTATGGCCTCGACCTTGCGGGTTTGCAGGGCCTGCTGGTTTGAGTTGCCTGCCAGCAGACGGTCCAGTTGCACTGGCATCGAGTATTGCTCCCAGATCAGGTCCTGGGTCATGTCGCCGACCTTGAAGTAACCGGTCCGGGTGTCGTTCAGGGCGCGTTGCAGCGGCGCATCGTACTGATCTGTGCCAATCCCCATGTTGGCCTCGACGAAACGAATCATGTCGCGGCTGCTGGACTTCACGCCATACGCCTCGGTCGCCAACACGCCGGGGCTGACCCTGACGGGCTCGTTGAGTGTGTTGTAGCCCTGGGCGTACAGCCGCATCTGTTCGTCGGGTACGGTGACGAACGTGTGCTTGAGCCCCAGCGCCGGAAGCAGGCGTTGCTGCAAAGCGTCAGGGAACGGCATTTTCAGGCTGCGCGCGGCAACCATGCCCAGCAATCCGACGCTGGGGTTGGCATAGGTGCGATGGGTGCCGGGCAGATAGTCCGGTTGCCAGGCCTTGAAATAGGCCATTAGCTGTTGATTGTTCTGCACCTTGTCCGGCACCTGAAGCGGAAAGCCGCCTGCTGTGTGAGTGCCCAGATGCAAGACCGGCACCTTGCCCAGACGGGTGTCATGCAGTTGCGGTACGTAAGTGTCGATGCTGTCGGTCAGGGACAACTGCCCGCTGGCCTGCGCCCAGGTCGCGAGCGTTGCGGTGAAGGTTTTGCTGATCGAACCCAATTCGAACAGGGTGTCGCGGGTCACCGCCTGGCGCGTGTGTGTCGAGGCAACACCGTAGTCGTAAAACTGCTGCTGGCCTTTTTGGGTGATCGCGATCGACAGGCCGTTGATGTCGTTGTCCCGCATCAGCGTGTCGGCCGCTTCCCGCACGAAGTCTTCGATAGTCTGCGCAAAGGCGAGGGGGCTC
>NZ_MUIO01000080.1 GCF_002087235.1 Pseudomonas floridensis | reverse complement strand
TAAGTGAACAGCATTACCGTCATCGACGGGTTTTTTTTATACCTGGCGAAAACATACGGTTCAGCCGCAGTTGACGCGTACCACTTTGCCAGTGGCATCGGTATTAACGTTGACGCGTTCGGAACGGTACTCGAGCGTAATCATGTCGTTGGGGCCCAGGATGCGAGCATCCATGGAACCGGACCGACTGCGAACCTGGGTCAGCAACTCGATGGACGCCTGCTGACCGACGGCAAATTGCGCGGGCTCTGCGTCACAGCGACCCGGCACGGAGTTGCTCGCGGGGGTCTCGGCCTTGCTTGAGGCCTGGGGCGCCGGATCAGGCGTGCTGGCGCACCCTGCAAGCACCGACGTCACGACCACAAAACCCAATGTTGCGAATTTCCAGGGCATACACCCTCCTCTGCCAATGAACATTTCCAGACCTTGTGCGACCGCGACCCGCCGCAATGGTTGCACTCGATGCACCCCACGCGAGCGTAATCGAACACGCCTGCAAGCCGCGTGCAGTCTGCATCGCCTGGCAAGGTTGCGGGTCGGCAAATCGTCACAAAACGTTTTCAGCCACAGCACTGGTCGCCTTTTCCGACCGAAATTGATGCCTGAGCAGGCGTGTCAAACGGCTTGCGGAATGGTTTACTGCACGGACGGAATGGACCACGGGCGATGCACAGCCGCCTGCACGATGCGGTGCTTTTTTTGCAGACGAGACAGACATGACAGCGATTTCAATCGATGCGGACATCAAGGCCAAGTGGCCCCAGGGGCATTGCTCGCACAGTCCGGGCACGCCGGAGGAACTGATGATCATCGCGGTTGACCTGCTGATCAAGGAACTGGGCACCGAGGGTGCCCGAGCCTTCATCAGTCAGGTATGGAGCCGATACGCCACGGCGGAACTGCCCGCCTGACGGTACTCGACCCACTATCCGAAGTTATTTCAAGCGGGAAAGACGCTCGGTCAACAGGTCAAAAAAGCCCTGAGCGTCGCCGTTCTCGACCCAGAACACATTTTGCGGCTGTTTGAGCGTGCCATACCAGTCAGCGACGGTCTGACCGAAACCTACACCTTCACGACTGTCGATGGCCACATTGATCTGTCTGCCGGAAAACAGTTCAGGCTTGAGCATCCAGGCGATGACGCTGGCATCGTGAACCGGGCCACCGGGCAGACCGTAATGCTCCATATCCAGCTTGACGTATTCATTGAGAATGCCATCAACCAGCTTGCCAGCCTGATTATTCAACGCGGCGATCTGCTGCAGGCGCTTTTCGCTGGTGAGAATCTTGTGAGTCACATCCAGCGGAACGTAGGTCAGTTTCACACCACTGGCCAAGACGATCTGCGCCGCGTGCGGGTCGGCGAAAATATTGAATTCGGCCGTCGGAGTGATATTGCCGCCGTTGAAATGCGCGCCTCCCATCACGATCACTTCCTTGATGCCTTGAGTGATTTCAGGTGCCTGCACAAGCGCCAGTGCAAGGTTGGTCTGCGGGCCGAGCATGGCAATGGTAATGCTGTGAGGCTTGGCTTTGGTCAAGGTCTGTATCAGGTAATCGACGGCATTACCTTGGGCCAGTCCTTTGGCAGGCTCATGTACCGGCACGCCCGGCAAACCTTCCTGACCATGCACATTTTCAGCGTAGATCGGCGTCCGCACCAATGGCCTGGGTGCCCCGGCGTATACCGGAATCTCTTCACGGCCAGCCCACTCACGCGCTAGCCGGGCGTTACGCGAGGTCTTGTCCAGACGCACATTGCCGGCCACCGTGGTAATGGCCATCACATTGAGTTCTTCCGGCGAAGCCAGAGCCAGCAGCAAGGCCACCACATCGTCCGCACCAGGATCGGTGTCGATGATCAGGTCACGCTTTTCAGCGGCCTGCACAGCGGTCGTACCCAGAATGGACAAGAGCAGCGCTCCCCGAATGAGTTGTCTGGAAAACTGTATCAACGTCATGTGAAACTCCCTTTCTTGAATACCTGCCCAGGCCGGATGCCTAGAACACAACTCCCGACACCAACGCGACGTTGCTGTAGGGCTGACACTCGCCAGTACGCACGATGGCCTTGGCCTTACGACTCAGAATCTTCAGATCCTCGTGACTGATCCAGCGCTGATGCCCCAACTGGTCCTCAAGGTTCAGGCTCTCGATAACCTGCAGCGCAGGAGGTTTCACCTCGGCCATTTCGTTGGCCAGGACGTGACTTTCGACCTGCATCTCGCTCAACACGACATCCAGCACACTGACAAAATCGGGTACGCCGCGCGTCAATGCCAGGTCGATCAGCTCAACACCTGGCGGCACGGGCATTCCAGCGTCGACGATCATCAGCACATCACCATGCCCCAGCGACGCAATCGCACGGGACAGGGCGATATTGAGTAGCGGTGTCTTTTTCATGTTGGATTGAATCCTTGTACTTCCTCGAACGTCGGAATGGACGGCTGCGCACCGGCACGGGTGACCGACAACGCGGCGGCAGCCTGACCAAAGCGGATGGCCTGCGCTTCGCTCTGCCCTTGGGCGAGTGCGGCCGCAAAACCACCGACAAAGGTATCACCTGCGGCGGTGGTGTCCACGGCCTTCACGCGACGCGCCGGAATATGCTCCACGCCAGAAGCCTTGGCAAACAGCGTACCCTGCTCGCCGAGCGTGATAATCACATTGCCCACGCCCGCCGCCAGCAAGGCCGCCGCCGCTTTTTCGGCCGACGCTGGAGAGTCGACGCTGATCCCGGTCAGGGCCTGCGCCTCACTCTCGTTGGGGGTCAGGTAATCAATCAGGCCATACCACTTCGCAGGCAGCGGCCCGCTGGCCGGCGCCGGATTCAGAATGACGGTCTTGCCCAGCTCACGGGCGCGCGACAAGGTATGGAAAACTGTTTCGACAGGCACTTCCAGTTGACAGATGATGATCTCGGCACCAGCCAGCAGCGCATCGAAGCGCTCGATCAACGCGGGCGTCAGCTGACCGTTGCCACCGGCGACAATGACGATTGCATTCTGGCTGTTGGCATCGACCACAATCGAGGCGATCCCGGTGGAGACACCCTCGACGATAGTTACCGCCTGGCAATCGATGCGCTCGGCCAGCAACGCCGCCCGCAGCTGCTCACCGTAAGCATCCGCGCCCACGCAACCGATCATGGCCACGTCAGCGCCCAGACGCGCCGCAGCGACGGCCTGATTCGCGCCCTTGCCGCCCGGAACGGTATTGAAGGTCTCTCCGGTCAGCGTTTCGCCAGGACGCGGCAGACGTTGGGCACGGATCACCAGATCCATGTTCAGGCTGCCTACTATCACTATTTTTGCTTGCATGGCTCGTTCACTCGTTACTGTGCGTGCTCGTCATTGATCGGCAGCGTTGTTCAGGGCAGCCGTGGACTCGCGCACCACGACACAGGGCGTCACCAACCGCTTGAGGACTGGAGACGCGTGAGGTTGCGCAATTCTGTACAGCAGCATTTCAGCGGCGGTTTCACCCAGTTGCATGATCGACTGGCCCACGGTCGTGAGCGCCGGGGAGACGTAGCGACTGACTTCGATATCGTCGAAGCCCACCACTGACAGGTCGCGCGGCACGCTGATGTTGCGTTCGGCAGCCGCGCGCAGCACGCCAATGGCGATGACGTCGTTGCCAGCGAAAATCGCCGTGGGTTTGTGTCCGGCCAGCAAACCACCTGCGGCCTCATAACCAGCGGGACTGGTGAACTCGCTGTGCACGGCCAGGCCCGGCGCAATTTCGACGCAAGCCTGCTGCATGGCGCGCCGATAACCGGCCAGACGCATCTCGGCGACCAGGCTGTTGCGCGGTCCACCGATGCACGCGATGCGCCGATGCCCCAGGTCGAGCAGATGGCGCGTGGCCAGATAGGCGCCTTCTTCGTGATCGATACGCACCATGTCCGCCTCGATACCGTCCAGCTCGCGGTCGACGATCACCAGCGGAGTACGGACATCCATGAGCCCGCCTGCGACCGTGGTGTCGCCGCCCACCGAGGAGACGATCAGGCCGTCTACCCGCTTCTCCAGCAACACCCGCAGATAACTGCGCTGTTTGTCCGGGTTGTCGTCGGAGTTGCAGAGGATCACGCAGAAGCCGTTACGCTCGCAATAGTCTTCGATACCTCTGGCCAACTCGGCGAAATACGGGTTCATCCCGTTGGGGATCAGCAGACCGATAGTCGACGTACTCTTGGCCTTCAACGAGCGGGCCACGGCACTGGGCACATAGTCCAGTTGCGCAATAGCTGCCTCGACCTTGAGCCTGACCGGCTCGCTCACTGGCCGGGTCTTGTTCAGCACATGGGAAACCGTTGTGTAGGAAATCCCGGCCAGTGCGGCTACGTCCTTGATGGTTGCCATGTCAGCCCTGTCGCCGCGCCCGGTGACTGCGGTACGTATCCAGCACCACGGCAATCACGATCACTGCGCCGGTGATGATGCGCTTGGTGGGTTCGGTCGCACCGATCTGTGCCAGACCTGCGGCGAGTACCGAGATGATCAGTACGCCGAAGAACGTGCTGATGATCGAGCCGCGCCCACCCATCAGGCTGGTGCCACCGATGACCACGGCGGCAATCACTTGCAGCTCAAGACCGGCGCCGGCATTCGGGTCGGCCGCTTCCAGCCGCGAGATCTGGAACAGCGCAGCGACACCGGCCAGCAGGCCCATCAGCGAGAACACCAGAATCTTGTAGGGCTTGGGATTGATGCCTGCCAGGCGTACCGCTTCTTCGTTAGTGCCGATGCCGATCAAGTAGCGACCGAATACCGTGCGTGTCAGCACGGCCTGAGCGATAAAGATAACCAGCAGCGCGATGATGAAGGACGGCGAAATCCCGAATGCCACCGGATCGGAGAGCCAGGCGAAGGAATCACCGATGTAGGCCGTGCGCGAATTGGTCATTTGATACGCCACGCCGCGAGCCATTTCCAGCACGCCCAGCGACACGATGAACGACGGGATGCGCCATGCAACGGTAATGGAGCCGGTGATGGTGCCGGCCAACGTTGCGCAGGCGATACCCAGCAGTGCAGCCGGAAATACGCTCCAGCCCCACCCCAGGATCGCCACGCTCACGGCAGAAGCCGCCAATGCCAGCACCGAACCCACCGACAGGTCGATACCGCCGATGATCAGGATCAGGGTCATGCCGACGGACAATACCATCAGGTCGGGAATCTGGTTGGCCAGGGTGCTGAAGGTCTGATACGACAGGAAGTGATCACTGAGCAGCGAAAACAGGACGATCATGGCCAGCAAGGCACTGGCCAGTCCGAGGTAGGTGCCGAGACCGAAGTAGTTGCCGCCGCGACGGGCCGGCAGAGTCAGCGTCGGGGATGTAGTGTTTTTCATGGCTCGTTCCTGGGCGCGGCTTCGTTGAGCAGCGCATCACGTTTCTGATAACCGGCAAAGGCTGCGGCCAGCAATTGGTCCTGACTCCAGTTGTCGCGCTCGAACGTATCGATCAGGCGACCGGCCGACAGCACGCCGATGCGATCACAGATCAGCATCAGTTCGCGCAGATCGCTGGACACGACCACCAGCGCCCTGCCCTGACGGGTCAGTTCGCCGAGCAGCGCGTAGATATCGAATTTGGCACCGACATCAATGCCTCGGGTCGGCTCGTCAAACAGCATCACCGGGCAGTCACGCTCCAGCCAGCGACCGATCACTACTTTCTGCTGATTGCCGCCGGACAACTCCGAGACCAGTTGCGTGGGGCTGGAACTGCGAATGTGCATGGCATCCACCTGGCGTTGCGCGAGCTTGAGCTCATCTGCGGCATTCACCACGCCCGCGTTCGAAATCGCTTTCATGTTGCCCAGCGCAATATTGGCGCTGATCGACTGCGACATCAGCAAACCTTCGCTCTTGCGGTCTTCGGTGATCAGGGCGATGCCGTGCTCGACAGCATGGGCGGGCGAACGAATGGCGACGGCCTGCAACGGCTGCCCCACCTCGATCGTGCCGCTGTCAGCGATGTCTGCTCCGTAGACCAGGCGTAACAGTTCGGTTCGTCCGGCACCGATCAACCCGGATATCCCATAGATTTCGCCACGACGGACTTCGAACGAAACGTCCTGAACCTTGCCCTTGCGGCACAGCGACTTGACCGACAGCGCGACCTCGCCAATCTGGCGAGCGCCCATATCAATGTGTTCACCCAGTTCGCGACCGACCATCAACGTGACCAGTTGCTCGCTGTTGTAACGCGAAATCGGCTCGACGCAGACCAGCTTGCCGTCCCGCAATACCGCAATGCGTTGTGAGACCCTGGCCAGCTCTTCGAGGCGGTGGGAAATGTAAATGATCGAAACACCACGGGCCTGCAGACGTGTGATCTGCTCGAACAGCATCTCGACTTCACGCGAGGTGAGCATCGCCGTGGGCTCATCGAGAATCAGCACATGGCAATCGCCCGTGAGGTTGCGGGCGATTTCCACCATCTGTTGGTGGCCGATGCCCAGATCGCCGACCAGCGTATCGGGGTCGATGGCTTCCAGGCCGACCTGCGCCATGGCCTTGATTGCGTTCTCGCGCAGGCGCTTACGGTCGATCCAGCCCGCACGCCTCGGCAGATCGTCCAGAAACAGGTTTTCGGCGACGGTCAGGGTCGGCAGCAGATTCAACTCCTGCATGACCATGCGCACTCCGAGCTTTTCCGCCTGGGTACGATTGGCAGGCTGATAAGGTTGCCCCTGGAACTGCATGCTGCCAGTGGTAGGCGTGACCAGCCCGCCGATGATTTTGGACAGGGTGCTTTTGCCGGCACCATTTTCCCCGGTCAGGGCCAGCACTTCGCCGCGCATCAACGTCAGGTCGACATCGCCAAGCACGGGTTGAGCGTAGGTTTTACCAATGCCACTGACCGAAAGAACAGCCGTCTGAGCAGACGCTGACATACGTTTCTCCCAGCGCCTGCCCTGTTCGGGCAGACGCCTTTCACTGGGTGTGGATCAAGGTTGGGTAACGAGTTCGACCGGCGTTTCGATAACGCCCTTCTCGTTGGTATCGACCTTCTCGCCCTTGACAGCCTTGAGCGCGGCCTCGATACCGAACACGGCCTGTTTGGCAGCGTACTGGTCAGCGGTGGCGAGGACTCGACCGTCCTTGAGCATCGGCTTGATGGCGTTGATGTTGTCGTAACCCACCACCATCACCTTACCGGCCTTGCCTGCCGCACGCACGGCCGAGACAGCGCCCAATGCCATGCTGTCGTTACCGGCCAGCAGCGCTTTGAGGTTCGGGTATTCATTGAGCATGGCCGACGCTACGGCGTTGCCCTTGTCGATTTCCCAATTGCCGGATTGCACCGAGACGACCTTCATCCGGGCTTTGTCCATGGCGTCCTTGAAACCTGCAGTACGCTGTTGAGCGTTGGTGGTGGTCGGCACGCCTTCGATGATGCCGACCTCGTCACCTGCCTTGAGTCTGGTAGCCAGGTAGTCGCCCACTTGAGCGGCGCCCTTGCGGTTGTCCGGGCCTACAAACGGGATTTGCAGGTTCTTGCCTTTGAGCACGTCAGCATCGAGCTGGTTGTCGATGTTGACGACCTTGATACCGGCATCACTGGCTTTCTTCAGCACCGGAACCAACGCTTTGGAGTCAGCGGGCGCGATGACCAGGGCATCGACCCTGGACACGATCATCTGCTCGACGATGCGAATCTGGTTCGCCGTGTCGGACTCGTCCTTGATGCCGTTAGAGATCAGATCGAACTCGCTGGCATGTTCTTTCTGATAGGCCTTGGCGCCGTCTTCCATGGTCAGGAAGAATTCGTTGGCCAGGGATTTCATGACCAGTGCGACTTTGGGTTTTTCAGGGGTCTGGGCGTGTACGGCCGAGAGGGGAACGACTGCCGCAAGGGCAGAAAACATGGCGACAGCGAGAAGGCGTCCAGCGAATGGCAGCTTCATGAGTTCATCTCCGATCTTGTGATTATTGTTCGGGCGAACGGCGCAGTTTCCATCCATCAAGGTGACTGCGCAAACGTTTGCGAGAAGCGAACTATGAAAAATGTCGCACGCTTTGTCAATCGACGAAATCAAGTGTGCCCAGAGCATTGCTCGGGGCAGCGCTGTCTCACTCTTCAGGCTTTACCGTGGCCACTTCATCGGCCTTGATTCGAATGGTTTTGCCGGAGATATCTTCGAACTCATAGAACCCATCCCGGCTCTTGGTCTTCGGTGCATCCTTGGTGATGTACTGCGTACCGTCCTGCAACGTGACGACCGATGGCGTAGAACAGCCGCTCAGCATGAGCGAGGCGATAACAACGGCAGGCAACACCAGCATTTTGACGTTCATGTTCACTCCTGAAAGATGACGAAAGGGTCGGTTAAACGATACAGCCATCCGAAGACACCGGAAACATTATCCTACATAACTGTTGCACAAGATCCGACACTGAAATACTGTACGCACGTACAGCTTATTCAGGGGCTTTTCCGTGGCAAACCACTCCGCAACGACCTCCGTTCCCGACGCCTATCAGCGCATGGGCATCCGGGTACAGAAGATCATCAACTCGCCGACCGCACAGAAGTCCAGGGCCGCCCTGCTCTTTCGTCTGCAGGATGAGTCGGAAGACGATTGGGCCCAGCTCCTCGAAGAAATAGCAGAGAACGACAACGTCACCCTCGCCTGGCGTGATGACGGTGGCGTGCAGATTTTCTGGACCGTGCCCAAGGAAGACTGACGGCATGATGTACAGAGCTTCTGCGTCGTTTTGCATTGCCCTTCTAGCCTCTTCTGTCTGCACCGCTTTCGCCGATGCCCCGCGAACGTTCAGTGAAGCAAAGAAAGTCGCCTGGGGTCTGTATGCTCCACAGTCGACCGAATTCTACTGCGGGTGCAAATACAGCGGTAATCGGGTCGATCTGGCAGGTTGTGGCTACGTGCCGCGCAAGAATGCCAACCGTGCCAGACGCATCGAATGGGAACACATCGTACCGGCCTGGCAGATCGGTCACCTGCGCCAGTGCTGGCAGAATGGCGGGCGCAAGAACTGCACGAAAAACGATGCCGTCTACAAAAGTGCCGAGGCTGATTTGCATAATCTTGTCCCTAGCATCGGCGAGGTCAACGGCGACCGAAACAACTTCAGTTTCGGCTGGATTCCAGAGCAGAAAGGCCAATACGGTTCGTGCCTCACCCAAGTGGATTTCAAGGCCAGAAAGGTCATGCCACGGCCATCCATACGCGGCATGATCGCCCGCACTTATTTCTACATGAGCAAACACTATAGTCTGCGGCTGTCACGCCAGGACCAGCAGCTTTATCAGGCCTGGAACAAGACCTACCCTGCCCAGGCATGGGAGCGTCAGCGCAATCAGCGAGTGGCCTGTGTGATGGGGCACGGCAATGAATTCGTGGGTCCGGTAGATCTCAAGTCGTGCCGTTGAAATCCCTTCGTTTGAGCAGTTATCCAGCACTTTCCAACGCGAATGAATGTGGCTCAATGCCACTTATCGGATGACTGTTCACCTCTGCTCAAAACGGTGTAATTCTCGTTTCGCCCCTCCAGAGACAGCAGTCCGATCAAGGCCACTAGCAACAGTGCAAGCCTGTATCGATCTCGAAATGAAGTTGCAGCCCAAGGCTCGCGCCTGAAGCCGCCCAGTACCCCCCACGTACTCATTTTAAGATGGCGTCATGTGTACGCCTTGCAGGCAGGTAACGATGAATCAAACGGAATTTGAAATTCACTATCGGTTCAAGGGTGAGACCCGCTGCTTTCTCCACCAGGCGCCGCAGTTGTGCCAGAGCGACGCGCTGCATTGCGCCACCTTGCATGCGGGTGTCGGCACGGTAAGTGATCATATCGCCGCCGGACCGATTCGATTGGCGACCTTGCAGGCTCAAGGCTTTGGCGTCACTGAAGTGCACTGGAAGCGCTGTACGCTTCCAGATCGAAGCTGACCCCTTTTACACGCAATAAAAAACGACCTTTGCAGAGGTCGTTTTTTTTTGGGCGCGATGACGAGATCAACTCATATCGCGGGATAGCTCCCGGTGCCTTCAGGCCACGGTGTCAGCAATTCGAAACCTTTCGCCGTCACCGCCACCATGTGCTCCCACTGAGCCGACAACGACAGGTCACTGGTCATGACCGTCCAGCCGTCTGGCAGGGTCTTGGTGCCCGCCTTGCCTGCATTGATCATTGGCTCGATGGTGAACACCATGCCTTCCTTGAGTTTCAGGCCTTTGCCCTGGGTGCCGTAATGCAGCACCTGCGGCTCTTCATGATAGGTGCGCCCGATACCATGCCCGCAGTATTCGCGCACCACGCTGAACCCTTCGCGATGGGCGACACTCTGGATTGCGTAGCCGATGTCACCCAATGTCGCACCGGGGCGTACCGCATGTATGCCGGCGCGCGTGGCCTCGTAGGTTGTTTCGACCAGACGTCGGGCCAGTGGACTGACTTCACCCACCAGATACATGCGGCTGGTATCGCCGTACCAGCCATCCTTGATGACCGCCACATCGATATTGACGATATCACCGTCCTTGAGAATGTCGGACGCCGAAGGAATGCCGTGACACACCACCGCATTCGGAGAAATACAGGTGGTCTTGGTGAAGCCGTGATACCCGACGTTTGCCGGAATCACCTTGAGTTCCTTGACAATGTATTCGTTGCAGATGTCATCCAGCGCCTCGGTGCTGACGCCCGCCTTGACGTAGGGTGTGATCATCGCGAGCACATCGGCGGCGAGCCGGCCGGCAATACGCAACTGGACGAGATCCTGCTCGGTCTTGAGGGTGATTGCGCGACTCATGAGGCCGCCTTGGACAACTCGGTCACTTTGAATGATTGAGTGGCCAGAACCGTGCCGTCGGTGTCTTCGAGACGAATCAGCATCTGGCAGATTTCGCTGTAGTCCAGTGTCGGATGCAGTTCCGCAAGCATCCCGATGCGCATCCAGTGTACCGCCTGCGCGTTGATGGAACGGTTCAATGCGGCGCTGGCAGAGCGCAGATTCGCATGCATGTGTTCAGAAATTTTAACGAGACCCATGGTTCATCTCCCTTCGAATATACGAAGCATATACGTTTCGTATATTTACAGGCAACCGGGCAAGGCTCAAATAATCAGTCGAGACGCTTGCACAAGGACAGCGCCAACCGATTGATGACACTTTGATCATCCTGGCTGAGCGATCTGAAACGCAGAATGATGTCTTTCTCGGCAGCCGAAAGTGAATCCATGCATACGGGCAGCCTTTCCCCGGAGAGCACATAGAGCACGTCGACGCCCTTCTCACTCAATGCCACCAGGTAAGTGGAACGGGGCAAGCGCTTGCCATTTTCATACTTGCCTTGCGCGTTGACCTCGACACCACCAATGGCTGCAAACTCACGTTGCGAAAGCCCCAAGATCTGGCGCTCCTGTTTCAGCCGCGCGCCGAAATCTTTCATTTGGATGCACCTAAAGCGAAATGGCATCCATCACGATACGCTGCATCGCGTACACGTGTTGAGATATCGGGCGTTTACCTGAAAGCTGCCAGCGGCTGCAGTAATTCAAACGCTATTCGGCAGCGCGAGCGTCGCGGTACTCACTGCCCGCCTGAGCCGCAGCAACCACCATGGAAACCTGAGCTTCGTATGCGTTGAACTGGCGCAGCGCTGCAGCAAGGGCCAGGAAATCCTCACGCTGCATTTCGTTGACCGGCGCATTTGTGCGAAGCGAATGAACGGCCGGGCTATGCGCTGATTTCAGGGACATGGACACACCTCTTTGTATTTACTGGTTATGCATACAGTATTTATATTGAGAGGCTATTACAAGACAGGTTGCGACGAATGGTCCGGAAATTTTACAGCTGACAGTCACTCCCCCACTCGTTGATGACCGAGGGCACACAAAGTAGAAATCGCGCCGACGATCAATAAGGGGTGGTATTAAAAAACAACGATAGACGATCACAGCCCCGCAAGCGACCGCAAACGCAGCACATCGCTCTGCTTGAGCGAGATGCCTTCGGCAACCGACCTGGCTCGCTCGACGTAACGACGATCCCCCGGCATGCGTGACTGGCCAACGCCGTGAAGCTGACTTACCAATTCCTCGCTGCGCTGCGCAAATGACCGGCCGCCGCCTTTATCAGGATCAATGACGATCATCAGTTGGCCAGTCCAGGGCGTCTGGGCACCGGGATGTTTCGACCAGTCGAATTCGAACGAAAAATGTCCGCCGGTCAGACCTGCCGCCAGCAGCTCGACCATCATCGACAGCGCCGACCCTTTATGGCCACCGAACGGCAGAAGCGCCCCGCCCTCCAGAATCGCTTTGGGGTCACAGGTTGGTTGACCGTCTCGGTCCACGCCCATGCCTTCGGGCAGCAGATGCCCCTCACGCGCTGCGATCTGCACATCACCATGAGCCATGGCGCTGGTCGCCAGGTCGAAAACCAAAGGCGCCCCGCCTGAACGCGGCGCCGCGAAGGCGATGGGGTTAGTGCCGAACAAGGGTTTCTGTGCGCCGTGGGGTACGACGCAGGTCATGCTGTTGACCATGCTCAACGCGACCAGCCCCTGCTCGGCGAAAGGTTCGACATCCGGCCAAAGCGCGGCGAAGTGGTGAGAGTTGCGAATGGCCAGAATCGCAATGCCAGCGCTGCGGGCTTTCTCGATCAGCAAGGGCCGTGCTGCTGCCAGCGCAGGCTGGGCAAACCCGTTGGCGGCGTCGACCCGCACGAAAGCGGGCGCGACATCCTCGACACAGGGCACCGCCTTGCCATTCACCCAGCCGCTGGCCAGCGAAGACATGTACCCTGGAATCCGAAAGATACCGTGGCTATGCGAGCCGTCGCGCTGGGCGCTGGCGCAATTGTTGGCCAGCACATTCGCCACATCAAGTGAGGTGCCGTGAGCGAGAAACACACTCTGCAACAGATCGGTCAATTGATCGCAGGAAAGGGTCAGGGTCGAGTCATCGGGGTGAGAAGCGAGCATCTGAAACTCCGGGGTCAGGACAGTCATGGACAAGCGCAGGGTCGCAGTGATCAAGAGTAACGTGCCAAGGCCTTCAGAAACACTCCCGCCGCGCGATACATCAATGAGAGCCGATCACATTCACGAAGAATTAAGTCCGGGTTGATACATTGGAACTGCCCGATGTTCTTTCTTGCCCGCATCCAAGGGTAGAATGCGCCAACGGTAAGCACCGGAGAGCCCATGAACGAACCTAGCCTCAGCGAAGCAGAACACGACGAGATCACCGATGCTGCCGCGCATTGGTGCATGCGACTGCACGCTGACGACTGTTCGCTTGCCGAGAGAAAACTGTTCGACCAATGGCTCAAGGCTCATCCGCTGCACGCGATCGAGTTTCAGGCCATGCAAGACGTATGGGACATGTCCGGGCAGATCGAACCGGTCACTCCTGCACCTCTTACTGCATCCGTTGCGCCAGGCGGGGCACCGGCCAACGCTGCGCCTCGTAGCACTCGCAACTGGCGTCCGCTTGCCATGGCAGCCACCGTTGCGGCACTGGCGGTTCCGGTTGCAGGCTACATTGGCTGGAATCAGGGCCTGATTCCCAACGCTTATCAGACCTACTCCACCACCGATGCCACACGCCTGGTGACGATGGACGATGGCAGTCGGGTAGAACTGGACCTGGGCACTGAGCTGACTTACGCCAACTACAAGAACCGTCGCAGTGTCACGCTGAAAAAGGGCGAAGCATTTTTCGAGGTCAGCCACGACGTCACTCACCCGTTCGTGGTGGATGCCGGTCAGGGAAGCATCAAGGTGACTGGTACGCGCTTCAACGTATGGACGTATCAGGACCAGGTACGGGTCATGCTCGTCGAGGGTTCGGTGCAGGTCAGCAGCGATCGTTCACAACCCGGTTCCGCTTATGCGCTCGACCCGGGCATGCAGGCCAGCTACAAATCCGGAGATCAGCGCCCCGGCATCAGTCGCACCGACGCGAATGACACCAGCCTGGCATGGCGCAATGGCAAGCTGATTTTCGATGACCTGCCGTTGAGCCAGGCACTGCCAATGATCAATCGCTACCTGCAGACGCCAATCCTGCTGGCGGACAACGCCACGGGAAAAATTCGCCTGGGCGGCACGTACAACACCCGCGACATTTCCAACCTGCTCGCTTCGCTGCCCAAGGTATTGCCGGTCTACGTCACGCAGAATCAGAACGGTAATCCGGTGCTCAACCGACGCATTGCCGAGACACCCAAAGGCTGACTTCCCGCTTCGAATGCCCGCCCCTGAAAAGGCGCAGGCCTCACATCCTGAAACACTCCTCTTGACTCGCGCCCTCGCCACGCGACACCCCTGCGCACAAAGGCTGCCGTACCGTGGCAAGGCTTGATGCGCAACTCTCTGCTATTTTTTTTCACTCGCAACTGAGGTTTTACGACGCTCGTTCGTCTTATTAGATGAGATTTGTTTAAAAAGCCTGAAAAGGAGTTTGCGCATGTTCAATCGTCAAGGAACAACGACCCGTACGATGCTCAGGCAGACGGCCATTTCTGCGCAGGCGCAATCGCCCAGTGCAGAGGTCGAACGGCCTGGCAACGACCATATCCGGCTGCTGCTCAAAAGCTTCGGCCTGCGCACCAGTCTGGTCAGGCTCAAGGTGCTGGATGCGCTGCTGGTATCCAATGAAAGCGGACAGTCGCTGGGCGTGCGGGGCGTGCACAGCCAGTTGCTCAGACTGGACGTGCCGCTGTCGTTCCTCAGCGTGCGTGAAGTGCTCAAGCGCCTGTGTGATGAAGGCGTGATTCACCTCAACGAGGACAAGACCTACAGCCTGCATCCCCGCGCGATGGAATGGCTGGGTGAGTCGGGAAACTGACCCGACCGCCGCCAGGACTCAGCGTTTGACCTTACGGCGCATGATTCCGTTGAGGATCACGACCAGCACCGCAACACCGATGGCAATGTACTGGAAGGTTTTTTCAGTGATGACACCACTGTTCTGCAGGTGCGACAGGCCCAGCATGATCGCCAGCACACTCAGAGCGATCAGAATCGAGTAAATCAAACGCTGCTTATTGGTCATTTCGGTTTTCCTGAATACGTCACGAACGGCATTGGCGCTGCGCAAATGCGCCGACATCTTACGCCGATGCACGGCCGATGGCATCGCCGGAATACGCTGTAGCAGCTATCCGCTCCCCCTCCTCGTCCTCCTTTGCATCATCATCAATACGATTGATGATCGTCATGCCGGATTCCGCGTTGCCGTGTAAAACTCACGTGGTTTAATGCGGACCTGTTTCAAATCGTTTCCCGTCATTGAAGGAGTTTCACATGCCCCATGAAGGCAGCCTGCTGCAGGCCGCAGTCGTGTTTCTATTCGCCGCCGTTATCGCCGTGCCATTGGCCAAACGCCTGAAACTGGGTGCTGTAATCGGCTATCTGGTCGCAGGTGTCGTGATTGGCCCATCGGTACTCGGGTTGATAGGAGATACCGAGAGTGTCAGCCACATATCTGAGCTTGGGGTGGTATTACTGCTGTTTATTATCGGCCTTGAGCTGTCACCGA
Source organism: Pseudomonas floridensis (assembly GCF_002087235.1). Classification (GTDB taxonomy): domain Bacteria; phylum Pseudomonadota; class Gammaproteobacteria; order Pseudomonadales; family Pseudomonadaceae; genus Aquipseudomonas; species Aquipseudomonas floridensis. The sequence goes on along the minus strand of NZ_MUIO01000080.1, from coordinate 9,608 downwards.
AACGTTTATGGGTGATGCGCAAGGCGGTGTTCGGCGTGGGCATGGCGCAGGTGTTGTTGACCGGGCTGGTGATCGGCGTGGTCGCCCTGCTCGCCTTCGGCCAATCGTTGAATACAGCCGTGGTGCTGGGGCTCGGGCTGGCGCTGTCGTCCACTGCCTTCGGCCTGCAAAGCCTGGCTGAACGCAAGGAACTGAACAGCCCCCATGGGCGCATGGCGTTCGCCATTCTGCTGTTTCAAGACATTGCGGCCATTCCACTGATCGCTCTGGTGCCGTTCCTGGCCGGCGCGGACCATGCGACCAGCACCCAGGAAAGCATCAATCATGGTCTGCGCGTGCTGGGCAGTATTGCAATAGTCGTGGTAGGCGGACGCTATCTGTTGCGCCCGGTATTTCGCATTGTGGCCAAGACCCGGATTCAGGAAGTCTCGACCGCCACCGCCCTGCTGGTGGTGATCGGCACCGCGTGGCTGATGGAACTGGTCGGCGTGTCGATGGCGCTGGGCGCATTCCTCGCCGGTCTGCTGCTGGCTGACTCCGAGTACCGCCACGAACTGGAAGCGCAGATCGAACCATTCAAAGGTCTGTTGCTGGGGCTGTTTTTCATCAGTGTCGGGATGGGTGCCAACATCGGGCTGCTGTTCAGCGCGCCCTTGGTGGTGCTGGGTCTCACGCTGTTGCTGGTCGCGATCAAGTTGCCCTTGCTGTTTTTCATCGGCCGCACGGCTGGCGGCCTGAGCAAAAGGAGCGCCCTGCGCCTGGGCCTGGTGCTGGCAGCGGGCGGTGAGTTCGCGTTCGTGGTCTTCAAGATCGGCAACACCCAGGGACTGTTCGAAGCCGGTTTGTACGACATGCTGGTGCTGACCATCACCCTGTCGATGGCGATCACTCCCCTGCTGTTCATCGCCTTGGCACGCTGGATCAAGCCCAAGGCCAAAGTGGTGGAGGTGCCGGAAGAGTATCGCGACATCCAGACCGACAAACCCCGCGTGGTCATCGCCGGAATGGGCCGGATGGGACAGATCGTGGCGCGGATTCTGCGCGCCCAGAAGATCCCGTTCATTGCCCTGGACACGGCGGTGGAATCCATCGAGTTTTCCCGCAGCTTCGGCAACGTGCCGGTGTTCTATGGCGACCCGCTGCGCCCGGAAATCCTCAGGGCCGCCAAGGTGCAGGATGCCGAGTTCTTCATCATCGCGACCGATGATCCGGACATCAACATCAAGACCGCCGAACTGATCAGCAAGCTGTACCCGCACATGAAGATCATCGCCCGGGCGCGCAACCGGCAGCATGTGCACAAGCTGATGGATGCCGGTGCGCACGCGGTGCGCGAGACGTTCTATTCCAGCCTGGAGATGTCTCGCCAGACCCTGCTGGGCCTGGGCCTTAGCGAAGAGCAGGCGGACGCGCGGATCAGCCGCTTCAAGCGCCACGACGAACAGGTGCTCGCCGCGCAGCATGAAGTCTACGATGACGAAGCCAAAGTGCTGCAGACCGCACGCGAGGCACGCGTCGAGCTTGCCCAGTTGTTCGAAGCCGACCGCCAGGAAGAAGAAGAGGCCGCGAAGGCCTGACTTACCAGCCGCCGCCCAGGGCGCTGTACAGACCGACAAGGGCCTGCGCCTGAGTGGTGGAGCTCTGCACCCACTGTTCCTCGATGTCCAGAAGCGTGCGCTGCACGGTCAGGACATTGAGGAAATCCACCACACCTTCTTTGTATTGACGCTTGGCGGTGTCGAGTGCAATGCGGTTCTGGTGCACGGCGTCGTCCAGCTTGCGCTGCTGCAACTGACTCGCGTTGTAGAGACTCATGCTGTCATCGATTTCCTGCCAGGCGCGCAGGACGGTCTGCTGATAAGCCAGCGCCGCTTCCTGCTCCTGCGCTTCACGCAGACGAACCATGCCACGCAAACGTCCGCCTTCGAATATCGGCAGGCTCAGTTGCGGACCGATGCCGAACTGTCGCGATCCCCAACTGCCGAAATCGGACAACTGCAAGGCCTGAAAGCCGACATTGCCGGAGAGCACGATACGTGGGTAGAAGTCACCCTGAGCAACGCCAATGCTGGCGGTCGCGGCGTGTAGCCGCGCTTCAGCTCGCCGTATGTCCGGACGCCGCTGCGCCAGTTCGGAAGGCAGGCCCACGGGCACCGTCGCTGGCACCGCAGCCATGTCCATCGGGGTTTCCAGCTCACTCTGCAACGCTCTGGGCGACTGCGCGAGTAGCAGACTCAGGGCGTTGATCAGTCGCGACTGGCGTTGCTCGAGAATGGGCAGGCGAGACTCGACCGCCGACACCTGCGCGGCCGCTTCGGCCACATCCAGATCGGTCGCGACCCCACTACTCTGCCGGACCTTCGACAGGTCCAGACTGTTGCGCGACAGTTGCAGGTTCTGCCGGGTCACGGCCAGAACGGCCTGGGTGCCTCGCAGTTGCAGGTAATCCCTGGCCACTTCAGCCTGAAGCGACAGCAGCGCAGCGCGTCGATCATTTTCGGCCACGTCCACATTGGCGTCGGCAGCCTCTACCTCTCGCTTGACGCGCCCCCACAGATCGATCTCCCAACTGGCATTGAGGCCGCCGTCCCATTGGCTGAACGCCTCGCGCCCCTGATTGCCTGACGGGTCGTTCAGCCCTTCGGCGCTGTTGCGTTTATGCTGGTAGCCGAATTTGCCGTCCACACTCGGCACCTGCTCTCCAGCCACCACCTGACGCGCCGCCCGACTCTGCGCCAGCCGCGCCTCGGCCATCCTGAGATCGAGATTGGAAGCCGTCGCCCGGTCAATCAATGATGACAAGCGGGCGTCACGGAATATCTCCCACCAACGCACTTTATAAGGGGTGGTATTAATATGGCTGGCGGCCTGTTCTCCCTGAATGGGCAACCACTGCACATCGCTGCTCTGCGGCCGCTTAAAATCGTGCCCGACCTGGCAAGCCGACAGCGCGGCGATCAGCACCAGACTCACGCCGCTCGTTGCGATTGAACGGTTCACAGTGCACCGACCTTTTGATCACGCGGGGCAGATTGCGTGTCGATGCTGGCGTCAACCGACATCCCGACCCGCAACCGGGTGGCCAGCGGCTGCCCCGGTTCGAGGACGATTTTCACCGGAATACGCTGCACGACCTTGGTGAAATTGCCCGTGGCGTTGTCCGGTCGCACAGCAGCGAACGTCACGCCGGTGGCGGGCGCAATGCTCTGCACACGAGCCATCAGGACTTCGTCCGGGTAGGTATCGACCCGCACTTCGACCTCCTGCCCCACCTTGACGTGAGTCAGTTGGGTTTCCTGAAAGTTGCCCACCACATAAGCATCCGCCAGCGGCACCACCGACAGCAGTTTGCTGCCTGGGATGACGTAGTTGCCAACCCGTACCGCGCGCTCGCCCACCACCCCGTCGATCGGCGCAACGATGCGGGTGTAGGACAGTTGCAGCCGTGCCTGATCGAGCGCAGCCTGCGCATGCTTGAGTCCCGCTTCGGCGCTGTGCTGGCGAGCGGTGAGGATGTCGACCTGCTTGCGTTCGGCAACCAGCGAGGCGTCGGCACTGGCGTGATTGGCGTTGGCGGTGTCGATCCGGTTGCGGGCCTGTTGCGCGTTCTGCACGGTGCCGGCACCGGCGCCCGCTAGATGATCATAACGGTCGCGTTCCTGCTCGGCGAACCGGACAGCCGCAGTGCTGGCAGTCAATGCTGCCCGGGCCTGCTCGATCACGGCGCTCTGGCGCTGCAGCAGTGCGGTGACCTGCTCCAGTTCCGCTGCGGCGCTCAGCACGCCCGCTTCCGCCGAGGCCAGCGCCGTCTGCACGTCGCGATCATCGATCACCGCCAGCAACTGCCCCGCCTTGACCGGCTGATTGTCTTCGACCAGCACCTGACTGATGAAACCCGACACCTTGGGCGCCACCACTGAATAGTCGGCCGTGATAAATGCATCATTGGTGGTCTGACGCGTGCTGTCGCCGGTCAGCGTGTAAATGCCCAAACCGGCGAGCACGATGGCAACGCCGCATAAGGCCAGGGTCTGTTTTGAAGTCATGCTCATGGAAAAGGTCTCGACAGGGAATCAGTTCGTTGCTCGCGGCGGATAGACGCGCGTCGGCATCAGGGGAATCAGCAGGATCAGCCAGGCGGCCAGCCAGCCCATGCAGACGTACAGGTCGGCACTGGTCAGCACCACGGCCTGTTCATGCAGGCGGTGAGTCAGGGATGCGACCGAATCGTCGGTGGCCAGCCAGGGCGCGTTGCCCAACCGGTCCACCAGCACGTTGGAATGAAAGTGCTGACGCGCCGTGGTCAGTGCTTCGAGCACGCCGGTGGCGATGACTGCCGACAACCCGCGCACGGTGTTGAACCACGCCGAAGCGAACGGACCATCGGACGGTGCGATGCCGCCAGTGGCCTGCATCAGCAATGGCAGCACCGCCATGGGCTGAGCGATGATCTGCAACAATTGCAGGTGATAGAAGTTGTCGCGAATCCACTCGGAAGTCATCTGCGTGGCCAGTCCGCAATACAACGCCAGCAGCCCCAGCCCCAGGGCGAGCACCCAGCGGCAATCAATCCAGCGCACATTGCACAGCGCCGCCACCAGCGGCAGGGCGAGCAATTGCGGTAGCGCGACGATCAGCATCAACGGTGCGGTCTGCAACGGACGGTAACCATGCACCTGCGCCAGGTAGGACGACGGGATCGACGCCACGGCAGTCAGTACGATCAGCACGCCGCCCAGCGTCAGCAAGGCATGTGAAAGATTCAGCCCGGCCAGCAATTGCAGCTTGAAAAACGGCACCGGCGTGAACCATTCATTGATCATGAAGGCCACCAACAACAGCACGCCGCTGCCCAACAGCCAGCAAATCAAGCTGGACTCGAACCAGTCCAGGCGATTGCCCTGCAGAATGCCGATCACCAGCGCCGTAATGGCGGGCAGCCCGAGGATCACTCCACGCCAGTTGAAGGTTTTGAAGCGCTCCAGGCGCAACGGATCCTGCGGTATGCCGTGGGCGATAGCGATCATTGCCACCAGACACGGCGGAATCACCTGCCAGAAGGTCCACTGCCAGTTGAAATGCTCGGTCCACAACGCCGCCAGTGGGGTACCCAGGCTGGGGCCGAAAGTCGCTGTCAGGGCGTAACCGGCCAGGCCGTAAAGCTTTATGTCTGGCGGCAGAAAGCGCAGGGCAACGGTCATCAGCATCGGTGGCAAGCACCCCGCCGCCAGACCTTGCAGAATGCGCAAAACCAGCAAAACGGGGTAGTTGGAGGCCAAGGGACACAGCAGCCCCAACAGAATGAACGCAGTAATGGCGCCCAGCGTGAAGCGGCGTAAGGAAAGGCTGACCGCGAACCACGGCGCGAAGGCCATCGCCGCCACCGACGCGGCTGAATAGCCCGCAACCAGCCAGGTCGCTTCGTCAGCACCGATGAACATCGCGCCGCGAATATCCGCCATGGCGATGCGCGTCACGCCTTCGTTGATGCCGGCGACCAGCACGGCCAGCAGCACGCCCAGCAGACCAATGACAGTTTGCAGGCCAAACGTGGCCGCACCTGGCTTCATGGGCCGGGCGGCCGGGGCGGCAGCGTCGATGGCGGTGTAGGAAGACATGAATGACAGGGTCCGGAACGATGGAAAGCCCGGTCATTTTAAAAAACGTCGTCGCTCGGGAAAATTTACATTTGCACAGCGTATAAGTGCACGGGACGCACGTATGCAGTCCTATCGATGACTCTAACGTTGAGGACGACATGGGCGCCGGGGTGCGGCGAAGCCAGCGCATCAGGCATCACGCGTACGGACTGTCCCAATAGCGTTTGTACATGCCAAGGTGCTTTTTCAGCCCATTGGGCAGGCGTTTTTCTTGCTTGCTCAACTTGTAGGCCAGCAGCTTGACCGCGTTGCGCAAGAACGACATCGGCCACCACAAAAAACGCTTTGGCCCCAGAAAGGCCAGTTCAGACTTCACGTAGCGCATGCCCTCGCCCGCAATGCCGCCAAAGGTTTCGTAGATCCACGATTCGCGAGACTGGAACACGCCAATATCGAAATAGCGGCGAAACTCCTCACGCAGGCTGTAGTTGTGCGAATGGCGGCAAACGGCCGAACCTTCGTAAGCCACTTTCCAGCCGTCGATCAGCATCTTGGCGGTGACGTACATGTCTTCGGACAGAATCACATGCCGGGGAAAGCCACCGATCTCCACCAGCGCTTCGCCGCGATAGGCCGCGAACGAATTGGACATGAACGGGGTTTTGATGCCCAGCACCGGCGCGTCGGCAAGGGTCTTGATCTGCGAGGTCGGGGGATAGTTGAACAGCCGGGCATGTTGCGCCAGCAGATTCGCGTTCTTGTGCGGCAGCTGCCGCCCACACACTGCCCCGACCCGAGGATCGGCGAACGGCAGCAGGATATTGGCGATCGCGTCGATGTCTTCCACATACGCGTCCTGCGTCATGTAGACGTAGACGTCATAGTCGGGATGCAGATCGACCATCATCTGCCGGGTGCCACCGTGGTTGAAATCCCTGCTGTCGATGCGCATCACGTTCGCACAGCGCGAGCGCGCCAGTTCGAGCGTGCCATCCGATGAACTGGAATCGACGATCAGGGTGTCGAACGTTGCCGTTTGCGTGGCCAGAGAGTCCAGCAGGCGCTCCAGGTCCTTACGTCCGTTGTAGGTCGGGATGACACAAGCCACTCTCAATGACGCCATAACAATACTCCGGGGCGAAAACAGGATGCCCTACTTGTCAGCGTTGTTGAGGGTAGCTCATGACCGGCCGGCCGACCATTCGGATGAGGTCAACCCATGACCTCGCTCAAAGGAATGAAGTTGACCCAACCGCCCTCGTCCACCGTGGCTCCTTCGCGCACCTCAATCAGCCCGTCCGCCCACGCCGCGCTGCGCAGCACCCCGGAACTCTGGTTGCGATAAGGTACGGCCCGGCCTTGTTCCAGACGGCCGCGCAGGTATTCGCGACGGGTGCCCGGCCGGGTCCAGGCGAATCCGGCAGGCACGGGAAACTTCAGCGGCGTAACGTCGAGCACGCCTTGACGACGCAGCAGATAAGCGCGAGCCAGCAAAGCGAACGTGACCAGCGTCGAAGCTGGATTACCCGGCAGACCGATCACCGGCACGCCGCGAAAATGCCCGAATGTCAGCGGCTTCCCAGGCTTGATCGCCAGCTTCCACAGCGACAGCTCGCCTTCTTCGCGCAGCGCGTGGCCAAGAAAATCCGCCTCGCCTACCGACACACCGCCGGTGGACAGAATCAGGTCTACCCCGTGCAGGCCCGCCAACGCGGCTCGGGTCTGCGCCAGGTCATCAGGCAGAATGCCGGCGTCTAGCACCTCGCATTGCAGGCGGCGCAACCAACTGCACAGCAGCACCCGATTGCTGTTGTAAATCTGTCCCGGCCCGAGCGACTTGCCCGGCTCGATGAGTTCATCGCCAGTGGACAGCACTGCGACCCGCACACGCCGAACCACATCCACCGCGGCCAGCCCCAGCGACGCGGCCAGCCCCAGTTCGATAGGGCCAAGCCGCGTGCCGGTCGCCAGCACGGTATCGCCGATGCGGGTTTCCTGGCCTTGCGGACGAATGTTCTGTCCGATGCTCAGAGGCTCGGTGAAACGCACGCGCTGATCGGTCAGCACGTCAGCGTTCTCCTGCATTTCCACGCAGTCGGCGCCTTCGGGCAGTGGCGCACCGGTGAAGATACGGGCGCAAGTCCCGACGGCAAGGGGTTCGGGGGCCTGGCCGGCAAAGATACGCTGGCTGACCGGCAGCGGCTCGCCACGCCAGTCCGCCACACGCATCGCGTAGCCGTCCATCGCGCTGTTGGGCCACGGCGGCAGGTCCAGCGTGGACACCAGATCGGTGGCCAGCACGCGACCTTCGGCCTCGGCCAGCGTCACGCGCTCGCGTTGCCTGATGGGTGCTGCATCAGCCATTTGCAGCAGACGTGCGATGGCATCTTCGACAGGCATCAAGGCCTTTGGCTCAGCACTCATGACCTTTCAACCACGGGTTGCGCAGGGTTCGGCCTGCTTGAGGTGCGGAACGAAATTGCATGGACGAAACCGGGCATCCAGCTGCTGGGCCAGAATGCCGTCCCAGGCCGTGCGCACCGCGTTGGTGGAGCCTGGCAGACAGCAGACCAGCGTGCCGTTCGACAGACCGGCCAGTGCGCGGGACTGAATGGTCGAAGTGCCGATATCCGGCACCGAGATCTGCCGGAACAATTCGCCAAAGCCATCGACCTGCTTGTCCAGCAGGCACGCCACAGCTTCCGGAGTGCTGTCGCGTCCTGTAAAACCGGTGCCACCGGTGATCAGCACGACCTGTACCTGCTCGTCGGCAATCCAGGTCGCTACCTGGGCGCGAATCTTGTACAGGTCGTCCTTGAGCAGGACGCGCTCGATCAGGCCGTGACCGGCTTCGGTCAGGCGGTCGACGAACATCTGGCCCGAGGTATCGGTTTCACGGGTGCGGGTGTCACTGACGGTCAGCACAGCGATGTTCAGGGGTACAAAAGGTGTGTCAGCCTTCGCTTTCATGGCCTCGATCCGGTTGTTAAGGAAACAGGCCGGTGTTATATCACAGCACTCCTTTTCGCTGCCCGATGAGTCGTCGATGAACCCGCCCGCCACACTGCCGCCCTGCTCCATTCTGCTGCTTGCGGGCGGCCGCGGACAGCGCATGGGTGGCCGTGACAAAGGACTGGTCGAATGGCAGGGCGAACCGATGATCCAGCACCTGCATCGTCTGACCCGCCGGTTGACGGACGACCTGATCATCTCCTGTAACCGCAACATCGAGCGCTACGCCGCTTACGCCGACCGTGTGGTTCAGGACAGTGACACCGACTTCAACGGCCCTCTGGCGGGCATACTCGCCGCCCTGCCCTACGCCCGGCATGACGCGCTGCTGGTGCTGCCGTGTGACGTGCCGCTGATCGACAAGTCGTTGCTTCAGGCGTTGCGTGAAAAAGCGTTCACCTGCCCGGACAGCCCGGTCATGGTGCGCGAAGGCGAACATTGGCAGCCGCTTTTATGTATCATCCCCACCGCTCACGCTGCGACGCTGCAAGCCGCATGGCAGGCAGGCGAACGCAGCCCGCGACGGGCGCTGGCGCCCCTGCAACCGGTGGCCTTGCAACTGGAAGCCGGTGACCCCAGGCTCGCCAACCTGAACACACCCTGTCTACTGGCCGGGACAGGCGATAACCGACGCAAGTGACTGGTCATTGAACTTGCTGCGGGTGTATACGTCTTACGGTCAGTTAATCAAGAATCCATCTGGAGACACAGTAATGAAACAACGGACCCTTCCCGCTGCCTTTCTGCTTGCACTGGGCATCGCCACCCTGGCTGGCTGCGCATCGCCCACTGTGATCACTCTGAATGATGGTCGTGAAATCCAGTCTGTCGACACTCCGAAGTACGATGAGGACTCGGGCTTCTACGAGTTCAAACAGCTTGATGGCAAGCAGACCCGTATCAACAAGGATCAGGTACGTACCGTCAAGGATCTGTGATCCTCGCGCCACGTGACTGATGCGAAAAAACCCGCCTGGTGCGTAATGCTGTTCACTT
>NZ_MUIO01000008.1 GCF_002087235.1 Pseudomonas floridensis | reverse complement strand
TTGTTCGGAGAATCCCTAACGGAACCGTTAGGTGCCCTTTCTTTGCTTATGGCGTAATCAAGCTACTCAGTTATCCGTGTAAGACAGCGTCTCAACGATACCGCTCAAGCCAATGCGCGTAAGGTGCAGGCAATGTCCACGATGCGCTCTCCACCCCAAGCTCTTTGGCAGCGAAGTAGGCCCAGTGCGGATCTGCCAGATGCGCACGCCCCACCGAAACCAGATCGAGCTGGCCTGATTTGACCGACTCTTCAGCCAGCTGCGGCGTGCCGAAGCCCCAGGCCGAGGTCACGGGAATACCCGCTTCACGGCGTACGCGCTCGGCAACGGGTCCCATGAATGCAGGGCCCCACGGAATGTTGGTGTCCGGAATGGTGAAACCGACGCTGACGCTCAGCAGATCAAGACCGCCGGCCTTGAAACGGCGCGCCAGCTCAATGGATTCGCTGAGGGTTTGCTCGTCGCGTCCGTCGTATTCGATGACGCCGAAACGGGCGGTCAATGGCAGGTGTTCCGGCCAGACTTCACGCACCGCGGCCAGGGTTTCCAACAGGAAACGGCTGCGGTTGTCGAAGCTGCCGCCGTAGGCATCGGTACGCTGGTTGGAATGTTCGGAGAAGAAACTCTGGCCCAGATAACCATGGGCGAAGTGCAGCTCGACCCATTCGAAGCCGGCTTCCAGTGCGCGGCGCGCTGCATTGACGAAGTCCTGTTGAACGCGCGTGATGTCGTCCAGGGTCATTTCACGCGGGACTCTAGGCAGGTTCTCACCAAACGCGATGGCGGACGGCGCGATGGTTTCCCAGCCACGAGCATCGGACTGGGCAATGTGATCGTCGCCTTCCCACGGACGATTGGCGCTCGCCTTACGGCCAGCGTGGGCGATCTGGATACCAGGAACGGACCCGGCAGCCTTGATGGCTTTGACGACGGGAACGAATGCCTGGGCTTGCTGGTCATTCCAGATACCGGCGCAGCCGGGTGTGATCCTGCCTTCAGGTGCTACTGCGGTCGCTTCCACCACGACCAACCCCGCTCCACCACGCGCCATGCTGGCCAGGTGAACGTGGTGCCAGTCGTTGATGACGCCTTCGTCTGCGCGATATTGGCACATCGGCGGGATGGCAATGCGGTTACGCAGGGTGACGTCCTTGAGCGTGTAGGGTTGAAACAGCGCTGACATAAATATCTCCAGATGCGGCAAAATACGATTGTTCGATAGTATTCGAAATATAGCGCTGATTGAACCCCCTCGTTATCATGCCGCCCATGCGAACCCTCAAACATCCCGAACCCGATGCCTTCACCCTCGACCGCGTGCTCTACGCGTTGAGCGATCCCGTGCGTATGGAGATCGTCCGCCATCTCGCGGGCGTTCCAGAAGCAACGTGCGGCGAGCTGTGTGGCGAAAGGCCCAAGTCCAGCGCCTCGCATCATTTTCGGGTGCTGCGTGATGCCGGGCTGGTCCGGACCCGTAACGTAGGCACGACACACATGAATTCGCTGCGTAGCGACGAGCTTGAAACTCGTTTCCCAGGGCTGTTGGCGACGATTCTTCAGCAGTTGGGATAGGGTTCTGACGCAGCAACCGCAACGGCCTCGTTTCCGAGGCCGAGCGTCTCTCGTCAGTGCGCAGCGTCGGGTTTGACCGTTGGCTGGGTTGCAGCGGTCTGAGGATGTTTCATTGTTTCGATCTCGCGATCAGCAACCGCCTGATCGAACGCGCCGTCCCACTTGGCGATGGCGATTGTGCCAATACCGTTACCGATCAGGTTCGTGACAGCACGCGCTTCATTCAAAAAGCGGTCAACGCCTAACAGCAGTACCAGCCCGACCAGCGGAATGTCCGGGATCACCGACAGCGTGGCAGCCAATGTCACAAACCCCGCACCGGCAACACCCGCCGACCCTTTCGACGTCAGCAGCAACACGCCAAGTACGACCAGTTGATCGGCCAGGGTCAGTGGCGTGTTGGTGGCCTGAGCCACGAAGATCGCCGCTATGGTGAGGTAAATGCAGGTGCCATCCGAATTGAATGTGTAGCCGGTTGGCAGCACCATCCCGACCACCGAACGCTTGCAGCCCAGTTGTTCGAGTTTGACCATCATCCGTGGCAACACGGCTTCGGTTGAACACGTCCCGAGCGTGATCAAAATCTCGTCCTTGAAGTAGCGCAGGAAGGTGAGCAGCGGCACGCCCGACCAGCGAGCAATCGACCCCAGCACAACCACGATGAAAAACAGCGTGGTCACATACAGCGCCAGCATCAGGTGGCCGAGCGACACCAGCGTGCCGATCCCGTATTTACCGATCGTGAACGCCATGCCTGCGCCAGCACCAATCGGCGCGAGACGCATCACCATGGCCACGATACGAAACAGACTTTGCAACAGCAGGTCGATGATGTTCACCAGCGGTTTGCCCGCTTCACCCAGCTGCACCAGCGCGATGCCCATCAATACGGAAATGAAGATCACCTGGAGCATGATGCCTTTGGCAAACGCGTCCACAAGGGTGGTAGGGATAATGTTCATGAAGAAGCTGACGGCACCGCCCTGCGACTCGGCGGCCTGGGTATAGCCCTTGATCGCATCGACATTGAGGGTGCTGACGTCGATGTTCATGCCGTCTCCGGGCTTCATCAGGTTCACGACCACCAGCCCGATGACCAGCGCCAGCGTCGAGACGATCTCAAAGTAGATCAACGCCTTGCCGCCTGTACGGCCGACCTCTTTAATGCTGCCCATCTTGGCGATGCCGACCACCACCGTGCCGAAAATGATCGGCGCGAGCAGCATCTTGATGAGTTTGATGAACCCGTCGGCCAGAGGCTGGAGCCTGGCACCGATGTCGGGAATCAGGTAGCCGACAAGACCGCCAATGACGATGCCTATCAGAACCTGGACGTACAGAAGTTTGTACCAGCGTGTGGCTGTGTTCATGGCTGTACCTCAGTGTTGTTTTTGTATGAGGACAAGCGCGGCCCTGTCGTGGAGGGCCGCGTCATGATGAAAACCGATCAGCCTTCGCCGAGTTCTCGCATCACCTTGTAGAGCTCGGATTTGGCCTCGAAGCCGACCCCCGGAATGTCCGGCAGCCCGACGTAGCCGTTCTCGACGCGAATGCCGTCGGCGAAGCCACCGAACGGCTGGAACACATCCGGGTACGACTCGTTACCCCCCAGGTGCAGGCCCGCCGCAATGTTCAGCGACATCTGATGACCACCATGCGGAACGACCCGGCGCGACGACCAGCCCAGTTCCTTCATGACGTCCAGCGTGCGCATGTATTCCACCAGCCCGTACGACAGCGCGCAGTCGAACTGCACGTAATCGCGGTCGGGGCGCATGCCGCCGTGACGCAGCAGGTTACGGGCGTCCTGATGAGAGAACAGGTTTTCACCAGTCGCCATCGGCAGTTCGTAATGATTGGCGAGCTCAGCCTGCAGCGCGTAATCCAGCGGGTCACCGACTTCTTCGTACCAGAACAGGTTGTACTGCTTGATGGCCTCGGCGTAGGCAATCGCGGTCTTGATGTCGAAGCGCCCGTTGGCATCGACCGCCAGCCGACGGCCGTCGCCTACCACCTCGAGCACGGCTTCGATACGACGAATATCTTCATCCAGCGGCACCGCGCCGATCTTCATTTTTACTACGTCGTAACCGCGGTTCAGGTAGCTCTGCATCTCGGCTTTGAGCCTGGTCTGGTCTTTGCCAGGGTAGTAGTAACCGCCCGCTGCATAGACCCAGACCTTGTCGTCCGCCACACCATCGCGATAGCGGTCGGCCAGCAGGCGATAAAGCGGCTTGCCTTCGATCTTGGCCACGGCGTCCCAGACCGCCATGTCGATGGTCCCCACGGCCACAGAGCGCTCACCATGCCCGCCTGGCTTCTCGTTCGTCATCAGGGTTTTCCAGATGGCGAAGGGGTCGAGGTTGTCGCGCTCTTTATCGACCAGCGTCTCGGGGTCCGCCTCGCTGATACGGGCCAGGAAACGGTCACGCATCAACGCGCCCTGCCCATAGCGACCGTTGGAGTTGAAGCCATAACCGATCACCGGTTTGCCGTCACGAATCACGTCAGTGATAACGGCGACAACCGAGCACGTCATTTTGGAAAAGTCGATGTAGGCATTGGCAATGGGTGATGCGATGGAAACCGTTTTTTCACGAATTTCGACGATGCGCATGGGGAAGCGTCCTCTCTGATTATTATCCCCGGAACCCCGGGTTGGTAGGAGCGGACTGTAGGGCTGGACGCGAAATCGGGGCCAATGCTATTAATGCAGCACCCTATGTGTACAAGGCATCACCCATGGAACTCGTGTGGCTGGAGGACTTCAACGCCCTTGCCGAGAGCGGAAATTTCTCACGTGCCGCCGATGCGCGGCATGTCACCCAACCCGCATTCAGCCGCCGGATAAGGGCGCTGGAAAGCTGGGTCGGCGTTGAATTGTTCGAGCGCACAGCCCAGGGCGCGACGCTGACCGAAGCGGGTCAGAGCATGCTGGACAACGCCCGCGAACTGACCCGAAGGCTCTATCAGATGCGCGCCGACGTGAAGGAAGTCGCAGGCAAAGCCACCCGAACGCTGCACTTTGCCGCCACGCATTCGTTGTCGTTCACCTTCTTCCCGGCCTGGATCAGGCAGGTAGAAGACGGCGCGCCGATTGAAGGCATCCGGCTTCACTCCGACAACATGGCAGCCTGCGAGCAGCTACTGCTCAACGGTGAAGTGCAGTTTCTGATCTGCCACCAGTACCCCAACGTATCGCCCCGGTTCGATAGCAAGCAGTTCGAAAGTAAAGTCATCGGTGCGGACACCCTGCTCGCCTTGCAGTCGCCCGAATTGACGCCGGGCGCGTCTGTGCCTTTCCTGTCGTACACGGCAGAATCGGGCCTTGGGCGAATCATCGCGTCGTACTTGCAGAACAACCCTGATCATCCCCCGCTTGAAACCGTTTTCAGCTCCCACCTGGCCGCCGTGTTGCTGTCGATGGCGTTGCAGGCCAAAGGAATTGCCTGGCTGCCCGAGAGTCTGGCGGCACCTGAGCTGGCATCGGGGCGTTTGATTCACGGAGCGATTCCGTTGCCGAAGATCCAGACCGAGATCAGAATCTTCCGGGCGATGATCCCGCTGGGGGATTTTGCGGAGAAGTTCTGGGCAGGCCTTCAGAATTGATTGAAGGTGCCGCCCAGAATGCCAACCACTGAACTCTCCCAACCGTTGAACCGCGCTGAACGAACGCGCCCGGAAAGGACGCGCGCCGGTATCAGCTCATGACGGGTACGGCATTGATCGCCTTGGGAACGGGTGCTGCGATCGCGAAGAGATCATCGACCCGCTTCGTTTCCGCCGCACTGGGTTTGATGGCTAAGGCGCACGCGACGAAGATCAATGCGTTGAACACCAGGCCGATGATGCCACTGGTCAACGAGCCCAGCGCCGGGATGTCATCCGGGTAGAACACCGTCAGCACGATGGCGATCAGAATGCCCACGAGCATTCCGGCGATGGCGCCCTGCTTGTTTCCGTGGCGGGAAAAGATCCCGAAGAACAGCGGCACGGCCAGTTGAATGATGCCCTGATAGGAAATCTGCGCCAGCAACTGCAGCCGGGCGTAGTCGAAAGTCAGGTACGCCAGAACCGACGCGGCACTGATGAACACCACCATGCCGACCTTGGCGAGAATGGTTTTCTGCCGGTCGGTGCGCGGCGCGTTCCAGGTGGCCAGGTCGTTGGCGAACTGCGTGCCGCATACCTGCACACAGCCATCCACATGGCCGATGCTCGCCGCCAGCACGATCACGATCGCCAGCGCCAGCAACCACGGCCCGCCGATGTCGAACAGCGACAGGAACCAGCCGTGCTGCGGATGTGCGGCGACGTTGGGGTCCTGACTGATCGCGGCGGCGAACAGCATCAGAATGCCGTAGAACCCGGCGACCAGCAGAATGGTCACCAGCGTGCCTTTCTTCACCGACCGTACGCCGCTGGCGGTGTAGATGCGCTGAAAACTCATCGGCCAGCACATCGAGCCGATCACGCCGGTGAAAATCAGACTGAACATGTAGAGCGGGCCATAGGTGCTGCCCTCACCGCCCGGAATCACCAGCATACTGGCGGGCAACCGAGCGAGGTTGGCAAACGCCGCCTGATCACCGAACAGCAGCAGGATGCAAAGCGCGGCGCATAGCACATAGGCGATCAGGCCTTGATACATGTCGGTCATGATCAGCCCGCGCATCCCCATGCTCACCGTCCAGTATTGGCGGATCAGAATCACCACCACACCAACGGTCAGGCAGGTGGTAACGCCCCAGCGGCCGAAGCTGGCGAACTGAAACAGGGTGGCCAGTGCCTGGATGCCCATCACCACCCAGGGAAACACCGAGATGATGCCGATGACCGACGCGATGCGCTTCACCGCCGGGCTGTCGAAGCGCATGCCCAGCAAGTCGGGTTGCGTGGTCAGATTGAAACGTTTGCCCCAGGTCCAGGCGCGGTTGGCCATCAGGTACATGGCCGTGACACCGAGCGTCGCGTACACCATGCCGTAGAAACCCAGTGCGCCACCCACGGACAACGCGAAAAACGCGGTGAAGGTCGCGCCCGGCCACCATGAGTTGGTGTAGCACATCGCGATGTACCACGGCCCGTAAGACCGGCCGCCCACGGCGTAGTCAGAGAATGAATCACTCTTGCGATTGGTGGCGTACAGCACGCCGATCATGCCGGCCAGGAACAGCCCGATGAGGCCGAAAGTGATATAGAGGTCCGAACTCAAGGTCGTGCTGATCATTGTGCGCCCTCCTCTTCAGGAATCTCGCCACTGGCGGACTCGACCAGATAAAGCACCCAAAGGCCGAGCCCCATCAGCGCCGCGTTCAGCATCCAGTAGAAAATCGGCAGCGGAATACCCAGCACGACTACCGTACTGCCACTGACCTGTAAGTAGAAAGGCGGGAACAGCGCCATCATCAACAGTGCGAAAAAGTACACGCCAAACACGAGCGTTTTCACACGCCGTGGCTGCGCAATCGGAACAGTACTCATGGAGAACCCCTTGAATTTTGGATCTTGCGATTAATCGATCACGTTAAAACTCAAGCAGTAAAGGGATGACGCCTGTGCCCGATCTTCTTGCGGCCGGGTCTGGTGTTACGCACGTTCAGACCTGTCTGAGCCAGGTCTCCCAGCGCGGGTCATTGATGGCGGTGCGCGCCCTCATTTGCTTCCATGCGCCGTACTTGTAGAAGTCGAAATCCAGTTGCGAGACGGCCTGCTGCACCATCGCCCAGGTCGACCATTTGATGTCCGCCAGCGCCTTGTTCACCTTGATCCGCGCCAACGTCCGGTTGTCGACGCGACCGAAGTAATCCTCGATCAGTTCCAGCTCCACCTCATCGGTAAAGAACATCTCGCCAAACCAGAGAGCGAGTTCGTAATGGCGATCGTTGTTGGAGGCATATTCAAAATCCACCAGCCTGACCTGCCGTCGCGCATCGAGCATGAAGTTGCCCGCCAGTGTGTCGTTCATGCACGGCGCCAGGTCGATGCCGGAAGCCAGCAGGGCAGATTTCGCCCGCTCATATTGCAGGGCCAACCACGCACAGTCTTCGGGTTGCATCGCCTTGAGTTCGGCGACCTGGGCCTGATGCTCGGCAATCATGTCGAACACGGTCTTGGTCTGATTCAGCAGCGGCTGATCGTTGAAGGCCTTGAGCCCGAGCAGTGCATTGTGGCGTACGTCGCGCTGCAGGAAATCGAGGTTCGATGAGGCCCGCCAGCCTTCCATAAACTCGAACACCTCGACGCCGAACGCCTCCAGAAAGGCAAACACCGGCGCGCCGTATCCCGTCGCGGCGGCGGCAACGCTGGCGTCATGCGCGGTGCGACGGTCGATGAACATTTCGGTCCCGGCACCGGGGATTTTGAAGAAGTACGCGGTGTGCGCGCCCTCGACCTCGACGCGCCAATTGGTGTTGGAAATCCCGCCGCTGACCGGTCGATAGGCGATCTGTCTGCCATGCCACTGGCTGATGCTGGCGACGGCGGCTTCAAGCTGGTGCTCGTCGGCACTGACGGCATTTCCGAATCGTTTCATGTTCATTGCTCCTCAACCTGACGCAGCCAGCTTTCCAGTCGTGGGTCCCGAGTGCTTTGCAGACAGCGCAGAAACGTCCACTGCCCGAGTTTGGAAAATTCCAGCGGCCTGACCGACGTCGTGCCCGCCCAGAATCCCCACAACGTCCAGTACCAATCGTTGATCAGCGCGTACAAGCGGCAGACCGCGTAATCCGCTTCGCGGCAGTGGCCAGACCACGCGCTGATCGCTTCACGCCATTGCGCTTCGAACGGGAAAAGCTCGTTGAGCGTGATGGCGACGTCGTACCAGGCGTCCATGCAGCCGCCATAGTCGAAATCGACCAGCTTCAAGCTGCCGTCCTGCGCCACCATGACGTTACTGGCCACGCCATCCCCGTGGATCGGCATGGCCTGGAACGAACGGTTCTGCAGCGCACGCCATGCCATGTCCACACAGCGGTCGATCCACGCCTGCTCGGGCGGCAGCGCAACCCGGGCCATGGCGCACAGCACGCGCAGCCGCTGGATATCTTCCATCGGCGAGCGGACAAAATCCGGCGTGGCACCTGAGTGAACGGCCTGTTTCAACGCCCACAACGCCTCGATGCGTCCAGGTGCAATAAGCTCATCCAGCCGGGCGCAGCGCCAGTCGGCCGGGTTCAGTGCCTCGAACAGCAAAACGCCTCTGACGCTGTCCGCATAGATCAAACGAGGGGCTGCCCCGCTCTGCCCCGCACACTCGCTGGCCCGTGCGCTGAGCTCGATATCCATCAGTTCGGCCATGTCCGGCTGCAGCACCTTTGCGTAGT
Organism: Pseudomonas floridensis; assembly: GCF_002087235.1. Taxonomy (GTDB): domain Bacteria; phylum Pseudomonadota; class Gammaproteobacteria; order Pseudomonadales; family Pseudomonadaceae; genus Aquipseudomonas; species Aquipseudomonas floridensis. Next base: position 24,663 of record NZ_MUIO01000008.1, on the reverse strand, counting down.
AGTCGACCCGACCATCCGTGACGTGATAACCCAGCCATTCAGTGGCCAGTCTGGATGGCGAGGCAATGCCTTGCGCCCCCTCGCGCACCGTCAAGTGCTCACCCAGCCCTGCGTTCGACAATGCCTGACGCAGGCGGTCCAGCGGTTCAGTTCCGTTAAGCATGGTCTGCCCTCAGCGAAAGGAATCCGGCGCCGTGCAGGCGCGATGAAGCAAGGCAGTCAACATGGTCAGGCCATTACGCATGTCTTCGTCGCTGGTGTATTCGGCTTCATTGTGCGAAATGCCATTGCGACTCGGGATGAACAGCAGGCAGACCGGGTATTTGCTGTTCATGCTGATTGCGTCGTGACCAGCGACGGTCGCACTGTCGGTGATCGGCAGACTCAGTTGGCCTGCCACGGTGTGGGCCAGTTCGGCGAAACCGTCGGGCAGCACACCGGGAGCCCGCAGCACACGGCTCTCGATTTCGAAGCGGGTCCGGGTTCTGTCGGCGATGTCATGCAACGTCGCGTCGAGCCGCTCGGCCGCAGCGCTCAACAACGTGGTATCCCGTGAGCGGTATTCCGCCAGCAGCGAAACCCGCGACGGCACGACATTGGGCGAATTGGGCCAGATCTCGACGCGCCCGACCGAGCTGTGCATGTGCAGCCCATGCCGCTCGGACTCTTCACGCACGGCGACAATGGCATGGGCCGCCGCGAGCATGGCATCCCGGCGGGCGGCCATGGGCGTCGGCCCGGTGTGGTTCTGCTCACCGTCAAAGCGAATGCGTTGTTTGAGCGCCGCCCAGGTTTCTCTGACGACGCCGATCGACAGTTTGCGGCTCTCCAACGCTGTGCTCTGTTCGACATGAATCTCGACATAGCCCGCAATATCCAGGCTGACAGGGCCGTCGCCCAGATAACCGATGTCCTGCAGCGCCTGCTTGAGGCTGATGCCATTACCGTCACAACTGCTCCAGGCCTGTTCCAGACCGAGCGCGCCGGTGAAGACGCCGCTGCCGATCAGGCTGGGCTGGAAACGCGCGCCTTCCTCATTGGTCCAGTTCACCACGGCCAGATTGCAGGCGGGCCGTTCCTCACGCTCGCGCAGCTGTCGTCCAAGGCTGGACACCGCAACGGCACCGGCCAGCACGCCATACACGCCGTCGAACCTGCCCGCACTTGGCTGGCTGTCCAAGTGCGAGCCACAGACCACGTAAGGCGCGGCCGGATCGAAGGTCATCAAGCCAAAGATGTTGCCAACGGCATCGATGCGCACCTCGAAATCATGCTCCCGAAGCCAGTGGCAGAACAGGTCCCGGACCTGGCCATCTTCGGCCGAGGCCGCAAGCCGGTGCAGTCCGCCAGCCGGTGTGGCACCGATGGCCGATGTCTGGGTGAACAATGCTTCGAACCGGGCGTAGTCGGCGGCATCGGGCGTCAGCAGGTCATGAATAAAGGATGTCGACATCATCTTTCTCCAGGCGAGTCGTGAACTCGGCCGACAACGGACGGTTCGTGACCAGGGTCGTGATTGCGCTGAACGGCAGGGTGTTGACGAAGATGCGATGACCGAACTTGCCGTCATCCGCGAGGATCACGCGCTGCCGGGAATGCTTGACCAGCGTGCGCCGCAGCATGGCTTCCGGCTCGTGGTAGTCCATCAGTTGCTGCTCGAGATCGATTGCCCCGATGCCCATGAACGCGATGTCGTAATTGAACTGGCTGGCAAACGCCAGGGTATGGGGGCCAATCAGTGCGTTGTCATTGCGACGCACGTCGCCGGGCGCGACCAGCACCTGATTGTCAGTGTGATGGGTCACCACCTGCGCGATGTCGAGCGAGTTGGTGATGATCCTCAACTGGCTGAATTGCGTCAGCGTCTGCGCCAGTGCAAGGGTCGACGTGCCGGTGTCGAGAAACAGCACCATGCCGTCGGTAATCAAACCGGCCGCCTTGCTGGCGATGCTCGCTTTGGCTTGCGGCTTCATGCGGCTGCGCACCTGCAACGGCGGCTCGTCGTTCAACTGGGGCAGGATCGCCCCACCGTGAATGCGCCGCAACTTGCCCATTTCTTCGAGGTACTTGAAGTCGCGGCGAATGGTCTCTTCCGACACGTAGAGCGATTGCGCGAGCTCAGATGCCTTGACGCGCTGCTGCTGAGCCAACAGGCGCATGATTTCGTCCAGACGAGGCTGATTGAGCATAGGGCTGACATTCCGTTGAGAAGTGAGGCGCGCAGTGTACCCATCCACCGCCGGACGCTGATCGTCGTTCATACCGTGAGCACTCATAACGTCAGCATCGGCGGGACGTGCTGATCCCACGGTGAGATGGCTTCGAAGGCCGCGCAGAATTGCAGAACGTCTGCATCGGCAAATCGACGGCCGACCACTTGCAGTCCGACCGGCAGGCCGCATGGGCTGAAACCACACGGAATGTTTGCGGCTGGATTGCCCGAAAGGTTGAACGGGTAGGTAAACGGCGTCCAGCGCGCCCACGGCACGGCGCCCTCCTGATCGTGACTGTCGGTTGGTGCGACGTCATCGGCCTTGAACGGCAGTATCGGAAGTGTCGGCATCAGCAGCAGGTCGTAGTCTTCGAACAGCGCATGAACCCGGTTGGCAAACGCCGCGCGCTGCTCGACGGCCTGCAGGTAGCGGGCAAGATCGTAACGGGCCGATTGCCTGACCAGATTGGCGAAACCGGGGTCCAGATCATCCATTCGGTCCGCCAGCGCACGACCGTAAACGGTTCCGCGCCCGCCCACCCACAGCGTTTCGAACGTGGCCAGCGGATCCGGCCAGTCGAGCGACACAGCGCTTACCTGCACCGGCAGGTTCGCGGAAATGTTTTCGATAGCCGCCTCGATGGCAGCCGTTATGTCAGCGTCCACCGGCGTCTCGAACAGGGTCGGCACGTAGCCGACGCGCAGCTTGCCGAGAGGCTGATCGCAGCGCGCCAAAAAAGATTCGCCGGGCGCGGGAAGCGCCTGGTGGTCCAGCGGATGAGGTCCACTGAGGATGTCGAACAACAGCGCCGAATCGCGAACAGTGCGTGTCATTGGACCGGCATGACTGAGCATTTCAGTTGCCGACCAGGGCCAGGTCGGGATGCGTCCGAGTGATCCTTTGAGGGCAAACAAGCCACAGAACGAACCCGGAATCCGCACCGATCCGCCACCGTCCGATCCCAAAGCGGCCGGCACCATGCGCGCCGCGACCGCGATCGCAGACCCTGAACTGGAACCGCCGCTGGTCAGCCGCGGATTCCATGGTGTGCGGCCATTGCCAAAGATCCGCGAGACGCTCGCCCCTGTCCAGCCGAACTCGGTGGTCGCGGTCTTGCCGATGATGATCGCGCCGGCAGCTTTCAGACGCTCGATGATCGGCGCGTCTTTGAGTGGCACGGTGTCCAGACTGGTGAGCGAGCCTTTGGTGGTGCGCAGGCCGGCAGTGGAAAACAGATCCTTGATGCCGAAGGGAATGCCATGCAGCGGACCGCGAATGCGGTCTGAATCGGCTTCTTCGTCCCGCTGTCGAGCCTGCTCCAGAGCATCCTGCGCATACACATCGCCGAACGCATTCAATGTGTGATTGTGGGATTTTATGGCCTCAAGACTTGCGTTGACCAATTCCACAGAGGTGAGCGCGTCGGCATCCAGCTGTTGGCGAGCCTGAATCACGGTGGGCATTGAAAAGCGCGTTGACTCGGTCAATGTGGATGCTCCGGCAAGTCTTGGGCATAACGCCCAGGCCAGCGCATTACTATCACGGGACTGAAACCCGTCAAGTGGCAAATGTTGATTTTGTTGTTTTTGTGGACTTTAAATTTGTAACAGCACCGTCAAGGTGCGGGAAACAAGGGTAAATACGTACCTGCGCCCAGCCTTGGGGCATTAAAAACTGCACACGGCGATGCCGTTATTCGTGAAGTAAATGACCTTCGACGAGCCTGGGCATCCGGAAATCAAAGAAAGGTATGTTCGGCGGGTGGTCGTTAACGGAAGGGATACATGCGCCGGTAACGAGTTCGTACCAGCGCAGTCTTTGCAGAACTTCTCCAGCGGTCTCTTGAATCAATCGCGTAGCCCTGGACCGTTATTACATCCGGGGATCGACGCATGGACATTAGTGTTTCAGTGTGTTGCGTAACGCTTGGCTAATCGGTAGCGGCATCTGTTACCAGTGTTTTACAGACGCCTGTCGGTAACCCAACGAAGAAACCGGCACTTCATTCATGGACATCAGCAAACGGGCCTCAGCCACCAGTTCGGAAATGGCTCGACTGGAAACCATAGTGTCCAGCTTGATGCCGGTCATGCAGATCGCGTGATCGGGGTTGGAAGTATTGGTCAGCGTCAGTGTTAGCGACGCGTCTTCGGCGGCGTCCCACTCACAGCGGTGTGGAAGCAATGACTGTTCAATCATATGCTTGATTTCAAGCGTGGAAAGCCTGTAAGCGCTCATGATGTTCCTGCTGTAAATAAAGTGATGACAGCATTGTGACGACGCCTGTCCGCTGGCGTTCCACATAAATATTTATCAGAACGGTACTTCTGCTACAGCGCGCCTATTCTTGTACAGACTTAAAAAATTGTGCCGATGTTGTATAACGTGAACACTGTTTTTTATTTATCCGTTCAACAAAAGCATTTTTTCTCAACGCCATGTCAACAGCATCTCGACGCTGTCCAGCCCTGCGCCGTGGCCGTCTTTCTTCAGGCGACTCAGCGTAAACCCCAGGCTTTCATAGAAGCCTTGCACCCGTTGACTGGTGTTGATGTAGGCGCGCGTTACCCCCGGAATGTCCTTCATGACGTTCAGGCGAGCCCGGGTCAGGAAGCTGCCGATACCGAGCCCATGCCGGTCACTTTTCACCATGCCCCAGGTGAGTTCGGCAACCGACGCATCAGCCAACACCAGGTAGCCTCCGCAGGCCAAGATCTGCCCGCTTCGCTCCACTACACAGTAGGAACCGACAGGTTCGAGCAGGAAGCGGGCAAACGCGTCACGCTCCGACGGATCGAAAAAACGCGGGGTGTTGGAATCGAAAATAGCCAGACAACTGTCCCGATCATTCAGGGCGTAGGGCCGAAGCGTGTCCATGTGCAAGCCATCCTGTTCAATTTGTCTGCCAGACTGCCTGGCGGAAATCGCACAGAACAACAAACCTGCGCGGACTCCTCTGACGCCTGTGTGTCCTCGGTCAGGCCCTGTCACCAATCACGGATCAGCCGAGAAACCCGTCGGCCTGAAGCAGGGTTTCCAGGCAATGTTCGGTGATGCCGTAGAACGTCTTGAGTTCTTGAATACGGGCCAACAAGTGGGCCGGGTTGAGCGGCTCGGCACGCTTGACCGCGAGGATCATCTTATTCTTGTTGGTGTGTTCCAGCGAAATGAACTCGAACACCTTGGTGTCGTAGCCGCAGGCCTCGAGGAACAGTGCACGCAGGCTGTCGGTGACCATCTCGGCCTGCTGGCCCATGTGCAGACCGTATTGCAGCATGGGCTTGAGCAGGGTCGGACTCTGAATCTGCAGGCGGATCTGTTTGTGGCAGCACGGCGAGCACATGATGATCGATGCACCGGAGCGAATGCCCATATGAATGGCGTAGTCGGTGGCGATGTCACAGGCGTGCAGCGCGATCATCACGTCCAGTTCGCTCGGCGCCACGGTGCGCACATCGCCATGCTGAAAGACCAGCCCCGGATGCTCCAGGCGCGCAGCCGCGTTGTTGCACAGGGTCACCATGTCCTCGCGCAGTTCGACGCCGGTCACCTCGCCTTGCGCTTGCAAGGTGTTGCGCAGGTAATCGTGAATGGCGAACGTCAGGTAGCCCTTGCCCGAGCCGAAGTCCGCGACCCGGATCGGCTTATCCAGGCTGAGCGGCGACGACGTCAGCGCGTGGGAAAACACCTCGATGAACTTGTTGATCTGCTTCCATTTGCGCGACATTGCCGGAATCAGCTCATGCTGCCGGTTGGTCACGCCCAGGTCGGTCAGGAATGGACGCGTCAGCTCCAGATAGCGCTTCTTCTCGCGATCATGCCCTGCGGCAGTGGCTTCGCGCGGCTGTTGAGCCTTGCTCTTGAACAGCGTGCTTTTGCCCTTCTTGCCGAACTCCAGTTGCACTTCGTCGGTGAGCGACAGCAGGTGCGCGTTCTTGAAAGAATCCGGAACCAGACTGGCGATGACGTCCATGGCCTCGGCCAGCGGGAAGTTCTTGGTGATATCGCGTGTCTTGTAACGGTACACGAAGGAAAGGCTCGGCAGCTCACGAACGATCAGCGGCTTGATGATCACCCGCTGCAACTCGGCTTCGCTGCCTACGTATTTGGCCAGGACCAGCTTGATCAGCGAGTCCTGGGACAGGCTGGTGTCCAGCAGGCCAAGGAATTGCGCGCGATGGTCGGGTGCTGCCGAAGGTGAAGCGGAGGGTGTCACGGACATCGGAAAGAGCCTCAAGCGCCCCTGTCGGGACTCGAAAAATCAGGCATGCATTTTAAGCGTCAACGCCGACCATGACAGCACTATTTTTCACGGCGGCATAAAGACTCGACGCAGCTGAGACGTAGACACATAAAGTCATCTACATACACAGTAATATAACCGTCAGAATAAGCCGCTGTGAACACTTGCACTTCATCTTATCCCCGTTATATTCGAATCAGCTGAAGACAAGCGGTCATGAGAGGCCGTCCTGTTCATCGTCAGCACTTTAATATCACCCGCACAAGGATGTGCATAATGCAAAACCCATTAACTTCTTTTGACACCGTTGACATTGAGCGGGTCGCCACAAAACCCGTCGCTTTCTTTAACGTCATGCTGGAGGATGAAAAAAATGATGGCAGGGCTCAAGGCGTTGTCCTGACCAAAGAAGACATCCACAGTATCAAACGTTACGAACGACACGGACTTGACCTGCCCATTACGCTGATCACCATCCAGCAAGACCTGAGATTCCGCTCCAGTGGAATTCCCGGGCTGGAACCCAAAGACATATTGGCCACGTATTTAAAGATCCATCAGCACGCCAGAAGCTGGTCCGGTATCGAGCGAAACATCAAAGAAACCGGGTTCAACACTGATGCCTTTGCCAAAAGCTTTTTCCAGCAAGGTTCAGCCGTTCTTGAAGTGATCAACGGCATGAACATCATCGAGCGAATCAACATGAAGATCGCCGACCTGGATATCGAGCAGGTCTGGGCCATGAAACCCGCTGAGCTCAGCGCCGACGAACAACAAATCTGTACGTCGCTGGCCGGGTATCTGTCCAACATTGCGGAAAGTATCGACAAGCATCGGCACGCCGCAGAGGTGCTGGCAAACGACCTCCAGACATTTACCCAGACGCTGACGGTTTCGCTGATCCCCGATGTCGCTCACAAAGTAAAACTGGCCGGCAACTCTGACCTGGATGAACTGATCAAGGAGCTTCAGGAAGACATCGAACGCCTGACAGTCGAGATTGAGCAAAAGATCAAAGAGTACAAAAAGACTGCAGCCAGTTCTGCCTGGGGTCTTTTCGGCGGCCCTCTTGGCCTGGCCATTACAGGCGGGATCTTTGGCAGTAAGGCGGAGAAGATTCGCAAGGAAAAGAACCGGCTGATCCATCAAAAAAATACCAAGGTTCAGTTACTCAAAGAGAAATCTCCTCTGGCGGCTGCCGTACGCAACCTGGAAACACTCTTTGAAGACATGCAATTCCGGATGCTGGATGCGCATCAAAGTGCAACGAACCTCCAGGACCTGTGGGGACTGATGAGGTCATTCATCGAGCAATCCGCAACCGCGATGGCACTGATCAAGAGTGATCAGGAACTGCTGATCTTTGCGCTGAACTTCCGTGGCGTCGTCAACCCTTGGGAACACATCCACGGTATCACGGCCCCCCTGCTGAAGCTCTTCAACGATGCACTGGATCAGTATCGCCTCGAGCAGACAAAATAACCATAAGGACATGAACATGACCACTAAAACATTGGGTAATTTCACAGCACTTGCCGTGCCTGAAAAAGCAATCATGAAGGCTGCCCAGCAACTTATTCATGCGCATATCGCTTCGCTGAAACTGGACTTTTTTCCTGCCGTGAAGATCAAGCTCCCTTCTGTTCAGACAGCGCTTGTTGCCGCGGATAAAGTATTGAGGGAAAAATTGTCCACCCTGACGGCTCAGTTGAACAACGATCAGCTCAAAGCCGTCGAGGCGATGCGTAAAGAGATCGATGCGAATCCGGCATTGAGCCCTGAGAACAGGCAGAAAGCAGTAGCCATGCTGGATGCGCAACGCGCGCAGTTTCAGTCGGCACTGACACATGCCGTCAGCAGCAGTGCAAACGAGATAGCCCAACGCTGCGATGATCTGAAACAGATCAATATCAAGCTCGATGGAACGACCATCAAGGACACACTGCAACGACAACTCGATTCGCTGAATCGCCAACACGCCACACTGGAGACCTCGATGGCCTCCCTCTCGGAAGACCGGCGTTTGCTGGACGCCGCCATTGCGACGCTTGAAAAATACAACCTGGCCGATCAGTTCAAGGACATGCTGCCCACCGCAGACGAACTGGCATTGATCAACATGCCGTCGCCCGAACTCGCGCTGGTCCAGGCCGGAATCGCCAGGCTTGAAAAAATCCTGGGCCAGGTCAGTAATGCGTTGAATTACATTGATTTGATCAATGAGCGAGACGCCTTGCGCCATCGCTACAATGCGTTGCTCGCGCAATCCCGCGGCATCAACAAGGAGTCAAAAGGAATCGCCAGGGATCTGGCTGAGTTGCAAGGACTGGAGAGCGTCAACCAGAACAAGATCGCCTGGATCAATGAAGCAGCCAAGGTCTACGAAGCGCTCTACGGTTTTCTGGATGCCTGCCGGGCACCGGATGCGACTCCCGGCGACTTCGGTGGCTACCTGGCGGAACTGAACGCTTACATACAACGGGTTCATGAGATCAGGCGTCCTCTCTGACCTGATCCCTTCGAACGCGACAGGTGCCGGCCTTGCCAACGCCTGTCGCTCTTGCGTCTCGGCGTTCAATGCCGACCTGAGTTCAGCCCAGGACGACCAGCCGGTTGGGCAGTTCGTTTTTTCCGTGGGTCACCGGAACATGATCGGCCAGCAACTCGCCACAGGCGTGAATGCAGCCGAGAAACCCCTGCAGGGTCTGCCCGTTTCGCACTTGCTGGGTGAAGACATCGACCATCGCTTTCCAGGTGTCGTCATGCAGACGACTGGCAATACCGTGATCGACCAGAATTTCAACGTAGCGCTCGGCCTCGCTGACGAACACCAGAATGCCGGTGCCGTCGTGGGTCTTGTGCAGGTTCTGCTCGAGGAACTGGCGCCGGGCCAGATTACCCGCTCGCCAGCGACGCACCGAGGCCGGCACCAGGTGCGCGGTGACACGCGGAATGCGGCACACCAGCGCCACGAAGATGAAGGTGCTCATCTGAGCGAGCATCAACTCATCGGCACTCAGCCATTGCAGGCAGTAATTGATAGTGCCGGGCAGTAGCAGGCCGAGCAGACCGCCCCAGATCAGCGGCATATAGGCGTAATCATCAGCGCGCGCGGCCAGTACCGTCACCAGTTCTGCATCGGTACGCTGCTCGACGCGATCGATCGCTTCAGCGACCTGTCGTTGTTCTTCTCTGTTCAGTAAAGCCATGACGTTCTCTTTCTCGAATCCATCGACTACCAGTTACCTGAAGCACCACCACCGCCGAACCGGCCACCGTTGCGCCCATCGGTCCGCTCACCAGGGCACAGGCGACCGGCAGAGCGCCGAATGCTGAACAGCACGATCAGCAACACCACGACCGTCAGGATCACGGCCGTCAGCCAGACCCTGAAATCACTCATCGGCTCATTGTAGGTCGCCGATCTGTCGGTCGGCTCCGGATAATCCGGGACCTGACCACCCAGCGCCGTGATCACCGCCTGGGCGCCACGCTCGATACCGGCGGCAAAACGGCTGTCATTGAATTCGGGGGTCATCAGCATGTTGATGATGAGCGATGACTGGGCGTCGCTCAACCGGTCTTCGAGACCCGAACCAACCTCCATGAAGACTTTGCGCTTCTCGCGATCAACCAACAGCAACGCGCTATTGGCTTTGCCACCACGCCCCAGATCCCAGGCATCGCCCAGCAGCGCGCCGAACTCCTCGATACTGGTGCCCTGCAGATCGGTCAGCGTAACGACGACGATACGTTCACCAGTGGCCTGCTCATAGGCCCGCAGCAGTTTCGCTAGACGCACCGCCGTATGGCTGTCGAGCATTTGCGCCGCATCCACGACACTGCCGGTCATGGGCGGAAATACCAGCACGGGTTGTTCGGCCTGGGCACGAAAGGCCACACCCAGCGTCATGACCGCGTACAACATGATTTGTAACACACACTTCAAACCAGACCTCCGGTGCTTTTTGAATCCATTGAATCGACACGCCTTAGCCAAAACACAAGTTCCCCGGCATAATCCACCGCCGACGCCGAGCACAGGCCAATCGTTGACTGGGTGAGGGCGTGTACAAAAATCAATCAAACCGAAGATTTTCGTACATACCCTGGAAAGACCTCGTGCAACGAAGCGGTCAGCAACTATCCTTGCGCCCTGCTCGAACAATAACGCCAAAGGTCTATAACCCAAACTGGCTGTCGGATATTAAACGCGAGTTGCCGACAAAAGCCTTGAGAAATTATTCATGAATAAGCTGTGTTTATTAGGTTTGCTGGTAGGTTTGGCCAGTCATTCGGTGGTCGCTCAAAGTGCTGCAACAGTGGCCGCTCCGGCCTCTTCCGCAGTTTCCGACAAGGCCGCGCTTCAGGCAAAGAATGCGTTCATCGGCAAACTGATGAAACAAATGACCCTGGACGAAAAGATCGGCCAGTTGCGCCTCATCAGTATCAGCGCTGAAATGCCGCAGCCAATGATTCTCAAGGAAATTGCCGCCGGACGCATCGGCGGCACCTTCAACTCCATTACACGTTCGGAAAACCGCCCGTTGCAGGAAGCGGCTGTCGCCAAGAGCCGTCTGAAGATTCCGATGTTCTTCGCCTATGACGTGGTCCACGGCCATCGCACCATTTTCCCGATCAGCCTGGGCATGGCGGCAAGCTGGGACATGGACGCCATTGCGCTGACCGGTCGGGTGTCGGCAAAGGAAGCCAGCGCCGACGGCCTGGACATGACCTTTGCGCCAATGGTCGATATTTCCCGTGACCCGCGCTGGGGCCGCAGTTCCGAAGGGTTCGGCGAAGACACTTATCTGGTGTCGCGCATCTCCGACGTGATGGTCCGCTCGTTCCAGGGCAAGAACGTCAGCGCAAACGACAGCATCATGGCCGCCGTCAAGCATTTCGCCCTGTATGGCGCCGTCGAAGGCGGACGCGATTACAACACCGTGGACATGAGCATGACGCGCATGTACCAGGACTACCTGCCACCTTATCGCGCCGGTATCAACGCGGGCGCCGGTGGCATCATGGTCGCGCTGAACTCGATCAACGGCATCCCCGCCACGTCCAACACCTGGCTGATGCAGGACCTGTTGCGCAAGGACTGGGGCTTCAAGGGCGTCACCATCAGTGACCATGGCGCGATCAAGGAACTGATCGAACACGGCGTGGCCAAGGATTACCGCGAAGCGGCCAAGCTGGCGATCAAGGCCGGTGTAGATCTGAGCATGAACGACGTGGCGTACGGCGAGCAGTTGCCCGGTCTGGTCAAGGACGGCGAGGTTTCCATGCAGGAAATCGACAATGCCGTACGTGAAGTGCTCGGGGCCAAGTACGACATGGGCCTGTTCGCCTCACCTTACGGTCGCATTGGCGAAGCTGCCGGTGATCCGGCCGACACCTATTCCGACGACCGCCTGCACCGCGCCGAAGCCCGCGATGTCGCGCGCAAGACGCTGGTGCTGTTGAAGAACCAGAACGACACCCTGCCATTGAAGAAGCAAGGCACCATCGCCGTGATCGGCGGCCTGGCGCAGAGTCATCTCGACATGCTCGGCAGCTGGTCGGCAGCCGGTCGGCCCAACCAGTCGGTGACGGTGTATGAAGGTCTGCAAAAGGCTGTCGGCGACAAGGCCAGACTGGTGTATGCCCGTGGCGCCAACGTCAGCGACAACGAACACATCCTCAACTACCTGAACTTCATCGAGAAGGAGGTGGAGATCGATCCGCGTCCGGCTCAGGAAATGATCGACGAAGCGGTCAAGGTGGCCGAGCAGTCCGACGTGATCGTGGCCGTGGTGGGTGAATCGCGAGGCATGTCCCATGAATCGGCGAGCCGCAGCAGCCTGAACATTCCAGGCAAGCAACGCGACCTGATCAAGGCCCTCAAAGCCACCGGCAAACCGCTGGTGCTGGTGTTGATGAATGGCCGTCCGCTGGTACTGGTCGACGAACTGGAACAGGCCGACGCCATGCTCGAAACCTGGTTCCCGGGCACCGAAGGCGGCAATGCCGTGGCTGACGTACTGTTTGGCGACTACAACCCGTCGGGCAAACTGGCCATGTCGTTCCCGCGCTCGATCGGCCAGTTACCGGTCTACTACGCGCACTTGAACACCGGTCGTCCTTACCACGAAGGCAAGCCGGGCAACTACACGTCGCACTATTACGAAGAGCCGAACGGCCCGCTGTTCCCCTTCGGCTATGGCCTGAGCTACACGCAGTTCGACGTCTCGGACATCAAACTGTCGGACACCAACATGGCGCGCAAAGGCAAGCTGACCGCCAGCGTGACCGTCAAGAACACCGGCAAGGTAGCTGGCGCGACCGTGGTTCAGTTGTACCTGCGTGATATCGCAGCCTCGATCAGCCGTCCGGTCAAAGAGCTGAAAAACTTTGAAAAAGTCATGCTGGAGCCAGGTGAAGAGAAAGTGGTTACCTTCACGCTCAGCGAGGACGACCTGAAGTTTTACAACCCTCAGCTCAAATACGCTGCCGAGCCGGGCGAGTTCAAGGTCATGATCGGTCTGGACTCCCAGACGGTGAAAGAAGCGACCTTCAACCTGCTGTAAGCACCCTGATGGCGCCTTCATGAGCTTGCTGATGAAGGCGCCATCCGGTCCTGTTCGGGCAGTGCACGTAACATGACGTTCAAGCATCGCAACTGGCGCCTTTCCCTTTATGTTCTGCTGATTCTGGCTGGCGTAGCCGTGGCGGCGGGACTGGCAATGCGTCAGGCACAGCGTCATGCGGTGTCGGAAGACGCTGTTCGCGCCGGTAGCCAACTGGCCCTGTACGCCAACACCCTGCACACCCTGATCGAGCGCTATCGCGCTCTGCCCTCCGTGCTGGCACTGGACCCGGAAATCCGTGCGGCCTTGAGCGGTCCGGTCACCGAGGACGTGCAGAACCAGCTCAACCTGAAGCTGGAAAAAATCAACGCCGCCGCCCACTCCTCCACTCTGGAGTTGCTGGATCGTCACGGGTTGGCCATCGGTGCCAGTAACTGGCGTTCGCCCAACAGCTATGTCGGCCACAACTACGGTTTTCGGCCCTACTTTCTGCAAACCCGTGCCCAAGGCACAGGGCGCTTTTATGCGGTGGGTGTGACCACCGGCATCCCCGGCTACTTTCTGTCCAGCGCGGTGCTGGACGACGCGGCCGGCTTCATCGGCGCAATGGTGGTGAAACTCGAATTCCCCACGCTCGAAGAGGAATGGGGTCAGGGAGATGACTTGCTGCTGGTGAGTGACGACAAGGGCATCGTTTTCATCGCCAATCAGTCCGGCTGGCGTTATCGCGAGCTGGAACCCATTTCGGCCGAGAACCGGAGCGAACTGCTGCGCACCCGTCAGTACGACAAAAAACCGTTGTCGCCGCTCAATAGCCGGGGCATCGAGCGCCTGGGTGAGCACAGTCAGCTGCGCCGCGTCGAGGGGCCGGAGGGCGTCGCGGACTATTTGTGGCAGTCGCTGCCGCTGCCGCACGAAAACTGGACGCTGCACCTGTTGCGCAAGCCGCCGCAGGCCAACGAAGACATACGCAACGCCGGAATTGCCGCCGCCGGGATCTGGCTGGCGCTAGTGTTTCTGGGCCTGTTTCTTTATCAGCGCTGGCGTCTTGCGCGTTTGCGCGAACGCAGTCGGGACGAACTCGAGCGTCTGGTGCACGAGCGCACACGCGATCTGCAGACCGCGCAGGACGGCCTGGTGCAGTCGGCCAAGCTGGCGGCGCTGGGGCAGATGTCAGCGGCGCTGGCCCATGAAATCAATCAGCCCCTGACTGCCCAGCGCATGCAACTGGCGACCGTGCGCCTGTTGCTGGATCAGGGCCGCGTCGAGGAAGCCGGCAAGGCGCTCGTGCCGGTCGACCAGCAACTGACCCGCATGTCGGCGCTGACCGGCCACCTCAAGACCTTCGCCCGCAAAAGTCCCAGCGGCCTGCGTGAGCGACTGGATCTGGCCACGGTGGTCGATCAGGCGTTGTTGCTGCTGGACCCGCGTTTGCGTGAAGAGCACATCGAATGCGTTCTGCGACTGTCACGTCCGGCATGGGTGCGCGGCGACGCGATTCGTCTGGAGCAGGTGCTGATCAACCTGCTGCGCAACGCACTGGATGCGATGCGCGACAAAGTGCCCGCTCGCCTTGAAGTGCGCATCGATCCTCAGGGCGATCACTGGCGTTTGAGCGTCAGTGACACCGGCACCGGCATCGCTCCGGAAAATCTGGGCAACATTTTCGACCCGTTCTTCACCACCAAACCGGTGGGCGACGGGCTGGGCCTCGGGCTGGCGGTGTCCTATGCGATCATCCATGAACTGGGCGGCCAGTTGAGCGCGGAAAACCACGGCAACGGCGCGGTGTTCTGGTTCAGCCTGCCCAACGACTTTCTGGAGAACTGACCCGGCATGTTCAACTCGGTCATCGTTGTAGACGACGAAGCGCCCATTCGCCAGGCCGTCGAACAGTGGCTGACGCTGTCCGGCTTCGCTGTGCAGGTTTTTGCCCGCGCCGAAGAATGCCTGGCCGCGCTGCCGGAACACTTTCCCGGAGTGGTCCTCACCGACGTGCGCATGCCGGGCATGAGCGGCCTTGAGCTGTTGGCGCGCCTGCAAGAGCGGGACAAGGACTTGCCCGTGATCCTGCTGACCGGCCACGGCGATGTGCCGATGGCCGTCGAAGCCATGCGCGAAGGCGCCTACGACTTTCTGGAAAAACCCTTCAGCCCGGAAACGCTGATCAGCAATCTGCGTCGGGCCCTGGAAAAGCGACAGCTGGTTCTGGAAAACCGTCGCCTGCATGAACAGGCCGATGTGCGCACCCGACTGGACTCAACGCTGCTGGGCATGTCGCCGAGCCTGCAAACCCTGCGTCGTCATGTGCTGGAGCTTTCGCAGTTGTCGGTCAACGTCATCATTCGCGGCGAAACCGGCAGCGGCAAAGAGCTGGTTGCCCGCTGCCTGCATGACTTCGGCCCTCGGGCAGGCAAGCCGTTCGTCGCCCTCAACTGCGCAGCCATCCCCGAACACCTGTTCGAAGCCGAATTGTTCGGCCACGAAAGCGGTGCGTTCACGGGCGCACAGGGCAAGCGGATCGGTCGTCTGGAATACGCCGATGGCGGCACGGTGTTTCTCGACGAGATCGAGAGCATGCCGATGGCGCAGCAGGTCAAGCTGCTGCGCGTGTTACAGGACAAACGCCTGGAACGGCTGGGCTCCAATCAGAGCATCGAGGTCGATCTGCGAATCATTGCCGCCACCAAACCCGATCTGCTGGAAGAAGCCCGCGCCGGACGTTTTCGCGAAGACCTCGCCTACCGGCTCAATGTCGCGGAATTGCGTCTGCCGGCCTTGCGCGAGCGACGCGAAGACATTCCTCTGCTGTTCAACCACTTCGCCCGCGCAGCAGCGACGCGCCTGGGCCGGGAAGCGCCGGTGGTCAGCGCGGCACGCCTGAGCCAGTTGCTCAGCCACGACTGGCCCGGCAACGTGCGCGAACTGGCCAATGCCGCCGAACGCCAGGCGCTGGGCCTGACCCAACCGGATGCGCAAGCCGACACACCGCTCGACGGACAATCGCTGGCGACCCGGCAGGAAGCCTTCGAAGCCCAGTGTCTGCGCGCATCGTTGAGCCGCAACAAGGGTGACATCAAGGCAGTACTCCACGAATTACAACTGCCGCGCCGGACCCTCAACGAGAAGATGCAGCGTCATGGCCTGACGCGGGAAATGTTTCTGGAGTAAGCGCCGCGCCTGCCGAAAATACTTGTTCGGCGCGAAACGAACATTTCCAGCCGAGCCGGGTCTGCATAGTGTCACGCCACCTTCGGTCGTGATGGCTGGATAGTTTGCAGGCATAATGACATCATTCCCCGCTCATTCTCCCAGCCACTCTCAGCAGTCCGAAAGATGGGGCATTTTCTACCGTGAATACTCCCCTCGACCTCCCTCTGGGCGGTGGCGAAATGGGTCGGCTTATCCGGGAAACAGACTGGTCAACGTCTGCTCTGGGAGCCAGGAGCACCTGGCCATCTGCACTATTGTCATCGATGAACCTGATGCTCAGTTGTCCGGACAGCATGTACCTGCTGTGGGGACCTGAATTCACGCTGTTCTTCAACGACGCTTACTGCGCCGCGCTGCCGATTGCCGTCACTCAGGCTCAAGGTCGCCCGATCGCCTTGGTCTGGGGAGACGCCTGGGAGGACGTACGCCCTCTGGCGGAACAGGCGCTGGCCGGTCAGAGCTGTCGCTCCGACAATATTCAGCGCGTTGTGACCCGTAACGGAAAACCCGAACCAAGCTGGTGGTCGTTGTCCTATTCGCCACTGTACGGCGATACCGGCGTGATCGAAGGCGTATTCTGCCGGGTCAACGAAACCACCGCGCACGTGCTGGCTCAGGCCAGGCATAACGAGAGTGAAGCGTTCACCGAGCGCGTCCTGTCGAGCATCAACGACTGCATCAAAGTGCTGGATCTGGACTCGCGTCTGACCTTCATGAGCGAAGGCGGCCAGCGCATCATGGAAGTCAGCGACTTCAACGCCATCCGCGGCTGCCCGTGGCCGGACTTCTGGCACAACCAGGGCAACCTTGACGCCAGGGCCGCTGTCGAGGCGGCCAAGGCCGGGCAGAACGCCAACTTCATGGGCTCGGCGCAGACTATGGCCGGCACCGTGAAATGGTGGCACGTGCAGGTCAGTCCAATCTTCGGCAAGGACGGCAAGCCGGAGAAAATCCTTTGCGTGTCCCGTGACATGACGCAATTGCGCGACGCCGAAGAAGCGCTCAAAGCATTGAATGAATCCCTCGAACAACGCGTCGTCGAGCGCACTCAGGACCGGGATCGCATCTGGCGACTTTCGACAGACCTGATGCTGGTTGCGCAATTCGACGGCATCATCGCCGCCGTCAATCCGGCCTGGACCCAGGCGCTGGGCTGGTCGGAGCAGCAACTGGTCAACAGCCAGTTTCTGACCCTGGTCCATCCCGAGGATCTGGACAGCACACTGGCCGCCATGAGCGGACTGGAGAACGGCCAGAACATCCCGCATTTCAAGAACCGCTACCGGCATATCGACGGCTCCTATCGCACGATTTCCTGGACCGCCGTCCCGGACAAGCAGTTCATTCATGCCGTGGGGCGCGACATTCAGGCCGAAGAAGAAGCCAACGAGGCGCTTCGGGTGTCTCAGGATGCGTTGCATCAGGCGCAGAAACTGGAAGCCATTGGTCAGTTGACCGGCGGCGTCGCGCACGATTTCAACAACCTGCTGACCGTGATCCGTTCCTGCTGCGATCTGCTGAAGCCTGCGGGTCTGGATGAAGCCCGACGCATCAAATACGTCGCGGCCATTTCCAGTACCGTAGACCGCGCCGCACGCCTGACCGGTCAGTTGCTCGCCTTCGCCCGCCGCCAGGCCTTGCAACCGGAAGTGTTCGATGTGGGCAAGAGCGTTTCGAGGATCGGGGAAATGATGGACACCCTGACCGGCTCGCGCATTCAGGTCGACATCGAGGTGCCTGACCAGCCTTGCTTTATCTTTGCCGACGGCAGTCAGTTCGACACGGCGCTGGTCAACATGGTGGTCAACGCCCGCGACGCGATGGCCGGTTCCGGACGTCTGGTCATCAAGGTCGAACGATCCGTCAGCCCATCCTGCAAACTCGCACCGTCCCTGCACGAAGGCGACTACGTGACCGTTTCGCTGACCGACACCGGCTCGGGCATCGCCAAGGAAAACCTGAGCCTGATCTTCGAGCCGTTCTACACCACCAAAAGCGTCGGTCAGGGCACCGGGCTGGGTCTGTCGCAGGTATTCGGGTTCGCCAAGCAGTCTGGTGGTGAAGTGCTGGTGGAAAGTGAACTGGGCAGTGGCAGCCGCTTCACGCTGTGTCTGCCCAGCGCGCAGGACCATGCTGTGGTCAGCGAAAACGAAAACCTTGCCGTGAGTACATTGCCCGGCTTGTGCGTCCTGATGGTCGAAGACAACCAGGACATTGGCACGTACACCCGCCCGATGCTCGAACAACTGGGTTTCCAGGTGGTCTGGGTGCCAGGCGCCAGCGAGGCGCTCAAAGAACTGTCCGGCAACCCTGAGCGTTTCCATGTGGTGTTCTCGGACATTGCCATGCCGGGCATGAGCGGCCTGGAGTTATACGCCGAGATCGAAACACGCTACCCGTGGATGCCGGTGGTGTTGACGACCGGCTACAGCACTGAATTCGCCCAGCTCGCTCAGGATGAATCGCATCGCTTCGACCTGCTGCAGAAGCCTTATGCGCTGGAAGACCTGGCGGCCATTCTGCACAAGGCAGCCTGCCGCAACGTCGAATAGAAAGCCTGATAACCTGCCCGCCTGCCGGTTACAGGCGACGTATTGAACGCAGCTGTTCAGGCAGAACCCGAGTGTCGCCAGCCGGGCGCATTACCGTTTTTGAGCTTTGGACAGCCGTACGCAAGGAGAAATGTTGACATGATTGTCGGTATAGATTTGGGCACGACCAACAGCCTGGTCGCGGTGTGGCGCGATGGCAAGGCCGAGCTGGTTGCCAATGCCATGGGCGATACCCTCACCCCCAGCGTGGTAGGGCTCGATGACGCGGGGCATATTCTGGTCGGCAAGGCCGCTCGCGAGCGTTTGCAGACCCATCCGACTCAAACCACCGCGTTGTTCAAACGCTACATGGGCAGCGCCCAGCAAATCCGCCTGGGATCAGCCACTTACCGTCCGGAAGAACTGTCATCGCTGGTCCTCAAGAGCCTCAAGGCCGATGTCGAGCGTGCGTTCGGCGAGCCGGTGACCGAAGCGGTCATAAGCGTGCCGGCTTACTTCAGCGATGCCCAGCGCAAGGCCACACGCATCGCGGGCGAACTGGCAGGGCTGAAAGTCGACAAGCTGATCAACGAACCTACCGCCGCCGCGCTGGCGTACGGACTGCATCAGAAAGAAGGTGAAACCTCCTTTCTGATTTTCGATCTGGGCGGCGGCACCTTCGATATTTCGATCCTCGAACTGTTCGACGGCGTCATGGAAGTGCGCGCCAGCGCGGGCGACAACTTCCTCGGCGGGGAGGATTTCGATCGGGCGCTGGTCGAGCATTTCCTGAGCCTGCACCGCGACGAAAAAGACTTCCCTGCCAAGGAATTGGTCACCCCTTCGCTGCGCCGAGAGGCCGAACGGGTTCGCAAGGCATTGGGGCAGGAGGACAGCACCGACTTCGTACTGCGGCACGCCGACCGCGAGTGGCGCAAAACCATTACCCAGGAGCAGACCAGCGAGCTGTTCGCCCCGCTGCTGGCGCGGTTGCGAGCGCCCATCGAGCGGGCACTGCGTGACGCGAAGATCCGCGTCGCCGACCTCGACGAAATCCTGCTGGTAGGCGGCACCACGCGCATGCCGCTGATTCGCAAGCTCGCGGCAGGCATGTTCGGGCGCTTCCCGGCCATCACCCTCAACCCGGACGAAGTGGTCGCCCAGGGCGCCGCGATTCAGGCGGCGCTCAAACAGCGCGATGCGGCGCTGGAAGAAATCGTGCTGACTGACGTTTGCCCTTACACACTGGGCATCGAGACCACGCAATATGTCTTTAATGGTTACCAGCCCGGACACTATCTGCCCATCATCGAGCGCAACAGTGTGGTGCCGGTGAGTCGGGTCAGAACGGTGCAGACGGTATCCGACAATCAGGCGCATGTCCTGCTGAAGATTTTTCAAGGCGAAAGCCGCCTGGTCAAGGACAACATCGCGCTGGGCGAGCTGAACATCCCCGTCCCCAAGGCCAAGGCGGGCGAGGTCGAGCTGGATGTGCGCTTCACCTACGATAACAACGGGTTGCTGGAAGCCGATGTCAAGGTTCAGGCCACTGGCAGCAGCCACAAGCTGGTGATCGAGAATAACCCTGGCGTGATGACCCCGGACGAAATCAAGGACCGGCTCAAGGTGCTGGAAGCGCTCAAGGTCCATCCTCGCGAACAGCAGGTCAACACCCATCTCACCGCACGCCTGGAAAGGCTGTATCAGGAGTACCTTGGCGAAACCCGTGAAATGATCGGGGCATGGGCCGCTCAGTTCCAGCAGGTTCTGGAGACCCAGGATGAGCGTCAGATCGGTGAAATGCGCCGTCAGCTCGAGCAGCAGGTCGACCGCTTCGAACGAGGTGAATGGTGACGACAAGCACATGCTGGAGCGTACTGGACCTGGATCACGATGCCGACGAACGCAGCATCAAGCGCCAATACGCCAGGCTGCTGAAAACCACTCGGCCTGACGACGACCCGGCGGCCTTTCAGACCCTGCGCGATGCCTACGAACAGGCTCTGGACTGGGCTCGAAACCGTCCGCAGAGCGATGCTGAACAAAGCGGTGCCGAGTTTTTCGAAGAACCGGTCACGAGTCGGCCGTTCGCAGACGAACCGGTTCTGGCGGTCGATACGCCAGTTGAGCGAATGGTGCCGGTGCCCGAACACAATGTGCCTCTGGTGCGCCCGTCAGTCGAGCTGAGCTGGTACGAGCAGGCCAGCCTGACCACACCGGACAATCTGGCTGCGCAACGGCAGATCGCACACGGGCAGGGTTGTGACGAAGAGTTTCAGCAACAGTTGGCCCGGCGCTGTTTGCTGGACCCCGAAGAGCATCTTCTGCTGATCAAGGCAGCTGTCGCGCAACTGCGCTGGCTAACGCCGTGGCAAAAAGTGCACTTCAGGCCTCATCAGGTTCAACGCCTGACCCAGGCACTGCTCGACAGTTCACTGCCCTGTTTGCGAGCCCTGCTCGCGGCTCATCAGGAGCGTGAATTTCTGGATGCGTTGAAAGCCCTCGAACAACAGCCTTGGCTGTCGTCACTGGATCAGCATGACCAACTGGAACACTGGACCATGACCCTGCTGCTCAATAATGACGACTGGAGCGCAGCATTGTTCGAGCGTGTGTCCGCGCTCTTCGATTGGGACAGCAAGCACGACGTGCACTCCGGCACACCGTCGCTGTGGATGCACTTGATCGAACGCTGCGAGCGCAAGGAGTTCGTCAGGCATCAGCGACAATTGCTGCAAAGCCCGCTGGATAACGCCCCCGCCTACGCCGCGCGGTTGATCCTCGAACCGCCGCCCCTGAAAGAACGGCTGCGTATCGCCCGGGAATCCGACGACTCGGTCTTGGAGGCCTGCGAGCGCCTGTCGTTCGATCTGCAGCATCGCTTTCCAGACCTCATGGAGCAGTTTCCGAATGCCGATCCGGAGTCATGGCGAAAACTGCGCAAACAGGTCGATTACAACCCCAAAATCCGGGTGTATCTGTTCGGCGTGGCGCTGACCCTGGCGATGCTGTTTTCACCGTCCAGACAAAACCCGGCGGGCTGGGGCGATGTCATGGTCTGGGCAATCACTCTGCCGTTGATATTGCTGTGGGGGTTCTATATCGCCAAAACGATCTGGACCAAGGCCTGCGACCAGGTCCGCCCCTTGGACACCTGGCTGAGCGAGCGGCTGATGCCTGATTTTCTCAGTTGGCCCGGATACCGGGCGTTGCCGATTCGACATGGCGTCCCGGTGCTCGCCATCGGCAGCATTTATGCCCAGAACCAACCGTTGGCACTGGCGGCGTATGGAATGGCCATGGTGATCTGGATCTACCTCTCGCCCTATCGACTCTCTCTGGTTCGCGACGCAATCGTGGCGAAAACCGGCGGTTGGCAGAGCGTGAAAGACTATTGCGCCCGAAACACCGGCCGCTGGGTCATGATCGTCATGGGCCTGATGCTTACCTTCGTAATAGCTGTCATCCTCATGGGCCCCGGCCCTCGCCACTGAACGAGCAACGCGCTCGAATCGGCAAGAATCCGCTTATCCAGACACCCCGGATGAGCGGATTTTCGCCTATCCATACCTGCCTGCCCCCTCTGGAACAGGCCTTTCTGGTGTGGCACAGCTCCTGCTATGGAACTGTCCAGGGCATCGAATGCCTCCTTCTAAAAATAATGAAATAAAGGAACACCATGGAAATTTCCAACTCCCTACCGAAAGGTTCGGCGGCCAGCGCAGCAGCCGCCCCGAAAACCACGTCCAGTCGGCTCAAATCCATTTTCAGCGGCTCGGTCGGCAACATGGTCGAGTGGTATGACTGGTACGTCTATGCCGCTTTCTCGCTGTACTTCGCCAAGTCCTTTTTCCCGAAAGGCGACACCACTGCCCAACTGCTGAACACCGCTGCGATCTTCGCCGTGGGCTTTCTGATGCGGCCGATCGGCGGCTGGCTGATGGGGCTATACGCGGACTACAAAGGCCGTAAAGCCGCGCTGATGGCGTCGGTGCTGCTGATGTGCTTCGGCTCGTTGATCATCGCCCTGACACCCGGTTATGAAGTGATCGGCGTTGGCGCACCGATCCTGCTGGTGTTCGCACGCTTGCTGCAAGGCTTGTCGGTGGGCGGCGAATATGGCACCTCCGCGACCTACCTCAGTGAAATGGCCACCAAAGAACGTCGCGGCTTCTTCTCCAGTTTCCAGTACGTCACGCTGATTTCCGGTCAGCTCATCGCGCTGGGCGTACTGATCGTGCTGCAACAGACCCTGACCACCGAGCAGCTGTATGCCTGGGGCTGGCGCATCCCGTTTGTAATCGGCGCGCTGTGTGCAGTGGTTGCGCTGTTCTTGCGTCGCGGCATGGAAGAAACCGAATCCTTCACCCGCAAGAAAAAGGAAAAAGCCAAGGAAAGCCTGATGCGCACGCTGATGCGTCATCCCAAGGAACTGATGACCGTGGTCGGTCTGACCATGGGCGGCACCCTGGCTTTCTACACTTACACCACCTACATGCAGAAGTACCTGGTAAACACCGTCGGCATGAGCATCACCGACTCGACCACCATCTCGGCTGCCACGCTGTTCCTGTTCATGGTGCTGCAACCGGTCATCGGTGCGCTGTCCGACAAGGTCGGCAGGCGTCCGATCCTGATCGCGTTCGGCGTGCTGGGCACCTTGTGCACCGTGCCGATCCTTACCACGCTGCACACCATTCAGACCTGGTGGGGCGCGTTCTTCCTGATCATGGCGGCGCTGATCATTGTCAGCGGCTACACCTCGATCAACGCGGTGGTAAAAGCCGAACTCTTCCCGACCGAAATTCGCGCACTGGGCGTGGGCCTGCCTTACGCGTTGACCGTATCGATCTTCGGCGGCACCGCTGAATACATCGCGCTTTGGTTCAAGAGCATCGGCATGGAAACCGGCTACTACTGGTACGTCACGGCCTGCATTGCGTGTTCGCTGCTGGTCTACGTGTTCATGAAAGACACCCGTAAACACTCGCGCATCGAAACCGACTGATACCTCGCGTTGCGTTGATGGAAGGGCAGCCAGCAACTGGGCTGCCCTTTTTTGTGGCCGTGTTTTACCTAAATCGCGATGGACCTCGATCACCACGACCTGTATCGAGGTGTTTCATCATGGTGCGGATCTTTCCCCTTTTTTTGTCGCAACCCCATGAATTAAATATTATTTAAATTTGTCAAGAGGCTTTATTGCAAGATTTTTCAGGATTTGCACACCCATGATGCGTTTTCGCCTGAGAGGCCCGAAAATAGCGCGTTGCAGCTCACTATCATTTTCAGCGATGGTCGCTAGCAATCCGATTAACTTCTTAAAAATCTGCCTGCGCGTAGCATTGCCTCCATACCGGGATGACAACTCACCCGATCCAAATTGGAGACACTCTCATGAAAACCAACAAACTGATCTTCGGCATCGCCTTCTCCGTTCTGGCTTCCAGCGCGTTCGCACTGCCAGCCGTGACCACCAGTACCGCCAGTGATTTGTCCCAGGCGCCCATCGTTGCTGAAGGTGGCACCAAGCACACTAACGTTGGCTCGATTCGCGTTGCCGCCGATGGTGCTGATCGCGTCGGTCCAAACCGTCAAGCCGCCGATGGTGCCGACCATGTAGGTGCCAACCGCCTTGCCGCCGATGGCGCTGACCGCGTCGGTCCAAATCGTCAAGCCGCCGATGGTGCCGATCACGTAGGCGCCAACCGTCTTGCCGCTGATGGTGCTGACCGCGTTGGTCCAAATCGTCAAGCCGCCGATGGTGCCGATCACGTAGGTGCCAACCGTCTTGCCGCTGATGGTGCTGATCGCGTAGGCGCTAACCGCCTGGGCTAAGCCATCGCTGTACAACACCCCAAAGCCCGGCACACGCCGTAATGCTGTTCACT
>NZ_MUIO01000079.1 GCF_002087235.1 Pseudomonas floridensis | reverse complement strand
CACTAGACGAAGGGGACACACGTACAACATTCACTGCTTATCGCGCTTCGCTTTGTGCTTTACGCTGTAAGTGGCGCGCATTCTATGGATGGTTTGAAGGGTCGTCAACCCCATTCTGAAAATTTATTGAAATCAACGACTTCGCCCCTCTTGAAGGGCCGACCGACGGCTCGCCGTTACTTACCTATAATAGAGGCGATGTTGCAAACTCCGACAGGCACATCTATGCGCAGTAGTGCTTAGCCACTACACTCGCAGCAAAATTACTTGAACAAATGAGGTTTGCGCAGTGACTCCACTCATGATCACACTGATGGTAGTAGCCGGTATCGCTGTGCTGATCGCGATCGGCTACCTGAATCACGTCGCTGAGAACAGCAAACTGGATAAGGCACGCACCAAGGTCGAGCTCAATGATCGCCTGCGTCGATGCGGCGAAATCACCGAAGTGTTTCCGGGCCAGCTTATGTCTCCGGCACTCAAACTGCTGCTGACCCGCCTGGAACTGAACGTGGTGCAGCGCATGCTGGCGCTGGAAAAAGGCAATGCCCAACTCAAGAGCCGCATTGCCGAACTGGAAGAGCAGGTCGCCCAGGGTGATCGCATCGAAGTGACCAACCCGGTTACGCCGATTCAAACCGAAGCCAAGGCCAAGGACGTGCGCTTTCTGCTCGAAGCCCTGCATGGTCAGGTGACACGCGCTGCCCACGACGGTTTTCTGCAAACCAGCGAAGCCAAACACTGGATCCGCGAAATCCGCACGATTCTGGTGAACCTGCACATTGAGTTTTTCAACAACCTCGGCCAGATGGCGCTTTCCCAGGATCAGCCAGGTCAGGCGCGTCTGGCATTCGAACGTGGCGTGCAGTACCTGCGCAACCAGCCGGACCCGGTTACTTATCAGCAGCAGTTGGTGGCCATGGAAAAACAATTGGCCCGCGCCAACTCAATGGTGCTGACCAACACCGCGCCATCGGCTGACGACGACAATGCGCTGACCGAAGGTCTGAAAGCGGACGAGACCGAATCGGAATGGAAGAAGAAGGTCATCTACGATTGATGGCCGTTATTGACCGGTACTGAAATCACGGCGGGAGCACACGCGCTCCCACCGCCACGTTTGCACAGAATCAAACATCCAGAAACCGGCGTTGCCGCCGGTCACCGGCTCACTCAGCAGTCGGTCGCAGCCAGAAAGATCGCCGCGAGTCGCTCGATCCCTGCCTGATCCCCTTCCTTGAAGCGCCCTACACGTGGACTGTCCAGGTCCAGCACGCCAATCAGTCGCCCGCCCTTGATCAGCGGCACCACCAGCTCACTGTTGGAAGCGCTGTCGCAGGCAATGTGTCCGGCGAAGCTGTGCACGTCCTCGACGCGCTGGGTCTGCCGGCTTTGCGCCGCAGCGCCGCACACGCCACGCCCGAATGGAATCCGCACGCAGGCAACCTGCCCCTGAAAGGGCCCGAGGACCAGTTCTTCGTCGCGATTGAGGTAAAAGCCCGCCCAGTTCAGATCGTCGATCTGAGTGTAGAGAAAGGCTGAAAACTGTGCCGCGTTGGCGATGAAGTCACGCTCGTCGGCGAGCAGCGCTTCCAGTTGCGCCGCCAAGAGGTTGTATCCGTCCAGGCCTGCGCCTGTGTCTTGCAGATTGATCATGTATGTTGCTCCAGCAATTGAAGACCTACCCAGTACCGTGCGAACTGGTAGGCACAGCGACCATTTCGATTGCCGCGTCCGGTCGCCCAGCGGACCGCGGCCTTGTCCAGATGCTCATCACGCTGCCAGTCGAGGCCGGATTTCAGCGCCAGCTGGCCAATCCAGTGCTCGACCACATTCAGGTAGTGATCCTGAGTGAACGGATAGAACGACAGCCACAGCCCGAACCGGTCGGACAAGGCAATCTTGTCCTCCACGGCCTCGCTCGGATGCAGTTCGCCGTCGACCTGCTGCCAGTTGGCATTGTCGCTTTCCTTCTCCGGTACCAGGTGACGGCGATTGGAAGTGGCGTACAGCAGCACATTGTCCGGCGCCTGTTCCAGTGATCCGTCGAGCACACTCTTGAGCACCCGATAATCGCCCTCGCCCGACTCGAACGACAGGTCGTCGCAGAACAGCACGAAACGCTGCGGCAGCGCCTGCAATTGCTCGACGAGGCGCGGCAGATCGGCCAGGTGATCGCGCTCGATTTCCACCAGACGCAAACCCGACTGCGCGTATTCGGCCAGCAGCGCGCGAATCAGCGACGACTTGCCGGTGCCCCGCGATCCCCAGAGCAAGGCATGGTTGGCGGGCAGCCCGTCGATGAACTGACGGGTATTGCGCCCCAACTGATCACGCTGCAGATCCACGCCGATCAGATCGGACAGGCGCATGTCCAGACTGACCTGCAGCGGCATCAGGTAACCATTGCGGCCTTCACGGACCCAGCGCGCAGCCAGCGCCTGCGTCCAGTCGACCGGCTCGCGAGGCGCTGGCAGCAAGGGCTCCAGCCGCGCCAGAACGACGTCGGCGCGTTCCAGAAAAGCATTCAACCGAGAATCCACGGTTTCTCCTCATATTTAACTGACTGATCACCTGCCCCGATCAGCTATGCTTGCCCGGCACTGGGCACCAGAAGTGGCAGTAAGTATTCATGGATATAAGGCTCACCAACAGGCTTTCATTCAAGCAGGCACGCATGGCCGTATTGATCGGCTTTGCCCTGGGAACCTTGCTCAGCCTGTTTCAGATTGCAATCGATTATGCCAGCGAAGACGCATCCATCGATCGTGAAATCAGTTCTCTATTGGAAATCATCCAGAATCCCGCCTCGCGCATTGCCTACAACATTGATGCCGAACTGGCGCAGGAACTGACGCTGGGTCTGTTGCGCTCGCCCGCCGTGGTCAGCGCCAGACTCACCGATAACAACAATATGGTGCTTTCCAGCGTCGAGCGGCCCATGGCGACGGGACGCTACCGGGTGCTGAGCGATTGGATGTTCGGTGAAAGCCGCCAGTTCGAGGAAAAGCTGCACCTGGATCATCTGCCTAACGAAACCATCGGCACGCTGTACCTCACGGTCGACACCTTTGCCTTCGGCAGCCATTTCCTGCAGCGCGCCGAAATCACCCTGCTCAACGGCTTCGTCCGCAGCCTGGCGCTGGCGGCCATTCTGACCATTCTGTTCTACGCAACGCTGACCAAACCTCTGGTCGGTGTGATCCGGGACTTGAGCAGTCACGATCCGCGCAGCCCTCAGCAGAAGAAAATCACCTGCCCGCCGAATCACGAGCAGGATGAAATCGGGGTGCTGGTCGAAACCTTCAACCGTCAGATCGAAACCGTGACCAGCGAGTTTGCCCGCCGCCGCGAGGCCGAGGATCAGCTCACCAACCACCTGAATCAGCTGGAAAGCATCGTCTCGGCCCGAACCAGCGAACTGCACACCAGCAATATCCGCTTGCGCCAGTCCAACGAAGAATTGCAGATCGCGCGCAGTACCGCACTGGACATGGCGCATGCGCGCTCGGCGTTTCTGGCCCACATGAGCCATGAAATCCGCACGCCGCTCAACGGCCTTCTGGGCATGCTGGCGTTATCGCTGGACAGCCCGCTGAATGCCGAACAACGCCAGCAACTGATGATCGCCCACGATTCGGGCAAGGTGCTGGTCGAACTGCTCAACGATATTCTCGACATGTCCAAGTTCAATGCCGGGCATCTGGAGATCGAGCGTATTCCGTTCGACCTTGGCCTGCTGGTCGAGGACACCGCCAATCTGCTGTCACAGAACGCAGCACCCAGTGTCGAACTGACCTGCCTGATCGCGCAGGATTTTCCGGCCATGGTGTCCGGCGATCCGACCCGCGTCCGGCAGATCGTCAGCAACCTGCTGTCCAACGCCCTCAAGTTCACCCGCTTCGGGCGAGTGGACGTGAAACTGACCTGCAAGACGGACCCAAAAACCCGCGAAAACCGGGTCAGGATCGAAGTGCGCGACACCGGCATCGGTATCGCGCAGGAGGCCCAGGCGAGAATCTTCCAGCCGTTTACTCAGGCAGAAGCCGCCATCACCCGGCAATTTGGCGGTACCGGCCTGGGCCTGTCGCTGACCCATAGCCTGTGTCAGGCCATGCACGGCACGTTGACGTTTCAATCCCGCTCCGGAGTGGGCAGCCAGTTCTGCGCCGAACTGCCGCTGCCTGTGCACATCGAGGCGATCTACCCTGCCCCGCTCAACGGCCGCGTGACCGTCATCAGCCCGGCGGGCAGCGGTCTGGTGGAATTGCTCGGCAGCCTGCTGCCCGCGTGGGGCGTGGAGCTTGAACGGCGCAGTATCGGTAACCGCGACCACCCGCTGGAACTCGATACCCTTCCGGATCTGGTGATCACCGATTGCCCGGAATGCCTGTTCGCCATTCGCCCGGCCACGCCTGCGCCCATCCTGCTGGTCACCGCCTACGGCAATTTCATGCCCGGCGAGCAGGTCAGTGCCCTTGCACCGCTGCATCAGCAAGCCCGGCCGCTGGCCCGTAACGCGCTGTATCACACGCTGCGCCGGGTACTGAACAAGGAAGAAAACACCATCAGAGGCACGGCGCGCCAGGAACTGACCACTCAGCGACCGGCGCGCATCCTGCTGGTGGAAGACAATCCGGTGAACCAGTTGGTGGCCAAGGGGATACTGGCCAAACTGGGCTGCGAAGTGGTCGTCAGCAGCCACGGCGGCGAAGCGCTCGAAGAACTGGAACGTAGCGATTTCGATCTGGTGCTGATGGATTGCAACATGCCGGTCATGAACGGCTACGAGGCCAGCCGTCAGATTCGCAGCAGCGGGCGCTGGCCCAATCTGCCCATCGTCGCCCTGACCGCCAATGCCATGCCGGACGAGCGTGAACGCTGCAAGGCGGCCGGCATGAGCGATTACCTTGCCAAACCCTTCCGGCGAGCCGAGCTGGTCGACATTCTGGACCAGTGGATTCCGCTCACCGAGAACAGTTGACCGACGCGTCTAGCGCAGCAGCGCCTCAATTTCGCCGGTCAGTTCTTCAGGCTTGGTCAGCGGCGCGAAGCGTTTGACCAGCTTGCCGTCCTTGCCGATCAGGAATTTGGTGAAATTCCATTTGATCCGTTCTGAGCCCAGCAGGCCTGGCGCCTGCTTCTTGAGCTGGACGAACAGCGGGTGAGCCTGCTCGCCATTGACGTCGATTTTCTTGAACAGCGGAAAGCTGACTCCATAGTTCAGCTCGCAAAACCCGGAGATTGCGCCTTCATCGCCGGGCTCCTGCTTGCCGAACTGATTGCAGGGAAAGCCAAGCACCACCAGGCCTTGGTCCTTGTAGTCCTGCCAGAGTTTTTCCAGCCCCTTGTACTGCGGCGTGAAGCCGCATTTGCTGGCGGTATTGACCACCAGCACGGCCTTGCCGGCGAAGTCGGCGAGGGTTTTCTGCTCGCCTTTGATTGTGGTGCACGGGATGCTCAGCAGGTTTTCGCTCATGACAGTGCCTCGGGGCAATCAGGGGTTCAAGCGCGTGCCGTGGCGGTGCGCAATACGGCCCACGACGTTAGCGTGCAATCAAACGGTGTGCACTTCAATTTCCAGCGCTGATGCGGCCCGATAAGTGCGACGCTTCAGCCCTGGGGCCAGTGACGACCTCTAACCGCGAACCGGTTACTCGCGAGCTTCCAGATTCAGGCACACCGAGTTGATGCAGTAGCGCAGGCCGGTCGGCGGCGGACCGTCCGGAAACACATGCCCCAAGTGCGCATCGCATTTGGCGCAGACCACTTCGGTACGGATCATACCGTGGCTGATGTCGCGCACTTCCACCACGGCACTGTCTCCGATGGGTGCATAAAAGCTGGGCCAGCCGCAGCCGGAGTCGAACTTCGTCCCGGAGTCGAACAGCGGCTCGTTACAACACACACAATGGTAGACGCCCGCGGTCTTGGTGCTGTTGTACTTGCCGGTGAAGGGACGTTCGGTCGCTTTCAGGCGACAGACTTCGTATTGGGCGGGGTCGAGCATCTCGCGCCATTCTTCGAGCGTTTTCTGCAACTTGTCCACAGGTACACCTCCAATTCTGAAAAAGCCCGATCTGTATCTTTTCCGCAGATCAGGTGGCACGTATGATTGCGCCAGGTCAGACGTCAGTCTGGCACCCGCGTTTGTCGCGCACAAACTCATTTCATCGAGCTTCGTACAGCGACCTTCACCTGCAAGCCGGCAACAGCTCGTCCATTTTCGGGATCATCACCATGCAGTTCAGCAAATCGAACAAGCTCGCAAACGTCTGCTATGACATTCGCGGGCCGGTGCTCAAGCACGCCAAACGCCTGGAAGAGGAAGGCCATCGCATCCTCAAGCTGAACATCGGCAACCCGGCACCGTTTGGTTTCGAGGCGCCGGACGAAATCCTTCAGGACGTGATCCGCAATCTGCCGACCGCCCAGGGCTACAGCGATTCCAAAGGCCTGTTCAGCGCACGCAAGGCCGTCATGCAGTATTACCAGCAGAAACAGGTCGAAGGTGTCGGCATCGAAGACATCTACCTGGGCAACGGCGTGTCCGAATTGATCGTGATGTCGATGCAGGCGCTGCTCAACAACGGCGACGAAGTGCTGGTGCCAGCGCCCGACTATCCACTGTGGACCGCCGCGGTGGCCCTGTCCGGCGGCAATCCGGTGCACTACTTGTGCGACGAGCAGGCCAACTGGTGGCCGGATCTGGCAGACATCAAGGCCAAGATCACCCCGAACACCAAGGCGATGGTGATCATCAACCCGAACAACCCTACAGGTGCGGTGTACTCAAAGGAAGTCCTGCTGGGCATGCTGGAAATCGCCCGCCAGCACAACCTGGTGGTGTTCTCCGACGAAATCTACGACAAGATTCTCTACGACGATGCCGTGCACGTCTGCACCGCGTCGCTGGCGCCGGACCTGCTGTGCCTGACCTTCAACGGCCTGTCGAAATCCTACCGGGTCGCGGGCTTTCGCTCGGGCTGGATCGCCATCTCCGGACCGAAACACAACGCACAGAGCTACATCGAAGGCATCGATATTCTGGCCAACATGCGCCTGTGCGCCAACGTGCCGAGCCAGCACGCCATCCAGACCGCGCTGGGCGGCTATCAGAGCATCAATGACCTGATCCTGCCGCCAGGTCGCCTGCTGGAGCAGCGCAACCGGACCTGGGAGCTGCTCAACGACATTCCGGGTGTGAGCTGCGTCAAACCCATGGGGGCGTTGTACGCATTCCCGCGTATCGACCCGAAAATCTGCCCGATCCACAACGACGAAAAATTCGTTCTGGACCTGCTACTGTCGGAAAAACTGCTGGTCGTTCAGGGCACCGCGTTCAACTGGCCGTGGCCGGATCACTTCCGCGTGGTCACCCTGCCCCGCGTCGATGAGCTGGAGCAGGCCATTGGCCGCATCGGTAACTTCCTCAAGGGTTATCGCCAATAGGCCATCATCCGATCTGCCGTACCGCGACCTGCCCCGACCCGTTCGGGGCATTTTATTTCAGCCCTTCGCGAGCGCCGTCTTTTTTCGGCCTTTACTCCCCGCGAGGTTGAGCACCGTGGCTCAGGCGCCGTTCAGGTTGACGGGATTACCCTCTTATCCGATGAGAAGACACAGTTTGAAATAGTCCCTGTGTTGAATAGCGAAGGGCATCACCTTATATACCCGGCATCCGGTTACATATTCATTCTGAGGAGAACGTTTCGACCATGATGCGCATTTTGCTGTTTTTGGCCACTAACCTTGCGGTCGTGCTGATAGCCAGCATTACCCTGAGCCTTTTTGGCTTCAATGGGTTCATGGCGGCCAACGGGGTTGATCTGAACCTCAATCAGCTGCTGGTTTTCTGCGCTGTGTTCGGTTTCGCAGGTTCGCTGTTCTCGCTGTTCATTTCCAAATGGATGGCGAAAATGAGCACCGGCACTCAGATCATTACCCAGCCGCGTACCCGCCATGAGCAATGGTTGCTGCAGACCGTGGAACAACTGTCCCGCGACGCGGGCATCAAGATGCCGGAAGTCGGTATTTTCCCGGCTTACGAAGCCAACGCGTTCGCGACGGGCTGGAACAAGAACGACGCCCTCGTGGCCGTCAGCCAGGGCTTGCTGGAGCGGTTTTCGCCCGACGAGGTCAAGGCGGTTCTGGCTCACGAGATCGGTCACGTGTCCAACGGCGACATGGTGACGCTGGCACTGGTGCAGGGCGTGGTGAACACCTTTGTGATGTTCTTCGCGCGCATCATCGGCAACTTCGTCGACAAGGTGATCTTCAAGACCGAGAACGGTCAGGGTATCGCTTACTACATCACGACGATCTTTGCCGAGTTGGTATTGGGTTTCCTGGCCAGCGCCATCGTGATGTGGTTCTCGCGCAAACGCGAGTTCCGCGCCGACGATGCCGGTGCACGCCTTGCAGGCACCCAGGCAATGATCAGCGCCTTGCAGCGCCTGCGCTCCGAACAGGGCGTACCGGTGAACATGCCTGACAGCCTGACCGCGTTCGGCATCAACGCCAGCCTCAAACACGGCATTGCCGGCCTGTTCATGAGCCACCCGCCGCTGGAAGTCCGCATCGAGGCGTTGCGCCGCCGCGGTTGATCCATCAGGCAATAACGAGAAGGGCGACGTGCGTCGCCCTTTTTTCATGCGCGATCTGCGCCTATACCCGCTTTTCCAACCAATACACGCACTCCTCCAGACGCTCAACCCCGGCATCGAGCGCCTTGGGGCTGCTCTGGAGCGCATCGTGCTGCGCAACCTTCGTCACATGCCAACCGGTGGACACAAACGCGTCCAGCCACGCCTGAGGTACCGAGAACGGCGGGCCTTGCAGTTGAGCCTGATCGTAATCGAGCGTGATCAGTAAACCGATGGACGTCGCAGGCAGCAGCCGCTCAAGCTGTCGGACGTAGCGCTCTCGCATATCGGAAGGCAGCGCGATCATCGCGGCACGATCGTAGAACGCGGCGCACTGTCCGATATCCTCGGCCGTCAGCGCGAAAAAATCGCCACACCAGATTTCAATGCCGTGTGCGGAGTACACCTGCAAATCGCCACGCTGCGTCACCTGTGCCTGGAGCTGACGCTCGACGAAGTAGCTTTCCACCGCAGCCTGAGACAGCTCGACACCGACCACATGGAACCCCCGCTCGACCAGCCAGCTCATGTCCTGAGTCTTGCCGCACAACGGCACCAGTACGCGTGCGCCTTGCTGCAGCTTCAGTTCAGGCCAGAACCTGCACAGGTCTGCGTTGACCTGCGCCTGATGAAAACCGATCTGCCCCGATGACCAGCGCTGCTGCCAAAAATCCGCCTCCATGAATCCTCCTGAAAAACCGATCAAAACGCGTCAAAACTTATATTAGATTCAGATCATGTCACTGACAGAAGATGAGCCCATCACTTTCGCTCATGGAGCCCACATGTTCCCCAGCCTGTTTATCTCTCACGGCTCGCCAATGCTGGCGCTGGAGCCCGGTGAGAGTGGCCCTGCATTGACGCGCCTTGCGGCCGAACTGCCCACACCTCGTGCCATAGTGATTGTATCGGCACACTGGGAAAGCCACGAATTGCTCGTCAATGCTAACCCGCAGCCAGAAACCTGGCATGACTTTGGCGGGTTTTCCCCCGAATTGTTTGCCGTACAGTATCCCGCGCCCGGCTTGCCCGAGCTCAGTCGGAAAATAGTTGACCTGCTTGCCGCACACGACCTGCCTGCCCGCCTGGACAGCCGTCGCCCGTTCGATCACGGCGTCTGGGTGCCGCTGACGTTGATGTACCCGCAGGCTGACATTCCAGTGGTGCAGATTTCTCTGCCCAGCCGCCAGGGACCACGCCTGCAGACGCGGGTAGGAAAGGCACTGGCCAGCCTGCGTGATCAGGGCGTGCTGATCGTTGGCTCCGGCAGCATCACCCATAATCTGGGTGAGCTGAACTGGAAAGCGGGAGCGCAGCCCACGACGCCTTGGGCGCAGACCTTCCGGGACTGGATGATCGACAAGCTGGCCAGCGACGATGAAGAGGCATTGCATGATTACCGCAGGCTGGCACCGAACGCAGTTCGCGCTCACCCCAGTGATGAACATTTGCTGCCACTCTATTTTGCCCGCGGCGCAGGCGGTGAATTCAGTCTTGCGCACCAAGGCTTCACGATGGGTGCGTTGGGCATGGACATCTACCGGTTTGGCTGACAACTGAGAAATCCGAAGCAAAAAAAATCCCCGAACCAGTCGGGGATTTTTTATTGATCGATCAGCTCAAGAGCGGATCAATCTTCGCGATAGCGACGCAGCTTCAACTGCTTGCCAGCGACGCGGGTGTCCTTGAGCTTGGTCAGCAGGCGCTCAAGACCATCTTCCGGCAGTTCGACCAGGCTGAAGCTGTCACGGACCTGGATACGGCCGATGGCTTCGCGGGCCAGGCCGCCTTCGTTGAGGATGGCACCCAGCAGGTTCTTGGCAGCGATGCCATCACGCGCACCCAGCGCGGTACGGCAACGGGCACGGCCTTCGGCCAGTGGAACCGGCGCACGACGCTCACGCTCTGGACGGTCGCCACGATCACCACGGTCCGGACGATCGCCACGCGGGGCGTTGTTCGGAACCAGTGGGCGTTCGCGCTCGATGGCTGCCAGCGTCAGGGCCTGACCGTTGGTAGCCTTGCGCAGCAAAGCAGCAGCCAGTGCACGAGGCGTGCAACCGATGTCGGCAGTCAGACGATCCAGCAGATCACCGTGAGTCGATTCGGCATCGGCCACCAGCGGCGACAGGCTGTTGGTCAGTTTCTTGATGCGCGCATCCAGCACGGCCTGGGCATCCGGCAGGCGGACTTCCGCAACCTTCTGGCCAGTGACGCGTTCGATGACCTGCAGCATGCGACGCTCACGTGGCGTGACCAGCAGCAGCGCACGGCCTTCACGACCGGCACGGCCGGTACGGCCGATACGGTGAACGTAGGATTCCGGATCGTACGGCATGTCCACGTTGAACACGTGGGTGATGCGCGGAACGTCGAGACCGCGAGCAGCGACGTCGGTCGCCACAACGATGTCCAGACGGCCGTCCTTGAGGGAGTCGATCACGCGCTCACGCTGGTTCTGGGCGATGTCGCCGTTCAGTGCAGCGGCCTTGTAGCCTTTGGCTTCAAGCGCGCTTGCCAGGTCCAGGGTCGCCTGCTTGGTGCGGACGAACATGATCAGGGCGTCAAAGTCTTCGACTTCCAGCAGGCTCAGAACAGCCGAGGTCTTCTGGTCAGCGTGAACCAGCAGGTGTGCCTGCTCGATCGCGGTAACGGTCTGGGTCTTGGTCTGGATCTTGACGTGCTTCGGATCGCGCAGATGGCGTTCGGCGATGGCACGGATCGACTGTGGCAGCGTGGCCGAGAACAGAACGGTCTGGCGAGTCTCAGGCATGGCCTTGAAGATCACTTCCAGATCGTCCATGAAGCCCAGCTTCAGCATTTCGTCCGCTTCGTCGAGAACCAGGTGGTTCACGGTCGCCAGGACTTTTTCGTCACGGCGAAGGTGATCGCACAGACGGCCTGGTGTGGCGACGACGATTTGGGCGCCGTTGCGGATGGCCTTGAGCTGCGGGCCCATAGGCGCGCCGCCGTAGACCGCGACAACGGTCACGCCCGGCATTTGTTTTGCGTAGGTCTCGAACGCGGTGGCAACTTGAAGTGCCAGCTCGCGGGTCGGGGCCAGGATCAGTGCTTGCGGCTCGCGCTTGCTCGGGTCGATACGATGCAGGATAGGCAGTGCGAACGCGGCGGTTTTACCCGTACCGGTCTGCGCCTGACCAATCATGTCGTGACCGGCGAGAATAATCGGGATCGATTGCTGCTGGATGGCCGACGGCTCTTCGTAGCCAGTGGCGACGACAGCTGCAACGATATTGGGATGAAGTTCGAGAGCGGCGAAGCCGCCGATTTCCTGGGTCATGGGTCTGCCTCTAGTGCATCCGCAAAGACCCATGCTTCAAAGCTGCGCGTGCCGTGTACGACCTTGAGGTCACCCTGGCTGCTTTGTCGGCGGGGATTTGCGAAAACGTTTATGAATGGATCGCCAATGATAGTTCGCAGTGCGAACGCGCAACCGAAGCGGGCTTCGGAGAACTGCAATATCACGACGAGGGCCTCGTTAAGGCCGGCGCGCACTATACCGGAATTGCGCGTGAAAGTGAGTCTTTTTTTTGCGAAACGTTGCCGGCCGGTCACCGGAAACCGGGCATTTCAAATGACCGGCGCGCTGCCTGCGCGCGCGCGGCCCCACGATTGCGGGGACGGGAGCTTAAACGTTTCACCGTTTCCTACAGATGATCGAGCTCATGACATTCGACGTGCGGCGAATTGTCTCACGCACGTTTCGACGATTGCCTGACTCAGGTGGCCGGACGAACCGCCTTGATCAATGACGCCAGCGAATAGCCCAGTTGCGAGGCCAGTCCTTCAGCACGTTGATCAAGCGCCTCGATGTCCAGCACCTGATCGAGGTCCGCCGGCACGATGAGAATGACATTGCCCTCCTTCACCGGCAGCTCCCAGTAATGCCGGTGATAAAGGCCACGCAACAGCGCAGCGCCCAACGGCTTGCCGTCATCGGTGGCCCATTGATTGATGATCAGCCAGCCTCCGGGGTTCAGGCGCTGCTGACAGCCATGCAGAAAATTCCAGGCCAGGTGCCCGACGCCCGGGCCGACGTCGGTGTAAAGGTCGACGAAAATCAGATCGGCCGGCTCGGTACTGTCGAGCAACTCCAGCGCATCGCCGATGCGTATATAAAGACGCGGATCGTCATCCAGGCCCATGTACTCCATCGCCAGACGCGGCACGTCCGGGCGCAGTTCGATGACCTCAACATCCTCCAGCGGCAGAAACTTCATGCACGCCTGAGTCAGGGTCCCGGCACCGAGACCCAGAAACAACGCGCTTTCCGGTGCTTCGTGACACAGCGCGCCGATCAGCATGGCACGCGTGTAGTCGTACTCCAGCCAACTGGGATCCGCCGTGAAGGTACAGCTCTGCTCGATGGCATCGCCGAATTCAAGGAAGCGGTAATCGTCCACTTCCAGCACGCGAATCATGCCGAAGTCGTCGTGCACCTCCGCCAGAATCCGTTCCACGCGCTCACGCTCTTCCGTCATTACCGTTCCCGATTGGCCTGCAAAACGCGGATTGTCGGTCAAGCCACGCGCTTTGTCACATTGTCCGGGGCCAACCATCCGCGACACGCTGGCAGCCGTAAGCTGAACTGCTAACATGCCGATCCGATTTGCCTGATCCCGAAGAGCCAATAATGAGCCAACCCTGGAGCCCCGATAGCTGGCGGGCACTGCCGATTCAACAGCAACCTCAATACCCTGATGCCGAGCATCTGGCCAAAGTCGAACAGAGCCTGGCCAGTTACCCGCCGCTGGTGTTCGCCGGTGAAGCCCGAGAGTTGCGTCGCCAGTTCGCCGAAGTGACCCAAGGTCGCGCTTTCCTGTTGCAAGGCGGCGACTGCGCCGAAAGCTTCATGGAATTTTCCGCCGCCAAGATTCGTGACACCTTCAAAGTGCTGTTGCAGATGGCCGTGGTAATGACCTTTGCCGCCGGTTGCCCGGTGGTCAAGGTCGGGCGCATGGCCGGTCAGTTCGCCAAGCCACGCTCGGCCAATGACGAGACCATCGACGGCGTAACCTTTCCAGCGTACCGCGGCGACATCGTCAATGGCATCGGATTCGATGAAAAGAGCCGCGTTCCGGACCCTGAGCGCCTGTTGCAGGCTTATCACCAGTCCACCGCCACCCTGAACCTGCTGCGCGCTTTCGCTCAGGGCGGTTTCGCCGACCTGCATCAAGTGCATCAGTGGAACCTGGATTTCATCGCCAACTCGGCGCTGGCGGCGAAATACAGTCAGTTGGCAGACCGGATCGACGAGACCCTGGCTTTCATGCGCGCCTGCGGTATGGACAGCTCACCGCAATTACGCGAAACCAGCTTCTTCACGGCGCACGAAGCCCTGCTGTTGAATTACGAAGAAGCCTTCGTGCGCCGTGACAGCCTGACCAACGACTATTACGACTGCTCGGCCCACATGCTGTGGATCGGCGACCGCACGCGGCAACTGGACGGCGCCCATGTCGAATTCCTGCGTGGCGTGAACAACCCGATCGGCGTCAAGGTCGGCCCGAGCATGAACACCGATGACCTGATCCGCCTGATCGACATCCTCAACCCGGACAACGATCCTGGCCGCCTGAACCTGATTGCGCGGATGGGGGCGAACAAGGTTGGCGATCACCTCCCGCAACTGATTCGTGCCGTCGAGCGCGAAGGACGTCAGGTGTTGTGGAGTTCGGACCCGATGCACGGCAACACGATCAAGGCCAGCAGCGGCTACAAGACTCGCGACTTCGCGCAGATCCTGGGCGAGGTGAAACAGTTCTTCCAGGTGCATCAGGCCGAGGGCACTTACGCAGGTGGCATCCACATCGAAATGACCGGACAGAACGTCACCGAATGCATCGGCGGCGCCAGACCGATCACCGAGGATGGCTTGTCGGATCGCTATCACACTCACTGCGACCCACGCATGAACGCAGATCAGTCGCTGGAGCTGGCATTCCTGATTGCCGAAACATTGAAACAGGTGCGCCGCTAGGCCCGCTCAGCATTGCAGCGCGGTTGCCAGCCGCGCTCCGCTGTCGCGTCGACAATTGACCTGAATCTGAGCCAACCCAAGCCAATCGGCCAGTTGGCGCAGATGATCGGCCAGCGCCTGCATACCCTCCTCGTCCAGCCCGCTCTGCTCTTCATGCACGGCATGCACGGCCAGACGACCCGCGGTACGCTCGGCTCGCAGGTCGACCCGCGCCGCTATCTGCTCGTTGTGCAGGAATGGCAACACGTAATAACCGTAAACCCGTTTTTCCTGCGGCGTGTAGATCTCCAGCCGATAGCGAAAGTCGAACAGCCGCTCGGTGCGTGCCCGCTCCCAGACCAGTGAGTCGAATGGCGACAGCAATGCGCTGACGGCAACCTTGCGCGGTACTTTGCTGCCCGGCAGGCAGAACGCTTTGTGGATCCAGCCCTGCACATGCACCCGTTGCAGGTCTCCGGCCTCGACCAGTTCCGCCAGCAATGTCCGACCGGGCTGTGGATCCTGACGGAAGTAATCACGCAGATCCTTTTCCGTGCCGACACCTAGCGCCTTGGCGGCATACAGCAGCAGACCACGCTGAGCATCGGCCTCGCTGATCTCCGGTTGATCGAGGATCGCCCTGGGTAACACCCGCTCTGGCAGATCGTACAGTCGCTCGAAACCACGCCTTCCGGCCACAGTCACCTCGCCCGCTGCAAACAGCCACTCCAGCGCCTGCTTTTCCACGCTCCAGTCCCACCAGGGCCCGGCTTTTTCCTGGCGAGTGCTCAGACTGCCCGCGCCCAATGCGCCACGCTCGCGAACGGCCTGCAATACCCGTGCGATGGCTGTCTGCTGCTCGCGGCCGAATCTGGCCAGCCCCTGATAGATACCTTCGCCCTGAGCCGCGCGCTGCATGCGCCAGCGCATCAAGGGATACAGTTCGATGGGCAGCAGCGACGCTTCGTGCCCCCAATATTCGAACAGACGGCGATGCCGCCCCTGGCTCCATGCAGCCTGATCAAGCAACGTTTGCGGGTATTTACCCAGACGCGAGAACAGCGGCAGATAGTGCGAACGCACCAGCGCATTGACCGAGTCGATCTGCAATGCGCCCAGTCGGCTGATCAACTGCGTGACATGGCTGGCCTTTATGGTGGCTGGCGGCTGGCGGCCGTTGAAACCCTGGGCAGCCAGCGCCAGGCGACGTGCTTGCTTGAGGGACAGTTGCTCGGACATTCAGCGCTCCCGGTTCGAGTCCGTCACGCTAGTCGATAATGCCGCGTCGTGTCAGCGTTTCATGGGATCGTCCCAGAACGGACGCTCGCTCTCCTGCAGAATGTCGGCCCTGCTCAGGCCCATATCCTTCAACGCCTCGTCGCTCATCTGCGCCAGAAGGCGCCGCTGACGGTGCAGCTCATACCCGCGAATGACGCGATTCTTCAACGCTTGCAGTGTGTTGCCGAGCGGCGCCAACAGGGACGACCGGGTCACCAGCACATAACCTTTTTGACCTTTCATCATCTTGCCCTCCAGGTGGGGATGACTAAAGTCTCGCGCTCGCAACGGGATCATTCCAACGAATGTTTCTTATGCAATCCATCTAGGAGATTGATGTCGTGCGCAGGATTTCGACATCATTCACTTCCACCTGGACTTTTACCCGTTCTCACTCTTCAGTCACCAGTCCACACCGTTTGTGACCACCCTGCACGGCCGTGTCGATTCGCCGCATCTGAAACCGGTGTTCAGCACGTTTGCAGAAATGTCCTTCGTTGCGATTTCCAATGCCCAACGCAATGATTTACCCGCCGCCAACTGGGCGGGTACGGTGCATCACGGCCTGCCAGAGGATCTCCATATTCCCCAGCCAGTGGAAAGGACGTACCTGGCTTTTCTCGGACGTATCACCCCTGTCAAGAAGGTGGACGTCGCCATTCGCATTGCTCAACAGTGTGGTATTCCCATCAAGATCGCTGCCAAGATCGATGACGCCGACAGAGCCTACTTTGAGAGGGACATAGGGCCTTTGTTTGATTCGCCGCTGGTCGATTACGTGGGTGAAATCAGTGAGTAC
The DNA here is from genome assembly GCF_002087235.1 of Pseudomonas floridensis. Lineage (GTDB taxonomy): Bacteria > Pseudomonadota > Gammaproteobacteria > Pseudomonadales > Pseudomonadaceae > Aquipseudomonas > Aquipseudomonas floridensis. Next base: position 115,853 of record NZ_MUIO01000079.1, on the reverse strand, counting down.
GAGAAGACTGCCTTCCTGTCCGGCGCCCTGGCACTCCTGTTCCCGATAGACTGGCCGGAACCCTTCGGACTGGTGATGATAGAGGCGATGGCGTGTGGCACGCCCGTGATTGCTTTCCCCTTCGGCTCGGTCCCGGAAGTGATCGAAGAAGGAGTCACCGGTTTCATTGTCAGCGATGAGGCGCAGGCCGTGGCGGCCGTTCACAAAGTCGGCCAGTTGTCTGCTCAGCAAATACGAGAACAGTTCGAGAAGCGTTTCACTGCACGTCACATGGCGCAAAAGTACGTCTGTGCATATGAGACGCTGATTGCTCGCCCTGCAATTCATAACGATGACAGCGATCAGTGTTCAGGCCTATGATCAGCACCAAGAATGCTTTTCGCACCATTCATCTGGAAGATTGATGCAGTGGCCACCTACCCGAGTATCGACACCGAGTTGTTACGCACTTTCGTCGCCATTGCCGATCATGGCGGGTTCACGCGGGCGGGCGAGATGGTCAACCGCACGCAATCGGCGGTGAGCATGCAGATGAAGCGTCTCGAAGAGGATGTCGTTCAGCGTTCGCTGTTTCGCAAGGACGGCCGCACGTTGAGCCTGACGGCGGAAGGTCAGGTGCTACTCGGCTACGCCCGACGCATCCTCAAGCTGCACAGTGAAGTGTTCAATACGCTGCGTGAGCCGCACATGGTGGGCGTGGTGAAAATCGGCTCGCCGGACGACTACGTGATGCGCTTTCTACCAGGCATTCTGTCGCGTTTTTCGCAGGCCTATCCGCTGGTTCAAGTGGAAGTGCATTGCGAGCCGTCGGACCTGCTGCTGCAACGCAATGACCTGGACCTGACCATCGTCACCCGACGACCCGGTACGGAAATCGGCCAGTTGCTGCGACGCGAGCATCTGGTCTGGGTCGAGGCGCAAGGCCACTCGCCGCATGACCAATCCCCCATGCCGCTGGCGATGTTCAACACCCAATGCTTCTGCCGGGAATGGGCCTGCAATGCGCTGGATACGATGGAGCGCGACTACCGCATCGCGTACAGCAGCGCCAGCATGGCGGCGATCATGGCCGTGGTCGGCGCAGGGCTTGCGGTTACGGCGCAGTTGCAGAGCCTGATCACGCCGGATCTGCGCATTCTCGGTGAGGCAGAAAACCTGCCGCAACTGCCTACCGCCAGCGTTGTGTTGTTGCGCAGCCCCAACACCCCCTCGCCGATCACCGAATGCATGGCCGACTACATCGCCGAGGGCTTTAGACTTTGAGGGCGAGAATCACCGCGCACAGCATCAGAAAGCCACAAAACAGGGAACGCAGCGTGCGCTCCGGCAGCGAGTGCGCCAGTTTCACGCCCCAGCTGATACTGGCGAGACCGCCCACGGCCAGCGGTATGCCCATCGACCAGTTCACATGGTCGTGCAGCGCGTAGGTGACCAGTGTGATCCCCGTACTGGGCGCCGCAAGCGACAGCGCAAGACCTTGCGCCACCACTTGGGTTGCGCCGAAGGCACTGGTCAGGATCGGCGTTGCGATCACTCCGCCGCCCACGCCGAACAGACCGCCTGTGACGCCGGATCCGACGCCCAACAGCCACAGCCATCGTTCATGACGCAGTTGCGTACTGGCCTGCCCCTTGCGCCAGAACATCTGGGCGAGATTGAACACGGTCAGAAAGATGAGAAAACCGACGAACGCCAGTCGCATGCCCTGCGGGTCGAGGCGCACCGCCAGCAGAGACGTCAGCCAGGCAAACATGAAGCTGGGGATGATCAGCATCAACGCATTGCGCGGCGAGATCCGGTTACGCTGGTTGTAGCGCCACAGCGCCAGCAAAACATTGGGCAAGACCATCAGCAAGGCGGTGCCCTGCGCCAGTTGCTGATCCAGCCCGAACAGCACGCCCAGGGCAGGAATCGCCACCAGACCACCGCCAATTCCGAAAAGCCCGCCCAGCGTGCCCATTGCCGCACCCAACAACACAAACATCACGACTTCGATCACGCCACGTCCCCAACCAGTCAATGGCCAAATGCTACGCAGTCTTGGACGTGAGGCAAACCACTTGTAACGCGGTTTTAGGATGCGAAGGAGCAGCCTTGAGGGGACTGCGCTCATGAGAACAACGGAATTGTCTGGCGCATTAAAGATCGCAACACTAAATTAACCCTCTTTTTCACAGCGCATGAGGAATGCCCATGGACGCCGACGACAGCCTTACCTCCACTCCTTCGGCCGACTGCGACTCGCTGCTGCTCGACAATCAACTGTGTTTCGCCCTGTATTCCACCTCACTGATGATGACCAAGGTCTACAAGCCTTTGCTTCAGGCACTGGGGCTGACCTATCCGCAGTACCTGGCGATGATGGTGCTGTGGGAGCAGGACGGTTTGACCGTGGGCGATGTGAGCACGCGTCTGTTGACCGATCCGGGCTCCCTCACACCCTTGCTGAAACGGCTGGAAGGCGAAGGGTTCATCAGCCGTACACGCAGCAAGGAAGACGAACGGGTGGTTTTGCTGCATCTCACCGAGCAGGGTCGTGCGCTGCAACACAAGGCGACGACCGTACCGGGATGCATTCTGTCGGCCAGCGGCCTGAACATGGAGCAACTGCGCGAGCTGCAGGGCAAGCTGTTGAGCCTGCGCGAACATTTGCACCAGAGCCTTTGAAACGCTGAGCGTCTAACACTCGGCATTTCCCCTTCCGTCCCCGAGCGAACCTCTCCCAAAGGCCTGCGCAACCCGCGCGCGGCCTTCACAACTGACCGCCCTGCCGCACCTTACACGCCGAACATAAGGTCACCGCGTCCCTGCGCCCTCCTGCGCATGACGTGCGGGAGACTCCTCGCCCTGAAAACCTTTCGCGCGAACGACAAATGGCCAGGCACCTCCTCCCTTAACGCCCGCCATGCAGACTGATCAGCATTCTTTTCAAAAATTAACTTGCGCGCAAAGTATTCGAGGGCTACATTTATCTGGCACATATTTAGCGCGCAAACCTTTAGCGCGAAAACAAATATTCCATGAGGACCGACACCATGAACACGCTCTATACCGCAGTCGCAACCGCCACCGGTGGCCGTGATGGCCGTGCTGTTTCCAGCGACAACATTCTCGACGTCAAACTGGCCACGCCAAAAGAACTCGGCGGCGCGGGCGGCGAAGCTACCAACCCGGAGCAACTGTTCGCAGCCGGCTACTCGGCCTGCTTCATCGGTGCCCTGAAGTTCGTTGCCGGTCAGAGCAAACGCAGCATTCCGGCTGATGCCTCGATTACTGCCCATGTCGGCATCGGTCAGATCCCGGGCGGTTTTGGTCTGGACATCGATCTGCACATCAGCCTGCCGGGCCTCGAACAAGCCGATGCCCAGCAACTGGTCGATGCCGCTCACCAAGTGTGCCCGTATTCCAACGCCACCCGTGGCAACGTCGATGTTCGTCTGCACGTAACCGTCTAAACCTCGTCTGCCACAGGAAGCGAACATGAACTCTTTTAGCAAAGTCTTGACCGGTACCCTGCTTGCCCTGTCTGTCAGCGCTGCGTTTGCCGCAAGCGATTCGGGCGTGGAGCACAATACTCAGGCCTTCCTCGATGCCCTGAACTCAGGCACCGGCAAACCCATCGAGCAGTTGTCGCCCAAAGACGCTCGTGCGGTGTTGGCCGGTGCTCAGTCAGGTGTGAAGCTGACCCTGCCCAAGGCCGATGTCAGCGAGAAGACCATCAAGGTCGACGGACAGCCCATCAGCCTGAATATCGTGCGTCCTGCAGGCGTGAAAGGAACGTTGCCGGTTTTTATGTTCTTCCACGGTGGCGGCTGGGTACTGGGTGACTTTGCAACTCACGAGCGTCTGGTTCGCGATCTGGTCGCAGGTTCCGGGGCGGTGGCGGTGTTCGTCAATTACACGCCGTCGCCCGAAGCGCACTACCCGACCGCAATCAACCAGGCGTATGCCGCCACGCGCTGGGTGGCTGAGCACGGCAAGGAAATCAATGTCGATGGCAAGCGTCTGGCCGTGGCCGGCAACAGCGTTGGCGGCAACATGGCAGCGGTCGTGGCGCTGATGGCCAAAGAGAAAGGCGCACCCGCGCTGCGCTATCAGGTACTGCTATGGCCTGTGACGGATGCCAATTTCGATACGCCGTCCTACGATCAATACGCTGAAGGGCATTTCCTGACGCGCAACATGATGAAATGGTTCTGGGACAACTACACCACCGACGCCGCGCAGCGTAACGAAATCTACGCCTCGCCGTTGCGTGCGACCACCGAACAGTTGAAGGGCCTGCCGCCTGCGTTGGTTCAGACCGCCAGTGCCGACGTCCTGCGTGACGAAGGTGAAGCCTATGCCCGAAAGCTCGATCAGGCTGGCGTAGCGGTCACTGCGGTGCGCTACAACGGCATGATCCATGACTACGGCCTGCTCAATGTGGTCAGCCAGGTGCCGGCAGTTCGCTCCGCCATGCTGCAGGCGTCCGAAGAACTGAAAGCGCATCTGAAATAAGCGACGCGCCAAACCGCAGGCAAAAAGAAACCCGCATCGCTGCGGGTTTCTTGCGTAACGAGGTTACAAAACCATGCTTATTTGGCACGGCCTTTGTAGGAACCGCCGTCACGGGTATCGATCTCGATCATGTCGCCGATTTCGATGAAGTCAGCAACGCTCAGCTCGGTACCGTTCTTCAGCTTGGCCGGTTTCATGACCTTGCCGGAGGTGTCGCCACGCGCCGAACCTTCGGTGTAGTCAACCTGACGCACGATAGTGGTCGGCAGCTCTACGGAGACCAGACGCTCTTCGAAGAATACGGCTTCGCACACGTCGGTCATGCCTTCTTCAACGAAAGGCAGAACGCTTTCGATGTCTTCAGCGTTCAGTTCGTACATGGTGTAGTCAGTGGTGTCCATGAACGTGTAGGTGTCGCCGCTGATAAAGGACAGCGTCGCTTCCTTGCGGTCGAGGATCACGTCGTCCAGTTTGTCGTCGGCGCTGTAAACGATCTCGGTCTTGTAACCGGTCAGCAGGTTCTTCAGCTTGGTTTTCATGATCGCGCTGTTACGACCGGATTTGGTGAATTCAGCTTTCTGAACCAGCCAAGGATCGTTTTCCAGACGGATCACAGTACCGGGTTTCAGCTCTTTACCAGTTTTCATTGCATATATCCGAATTTGGATGGAATTAACCAAAGGCTCTGTACGAGAAATAGCCTGCACAGGCACTTTTCGTACAGAGCCTTACATCAAGGCCGCGTATCATAGCGAATTTACATAAAACTGCACCAGCGCTGCCGCAAGATCAGTCCGGGATGCCTGCGCTTCGCACCACTGTTCGGCGTGACGCTCGATTTCCGGCCAGTGCGCAATCGATGCCTGCCAGCCTGCATCCAGCGCCTGACCGGCGTTCCAGCTCTGCCAGAAAGCGTTCAGCGCCTCAGCGGCCACGGGAGAGAGACTGGCCAGGTAAAGTTCGAGAAACGCGTCAAGCTTGGGCAGATGAGCATCCCCTTCCTGCTGATAGATGTGCCAAAGCATCGGTCTGCCAGCCCATTGGGCTCGCACGAATGAGTCCTCACCTCGAACCACGTTGAAATCGCAACTCCACAGCAAACGGTCGTAGTCTTCCTGCCTGACGAACGGCAGCACCTGAACGGTCAGCGCGCCTCGGCGCTGCACGGCGCCACTCTGTAGATCGCCTGCGCCGAGCCAGTGGTGCAAGTCGCCCAGGATCCGTCCTTCGGGCACCAGCAGGTGCGTGACCTGCGTGTCGCTGGCCAGCGCGTCCAGCCAACTGCCCAGCGCCGGGTTCTCGTAGGCGAACAGCGAAATCAGCCGCGCGCCGGCCAGAGGCTCAATACCCAGTCGGGCGAGGAAGGCCGCCTGGGCAGTTTTGTCGCTCTGGAACGCCCGGCGTTGCTCGATCAAGCCGCTTTCACGCAGCAATCCGCCAGTGGTCTCGCGAAAGCCGGGGAAGAAAAAGAACTTCTTCAAACCGCTCGACTGCACTGAAGGCAGGCCGTGGCAACCGGTTACCCACTCCTCGGCGCTAAGGTAATCCAGGTTCAGCCACACCGGGCGCGGTGAACGCCTCAGCATCGCCTCGGTATAAGGCGTTGGCAGTCGACAGGCAAAGGCCTCGATCACGCCCTCCGGAACATCGTTACTCGTCCATTGTTGCGGCCAATGACGAATCTCGACGCCGTCCTGCCACTGCTGTTCTGCCCGAGGGTCAGCCTGCGGACACAAACGGGCAAAGGCCGCCAGGTCATCGATCCATAACCGAATGCTCAGCCCATGCTCGGCGACTAACTGACGCGCCAGTCGCCAGGTCACACCCACGTCGCCGTAGTTGTCGACCACGTTGCAGAAAATGTCCCAAGAGGCTTTCATCCTGGCTCCCTGAGGCAGATTGAGAAAAGGTGCGATTGTGCTTGAGAAGCACCTGCCTGCACCAGACTAGAGCCATTTGCGAACATTCGCCGGATGCACGATTGTCATCCACACTCTTCAGGCATGGCACAATCCCACCGTTGCCCTTTTGTCAGGAATCCAGACATGTCGTCCCACACCCGCCGTCGCGAGCTGTATGTCTCCGTGAAATTGATCGTCTGCATCGCCGTGGGTATCTGGCTGGGTGCGATGGCGGTATTCCTGACTGGCTGGCTGTTCTACAAAAACCTGCCGCCTGCGCAGACCGTGATGCTGGAAAAAGCTGCGACACAGTTGACGGCACCGCCTGCGCCGCAGGTCGAACCGGAAACCGCCATGTTCAGAAAATACGAGCAGAGCCTGCGTGAAAGCGAAGCGCGACAAGCCCGGGAACAGGTTCAGGAACAACAGCAGCGCAACTTCAGTCGCTCCAAATGCGACTTCTGGATGCAACAGGACCGTACTGCGCCGAGCGAAAAAAGCCGCGCCAGCATCAATGAATATTGCGGATAAACCATGAACAAGCAGGACGTGCTGCACTGCATCATCGACAAACTCAAAGGCGATCTGGACATTGCACAACGAGCGGCCCAGACCGCTCGCGAAGCCGCAACGCACGAAGAGAACATCGCCGAAAACAAATACGACACCCTGGGCCTTGAGGCTTCCTACCTGGCGGTCGGCCAGGCCAGGCGCGTGGAAGAAATCCGGCAGTCACTCAAGCGCTATCAGGAATGGTCGCTCAAGGCTTTCGACGAATCTCGCGGTATTCAGGTCGGTGATATGGTCAGGCTCGAAAGCGGCTCGGGTCAGGTGCAGCATCTGTTTCTGGGGCCCGACGCAGCGGGCCTGAAGGTCAGCGTGGCGGAACAGTTGATCACCGTCATCACGCCTCGGGCACCGCTGGGCCAGAATTTGTTGGGAAAGTATGAAGATGACGCGGTAGAGATTGTCATCAAGGGCAGCCAGCATTCGTTCGAGATCACCCAAATCGCATGACCACCTGATTCAGGGTTGATCGCGCCAAGTTTTTATGGGTAAGGTGGCGCTGTCGCAGTACTCGGGGCTACATCAAAGCAAGCAAGGACTAAAACCCAAGGAGATTTTTCATGACGCACGTCATTGCATTCCCTGACGCCCATGAACGTGATCGCCTGAAGTCCAGTCAAGATCCGGCGTTGAGATACCTGAACCACAAAGAGCGGCTGCTGATCGATCAGTTACGCTCGACCAGCCATGCGGGACGTCAATACGTCTACGACTACGCGAGCATCATGCACCTGTCCAGGCCGCTTTACCCTGAGCCTGTAGACTGACGGCATGCCTGACTGAGTAAGAGATCCGACTGAATATCCGGGGCGTCCGCAATGGAGCCCTGGCTGCACATCTGTGCGCTTTGAAACGTACTCCCTCCTGCACCCTTTCCATCGTCGCCAATGCGCACGCCGCTACATGTAGGAATATTTAATTGCGACCATCATCAATATAAGATTACGATCGTAATCGATCATTGCATCGTAATTGATGAAGGAGCGGCGTCCCATGCAGAATCTTTCGCGTGAAGAAAAGATAGAACGATGGCTGGCGGAAGAAAAGACTGTGCGCGCCACGCTCGGGGCTCCCGGTGATATCGGACTGGCCGAGGCTGCGGTATTGGAACCGATCGAGTTTTTCAACGGCATTGGTCGTGGCGATTTGCCCAGCCCATCGCTCGGCGCGCTGATGGACTTCATCCCGCTGGTTTTCTCCGAGGGACAATTCATCTTTCAGGGCACGCCCGACAAACGGCATTACAACTCACTGGGTAGCGTACATGGCGGTTACGCCGCCGCGCTGCTGGATTCCTGCATGGGCTGCGCCATCCACACCCGACTCAAGAAAGGCCAGGGTTACACCACGCTCGATCTGCGGGTCAGCTACGTACGCGCCCTGACCGACAAGGTCGGACCGATACGAGCAGAAGGCAAAGTCATCCATATCGGTCGGTCCACGGCACTGGCCGAAGGGCGTCTGTATGACGTGGATGATCGTCTTTACGCAACCGCCAGCACGACCTGCATGATTCTTACCCTGGGCTGAGCGAGCATTCGTTATGACAGAAAGAGAGCGGCACGCACGCAGGGTGATCCGGTCCAGGGCCATGAGGCAAGGCAAGCGCCCTGCCCCATGGCAATCCCGAACGGCCGGGTCGGCGACATTACTGAAGCAGGGAATAGACCAGCGCGGTAATGGCGACCACGCCTGCAGCGACCACGAAAGCGTTGGACAGCTTACCGGCGTATTGACGCATCGCCGGAACCTTGTGGATGGCGTACATCGGCATCAGGAACAGCAGCGCCGAAATGATCGGGCCACCGAGTGTTTCGATCATGCCCAGGATACTCGGATTGAGCGTAGCCACGATCCAGCACACCACCAGCATGAACGCAGCGGTCATCCGGTCCAGCGCTTTGGGCGCAGGCCGCCGGCCGGTTTTCACGATAAGCCCTTTAAGACCTTCGCTGGCACCGATGTAGTGGCCCAGAAACGATTTCGAGATCGCCACGAACGCAATCAATGGAGCGACGAACGCAATGGTTGGATTGCTGAAATGATTGGCCAGGTACGACAGGATCGAAATGTTCTGAGCCTTGGCTTCAGCCAGTTGGGCGGGCGACAGGGTCAGCACGCAACTGAAGACGAAGAACAGCACCATGACCACCATCAGGCCATGAGCGCGAGCCAGAATCTGCGAGCTGCGAACCTCGGCGTTCTGGCCGTACTGCCGCTTCTGGTCAACCGCGAAGGCCGAAATGATCGGCGTGTGGTTGAAGGAGAACACCATTACCGGGATGGCCAGCCAAAGGGTCGGCCAGAACGCCGACGCCTCGGGCAGAGTGGTCGCGGTGCTCAGGATGCCGCCAGTCCAGTGCGGGATCAGAAACACGGCGAGGAACAGCAGCGCCACGATGAACGGATATACCATCAGGCTCATGGCCTTGACGATGAACCGCTCACCACAACGCACCACGGCCAGCAGGCCGACAATCAGCACAAATGCCAGCACAGCGCGGGGCGGCGACTCGACATGAAGCTGATGCTCAAGAAAGCTGCCTACCGTGTTGGTCAGCGCCACACTGTAGATCAACAGAATCGGGAAGATCGCAAAGAAGTACAGCAGCGTGATCAGCGCACCGGCTGCCTTGCCGAAATGTTGCTCGACCACTTCGGTGATGTCGGCACCTTCGCGGCCGGACAGGACGAACCGCGTCAGCCCCCGGTGCGCATAGAACGTCATCGGAAACGCCAGTACGGCAAGCACCAGCAGCGGCCAGAAACCTCCGATGCCCGCGTTGATGGGCAAGAACAGGGTGCCTGCGCCGATGGCCGTACCAAACAGACCGAGCATCCAGGTGGTGTCGTTGCGGTTCCACGCAGTGACACTTGCGGGTGTTGCATCCAGACGTTCTACGACGCCATTTGCCTGATCATTCATCCGGTGGACTCTCCGTGGCCGGTTATCAAAAAGGGAAACGCATCGAAAAAACCTGGCAGTCAGCGCTTCCCTCGAAAACAGGGGCCGGATTGTCCGGGATTACGGCGAGAAATCAACGTTTTTGTCGGACAGTTTTGCAAGCAGGACGTTGAAACGGATCAAAGAAACCTTTCACCTCACTGCTCAAACACCGATCAGTTTGCCGATCTGCCTGCCACTTATCGGGTAGCGCTACCCGTCAAACACGGGCCCAAACCACCCAAAACCCATGCTGCATCGTTTCACCTATCCCTGTATAAAGGCTCTGTAGCATTTCGGCCACTTCCTGGAGACTCAGCGCATGCGTTACGCGCTTGATCGTAAAGCTCAAACCCATCAGCGGATTGTCAAGGAAGCATCCGTACGTTTTCGCCGGGATGGCATTGGCGCAACAGGCCTGCAACCTCTGATGAAATCGCTGGGGCTGACTCACGGTGGCTTCTACGCGCATTTCAAGTCAAAGGATGATCTCGTCGATCAGGCCCTGAGGCACGCCGTCGATGAATCCAAGGCTATTACCCGAGAAATGTTCACCGGACAGGACTCGCTGAACGAGTTCATCGACCTCTATCTGTCCCCCGCACACCGTGACGAACCGGGCACGGGATGTCCGTTACCGAACATGTGCGCGGAACTGGGCCAGTTGAATCGGCCCAGCCCGATCACCGACGAGATGATTGTTCATCTACTGGAAACCTTCGATAACGCGCTTCAGATCGAAAATCCGGAACCTAAAAGCATGCTGGTCCTGTCGAGCCTGGTGGGCGCGATGATGCTGTCGCGCAGTGCGCATGACAAACAATTGTCGGAGCACATCCTGAAGGTTACGCGCGAGCACGTAAAACTGCATATCAGCAAACCTGAAAGTGCAACGGTTTCTCATCAGGCATCCTTACCTGAGGAAATACCACTGAACAATTGAGGCAATAAAAAACAGGCCGATGATTCATCGGCCTGTTTTTTATACGTGGGGCTGAAGCGTTTCTTTATTCAACCGTCAGTTTGTCCCTGTTCTTTTCCAGAATAGACTTACCGATACCTTTGACTTCGATCAACTCATCGACCGAGGTAAATTCGCCGGTACTCTCACGATAGGCCACAATGGCCTCCGCTTTATTCTTGCCGATACCGGCCAACTCTTTTTGAAGGGTTTCTGCATCAGCCTTGTTGAGGTTGATACGGCCTGCGGATTGCTCCTGAACAGCCTGTGCACTCGGCGCATCGGCCTTGACCGGAGCGGCAGGTGCGGCGCTCACGGCAACGGACGCACTGGTCAGCAGGGCAAATATCAGGGAAGAAAAAAAAGCGGTTCGCATAGTTAACGCTCCATAACAAGTTAAGGCAGCTTTCCGAAACTGCGCTTGAAACTTAGGGCTCGCATGACCCCCTGTCAATGAAGCCTGGCGTTGCCACTTATTTCAATACATGCCAACCACGTAAACATAAGGCTGTCGACGATACGTCATCAAGTAACATCAGGTTTCGCTGCGACGCTCTTGATACATCCAGTCCACAATCTCACCTTCCGGCGCATAGCCGCTCACTGTTTCACGAAGTAACTGACGAACACTGGTGTAATCATCACGGTCCACCGCATCGAGCAACTTCGTCAGCCTGCCTTTAAGTACATCCCAAGGCAAATAATCTTCAGTGGCACTCATGATCATCGGGTGTTCGGTGGCCACGACGTTATCGCCGATCAGCAGCTCCTCGTAGAGTTTTTCGCCAGGACGCAGCCCGGTGAAATCAATGGAGATATCGCCGTGCGGATTCTTCTCGGAGCGGATACTGAGGCCGGAAAGGTGGATCATCTTCTCAGCCAGCTCAATGATCTTGACCGGCTCCCCCATGTCCAGGACGAACACGTCGCCACCATGGCCCATGGATCCGGCCTGGATCACCAGCTGCGCCGCTTCCGGGATGGTCATGAAATACCGGGTGATCTTGGGATGAGTAACGGTCAAGGGCCCGCCAGACTGGATCTGCTTGTGAAACAGCGGAATCACCGACCCCGAAGACCCCAGGACATTGCCGAAACGAACCATGGTGAAGCGGGTCTTGTTGACCTGATAAACATTGGACTTGTCGCCGAAAATGACCGGCGCGGTCTCTCGGCTGAGCGCCTGCAGGATGAGCTCTGCAAGGCGCTTGGTGCTGCCCATGACGTTGGTCGGCCTGACGGCCTTGTCCGTGGAGATCAGGACAAAATTGGAAACACCGGCCTGCAGCGCCGCCTGGGCCGTATTGAGTGTACCTACTACGTTATTGATCACACCTTCGGCAATGTTGTGCTCGACCATGGGCACGTGCTTGTAAGCTGCGGCGTGATAAACCGTATCGACCTTCCAGGCCTTCATGATCGCCAACAGTTTGGAGTGATTGCGCACCGAGCCCAGAATGGGCAGCAACTTGACGCTCAGCGACTCACGCGACGAACGCTGCTCCAGTTCCGAGACGATGCTGTAGAGATTGAATTCACTGTGATCGAGCAACAACAGTTTGGTCGGGCCCAGCAGCAGGATCTGTCGGCACAACTCGGAACCGATCGACCCACCGGCGCCCGTCACCAATACAGTCTGACCCTTGATGCAGTGCTCCAGCAGGTTGTCCCGAGCCGGCACTGAATCGCGCCCCAGCAGGTCAGCGATGTCGACTTCCTGCAGGTCGTCTACCTTGACCCGCCCGGCCGCCAGGTCCATGAATCCCGGAACGCTTCGCACGTGCAGCGGAAAACCTTCCAGAAAACCCAGAATCTCGCGGCGGCGGCCACGCGATGAAGACGGGATGGCCAGCAGAATTTCCTGGGCTCCGGTGGAGTCGATCATTCGCTGGATATGTTTGGGCTTGTAGACTTGAAGACCGGAAATCACCCGGTTCGAGATGGATTCGTCGTCATCGATGAAGGCCACCGGGTGCATGACTCTACCCATCCGCAAGGCGGCGACCAATTGGTTACCAGCCGCTCCGGCACCATAGATGGCAACCTTCTGTAAACCGTTGTCGCTCTTGGCAAACGGCACGTGCTGGGCCGCGGCAAACCAGTCACCGAGGAAATACTGCCGCATCGCCAGGCGCAGTCCGCCGATCATGACCATGCTCAACCACCAGTAGTTGAAAATGACCGAGCGCGGCACCAGTTGCTGATGGTTGCTGTAGACATAAACCATACAGCCCAAAATAAGTGAGGAAAGCGTGACTGCCTTGATGATCGCGATCAACGCGTCGTTGCCGAAATACCGCATGACCGCGCGATACATGCCGAAGCGTATGAACAGCGGGATGGCCGCCAGCGGCGCGCTGATGAACAGCCAGGTGTGCTTTTCCAGCGGATTGATCAGCTCATCGATTCCCAGGCGGACGACGAACGACATCCACAGAGCGGCCCAGACCAGGAGAACGTCAGCAGCAACCTGAATTATCCGCTTTTTGCGACGCGGCAGCGCCAGCAGAAAAGCTCGTAACTTGCTCATCAATTCGTCAACACTCCTTCGCCTTTGTCGTTAACCGCCACTGAACACCGTTGTCGCCACGCCACTCCACGTACTAGGACACTGAAGATCATATTTAGTTAAGGCGCTTCCGCCTGACCTGCATTAAACCTGACGGCCAGAATGCCCAACGGCACATAGGCAAGAACGATCGCTGTCATTCCGTCTGCACCTGCCAAGGCCACCCACAGGGCGATGGGAAGCAACCAGACAAGGTTTATCAGCCCCACCGCCAGCGTCACCGGAAGATGCCGACCGTAACGACGGGAGGCGAACTGATAGGCGTGACTGCGATGCGCTTCATAGACTTTTTCTCCACGTAACAATCGGCGCAAGAGCGTGACCGTGGCATCCACGACAAACACACCCAGCAGAATAAGCCAGGCCCAGAATAGCTGAGGTGAGGCCCAGGCTGCCTGAACGGAAAGTATTCCGAGGACAATCCCCAGAAACCCGCTGCCGGCGTCGCCCATGAATATGCGTGCAGGGGGAAAATTCCAATAGAGAAACCCGACGACCGAGGCCGCCAGCAGCAACGGTCCCCAGAGTAGCTCATTGAAGCCGCTCAGGCTGTAAACAAGACTGATGCCGCCGCAGACGGTCACCGCCTCGACGCTGGCCAGCCCGTCAATACCGTCCATGAAGTTATACAGATTGAGCATCCAGACCAGATAGAAGGCCGTGAGTATCTGACCCAGCACGCCCAGATTGACCGTCGTACCCATGAACTCGAGCGGCGCCAGTCCGCCCGACGCCACCAAGGCCCAGATTGCAGCCGCAAAGTGCCCCAGCAATCGCCAGCGCGCAGCGATGTGGCCGTGGTCGTCCATGAAACCGATCACTGCAACCAGGCCACCGGCACCCACCACGGCCACTGTGGAGGCAAGCGGCATCAATCCGAGCCCTGCCAGCACGAGCATCGCCAGGATGAACGCGACGACGATCGAAACACCTCCACCACGAGGCGTCGGAATGGAATGCGAGCTGCGGGCGTTGGGAACATCCATCAGGCTTCTGGACAACGCGTATTTGCGAAGCAGCGCCGTCAGTATCAGAGAAAGCAACGCGATGATCGCAACTGACAGCCACTCAAGCATGTGTGTGTTCCATATAGTACCGGGCCGTCTCTTGCAGAGCGTTTTCAGGTTTTACGGGAGGCACCCAATCGAGCACTTCACAGGTTTTTCTAATATCCACCTGCAGGGAGCCACACAGTCGCTGCGAAAATTCCTTTTTGCCAATCAGTGCCGCGGCACGTTGCAACATCCAGGCCGGAACAGGTAGAAGTCGGACAGGCTTGCCCATGGCGTGGCCCAGCACTTTCAACAGCCCGGTCGTGGAAAGGTCCTGCCCATCGCTGACCAGGAAGGTCTGCCCCGCTGCTGCCGGATGACTTATGCACGTCACGACCAGATCCACCAGATTCCCTACTGCCACCAGACTTCGACGGTTATTGATCGCACCGAGCGGCAGGGGCACGCCTTTGTCCAGCCAGCGCATCATGTTCAGAAAATTCGCCTTGACCCCAGGCCCGTAGACCAGCACCGGACGAATGATCACCACGTCCATGCCGGTACGAGCGGACAGCTCGCGCAACCCCTGCTCAGCCTGGTACTTGGACGATCCATACGGGTCGAGAGGATTACAGGCATCGTCAGCCGTGAACGGTCGGCCCGGCAAGGTGACTTCACCGTTGACCTTGATGGAACTGAGGAAAATGAAACGTCTGACACCGGCCGCAGCCGCCTGCTCTGCCAGGTTCAGCGTTGCAGCGACATTGGCACGAACGTATTCCTGCTCGGGTTGTGTGGCAGCGTCGTTCAATACATGAACGCGGGCCGCGCAATGAATCACCACCTCGGCATCGGTTAAGAACGAGGCCCATTGATTGTCTGGCGCAAGCGACTCAACGGTGACTACGTCTACACGCTCACTGGATTGACTGTACGGACCACGCACCGCAACCCGTACCCGGCACGCAGTGTTTTCCATCAAATGACGAACGACAGCGCTGCCCACGAAGCCTGTTGCACCTGTTATCGCAACCCATGCAGCCTCATCGTTCATATCGCAACGCCTTGTCAAAGCATGCGAATATTACTGACGTATGACTTTTTAGCAACTGTATTTACTTGCCGGGCATTCACTAAACGAGTCAACAGGTCGCCGACTCACACATCAATACTCCATGCGTTTAAATGCAGCAAACCGCGAGACGAAGGGTCATTAACGGGGCATAAATACTTCATTTAATAACTCGGCAGTTGTTCCATACCTGTCCACTCAAGGAATAATCAACTCCACTGCGCGCTTTTGAAGCGAATATTTGCGTGCAAGTACCTGACCCAATGTCTTCTTCGCTGCTGCATCACCATGCACCAGACGTATCTGCTCAGGCCATCGATCCATACCGGTCACGAACTCTACCAGGCCCGCCTGATCGGCGTGTGCCGAGTAACCACTCACCGTAGAAACGCCAGCACGGATATCGAAGCGCTCACGATCAAGCTCCACGTACCCGCCTTCAGGACCATGGGCCTGAATGGCCGCCCCCGGCGTACCCTTGGCCTGATAACCGACGAAGAGAACATTGTGGCGGCGGTCGCCGAGCATGGCCTTGAGGTAATTGACGATGCGCCCTCCGGCACACATGCCGCTGCCCGCAATGACGATCGCCGGCCGCGCTGTGCTGGCGAGATAGTTGAGGGTCTGCAGATGACTGGCATGCGTATCGATGGTGATCAACTGAGCGAAGCTCAGCGGCGCCCGACCCTGCTCGAGACGCTCACGGGCATCCGCTTCCCAGTAGTCGGCAAAAGACCGGTAAAGGCTGGTGAACCTGCTGGCCAGCGGCGAGTCGAGGATGATTGGCAACTGTGGCCAGTCGACGCTCGACACCTCACTGCCCAAGGGGTCGGCAGCCTGTGCCGAGAGTCCCTTTCTGTGCAGGATATCCTCCAGCTCGTAAAGAAGCTCTTGCGTCCGCCCGATACTGAACGCCGGGATCAGCACCGTACCCTTGTCTTCCAGCGCCTTTTCTATGAGCTGCTCAAGGCGCTGCTGACGCGTACTGCGATCTTCATGCAGGCGATCGCCATAGGTTGACTCCAGCACCAGAACATCCGCACTTTCGGGTGACTTGGGTGGAGGTAGAAACGGCGTGTGCGAGGCGCCGAGATCCCCGGAAAACACCACTCGTTGCGAACGGTTTTCCAGCGGATACGTCACGTCGCACTCGATGTAGGCCGAGCCCAGAATATGGCCCGCCCGCTGCAACCTGACCCGGCAGCGTAGCGACTCGGTGGCGATCAGGTCGAACCAGATGTCGAAAGGCAGGGCAATGACCCGTTTGCGAATGGCCTCAAGATGACGATCAATCTGCGCCTGATCATGCTCGAACTCGATCTTGAGCATATCCTCCATGACCAGCGGCAATAGATGGGCACTGGGCTCACTGCACAGAATCGGCCCCTTGTAGCCGCTCGCCAGCAACTCGGGAATACGTCCGACGTGGTCATTGTGTACATGAGTGACCAGCAGCGCCTTGATACCGGACGCAGAGAACCCGAATGCAGCATCACCGTTGTTCGCCGTTTGCGTAGAACCACAATCGATCAACAGACTGTTTACCGCATCCAGGCACAACTGATGACACGAGCCCGTCACGGCGTGTATTGCGCCGTGATGTACGAGTTTGGGATAAGACATTCAACTACCTTTGTGTAAAGCCAATAACTTTCTGGCAAACGACCCGTTTTGTGAGCCGGGTGTATTCTGCACTCGAAAACAGGCCATTCAAGTCTTGACACAAAAGCTCTGCAGCGATAGCGAAAACCTCCGCATTCGACACGACGACCGGCCTGCCAAGTAAACCGGGCATCCAATACGCCGCCCATATTTTTTCCCACAGCTAACTACGGGCATCCCGCAATTAGAGAAGAAAGTTCTTACAAAACTATAAACACAGATAACTACTGCAAAAGAACTTTCCCACAGGCATATATGCGTAGACCCACGCCATACCGCGTGCTGGAGAACAGAAAAAGAGAGACAACCAAGAGGTTACAACTGCCGGGTGAGCACCCGGCGAAGCACGATCTACTCAGACTTGAGAGATCGAGCGTAAGAAGGACGTTTCTTGCGCAGGCTGGCAATCCATGCGAGTACCGGACCGATCAGCATGCCCAGCAACAACGCCAGTACGACAGGCACGGCAAAGGGAAGCTGCGGCGCTGACCAGCCGAACAGGATCAGGTCGACAGGCTGCCGATTTTCAAGCACGAAGACTGTGGTGAACAACACGACCACCAGCACAACGGCGATCAGAATGACTCGTTTGAAGATACGCATCGGGTGATCCTTCGATTTACGATTTCAGAGGCCTTCTTCTTCGTCCTCATTGACGCGATCACGCAATTCCTTGCCTGGCTTGAAGTGAGGGACAAATTTACCGTCCAGACTGACCGACTGGCCGGTCTTGGGGTTACGTCCTACGCGAGGCGCACGGTAATGCAGGGAGAAGCTGCCAAATCCACGAATCTCGATACGGTCACCCGTTGCGAGGCACTGGGACATTTGTTCAAGCATGGTCTTGATGGCCAACTCGACATCCTTGGATGAGAGCAGCCCTTGATGGGTGACAATTCGTTCGATCAACTCCGACTTCGTCATATTTTTCCCTTCTTTTTCAAGCAGCTAGGTCAGCGCTCCGAAGGTTTTAGCATGGCCGGATGAATTTGAACAGCCCATCTCTTGACTTATGTGAACCATTGTCAAGCGCCTGCACACGCATGACGAGTGTGTGACAACAGTGCGCAGGTAACAGGGGTTGATGCGAACGCACGAAAGACGCGGCCTGGGAGGCTGCTGGAGAGAATCGAGGCATGTCCCCGTGCGGAGGAAAGACTCAAAACGCAGACGTAAAAAAGGGCGACCGAAGTCGCCCTTTTTAATGGCCAGACAGAACTTAGTTCTGCTTTTCCATTTGCGCGCGCAGCAGGTCACCAATGGTGGTAGGACCAGTGCTTTCAGCGGCTTCAGGCTTGCTACGCAGGCTCTGAATGGCTTCTTTCTCGTCTTCAACGTCTTTCGACTTGATGGACAAGCTGATTACGCGGCTCTTGCGGTCAACGCTGATGATCTTGGCTTCGATCTCTTCGCCTTCTTTCAGAACGTTACGTGCGTCTTCAACGCGGTCACGGCTGATTTCGGAGGCTTTGAGGGTCGCTTCGATATCGTCGGCCAGAGTGATGATGGCGCCTTTGGCGTCAACTTCTTTCACTGTACCGCGAACGATTGCGCCTTTGTCATTGACAGTGACGTACTCGGAGAACGGATCGCTTTCCAGCTGCTTGATGCCCAGCGAGATACGCTCACGCTCTGGATCAACAGACAGGATGACGGTGTCGAGCTCGTCGCCCTTCTTGAAGCGACGTACGGCTTCTTCGCCCACTTCGTTCCAGGAGATGTCGGACAGGTGAACCAGACCGTCGATGCCGCCGTCCAGACCAATGAAGATACCGAAATCGGTGATCGACTTGATGGTGCCGGAGATCTTGTCGCCCTTGTTGAACTGGCCAGAGAAATCTTCCCACGGGTTAGATTTGCACTGCTTGATGCCCAAGGAGATACGACGACGCTCTTCGTCGATGTCCAGAACCATGACTTCCACTTCGTCGCCAACCTGAACGACTTTGGATGGGTGGATGTTCTTGTTGGTCCAGTCCATTTCCGAAACGTGTACCAGGCCTTCCACGCCTTCTTCCAGCTCTGCGAAGCAGCCGTAGTCGGTCAGGTTGGTGACACGCGCAGTAACGCGGGTGCTTTCCGGGTAGCGAGCCTTGATAGCAACCCATGGATCTTCGCCCAGTTGCTTCAGACCCAAGGAAACACGATTGCGCTCGCGATCGTACTTCAGGACCTTTACATCGATCTCGTCGCCAACGTTGACGATTTCCGATGGATGCTTGATGCGCTTCCAGGCCATGTCGGTAATGTGCAGCAAGCCATCGACACCACCCAGATCGACGAATGCGCCGTAATCGGTGAGGTTCTTGACGATACCTTTGACTTGTTGACCTTCCTGCAGGGACTCGAGCAGAGCTTCGCGCTCGGCGCTGTTCTCGGCTTCCAGGACGCTGCGACGGGAAACGACAACGTTGTTGCGCTTCTGGTCCAGCTTGATGACCTTGAACTCGAGCTCTTTGCCTTCCAGGTGAGTCGTGTCGCGCACAGGGCGAACGTCAACCAGAGAACCAGGCAGGAACGCACGGATGCCGTTAACGTCGACAGTGAAGCCGCCTTTAACCTTACCGTTGATAACGCCCTTGACCACTTCTTCAGCTGCGAAAGCTGCTTCCAGAACAATCCAGCACTCGGCGCGCTTGGCTTTTTCGCGGGACAGCTTGGTTTCGCCAAAGCCGTCTTCGACCGCGTCCAGCGCAACGTGCACTTCGTCACCGACCTTGATGGTCAGCTCGCCAGCGTCGTTGTAGAACTGCTCGAGCGGGATGACGCCCTCGGACTTCAGGCCAGCGTGTACAGTTACCCAATCGCCGTCGATGTCGACAACGATACCGGTAATGATTGCGCCCGGCTGAAGGTTCAGGGTTTTTAGGCTTTCTTCAAAAAGTTCTGCAAAGCTTTCGCTCATTTTAATTCCTGTTGATCAAGGGCGAAGAATACGCCCATCTGCCACGCTCCAGACAACGTGGGTTTCGTTCATATGAAAGGAAGCCTGCAGGACGGGGTCTGGTCTCCTGCATGGCTCCTTGATCATCCGGCGATATCGCGCAGGGCGACTTCACTCAGGATGCGTTCCAGCACCTGCTCGATGGACAATTCGGTGGAATCCAGCTGTATGGCGTCGTGCGCCGGCTTGAGCGGGGCTACCGCTCGCTGGGTGTCACGCTCGTCGCGTGCACATATCTCATCTAGCAGACTCGACAGACTAACATCATCGCCCTTGGCCTTCAACTGCAAGTAACGGCGTCGTGCTCGCTCCTCGGCGCTCGCCGTGAGGAAGATTTTCAGTGGTGCGTCCGGAAACACCACGGTCCCCATGTCGCGACCGTCCGCCACCAGACCCGGCTCTTCCTGAAAGGCGCGCTGACGCTGCAACAGGGCATCGCGCACCGCTGGCAGCGAAGCCACCTGCGATGCACCGCTGCCGATCTGCTCGTTGCGAATCGCGTGAGTCACGTCTTCGCCTTCAAGCACGATGCGCTGCCCCTGCCCGGACACTGAGGCCTCGAACTGCACATCCAGATGAGCCGCTAACAGCTTGAGGGCTTCTTCATTGGTCAGATCGACGCCATGATTGCGGGCCGCGAAGGCCAGCAGGCGATAAAGCGCGCCCGAATCGAGCAGGCACCAGCCCAGTTTGGCGGCCAACAGCCCGGCGACAGTGCCTTTGCCCGAACCGCTGGGTCCGTCGATGGTTATAACAGGTGCTTTGATCTTCACTTTTTGTCCTCTTGCGCTACATGCATGCCGACTTGAGCGCACAGCGCCAGAAAATTGGAAAACGATGGAGCGACGTTTGCGCAATCATGAATATGAACCGGTGCATCCGCCCGCAAGGCCGCGACGCTAAACGCCATGGCGATACGCTGGTCGTCGTGAGCGTCGATCTGGCCACCGCTCAACGGACCGCCTTCGATAATGATGCCATCGGAAGCCATCTCGACCTCGACACCCAGCACAGTCAGGCCATCGGCCATGAGCCGCACCGCCTCAAGTTCGCGGCCTCGCAATTCCTGCGCACCGCGCAGAATGGTACGCCCTTCCGCACAGGCTGCGGCAATACACAGTTGAGGAAATTCGCCCAGGGCCAGAGGCACCAGCGCCTCAGGGATGTCAGTACCTCTTAGCCGCGCGGAACGCACGTGCACGTCGGCAACGGTCTCCATAGCCTGCTCGCGAACATCGTGCAACACGATATCGCCGCCCATCAGGCGCAGGATGTCGATGACCCCGGTGCACGCCGTGTTCATGCTCACCGCTTCAAGCAGCAGATCGGCGGAATCACTGACCGATGCCGCCACCATGAACAACGCAGCGGAGGCAGTGTCCATCGGGCCGTCAATGCGATGAGCGGCCTTGTCTGCGGCAACGCCGTGCACGGCGGACAGCTCGCCGGCCTTCGCCTCGCCACGGGCGCGCAACGCCAGAATCCTGCCGAAATGCTCGCGAGCCGCCTTGGCGCGGGTGAATACACTCAGCAACTGATGACCGTCGCCAGCACTGACTGCATCGCGCAAGGCATCGAGGTCGCTGCGAAAGGTGTCGAGCGTTCGCAGCACGGCGTCGCGGTTGGCGAGAAAGATGTCATGCCACATCACCGGATCACTGCCCGCAATACGCGTGAAGTCCCGGAAACCGCCCGCCGCATAGCGAAAAATCTCCAGATTTTCGTTGCGCTTGGCCAGCGAATCCACCAGACCGAACGCCAGCAGGTGCGGCAAGTGACTGGTCGCGGCCAGCACTTCATCATGGCGCTCGACCTGCATATGCTCGACATCGGCACCGAGCGCCGACCACAGACGATCAACCAGCGCCACCGCGTCGACGTCGGTTTCGGCCAACGGCGTCAGAATGACTTTGTGACGCCGAAACAACCCGGCGTTCGAGGCTTCGACGCCGCTCTGTTCGGAGCCTGCGATCGGGTGCCCCGGCACGAAGCGCGACGGCATCTGGCCGAACGCCAGGCGAGCCGCGCGGACCACATTGCCCTTGGCGCTGCCGACATCGGTCAACACGGCGCTGCCCAGATCGAGGGGTGCCAGCAGTGCCAGCAACTTTTCCATCGCCAGAATGGGCACCGCCAGTTGAATAACGTCGGCGCCACAGCAGGCAGCCGCCAGATCTTCTTCACAGCGGTCGACCACGCCCAGCTCGACTGCCAGCTCGCGCGACTGTGGATCGAGATCGACGCCGACCACTTCCCGGCACAGACCGCTTTCGCGCACACCCTTGGCAAAGGAACCGCCGATCAAACCGAGGCCGACCACCACCAGACGCCCGATGAGCGGGCCGGTCGCTTGCTCTGACATGACTTCAGCCACGTGCGATTACCTGAAAACCGTAAAGGTTTCCGTGCCCCTTGAGGGCGAAAAAAAGGTTATTCATGCATCGCCCCTTCACAGAACCGCTTTCGGGTAGGAACCCAGCACCTTCAAGGCAACGGCTTCGTGACTGATCTGTTCGAGAACCGCCTTGACCAGCGGGTCCTGGTGATGGCCCACGAAATCGATGAAGAACACGTAGGTCCACTTGCCACTGCGCGAAGGGCGGGTTTCGATGCGAGTCAGGTCCAGACCGTTTTCATGGAACGGCACCAGCAGTTCATGCAAGGCACCCGGCTTGTTGCTCATCGAAACGATGATCGAAGTCTTGTCGTCGCCGGTCGGTGGGACTTCTTGATTACCGATGATGAGAAAGCGCGTGGAGTTGTCCGGGCGGTCCTCGATTTTTTCGGCCAGACGGGTCAGGCCATACAGCCCGGCCGCCATGTCACCGGCGATGGCGGCGGAATTCCACTCACCCTTGACGCGCTTGGCCGCCTCGGCATTGCTGGCCACGGCGACACGCTCGACATTCGGGTAGTGGGCGTCCAGCCACTTGCGGCACTGGGCTAGCGACTGAGCATGCGAGTAGATACGCGAGATGCTTTCGGTCTTGGTGCTTTCACCGACCAGCAAGTGATGGTGAATGCGCAGCTCGACTTCGCCGCAGATGACCATGTCGTGCTCGAGGAAACTGTCGAGGGTGTGATTGACCGCGCCCTCGGTGGAGTTTTCCACCGGCACGACGCCAAAGTTCACCGCGCCGGCCACCACTTCACGAAACACTTCATCGATCGCAGCCATCGGCATGCTGATCACCGCATGACCGAAGTGCTTCATGGCCGCAGCTTGCGTGAAGGTCCCTTCCGGCCCCAGATAGGCCACTTTCAACGGCTGCTCGAGCGCCAGGCAGGACGACATGATTTCGCGGAACAGGCGCGCCATCTCCTCGTTGCTCAAAGGACCGCGATTGCGCTCCATGACGCGCTTGAGCACCGCAGCTTCGCGCTCGGGACGATAGAACACAGGCGCCTCGCCCTCGGCCAGGGACGACATCTTGACCCGGGCAACTTCCTGAGCACAGCGAGCGCGCTCGCTGATCAGCTCCAGAACCTTTTCGTCGAGGCTGTCGATACGGACGCGTAGCGCCTTGAGTTCCTGTTCGGACATCAGCCGTGCTCCTTCTCGAAGTCTTTCATGTAGGCGACCAGTGCATTGACTGCATGGATGTCCACCGCGTTGTAAATGGAAGCGCGCATGCCGCCAACCGAACGATGGCCTTTCAGGTTGAGCAGGCCGGCAGCATCCGCCCCCGCCAGGAACGGCTTGTCCAGCCGGTCGTCAGCCAGACGGAACGGCACGTTCATCCACGAGCGGTCAGGCTTGTTGATGGGGTTGCTGTAAAGCTCGCTGGCATCAATGAAGTCATACAACGTGCGCTGCTTGATATCATTGAGCTTGCCGATCGCCTCGACGCCGCCCTGCTCCTTGAGCCATTCGAAGACCAGCCCGGACAGGTACCACGCCAGCGTTGGCGGCGTGTTGTACATCGAGCCATTGTCGGCCGCGACCTTGTAGTTGAGCATGGTCGGGCACAGCGAGCGCGCGCGGCCCAGCAGGTCTTCACGGATGATGACCACCACCACACCACTCGGACCGATGTTTTTCTGGGCACCCGCGTAGATCATGCCGAAACGCGAGATGTCCACCGGACGCGACAGAATGTCCGAAGACATGTCAGCCACCAGCGGCACATCACCGGTTTCCGGAATCCAGTTGAATTCCAGGCCACCAATGGTTTCGTTCGGCGCGTAGTGAACGTAGGCCGCATCCTTGGACAGCTGCCATTCATTCTGACCGGGAATGGCGAAGTAATCGTAGGCCTTGGCACTGGCGGCCACATTGACGGTGCCGTAACGCGAGGCTTCTTCGATCGCCTTCTGCGACCAGATGCCGGTGTCGATGTAATCGGCCTTGCCGTTTTCAGGCAGCAGGTTCAGCGCAATCTGCGCAAACTGCTGGCTGGCACCGCCCTGCAGGAACAGCACTTTGTAATTGGAGGGAATGGACAGCAGGTCACGCAGATCCTGCTCCGCCTTGCTGGCGATGGAGACGAACTCATCGCTGCGGTGACTCATTTCCATGACTGACAGGCCTTTGCCATGCCAATCCAGAAGTTCAGCCTGGGCACGCAGCAGAACAGCTTCAGGAAGCGCAGCAGGACCTGCGCAGAAGTTAAAGGCTCGCTTGCTCATATCCACTCTCGTCAAATACGTTTGGGTCTGTACGCATATTCTCTGCATAAGGCTGGCCATTCGACCGGCCGAATGCCGTAAGGGCTGGACTTGCCTGCAGTGCACATGCACTACCAGACGAGCCAGCCCTTATCTGTTTTACATCACAGCTCAGCCTTGCGAGTCATCGTCTTCCGGCGCAGCGTCGACTTGCACGTCGTCACCGGCATCATCGAGTTCAGAAACATCGGCTGCCAGAACGTCAACGCCCTCTTCGCCTTCCAGCAGTTCCTGGCCTTCCACCTCGGAAGGCTCCTGAACACGCTCCAGACCTACCAGTTTTTCGTCACTGGCCAGCTTGATCAGGGTAACGCCCTGCGTGTTACGACCCAGGCTCGACACTTCGTCGACCCGAGTACGCACCAACGTGCCCTGATCGGAGATCAGCATGATTTCCTCGCCATCGAGCACCTGAACCGCACCGACCAGACGGCCGTTACGCTCGTTGCTCACCATGGCGATCACGCCCTGGCCGCCACGCTTGTACTCAGGGAACTCGGAAATGGCCGTACGCTTGCCGTAACCACGCTCGGAAGCGGTCAGGATCTGGCTGCCCTCTTCCGGAATCAGCATCGAAATCAGCTTCTGCCCTTCCGGCAGACGCATACCGCGCACACCGCGAGCGGTACGGCCCATGGCGCGAACGTCGGACTCCTTGAAGCGCGTGACCTTGCCGCCGTCGGAGAAGAGCATGATTTCCTGCTCGCCGTCGGTGATGGCGGCGGAGATCAGGATGTCGCCTTCGTCCAGTTCCAGCGCGATCAGACCGACACTACGCTGACGGCTAAAGGCTACCAGCGGGGTTTTCTTGACCGTACCATTGGCCGTGGACATGAAGATGAACGGTGCCTTCTTCTTGTCGGCAGCCTTGATGCGCGCCTTGCGCTCTTCTTCGGTCTCGTTGCTGTTTTCCGCGTCGTCCAGCTCGCCTTCGAGGGCTTCGCCTTCTTCGTCGGCACGCTTGCGCATGGCTTCCAGATCGACCGGCAGCATGGTAGTGATGTATTCGCCATCACTGAGCGGCAGCAGGTTGACCAGCGGACGACCACGAGCGGCACGCGAGGCTTCCGGAATCTCGTAGGTCTTGAGCCAGTACACCTTGCCTTTACTGGAGAACATCAACAGCGTGGTGTGGCTGTTGGCAACCAGCAGGTGAGCGATGTAATCCTCATCCTTGATACCGGTCGCCGACTTGCCCTTGCCGCCACGGCGCTGCGCCTGATAGACCGCCAGAGGCTGGGTCTTGGCATAGCCACCATGGGAAATGGTCACGACACGCTCTTCTTCGGTGATCAGATCACCCAGGGTCAGGTCCAGACGCGCATCGAGAATCTCGGTGCGACGGGCGTCGCCGTATTCGGAGCGGATCAGTTCCAGCTCTTCGCGAATGACTTCCATCAGGCGCGTGGCGCTGTTCAGGATGCGGATCAGTTCGCCGATCTGGGTGAGGATTTCCTGATACTCGCCCAGCAGCTTCTCGTGTTCCAGACCGGTCAGACGGTGCAGACGCAGTTCCAGAATGGCCTGAGCCTGTTCTGGCGACAGGAAATACTTGCCGTCGCGCAGACCGTATTGCGGATCGAGGTTTTCCGGACGGCACGAATCGGCACCGGCGCGCTCGACCATCTCGACCACCGCACTCGATTCCCAAGGCGTGCTGATCAGCCCTTCCTTGGCTTCGGCCGGCGTCGGCGAGGCCTTGATCAGTGCAATGACCGGATCGATGTTGGACAGCGCAACCGCCTGACCTTCAAGGATGTGGCCACGCTCACGGGCTTTGCGCAGTTCGAAGACGGTACGGCGGGTGACGACTTCGCGACGGTGACGCACGAAGGCTTCCAGCAGGTCCTTGAGGTTCAGGATCCGCGGACGGCCGTCGATCAGCGCCACGATGTTGATGCCGAACACGCTTTGCAGTTGAGTCTGGGCGTAGAGGTTGTTGAGGATGACCTCAGGCACTTCGCCACGACGCAGCTCGATGACCACACGCATGCCGTCCTTGTCGGACTCGTCGCGCAGTTCGGTGATCCCTTCGAGCTTCTTCTCCTTGACCAGCTCGGCGATCTTCTCGATCAAACGCGCCTTGTTCAGCTGGTACGGCAGCTCGGTAATGACGATCTGCTGGCGACCACCGACCTTGTCGATGTCTTCGACGATCGAGCGGGCACGCATGTAAATGCGACCGCGACCGGTACGATAGGCTTCGATGATGCCGGCACGACCGTTGATGATCGCGGCCGTCGGGAAGTCGGGGCCGGGGATATATTGCATCAACTCGTCGACCGTCAACTCGGGGTTGTCGATCAGTGCCAGGCAACCGTCGATGACTTCACCCAGGTTGTGCGGCGGAATGTTGGTCGCCATGCCCACGGCGATACCGCTGGAGCCGTTGACCAGCAGGTTGGGAATACGGGTCGGCATGACCGCGGGGATCATTTCGGTGCCGTCGTAGTTCGGCACCCAGTCCACGGTTTCCTTGTGCAGGTCGGCCAGCAGCTCGTGAGCCAGCTTGGTCATGCGCACTTCGGTGTATCGCATCGCCGCGGCGTTGTCGCCATCGACCGAACCGAAGTTGCCCTGGCCGTCGACCAGCAGGTAACGCAGCGAGAACGGCTGAGCCATACGAACGATGGTGTCATAGACAGCCGTGTCGCCGTGCGGGTGGTACTTACCGATCACGTCACCAACCACACGGGCGGATTTCTTGTACGGCTTGTTCCAGTCGTTGCCCAGCTCGCTCATCGCGAACAACACGCGCCGGTGCACGGGCTTCAAGCCATCGCGCGCATCCGGCAGAGCTCGACCGACGATAACGCTCATTGCGTAGTCGAGGTAGGACTGTTTCAGCTCGTCTTCGATATTGACCGGGAGGATTTCTTTGGCCAGTTCGCCCATGAGAAGCCTGATTCCTTTTTCTGGTGAAACCTCGCAAACCCATTCGGGGTAAACGAAGCTCGCCGCTGCCAGCATGTGCGGGGCAACGACTTACGACAAATCAATGAGTTAAGACTTGGATCTGCGCAGTGCGGGAGGCTAACAATAGCGTCCCTGGAAACCGCCGGATGTTACCACAATCGCCGAGGCGCTCACATCCTTTGCAAGCGCTGAAAACGAGCCATGTACGCGCAGGACGCCTGAGAGGCGCTTACAGGCCCGTTCAAACACGACGCGCTCGGGAAAAGCGCGAAGACATGAAATTTCAATGAAGATGCTTGCGGCTCATCAATTGCGCCATCTTGGCCGTATCGGGACGTTCAACGATGCCCTTTTCGGTCACGATGGCATCGATCAGGTCCGCAGGCGTCACGTCGAACACCGGATTGAACGCATCGATCTCGGCACCGACGCGCTGACCACCGACTTCAAGCAATTCGCGGCCGTCGCGTTCTTCAATGACGATGTCCTCGCCGCTGGCCATCTCCATGTCGATGGTCGAACTCGGCGCCACCACCATGAAGCGCACGCCGTGGTGCATTGCGGCAACCGCCAGCTGATAAGTGCCGATCTTGTTGGCGACGTCGCCATTGGCAGTAATGCGGTCGGCACCGACGATGACCCAGGTGATGCCCTTGGTGCGCATCAGATGAGCGGCGGCGGAGTCGGCGTTCAGGGTCACCGGGATGCCTTCATTGGCCAGTTCCCAGGCGGTCAGTCGCGAGCCCTGCAGCCAGGGCCGGGTTTCGTCGGCGTAGACACGCTCGATCATGCCTTCCAGATGGGCTGCGCGAATCACGCCCAGCGCCGTGCCGAAACCACCGGTCGCCAAGGCACCGGTGTTGCAGTGGGTCAGAACGGTCTGCAGATTGCCCTGATTCTTGCGGATCAGGTCTGCACCGAGCTGTGCCATGGTCAGATTGGCTTCGCGGTCGCTCAGGTGAATGGCCACGGCTTCGGCCTCCAGCACGGCCAGCGGATCGTCGGTGGCTTTCAGGCGTTGCAGACGATCACGCATCCGGTTCAGCGCCCAGAAGAGGTTGACGGCCGTGGGACGTGAATCCGCCAACTGGCGAAAATCGTCTTCCAGCGCCAGCTTCCAGTCGCCACCGACGGCAACGCGGGCCCGGGCGCCGAGCACCACGCCATAGGCTGCACTGATACCAATGGCCGGTGCGCCGCGCACCACCATCGAACGAATGGCCTCGGCCACCCCCGCTGCGCTGGTGTAGGCGTGCCAGGTTTCCTCGAACGGCAGCACCCGCTGGTCCAGCAGGTACAGAGCGTCATCCCGCCAATCGATGGCCTTTACCTTCTCCGCAGCCAACAGTCGATCGCGCATCGCCCACTCCATCTTGAAATCCAAAGCCAGAATCAAAAGCGGCTGATTATAGCGAGCCGCCCGCCAAGACGCTCGGGTATACTTCGCCATCACCGTAATAAGCCATGGAAACCTGTCATGCCGAACGCCACAGCACCGCTCGACCTTTTGCTCCTGCCCACCTGGCTGGTGCCGGTCGAGCCCGCAGGCGTGGTTCTCAAAGACCACGGCATCGGCATTCGGGACGGGCTCATCGTTTATATCGGACCCAGAGCAGAGGCGTTGAAGCAGACCGCGACGCAGGTGCAGGAGTTGCCGTACGCCCTGCTCAGCCCCGGCCTGATCAATGCCCACGGCCATGCCGCGATGACCCTGTTCCGTGGACTGGCGGACGATCTGCCGCTGATGACCTGGCTGCAAGACCACATCTGGCCGGCCGAAGGCAAATGGGTCGACGAGGATTTCGTCCGCGACGGAACCGATCTGGCCATCGCCGAGCAACTCAAGGGCGGGATCACCTGTTTCTCGGACATGTACTTCTACCCCAAGGTGGCCGCTGACCGTGTTCACGTCAGTGGGATCCGCGCGCAGATCACGGTGCCGGTGCTGGATTTCCCGATCCCGGGCGCCCGGACCACCGATGAAGCCTTGCACGCCGGTATCGAGCTGTTCAACGATCTGGCGCACCATCCGCGCATCAGAATCGCTTTCGGCCCGCACGCCCCGTACACCGTCGGCGATGAGAACCTGGAAAAGGTCAGGGTCATCGCCGACGAACTCGACGCGATGATTCAGATGCATGTGCACGAGACCGCCTTCGAAGTCGAGCAGGCGGTGGAACAGCACCAGGAACGGCCGCTGGCACGCCTGCATCGCCTGGGCCTGCTTGGCCCGCGCTTCCAGGCCGTGCACATGACGCAGATCAGCGACGACGACCTCGCCCTGCTGGTCGAAAGCAACACCAGCATCATTCATTGCCCCGAATCCAACCTGAAACTGGCCAGTGGCTTCTGCCCGGTGGAGCGCCTGTGGCAAGCCGGCGTCAACGTGGCCGTCGGCACGGACGGGGCCGCCAGCAACAACGATCTGGATCTGCTCGGAGAAACCCGAACCGCCGCCCTGCTGGCCAAGGCCGTTGCCGGTTCGGCCACGGCGCTCGATGCCCACCGCGCACTGCGCATGGCCACCCTCAATGGCGCACGTGCCCTGGGCATTCAAGGTGAAACCGGCTCGCTGGAGCTGGGCAAGGCCGCCGACATGGTTGCGTTCGACCTGTCTGGGCTTGCCCAGCAGCCGATCTACGATCCGGTTTCCCAGCTTATATACGCAACCGGGCGTGACTGCGTGAGCCACGTGTGGGTCGCAGGCAAACAGTTGCTCGACAATCGCCGCCTGACCCGGATGGACGAACAGGCGCTGCGTGACACTGCCGTGGCCTGGGGCCGGCGCATCTCGGGCCAGAGCGAAGAAACTCGCTGACCGATAAAAACGAACACATGACGGCCTGGCCTATCTATAAGCCAGACCGATGAAAACGAATTTTGAGTTCAAGAGGGATACCCCATGAGCAACGTCGACCGCGCAGAAATCGCCAAATTCGAGGCCCTGGCCCATCGCTGGTGGGACCGCGAGAGCGAATTCAAGCCGCTGCACGATATCAACCCGTTGCGCGTCAACTGGATCGACGAACGCGTCAATCTGGCTGGCAAGAAGGTACTCGACGTCGGTTGCGGCGGCGGCATCCTGAGTGAGGCCATGGCCTTGCGTGGTGCAACCGTGACCGGCATCGACATGGGCGAAGCGCCTTTGGCCGTTGCCCGGTTGCATCAACTGGAATCGGGCGTCAGCGTTGAATATCGGCAGATTACCGCTGAAGACATGGCCGAACAAATGCCCGAGCAGTTCGACGTCGTGACCTGCCTCGAGATGCTGGAACACGTGCCGGACCCTTCTTCGGTAATCCGCGCCTGCTACCGCATGGTCAAACCGGGCGGCCAGGTGTTCTTCTCGACCATCAACCGCAACCCGAAAGCCTACCTGTTCGCCGTGGTCGGTGCCGAGTACATCCTGGGCCTGCTGCCGCGTGGCACTCACGACTTCAAGAAATTCATCCGCCCTTCCGAGCTGGGTGCGTGGAGCCGCGACGCCGGCCTGCAGATCAAGGACATCATCGGCCTGACCTACAACCCGCTGACCAAACATTACAAGCTGGCTTCGGATGTGGATGTCAATTACATGATCCAGACGCTTCGGGAGGCCTGAGGCATGCGCTTGAGAGCGGTTTTATTCGACATGGACGGCACGCTGCTCGACACCGCACCGGACTTCATCGCCATTGCCCAGGCGATGCTGGCCGATCGTGGTTTTCCGGTGGTGTCGGACAAGCTGATTCGCGACGAGATCTCCGGTGGCGCCAAGGCCATGGTTGCAGCGACGTTCGCCATGTCGCCCAACGAGCCGGAGTTCGAAGCGCTGCGCCTGGAGTTCCTTGAACGCTATCAACGCGACTGCGCGGTGCATAGCAAGCTGTTCGATGGTATGGCCGAGCTCTTGGCCGACATCGAAAAGGCCGGCCTGATCTGGGGCGTGGTGACCAACAAACCCGTGCGTTTCGCCCAGCCCATCATGGAGCAGCTCGGTCTTTCCGAGCGTTCGGCGCTGCTGATCTGCCCGGATCATGTCACCCACAGCAAGCCTCATCCCGAGCCGCTGATCCTGGCCTGCAGCAGGCTGGATCTGGACCCGGCCAGCGTCCTGTTCGTCGGTGACGATCTGCGCGACATCGAATCCGGACGCGATGCGGGCACCCGAACGGCCGCCGTGCGCTACGGTTATATCCACCCTAACGACAATCCCGATCACTGGGGTGCCGACGTCGTGGTCGATCATCCGCTGGAACTGCGCAAGGTGCTGGACAACGCCCTGTGCAGTTGCTGAGCCACCGACAATCGTTTGAGGTTTTTCATGTTTGATTATTCCGCTCGCCCGGACCTGCTCAAGGACCGGGTGATTCTGGTCACCGGCGCAGGCCGGGGCATCGGCGCCGCCGCTGCCAGAACCTATGCGGCGCACGGCGCCACGGTCCTGCTGCTGGGCCGGACCGAAAGCAGCCTGACCCGCATCTACGACGAGATCGAAGCCGCCAATCAGCCTCAGCCGGTGGTCATTCCGTTCGACCTGGAAACCGCCCTGGCACCGCAGTACGAAGAGCTGGCGACCATGATCGAAACCGAGTTCGGTCACCTCGATGGCCTGTTGCACAACGCTTCGATCATCGGTCCGCGCACCCCGCTCGAACAGCTTTCCAGTGAGGAGTTTGCCCGGGTGATGCACGTCAACGTCAATGCGACGTTCATGTTGACACGCGCGCTGCTGCCGCTGCTCAAACGCTCCGAGGATGCATCGGTGGCGTTCACGTCGAGCAGCGTCGGGCGCAAGGGCCGTGCGCACTGGGGCGCCTACGGCGTATCGAAGTTCGCCACTGAAGGCCTCATGCAGACGCTGGCCGATGAGTTGCAGGATGTCGCCGCCGTACGCGCCAACAGCATCAACCCCGGCGCAACGCGTACCGACATGCGCGCCCAGGCCTACCCGGCCGAGAACCCGCTGAACAATCCGACGCCCGAAGACATCATGCCGGTCTACCTGTACCTGATGGGCCCGGACAGTAAGGGCATCAACGGTCAGGCTCTGAACGCCCAGTGACCGGCGTGACACACGCTGAAACAGCGCCGTTTCTGCGGGTTCGCGCCCGCAGCAAAACGGTATTGCCCCATCGATAAACCCAAGCCGTCATGAACGCGGGCAATCTGACGGCCGCGCTTTCCCTGCGACTCAAAAAGCCCGGCCAGTCGCAGTTTCCGTCAACAAAATGTCGCGCCGATAATTGTCTGAGCGTTCAGTAATTCGCTAACCCGCTGATTTTTAATATTTCCCGTCTAATGAACCGAATGGCACGACTTTCGCTCTAACCCTGCCAAGCCTGTAACGTGCTGAGGAGCGAAGAGATGAGTTCTCCTACCCAGACCCATGCTATCGATTTCGATACCGCCAGGCTGCAATGCCTCGGTTTCCGGAATCGTCCCAATGCCGAGCTGCCGCCCCTGACGTTGCCTGAACTGGTCAAACAATTGGGGCTGCAATTGCAGACCAGCCTGGAAGCCGAACGAATTCTGACCTTGTTCTTTCAAGGGGTTCAGCGACTGATTCCGCTGGAAGGTCTGGTATATCGCCATGCAGACAGCGATCTGCAACTGCGCTTGGGTGAAAACTCATTCCACATCACTGACTTTCATTTACGTCATGAAGGCGAGGACATTGGGCAGCTTGAATTTCAGACCGCTCAGCCCATTGACGAGCCTCGGCTGCATGATCTGGAAACGCTGCTGGCCTGCCTTCTGTATCCGCTGCTGAACGCCCTGCTGTATCGAATCGCGACCCAGAGCGCGCTCCGCGATGCCCTGACCAGCACTGGCAACCGGATTGCAATGGACCAGAACCTGGCCCGGGAAGTGGACATATCGCGCCGACACAAACAGCCCTTGTCGCTGCTGATGCTGGACATTGACCACTTCAAGCAGGTCAACGACGGCTATGGCCATTACACAGGCGATCAGGTGCTCAAGAGCATTGCCCTGACCCTCAAAGGGCAATTGCGCAACATAGACCGGATATTTCGCTACGGCGGTGAAGAGTTCGTGGTGATTCTGGCCAACACCGACAGCGCCAGCGCTGCACTGGTGGGCGAACGCCTGCGTCAGGCCGTACGCGAACTGCGCTTCAAGGATTTCGATCCGGCCCTGATGATGACCGTGAGCCTGGGCTGCTCGACGCTGCTGTCAGCGGAGACCGCTGACAGCCTGCTACGCAGAGCGGACGATGCGCTTTATGCCGCCAAACGCGAAGGCCGAAACCGTCTGGCCATGGCCTGCTGAGGTCGGCGACGGCTCGCCTGTCGGACGCTGTCAGACAGGCTCGGCCGCAACACGCTCGCGTGACGGTTTGACCTTTTCCAACTGCATGCAGCGCTCCAGAAACAGGTACATGTAGTCGTAACTCTTGGTGGTTGCTTGACGCAACTCGGCCTGCAACTGTGTACTCGGATTATTACCCGCCAGCGTGCAGATAATCTCCAGCGCCTCCCAAGGGTGCGCATCATCGTACTGCGCATGCAGCTTGAGCCATTTCATGGCCTTCTTGCGCATATCGTCAGGGAACGCCTCGGCGTACGCACCGGTGGAGCACACCACCGCCGACCACTCCCCCGTTGCGCCTTCGATCGCATAATTGGTGGCCGCCATCGCGACCGCCAATGAATCCGATGAGCTGGTCTGCCAGCACCAATGGCTCAACGCATGCAACTCCGGGGCAACCTGCTGGGCGTGCAGATCGTCCAGCGACACGCCGTGGGCTGCACACCAGTTGACCCAGTAATCGGCATGATTGAGTTCGACGCGAATGTTGCGCATCAGCCAGCGGCGCGCCATGTCCTCGCCGGGATGGCGACCGAAGCGGGTCTTGGTCAAGTTCTTGGCCATGTACACGGCGAACTGCTCGACCACAGGCCAGCCGCCAATCAGGTAATGACGCATGATACGGGGACTGAGCGTCGCATCACGCATCTGCTGGTACAACTCGTGCTCAACCACGCGAGCCTTGGCAGCGCTGCAATCCTTGATCAGCTTCTGAGCCCAGGCCGGATAACTACTGGCTTCCATGAGCGGACCGGTTCTAGTGAAAGTGTCGATCACTGTGTAGCTCCTTATAGTGGCTTATACGGTTTAACTGAACGCTCCTGGTGAGCGGAACATTACGGGGTCGGGTCGTATGGGGTGTGTGTACAGACTTTCACACGTAAATAACTCAGGACGCCCGATCAGATAACCCTGAGCAAAATCCACGCCTATTTCCTCCAGGGCAGATTCGATCTGTGGTGTTTCTACAAACTCTGCAATGGTGCGCTTACCCATGACATGCCCAATATTGTTGATAACCTCGACCATGGCGCGATTGATCGGGTTGTCGAGCATGTCCTTGACGAAACTTCCGTCGATCTTGAGAAAGTCCACCGGCAAGTGTTTGAGGTAGGCAAACGACGACATGCCCGAGCAGAAATCGTCCAGCGAAAACAGGCAACCGAGCGACTTCAATTCATTGATGAATCGAATGGCGCTGCCCAGATCGGCGATCGCGCTGGTTTCGGTGATTTCAAAACAGATCATGTCAGGGGCCACACCAAACATTCTGAATTGCGACTTCAGATAATCCAGAAAGGCATCGTCACCGATGCTCGACCCGGACAGGTTGATCGCACACATGGCCTGCGGTGCCTGATGACGGTGCTCATTCGTGCAACTGGCAATGACCTGAAAAACGTTATGGACGACCCAACGATCAAGTGTAGTCATCAATCCATAACGTTCGGCAGCCGGAATGAAACTGTCCGGCGCGACCATACGTCCCGACTCGTCGCGCAGCCGCAGCAGAATCTCGATATGCCTCACCCCGTCACCCGGCTGCCTGATGGAGGCAATTTCCTGCGCAAACAGACAGAAGCGGTTTTCATCCATTGCGATATGAAGCCGTTGAATCCAGGCCATTTCACCCGAGCGAATCGACAGTGTCGTATCATCGGAACGGTACACCTGAACCCGGTTTCGGCCTTTTTCCTTGGCCATGTAGCACGCCATGTCCGCAGCGCAGAGCGAGGCTTCCAGCGTGGCGGGCGCATCACCCAGGTGCACCAGACCAATGCTGACGGTGGTGACGAACGGTCGACCTTTCCAGGTGAAGTGCAGGTTCTGCACAATCTGGCGAAGGGTTTCGGCAATTTCATGCGCCCTGTTCGCCGGGCAATCGACAAGCAGCACGCCGAATTCATCGCCGCCCAGCCGCGCCAGCGTGTCGCCGTCACGCAAGCCCTGTGGCAGCGCCTTGCACAGATGACGCAGCAGGTCGTCGCCGGCGGCATGACCGCTGGTGTCATTGACCAGCTTGAACTGATCGAGATCGAGGAACATCAGGCAATGGCTGCCCAAATCCGAGTGTGCGGCAGTAAGGACTTGCTGCAGGCGATACTCGAACTCGCTGCGATTGACCAGACCGGTCAGCGCGTCATGGGCCGCTTGCCACGCCAGGTTGGCGATGTACTGCCGCTCCTGAGTCATGTCGTGCAACACCAGCACCGCGCCGCTGATCACGCCTTCGGTGTAGATCGGCGAACCGACCAGCGCAACGGGCACCGTACTGCCATCGAGCCGCTGGATGAGCTTGGTATTGGCACTGCCGCCCTTCAGTTTTCCGCCAAGGATATGGTCGATCAGCGTCGAACTGTCGCGCTGATCGTTCTCATCCAGCAGATTGAACAAGGCTGCCAGCGGCAAGCCGTTGGCCTGGGCGTTTTTCCAGTGGGTGAGCCCTTCGGCAGCCGGATTCATGTAAACGATCGCGCCTTTGACATCCGTGGTGATCACGCCGTCGCCAATCGACTCCAGCGTGATCTGCGCCCGCTCGCGCTCCACCTGCAGAGCGTCGGCAAACAGGCGGCGCTGAGCGATCAGTTTGCGTACGCGCAAGAACGCCAGCAGGATCAGCACGAACGCCGTGACCAGGTTGATCACCACCAACAGCCTGAGAATGAACCGTGAGCCCTCCCCCAGCGCGTCGCTGAACGCCTTCGCAGCCGGTGCCACGCCCTCATTGATGGCGTTGATCCGGGCGCGCCATTGCTCGACCTCGACAGGCGTCACGCCGCCCGCCCGGACCCGGTCATGAATCTCGCCAGCCAGACCGTCGAGCTGCATCAGATAGCTGTCGCCGACCTTCCAGTGATGAATGGCGGTTTTCATGAAGCTGAAATTATGGAAATTCAGGTACATCCAGATGATCCCGGACGCATCGTCGGGATGATTGCCGCCCTGCAGAATCGCGGCCCGTGCGTCGGACAGGGACGGAACCGGCTTGTTGAGTGCCTCGCGCAGGGCATGTCCGCCCTGCGGAACCGCGAAAGCCTCCTGGTACTTCAGGTAATCACCCTCGTCATGCCAACTGGCGTAAAGACCGAGGTAATGAATGGCGTCCTTCTGGCCCTTCGACCAAAGGCTCTCACCCACCACATAGCTGCGCACTGCGGACATCGTATAAAGGCTGACACACCCCAACAGCGCCTGGAATAACGCCACCGCTATGAACGGCCATACGATGCCTGTCAGACGAGGCTTGGAAAAGGTCCACGGCTGCTTCATGGGTTTGCGTCACCACATGTCTGAATGATCGTGCTGAGCAGAGCCTAGGCTAAATCCGCCCATGATGGCAGGTGATTTTTTCGGATTTGACACAACGTTCGTGTAAATACGGGGCGTAATCACTCAGATTTGTTGCAGATGACCGTACAGCTTGGCGTAAAGGCCACCATCGGCGATCAGCTGCTGGTGCTCGCCATCTTCGGCAATGCGTCCGCCGTCGAACACCAGTACGCGGTCGGCCTGTTTCACGGCCGAGAGCCGATGGGCGATGATCAGCGTGGTGCGGCTGCGCAGAAAGCGCGCCAGCGCTTGATGAAGGTTGTATTCGGTGGCGGCATCCAGCGCCGAGGTCGCTTCGTCGAGAATCACCACCTTGGGATCGGACAACACCATCCGGGCAATCGCCATGCGCTGACGCTGCCCGCCGGACAGACGAACCCCGGAACGCCCTACGACACTATCCAGACCATCGGGCAACTCGCGAATCGCAGGTTCCAGTTGCGCCACTTCCAACGCCCGCCAGCAGGCCTCATCGGAACAATCGCGGCCCATGGTCAGATTGGCCCGCACGCTGTCGTTGAACAGGGCTGGATGTTGCAGCACCACCGCAACGTTCTCGCGTACCCGCTCCAGGCCGATTTCCTGTTGGGAGGCACCGCCAAAACGAATCGTCCCGGTTTGAGCGGTGTATAAGCCGAGCAGCAATTGCACCAGCGTGCTCTTGCCGCCTCCGCTGGCACCGACGATGGCGACTTTTTCACCTGGTGCGATGGTCAGGTTCAACTGATCCAGCACCAGGTCCTCGCCATAACCGAAACTGACACCGCGCACTTCGATGCCCACCGTTTCGTGCCCCTCGAACGGATCGACCGTACCGGCGTACTGCGGCTCGTCGCCACGGGCAAGCAGCTCGTTGATGCGGGTCAAGGCACCGCCTGCCGCGTAATAGGCGTATTGCAGATTCAGCAGCTGTTCGACCGGCGCCATCATGAACCAGAGGTAGCTGAACACCGCGAGCATCTGGCCGATAGACAGGTCTGAGAACAGCACGGTGAGCATTGCCGCGGCACGAAAGATATCGATGCCGAATTGAAACAACAGGCCGCTGGCGCGTCCGGAGGCGTCGCTTTTCCATTGTGAGTTGATCGCGTAGTCACGCACTTCCTGAGCTTTCAGGCCCAGACGACCCAAGAAAAACCCTTGGCGATTGCCTGCGCGAACTTCCTGAATCGCCTCCAGCGTCTCGCTCAACGCCTGAGTGAAACGCGAGGTGCTGTCGTTCTCCAGCTTCTTCAGGTGCTTGACGCGCTTGCCCAGCTTGACCGTGACAAAGATCACCAGCGGGTTGAACAGCATGATCAGCAGCGCCAGCTTCCAGTGCATCCACATCAGAATACCCGCGGTGCCGGCCAGGGTCAGCGTGGCGACCAGGAAGCGGCTCAGGGTTTCGCCGACGAACTTGTCCAGTGTGTCCAGATCGGTGACCAGGTGAGTCGTCACCATGCCGCTGCCCAGGCTTTCATATTCACGCAGGGAAATGCGTTTGAGCCGCTCGATCAGGCGCAGACGGATGCGATAGACAATGTCCTTGGCCAGCCGGGCGAACAGCCGGGCCTGCAACACGTTGAACAATAAGGCACCGGCTCGCAGCACCAGGGTCAGCAACAGCATCAGGCCAATATAGCCCGCAGCCTTTTGCAGGCCGTCGGGCAACAGGTGATCCATGACCTTCAGGGCCGCATCGCCACGCCCCAGCAATACTTCATCCACCAGCAGCGGCAGCAGCAACGGAATCGGCACGCTGCACAGCGTCGCCAGTATCGCCACGCCATTGGCGATCCACAGGGCCTTCTTGTGCCGCAGGGCGAGCCTGCGAATTTCGGCCCAACTCAGCGCATCGCGACGCGTGCCTTCTGGATTGAGCGAACTGCCCGTTGAGTCATCACGCACTGGCCGCACGCTCCAGCCATCGGCCGAGCAACGGCGACAGTTCACTCAAGGGTTGATAACCGTTGGTCAGCAGCGCCAATTGGCCATTGCGCTCAGCCAGCAAGGTCGGGAAGCCCGCAATGCCCAGGTCTTGCGCCCAGGTGAAGTCGGCAGCCGTCGCTGCCTGTTGCGCAGAACTGTCGAACGCGTCGGCGAACTGCTGACGCGACAGACCGGCCTGCTCCGCGAGTTCGGCCAGCACGGCCGGACGGGTCACGTCCCTGCCTTCGACATAGAACGCGGCCTGGATCAGCTTGACCAGCTCCCAGGCACGCTGCGGGTCCAGCGATCGCGCAGCAGTGACGGCCAGACAGGCGGGCGTGGTGTCGTAGACAAAACCGTCCGGCAACGCACCTTCATGGCGAAATGACTGGCCAGTGGCCTGCTCGACGGCCTGCCAATGCTCCAGAATGTAGCGCCGCCTGGAAGCTTCCAGCGGCGCCGCTTCGGAGCGCAGGCCGCCCATGACCAGATGCAGCGACACGCCCGCCGCCCGAGCCTGCAGCACCAACGCATCGGCGACGGGGGCGAAGCCCCAGCACCACGAACACATAGGGTCCATGACATAGATCAGGCGGGCGGACATGGCTCAGGCCTCGGATGGCAGACGGTAATTGCGACCGATCGGATGAGGCTGGTTGCGCGCCTTCGCCAGTTCGATCTGCTTCTGCCGGTCGATAGCGCTGCGACGGGTTTTCTCGCTCAGCGAATCCCAGCAATGCGGGCAGCTTACACCGGGCGAATAATGCTCGCTGGCGCGGTCTTCGGCGCTGATCGGAGTACGGCAGGCGTGACACTGATCGTAGTCGCCTTCGGTCAGGTCATGGCGCACGGTGACACGATTGTCGAAGACAAAACAGTCGCCGCGCCACTGACTTTCTTCCTGCGGCACTTCTTCCAGGTATTTCAGGATGCCGCCCTTGAGGTGATACACCTCTTCGAAGCCCTCGCCCAGCATGTAGCTCGAAGCTTTTTCGCAGCGAATGCCGCCGGTGCAGAACATCGCGACCTTCTTGTGCACCGCCGGGTCGAAGTGCGCCTTGATGTACTCGGGAAACTCGCGGAAGGACGTAGTCTTGGGATCGATGGCGCCTTCGAAGGTACCGATGGACACTTCGTAGTCGTTGCGCGTATCTATCAGCAGGACCTCGGGATCGGCGATCAGCTCGTTCCAGTCCCTGGGCTCGACATAGGTGCCCACGGCCTTGTTGGGGTCGACGCCCTCGACGCCCAGGGTCACGATCTCTTTCTTGAGTTTGACCTTGGTGCGATAGAACGGCTGCTCGTCGCAGTAGGATTCCTTGTGGTCGATGTCGACCAGCCGCGGGTCGCTGCGCAACCAGGCCAACAGGCCGTCGATGCCCTCGCGGCTGCCGGATACCGTACCGTTGATGCCTTCATCGGCAATCAGCAATGTGCCCTTGATGCCATTGTCGACCATGGCCTTCAGCAGCGGCTCGCGGAACTCGACGTAGTCGCTGAGGGTGACGAATTTGTATAGCGCGGCCACGACGATCGGCTGAGTCATCGGCTCTTGAGTCATGTATCTCTCCAGGTGGCGACCCTCGCAAAGGGCCTACCGGACAATAAATTCTGAACGAAAAAACGCACCGGCCAGGCGGCGCGGTGCGGATTCTAGCAAAACCGGAGTTGTACAGGCAGGTCGGGAGATTGATTTACATCAACGGCCCGACCGCGTGACCACCGTCATCATCGCCCCGAACGGGATCAATGACCGCCAGCGCAGGTCGGCGAGGCCGGCGCTGCGCCGGTCCTGGCCCACTCTTCAGGCGTGTAGGTGTGCAAGGCCAAGGCATGAAACTCGCCCATCAGCGCTCCCAGCGTGGCGTACACCTTCTGATGACGCTTGACCGAGTTCAGACCCTCAAACTGGTCGCTGACCAGAATGGCCTTGTAGTGCGTCTGCTCGCCGCGACTGTGCATGTGGCTCTCATCGAGCACTTGCAGGTGATGCGGCTGCAGCAGCGCCAGCGCCGATTCGATACGTGTTTGCATAGTCATGACGGGATTCGCTTAAGGCTTCTTGGCCGGAGCCGGAGCCGCTGCCTTGGCAGGTTCCAGTTCGGCGGTCATGTCGGCGAGCAGCTTGTTGACGACCGGCACTGCGCTCTCCAGCTTGCCCTGAGTCAGCTGGGCGGATTGCTGGGCCAGCTCAGGCATTTTGGTCATCACTTTCTTGCCCAGTGGCGACTGGTAGAACGCAACCAGGTCCTTGAGCTCGCTTTCGGTGAAGTTGGCGGTGTAGAGCTTGACCATTTCAGGCTTCAGCTTGTTCCAGCCAATGGCCTGATCCAGAGCAGTGTTGGCTTTGGCCTGATAGGTTTCGAGCAAGGCCTTTTTCGAGGCAGGTGCCTTGGTTTCGGCGAAGCGCTGGGCGAACATCTGCTGCACTTGGGCGTAGACCGGAGCGCCCAGGCGATCGGCGTTGGCAAGCTTCAGGAACGTTTCGGCGCTCGCGTTGTGACTGGCGGTGTCAGCGAGGACCTGGCCACTGGCACAGACCAGAGCTACCGCGGTACAAATGGCACGAAGACGGGTCATCGAGTTTCCTTATCTAGCAAACGAGGCATTACCCCAGGGCCGACCATTCTGCGCTTATGTGGGCTTTTGGCTCAACCCCCGGCTCGCCGAGCGGTTAAAAAGCAATGAATGGGAACCCTGTTCCCATATGGACGCCTAACCCTGCAATGCACTTAAAGGAGTAAGCACAGTGAGCCGCACAGAAACCGACAGCATCGGCCCGATCGAAGTCCCCGAAGACGCCTACTGGGGAGCCCAGACCCAACGCTCACTGATCAACTTTGCCATTGGGGATCAGCATATGCCGTTGCCGGTGCTGCACGCCCTGGCGCTGATCAAGAAGGCCGCCGCACGCGTGAATAACCGCAATGGTGACCTGCCCGCCGACATCGCCCGCCTGATCGAACAAGCTGCCGACGAAGTGCTGGACGGGCAGCATGATACCCAGTTCCCGCTGGTGGTCTGGCAGACCGGCAGTGGCACGCAGAGCAACATGAACGTCAACGAGGTTATTGCCGGACGCGCCAACGAACTGGCCGGCCAGGGCAAAGGCGGCAAGTCGCCCGTTCATCCAAACGACCATGTGAATCGTTCGCAGAGTTCCAACGATTGCTTCCCGACCGCAATGCACATCGCCACCGCTCAGGCCGTCAAAGACAAGCTGTTGCCAGCCATTGCCGAGCTGTCCGCCGGACTCGCCGAACAGTCGGCCCGACACATGAAGCTGGTCAAGACCGGCCGCACACACATGATGGACGCAACGCCGATTACCTTCGGTCAGGAACTGTCCGGTTTCGTCGCGCAGCTGGATTACTCGGAAAAAGCCATTCGCGCCACGCTGCCTGCGGTCTACGAACTGGCCCAGGGCGGTACGGCCGTGGGCACCGGTCTGAACTCGCCGAAAGGCTTCGCCGAAGCCGTGGCCGCAGAACTGGCCGCGCTGTCGGGTCTGCCGTTCGTCACTGCGCCCAACAAGTTCGCCGCACTCGCGGGCCACGAACCGTTGACCGCGCTGTCTGGCGCGCTGAAGACGCTGGCCGGCACCCTGATGAAAATCGCCAACGACCTGCGTCTGCTGGGTTCCGGCCCGCGTGCCGGGCTGGCCGAAGTCAGGCTGCCTGCCAATGAACCCGGCAGTTCGATCATGCCCGGCAAGGTCAACCCGACGCAGTGCGAAGCGCTGTCAATGCTTGCCTGCCAGGTGATGGGCAACGATGTGACCGTGGGATTCGCTGCAAGCCAGGGCCACCTGCAATTGAACGTCTATAAGCCAGTGATCATTCACAACATCCTGCAATCGATCCGTCTGCTGGCCGACGGCTGCAGCAACTTCAACGAACACTGCATCGCCGGGATGGAGCCGGACGCCGAGAAGATGGCCGAACACCTCGAGCGCGGCCTGATGCTGGTCACTGCGCTCAATCCGCACATCGGCTACGACAAGTCGGCGCAGATTGCCAAGAAGGCCTACGGCGAGGGGCTGACCCTGCGTGAAGCGGCGCAGTCACTGGGTTATCTGACGGATGAGGAGTTCGACGCCTGGGTGCGCCCGGACAAAATGCTCGAGGCTGGCAGCAATGGCTGATGCCAAAAGTGGCGCCACGCCACTGGAAGGCAGCGGCAAACGCATTCTGATGGTCTATGGCACGCCCAAGACCATCAGCCTGTGCCACGCGCTCGGTGAGGCCTACACACAGGGCGCGCGCAGTGAAGGCCATGTGGTCCGGATCCTGAAACTGGGGGAGCTGGACTTCGATCCTGTGCTGCACAATGGTTACGAACAGAGCCAGACGCTGGAACACGACCTGCTCGAAGCCCAGCGTCAGATCCACTGGGCCGAGCATCTGGTGTTCGTCTATCCGGTCTGGTGGGGCGGTCTGCCAGCGCTGCTGACCGGTTTTTTCGATCGGGTGCTGACGCCCGGGTTCGCCTTCAAGGCCCATGGTCGCAGGCATCCGTCCAATGAGTTGCTTAGAGGAAGGACTGCGGAGCTGCTGGTGACCATGGACACCCCGCCCCGCTATTTTCACTGGATCTATGGGGCGCCTGCGCATCGACAGATGATCCGCACCATTCTCGGCTTCTGCGGTGTCAAGACCCGGCGCCTGACCGAGTTCGCGCCGGTTCGCACCTCAAGCGAAGAACAGCGCCAACAGTGGCTGCATCATGCGTTGGCGCTGGGCAAACGCTGAAACGGGCGTCAATCGGTTTTACGCCTGCGCCAGCCTCGCTCTTCTGGCCCGCAGCCCGGCAACCAGCGACGGCCCCAACGCCGTCAATGCGGACCCCAGGACCACCAGCAGCGCACCGCCGTATCCCACCGCATTGATCTCTTCGGCCTGCACATACGCCGGCCACAACCACGACGCAATAGCCACCGATGCCAACGTGATCAAGGGCGTGAGGGCCAGTGTCGCACTCACCCGTGACGCTTCCCAATGCGCCAGCGCTTCGGCGAAGGCACCGTAGGCCACCAGTGTATTCAGGCAGCAGGCCAGCAACAGCCAGCCCTGCAATGGACTCAACTGCAACGCCTCGGCAGGGTGTGCCCACGGCGTGATTAACAACGCGCAGAACAGGTAGATCACCATCATGACCTGCAGCGAGTTCCAAACGGTCAGCAGTTGTTTTTGGCTCAAACCGTAAAAGGTCCAGACCAGCGACGCGAGCAGGACGATCAGCACGCCGGTGG
This sequence comes from Pseudomonas floridensis, assembly GCF_002087235.1. GTDB lineage: Bacteria > Pseudomonadota > Gammaproteobacteria > Pseudomonadales > Pseudomonadaceae > Aquipseudomonas > Aquipseudomonas floridensis. The sequence goes on along the minus strand of NZ_MUIO01000079.1, from coordinate 71,353 downwards.
TGTATTCGCTCAACGACGTCAGCAACTCCACCAGCCGCTGATTGAAGAACAGCCCGAAGCCGATCAACAACACGGCCAGACCTATCCCCTGCCCGATGCTGAAACGCTCCTTGAACAGAAAAATGCTGCTGATCAGCAGCAGAATCGGTCCGATCTGGATGAGCAGTTGTGTCGTACCAGGGCTCAGCATGCGCAGACCGACCAGATACAGCATGTAATTGCCCACCAGTCCCAGCACCGCCAGCAGCACCAGCACCTTGCCCTTGCGCCCGAGCAGCGTGAAGCTGGGCAAACGCTTGACCGACGCCAGCCAGACGAACAACACGGCTCCGGATACGGACAGCCGGAACCAGGTGACGGTCACCGGATCCATTGCCTGCAGGACCTGTTTGAGTTTGACGGGCAAAATGCCCCAGAGCAGAGCCGTCAACAGAGCAAGGCAGAGGCCATACACCCAGCGGCCAGAAGAGATATGCATCGGGCATTCCGAAAGACAGGACAAGACGTCTAATTCTAGGCGCTGATCCGCAAAGCGACAGTTACAGCTGCGCAGGGTTATCGCAGCCAATTGTTTTACTTATGCCGACCGGTCGCCATGGTTGCGCTGGTAAGTGTCTTCTCCCATCGCTTGAATCTGAGCGTCTATCAAGGCATCGAACGGCTTGAGCAACGCCTCGAAGGACGCAGGTGCTTCCAGCGTTTGCAGCGCATGAACAATGGCCTCCAGCGTTGACAGGGCATCAGGACCCGGTGCCTTGCGCAAGCGATAGCGGGACGGCGGCGCGTCGTCCAGCGTCACTCGCGGCAAGGCTGCCAGCGCCGGATTGAGGTGCAGCAGCTTGCGCGCCTTGCGCCAAGTGCCGTCTGGTACCACCAACAATGTGGGCAGCGCTCCCTGCGGCTCGCGCACCAGCGACTGAGCGCCTTCGCCGGGAAACAACAGCCGGGCCTGATAACCGGACAGGCTGAGCAATGTGTCCAGGTCATCGAACACTTCACCGACCCGCAACTGCGCATTGATCAGCCCGAGCGCCGCCAGACGCGCAGTATTCAGCGCGTGCCCCACCTCGCTGGAGTGTTGCAGAATCAGCACCCGAGTGCGGCTGTCCAGTTGCGGAATCAACGCACACAGGCAGTATCGGACAGGCCGCAGGCAACGTTCACATCGGGCTCGGGACATCGGATCAACACTGCTCGCTCGGGACTCGGTGACAGAAAGCTCGACCGACAAAGCGTGCCGCCTGTCGAGTAACGCCGCAGTTTAAACAACTCGACATCTTTGCGCCGGAGCAATCAGCGGCTGCGCTTGAGATTTGAGCTAGCCTCAATGCACAGGGCTGGTGACATGAAGTCCCCCTGCTGGATCATCACGATCAACGTCAGGGGTTCTCATGAATCGCGAGGGAATCAAACAAAGGGTGCTGGACGCGCTGGGCGTGATTCTGGTGGACAAAGCCGAGATCCGCGATGACGCCACCTTCAAGGACCTGGTGCTGGATGACGAAGATGTGGAAACGCTCTTCAGTCAGCTGGGCAGCGAATTCAACTTCGAATTTCCGGAATTCATCCGCAAACGCGCCATCCATAAACCCGAACACCTGTCATTGCCGATGGTCGTGGACCTGATTCTGCTCATGCAGCAAGAGTCGTCGAAAGATGGAGAAAACGAGAGGAAAACCGATCGACACGCCCCTTGGCGGCGCTGAGCGTATGGGTTCGTATCGGGACGCGGGTGCGCCCCGGTGATGTAGCGTCCTGCACTGCCCTTGCGACAACGCTGGCCGGTAAAACCTATCGGCGCGGGCGGCGACGCGAGTCGTCAGTACGAACCGGAATGGGCTGTAGCTTTGGTCGCTCGATCAGACCCAGCGCAACACCCAGATCATGGAGCCAGTCTTGCAGTTTGCTGTTCATAAAGCCCCCTTCAGGGAAAACGCGGCAACCAACCTGTGCTGATCACTCAATAGAGATCATAGAAGCATGTGGTCGATTCGCCGAGCATTAAGGAAAACAATTTTCCCGATATGGGCAATGTGACAGCTGTGCGGTTTTCCATCCAGCCTTTGCGACGGACGGCAATGCCCGGACTGACGAATCAATCCGGCAACCGGACCAGACCGTCATCATCGGTCATCGCACGCTCCAGCAGATCGGGTGGCAGACTCTTGCTGGCACGTGCGCCCAACAGCTTGAGTTGCTCACTGCGACTGACCAGATTTCCGCGGCCTTCGGTCAGTTTGTTGCGCGCTGCCGAATACGCCTTGTCCAACTGCTGAAGCCGACTGCCCACTTCGTCCAGATCCTGAATGAACAGGACGAACTTGTCATACAGCCAGCCAGCGCGCTCGGCGATCTCGCGAGCGTTCTGACTCTGGCGTTCCTGCTTCCACAGGCTGTCGATAACGCGCAGCGTGGCCAGCAGCGTGGTAGGGCTGACGATCACGATGTTGCGGTCGAAGGCCTCTTGAAACAGATTCGGCTCGGCCTGCAGCGCTGCGGAAAACGCCGCCTCGATGGGCACGAACAGCAACACGAAATCCAGACTATGCAAGCCTTCGAGTCGTTTGTAATCCTTGCCCGACAGCCCTTTGACGTGATTGCGCAGCGACAGCACGTGCTGTTTCAGTGCTGCCTGACCGATCACCTCATCGTCTGCCGACACATACTGTTGATAAGCCGTCAGGCTGACTTTGGCGTCGACCACCACCTGCTTGTCGCCCGGCAGCATGATCAGCACGTCAGGCTGAAAGCGCTCGCCGTCCGGCCCCTTGAGGCTGACCTGGGTCTGATATTCCCGGCCTTTTTCCAGACCGGCGTGTTCCAGCACCCGCTCCAGAATCAGCTCACCCCAGTTGCCCTGGGTTTTCTGCCCTTTGAGCGCCCGCGTCAGGTTGGTGGCCTCGTCGCTCAAGCGCAGGTTGAGCTGCTGCAGACGCTCCAGCTCCTTGGCCAGCGAAAACCGCTCGCGGGCTTCGTTCTGATAACTTTCCTCGACGCGTTTTTCGAACGACTGGATGCGCTCCTTAAGAGGCGTCAGCAATTGCCCCAACTGCTGCTGGCTGGTTTCGGCGAAACGTTGCTCGCGCTCATCGAAAATCTTGCCTGCCAGCTCGGCGAACTGGGCACGCAACTCGTCACGTGAGCCCTGCAGATCATTGAGGCGCTGCTGATGGCTGTCCTGCTGCTCACGCAGTTCGGCACCCAATGCGGCGCATTGCGCGTCCAGGCGGCGCAGCTCGACCTCCTTTGTGGCGCGTTCCTGACTCCAGCTCTGGGCGACATCCCGCGCGTTGTCGCACTCCTGCCGCAACAACTCGACCTCACGGCGCAGGGCGGCCAGATCCGCCTGCTTGGCGGCATTGGCCTGGCCAAGATCGCTGATCTCGTCACGACAGGCATCGAGTTGCGCATTGAGGCCATCCTGCGCCATCTGCGCCATGCTCAAACGCTCGTCCAGCAGTGCCGTATCGGCCTCGCGGCGAGACAAACGGCGCTGCAAGTGCCAGACCCACGCCAGCAACGGCAACGCTGCGGCGCCAAGGCCCAGCAGCAGGCTGTTCAGGTCAAATGCCATAACGACTCCCTACGTGCCGATTGAATGCCAATCGCATTATGCGTAAAGCCTTGAGAAAAATAGAGGGTGCAGCAGTAGTAGCGCTTTGGGCAGAGGTCGAAGCGACAGCGCAGGGTCAAATCGGGGGACGAGATTCTACTCGCTTTCAGTGTCAGGCACACTCTCAATTCTGTGTCATTCTGGATCGGGACAATCCACAGAAGCTGTGGATAACTCAGTGGACAACACCCCTTTAACTCTCTCAAACGCAGACAGGGTGGGGCTTGCGCTCAAACTGACGATTTTTTCACCAGTTTAAAAAAACGATGTTTTTCATTGACTTAATAATTCACCATCAGAAATCAAACCCTTAGCGATGCATGTGACAGTGATGTGGCAGCTTGTGACGCTAATGTGCACAACTCTGAAACGACCGGGTTCTGGCGTGTTTCAAACCTTTGGCAGCGACCGCGCAAATGCATCGGTTTCTCAACAGGCATACGGGTTTCAGGGCTGTTTCGAGCGGCAAAAAAGAGGATCGGACGCGCACTTTCCTTCCCCTGCCTGGCACCTCGCAATCAGGTATGCGACAAAATACATTCGCCGCTGTCCAATCGAGCCTGAAAGCGCCACGCGGCCGTTCATGCTTGCCACGTTGAAGGGACACGATGAAAGAAGTCATGAAGTTGTTCGTGCTGCTGCTGGCCGTCTGCGCCATCGCCATCGGCGTGAGCATCGTGCTGCCGCCCCCGGACGGGGGCGTATTTGCCTACACCATCCTGCTGTCGGCAATTGCCATGGCGCTGATCATTTGCAACGACCTGAGCAATGGCCGGATCAACGAAGTGGGCGACATCATGCGCGCCATCGAGCGCCGCGAGTCTCGCCGCCTGACGGTCGCGGCCTACGTGCTGGGCTGCTCGATGGTCGCCGCTGCCACGGTTCTGATCTACCGAATCGCCGGGCACTGGTAGCGTGATTATTTTGCATGCACCCTTGCAATCCATTGCCAACCTGATTAGCATAGCCGCCGTTAGTACCAAGCTGAAAATCAATTCCGGTCGACAAGTCCCCCAGTGTTAGCTCTTTCCAGTGGAAGAGAATGCTGGCTACAAGGGATCGACCACCTCGATGGTTTCCAGGCATGACCCTTTCGCATTCGTGAGCCACCTTGGCGGCGTTGCAGTTACGGCTATCATGTTCTGCTTCAACCAGCCTGCAATTGATCAGGATCTTCACCCGGAGCGTCGAACCTTTGCTCCTGTTGTGTTGCCTGCCCTCCTAAGTACCTACCAGCCAGCCAGAGCGCCATACGATAAAGCGCGCTTCAACTGACTGTCTTGTTCCAGTCAGGTTCTTCGCCCCGCCAGGCTTTAATTACCCAATGCCGGCCCGCGTTTACTGGAATCTTTATTTATGCACGGTATTGTTCCGTGTTGATTCAGGAAACACCTACATGACTCACCATAACCAGACCCAACACGCCATTCATACTCTGACCAACGCTTTTGCCCCTATGAATTGCCTGATCATGGCCGCCCGCAAAGGCTGCTTCAGCTTCACCATCGTCAACGAGCACGGCATCGCCCGCCACAGCGAACGCCTGTACCCCGATCAATACGCCAGCGCCGAACCGCTGCAGGCCGTGATCGAGCGTACCCGTCAGGCGTTGACCGCTTAAGACGAACGCCACACCGCAAGCCCGAAGCCCCGCCCTCACAAGCGGGGCTTTTTATTGTCTCGGCTTCACGCCCGGCCGTCTGGCTAATCGCCAACCGATCTATCCGGTTATCGACGACGAGGCAAACAATTTAAAAACAGGCCTTTACACTGCAAATTTGACACTACACTTCAACTCGAGCGGCTCAAGACCGCTTCCGGCAGCCCTGCCCTGTTTACCGTCACCGTGCATCAGGAGCCTCCGGCCACCCTTACGAGCGCCGACAGTATTATGGGTATTGCAGCCATAGAATTATGCCGTCACGTGATCCGTCCGACCCTGGTCTATCTCGACCGCCGCAGCCACTGCGCCGAGTCACTCCTGCTGGGGATCGCCGCCAGCCAGTCCTCGCTGGGCACCGCTCTCGACAGCCGCCGAGGACACGGCCTCTACCGCATTCCCGAACCCAGTCACCAGCGACTCTGGGACGACTATCTGGCGCTGGACCCCGAGCTGGCCAGCCGGGTTCGCGGCCTGGCCAGTCAGCATGCATTTCTCAGCGGACCGCATCTGGAACTGACCGTCAACCTGCGCTACTCCACGGCCATCGCCTGGATGATGATCGAAGCCGGAAACACCGTTCTGCCCGCTGAAGATGATCCGCTGGCAATGGCCAGAATCTGGAGAAATATTTTTCAGCCGCAGGGACGCCTGAGAGATTTTGTCGCCTGCTGGAACGCCAGCGTCGCGCCCCTGTATTTATCGGCATGAGCGAAACATTGTAATTCGAAGATCGGCAGCGTTCGCTGCAAGATAGATGGATTGTCCTACAAGAATAGCTCTATCTCGGGCACTTTAGGCTATAGCGCGCCATCGAAAATGTTGGTAATTTCCGCCCGGTGATCAACAAGGAGTTCTAATAATGAAAATAATGACAAAAGCACTGAACAGGACAACGTTGGGTCTGGCCATCGGCCTGGCCTCCTCTCAGCTATTCGCTGCCGGTTTCGCACTTAACGAACAAAGCGTCAGCGGCATGGGCACCGGTTTTGCCGGCCGTTCGTCGTCTGCCGATGATGCCAGCACCGTCTTCGGCAACCCTGCCGGCATGTCCCGCCTCAAGCGCGAAGAGATCAGCGTGGGCGCGGCAGCCGTGATCGCCAAGACCGATATCGACAATGGCCGTGGCACCTTCGGCGGCAGCAACGACGGCGACATGGTCCCCGTGGTCGGCGTGCCTATGGGCTACTACGTCAAACCTATCGATGATCACTGGGCCTTCGGCCTGGGCATGTACGCCCCCTTCGGTCTGGTGACCGACTACGAAAGCGGCTTCGCAGGCCGTTACTGGGGCGACAAGAGCCACGTTCAGGTCGTGACTCTTCAGCCGACCGTCAGTTACGCCTTCAATGACAAGGTATCCATCGGGTTCGGCCCCACGATCAACCGTATCGACGGCGAGCTGACCTCCTCCACGCTCAACGCCGCAACGCCGGGCCGTAACGACGGCAAGGTGAAGATCGAAGGTGACGACACCGCGCTGGGCTTCAATGTCGGTGTGCTGGTACAGGCCACTGACACCACGCGCCTGGGCCTGACCTACCACTCCAAGGTCGATTACAAGCTCAAGGGCAAGACCAAGATCGAAGGCTCCGGCTTCGGTCCGTTCGGCGGCCAGAAATACGACGCTTCGCTGGACATCTCCACGCCTGAGTCGGTGGACTTTTCCATTACCCAGCAGATCGATGAAAACTGGACTGTCTACGCAGGCAGCACCTGGACCCGCTGGAGTCGCCTGACCGACATCACCGTCAACAACGACGGCGTTCCCCCACAACTGGGTGGCTCGGCAGGCCCGATCGGTACCATCTCCGAAGAGCAGGACTGGCACGACACCTGGGCTCACGCCATCGGTGCTTCGTACAAGGTCAACAAGGAGTGGACACTGCGCACTGGCTTCTCCGTCGACCAGGCACCGACCAACAACGTCAATCGCTCTCCACGCATCCCGACCGGCGACCGCAAGATCGTCAGCTTCGGTGCTGGCTGGAGCCCAACCGACGATCTGACCATCGACGTGGCGTACTCGTACCTGCGTGAAGACGAAGCCAAGATCCGCAACAGCAGCGCCACCAAACGCTCCTACAGCGCGGACTTCCGCAACACTGCGCACGGCGTCGGTACATCGGTCACCTATCGCTTCTGATAAACCACTGAAAACCGGCTGAAAAAAGCCCGCACGTCCTCAGGGATTGCGGGCTTTTTGCTGCCTCGTAATTGAGAAAGCGGCAGCAGCCGAATCTTTCCCGACTGCCTTTCAGCAGGCTTGATCAGGGCTTTGACGCAATCGCCTTCTCGATCGCTGCGATCAGATCGGGATCGTCCGGTTTGGTCATGCTGGAAAAGTTGGCGATCACCTTGCCCTGGCGATCCACCACATACTTGTAGAAGTTCCAGCGCGGCGCACTGCTCTGTTCGGCCAGCACTTTGAACAGGTGGGTGGCGTCGTCACCTCTCACCGCCTGCGGCTCGGTCATGGTGAAGGTTACGCCGTAATTGACGTAGCAGACCTTGGCGGTTTCTTCACCGTCCTTGGCTTCTTGCTTGAAGTCGTTGGAAGGCACACCCAGCACCTCAAGGCCCTGGCTCTTGTAGCGCTGGTTGAGTTCTTCGAGCCCTTTGAACTGGGGCGCGAAGCCGCAGAAACTTGCGGTGTTGACCACCACCATCGGCTTGCCGGCGTAGCGCTGGCACAAGTCGATGTTTTCCTTGGAGCGCAGCTTGGGCAGTTCCCCTTGCAGCAGTGCCGGGCAGTCGGCGGCCATCGCTGCGCCACTCATCGCCAGCAGCAGCAAAGGCATCGATATCAGGCGAGTATTCATCAAAAGGGCGTCCCGGAATGGATTGGGTTGTCTGCCGATACGCTACCCCAAGAAGCGCCCTCTGCCTAGCAAGCGACCATGCCCAGTTGCAGCGCGGCCAGGCCCACGTACTGCCAGGCCCACCAGACCAGCGCCAACACCGCGGCGCCGCAGACCAGCGCCACCATCAACGGCCATTGCCTGTTCACACTACACTTGCCTGCGCCTGCAGCCGCGCCACAGGGCGCTCGCGCACAGGCCAGTTGAGGGCTGCCGCCAGCAGACTGAGCAGAATTGACACTTGCCAGATCAAGTCGTAACTCCCGGTATGGTCATACACCAGCCCGCCCAGCCAGCCGCCCAGGAAAGCGCCCAACTGGTGGAACAGGAAGACGATACCACCGAGCATCGACAGATTGCGCACCCCGAACAGCGTCGCGACCGTGCCATTGGTCAGCGGCACCGTAGACAGCCACAACAGGCCCATCGCCACCCCGAACAGGTAAGCGGTGGTCTGGCTCAACGGCACCCACAGAAACAGTACGATCACTACCGCCCTCAGCAAGTACAGCAAGGTCAGCAGACGCGGCTTGGACATGCGCCCGCCCAGCCACCCGGCGGTGTAAGTGCCAAAGATGTTGAACAGGCCGATCAGTGCCAGCACGGTCGTGCCTACCTTGGCCGGCAGATGCTGATCCACCAGATACGCCGGTAGATGCACGCCAATGAACACCACCTGAAAACCGCAGACAAAAAAACCCAACGCCAACAGCCAGAACCCGGAGTGGCTGCACGCCTCACGCAACGCTTCACCCAGGGTCTGCTGGATGCCGACGGACTCGGTCGGCTTGTCCTTGAGCATACTCACCAGCGGCAGGATCAACGCCACCATCACACCCAGCACCAGCAAGGCGCCGGACCAGCCCAGCCAGCCGATCAACCCCAACGTGCCAGGCAGCATCGCGAACTGACCGAAGGAGCCCGCAGCACTGGCGATACCCATGCCCATGCTGCGCTTTTCGGCGGGCAACGCGCGTCCGACCACCCCCAGGATGACCGAGAACGACGTACCGGACAGGCCGATGCCGATCAGCAAGCCCGCACTCAGGGAGAGGGTCAGTGGTGAATCGACCATGCTCATGCACAACAGACCTACCGCGTACAGCACACCGCCAACGAACACGACTTTGGCAGCACCGAAACGATCAGCCAGAGCACCGGCAAATGGTTGCGCCAGACCCCACATCAGATTCTGCAGGGCGATGGCAAAGGCGAAGACCTCGCGGCCCCAGCCAAAGTCAACGCTCATGGGCGCGAGAAACAGACCAAAACCGTGCCTTGTCCCCAAGGACAACGCGAGAATCAGTGCACTCCCGAGCAGTATCCAGCCACTGGTACGCCAGACCGATGTCATTATTGTTGTGCTCCCGAAACCGAAATGCGTGGATATACCCGTAAATGGATAGAGGCGAAATTACGCTCCAGCGCTGGAGCCTGTCAATCAGTTATCGGGCGATTTCCGAGTGGCAATCAGCGCAGCGCCACCGCCAACAGCGCGGTCACTTCCAGCAGTTCAAGCAGCGCACCGGCCGTGTCACCAGTGGTGCCGCCAAGCCGAAGGATCATCAATTGGCGCAGCCAGAGAAAACAGAGCATAGCCGCCAGCACGGCGATCAGCCCTGACCAGCCTGCCAGCAGAACGCAAGCTGCCATGCTGATCAACAGCACCCGGCGTGCAGCACTGCGCGGCAGGTGATCCGCCAGCGCCTGACCAAGACCGCCAGCGCGCACGTAAGGCGTACTCAGAAACAGGCCCAGTATCGCGCTGCGCCCAATCAACGGGGCCAGCAGCAACGCGATACTGTGACCGTTGTCGATCAGCGCTAGGATGGCGGTGAACTTGAGCAGCAGCACCAGCACCAGCGTCACGACGGCAATAGGCCCGCTGCGCGGGTCTTTCATGATGGTCAGGGTGCGTTCGCGATCACCGAAACCGCCGAGCCAGGCGTCGGCGCTGTCAGCGAGACCGTCCAGGTGTAACGCGCCGCTCAACAGCACCCAGGCACACAGCAGCAGCGCGGCGTGCAACATCGAAGGCGTGCCCTGAAGCAAAACGTCGAGGCCCATCAGCACAATGCCGAACAGCGCACCCACCACCGGATAGAACAGCAGCGAGCGACCGTTTTCCTCAGAGCACGGCATGCCCGGAAGGCGAACCGGCAGACTGCTGAGAAACTGCAGGGCGATCCAGAACGGCAACATGTCAGGCCTCCGTCAAAGCGCCATCAGCGGCGACCCGGATCGACAACAGCGCGCCATGACCGACCACCACGTGCAACAACTGCTCACGCGGCAGACCACGCGCGCGCGCCAGCAACAGACGCATCACACCGCCGTGACTGACCAGCAGCACCCGCTCTCCGGCGTACGCCTGATGCAGGCGCTGCACGGCGTTCAGAACACGGGTCGAGAAATCGATTACAGGCTCGCCATTGGGCGGTGTGAAGGCATAAGGATCGTTCCAGAACAGGCCCAGCCCTTCCTCGTCCGTTTCCATCAACTGTGCCGCGCTGCGACCTTCCCAGTCACCGAAATGCAACTCCTGCAAGCCGGCCTCAAACTGCAGCGGCAGCGCCAGGCGTTCGGCCAGATCTTCGGAAAATCGTGCACAGCGCTGCAAGGGAGAACTCACAATCCGGTCCCAGGGACCGGCTTCGGCGACGGCACTGCGCATCTGCTGCCATCCGGGTTCGGTCAGCGCATCGTCAAGGCTGCCCCGCATGCCGCCGCCCAACTCGGTTTCGCCATGACGCAAAAGGTCCAGATGCAGAGTCATGCCGGACGGTCCGAGACGCTGGCTTCGGCAAAGGTCGACATGCGGTTGTGCAACTCGCAAGCCATACGCACCAGCGGCACGGCCAGCGCCGCACCACTGCCCTCGCCCAGGCGCAGCCCCAGATCGAGCAACGGATCGGCCTGCAGGATCTCCAGCACATGGCGATGCCCAGGCTCGGCACCTCGGTGGCCGAACACCAGCCAGTCGCGGCACGACGGATTCAGGCGCACCGCCACCAACGCGGCCACGCTGCAAATGAATCCGTCGACCAGCGCCGCGATGCCTTCCTGCGCACACGCCAGATAAGCGCCCGCCAACGCGGCAATCTCAAAACCGCCGAGGCTGAACAGGCTGCGCAACGGATCACCGGCATGCTCGGCGTGCAGCATAAGGGCACGTTCGATGACCTGGGTCTTGTGCGCGATACCTTCGGCGTTCAGACCGGTGCCGGGGCCGACCAGCAGTTGTGCGGCGCACTCCAGCAGCGAACAGGCCACAGCACTGGCAGCGGTGGTATTGCCGATGCCCATTTCGCCGCCGATGAACAACTCGGCCCCCGACGCCTTGCCACGCAAGACGCTGTCGCGCCCGGCCTGCAAGGCAGCGTGGCCCTGCTCAGCAGTCATGGCCGGGCCCTGAGCGAAGTTGGCGGTGCCCGCGCCAATCCGCAGATGACGCACGCCTGGCAGGTCCATCGGCAGAACCGTGCCCAGATCCACAACGTCCAGTTGCGCCGACAACTGACGCGCCAGCACGCTGATCGCCGCGCCGCCGTTGACGAAGTTGTGCAGCATCTGGCCGGTAACGGCTTGCGGGTAGGCCGACACGCCTTCGGCCACGATTCCGTGATCACCAGCGAAAATGGCGATCCACACCTGATCGGCAGCCGGACGCTCTCTGCCCTGCAGACCTGCGAGCTGCACCGCCAGCCGCTCAAGTTGCGCCAGCGAACCGGCCGGCTTGGTCAGTTGCTGCTGACGGTTCAGCGCGGCTTCACGCACCGCCGCGTTGATCGCCTGTGCGGGCTCAAGCCACCAGGAGTTACTCATAACGCAGTTCCTTTCAAAGTCAGAGGCAGGCCAGCCACGGTCAACACCACGCGCTGGCAACGTTCGGCCAGGGCCTGGTGCAACAGGCCCGCTTCATCGACATAACGACGAGTCAGCTCACCGAGCGGCACGACGCCAAGTCCGGTTTCGTTACTGACGAATATGATTTCACCCGGCAACGCAGCCAACCCGTCGAGCAGCGCGTCGCGTTCCCGGGCAAGACGCTCGGGGTCATCGAGCATCAGCAGATTGGTCAACCACAGGGTCAGGCAATCCACCAGCAGGCACTGGTCGTGCGCGGCAGTTTCCCGCAGAACACGGGCCAGTTCGACCGGCTCTTCCACCAGCCCCCATTGCTCGGGACGTCGGGCACGGTGGCTGGCGACCCGCTGGTTCATCTCGCCATCCAGGGGTTGACTGGTCGCGATATAGATCACCTCCAGGCCGGATTGCGCGGCCAGTTTCTCGGCCAGACGACTCTTGCCGGAGCGTGCACCGCCCAGGATCAATTGCAGCATTTCAGTTCGCCTCCAGGCCGCACAATTGACGCAGCAAGCCGCCGTCCAGGTGCTTTTCCACCAGATCCGCCAGACGCTCGATGTCGCGCTCGCGCAGGGCGTGGTAATCCACCGTCTGCACATCGCGAAGCCCGGCCCAGCGCAGCAACGCGCCGCAGGCCGCAGGTGACTCGAACAGGCCGTGCAGGTAGGTGCCTAGAATCTGCCCGTCGGGGCTCTGCGCGCCATCGTAACGTCCGTCATCCAGCTGAACGGCGGCCTGTTCCAACGCCGCCCCCGTGGTAACGCCGGCGTGGATCTCGTAACCGCTGACTTCAGCACCTTCCAGCGTCAGCCGCCCGCGCACGTTACGCAGTTGCTTTTCAGACTCAAGCACCGTGCTCATCGCCAACAGGCCGAGGCCGGGACTGGAGCCGGCCGCCCCCTCAAGACCCAGCGGGTCATGCATCTGCTCGCCGAGCATCTGCAATCCGCCACAGATCCCCATCAGTTTGCCGCCGTAGCGCAGGTGTCGCTGGATGGCGTCTTCCCAGCCGTTGGCGCGCAAATAGGCAAGGTCGCTGCGCACGCTTTTTGAGCCTGGCAAAATGATCAGGTCGGCGGACGGGATCGTCTGGCCCGGCCCGATGAACTGCAGATTGACCTGCGGGTGCAGACGCAGCGGATCGAAGTCGGTGTGATTGCTGATGCGCGGCAGCACCGGGACCACCACATTGAGCACCTGCTCGACCTTGTCGGTCTGACGCTGATCCAGGCCATCTTCAGCCTCCAGGTGCAGGTCCATCACGTACGGCAGTACGCCGACCACCGGCTTGCCGGTACGCGCTTCAAGCCAGTCCAGCCCCGGCTGCAGCAGGGCGATGTCGCCGCGAAAGCGATTGATGATGAAGCCCTTGACCCGCGCCTGCTCGCTGGGCGACAGCAGCTCCAGCGTGCCGACCAGATGGGCAAAGACGCCGCCACGGTTGATGTCGGCAATCAATAGCACCGGGCAGTCGACCGCTTCGGCAAAACCCATGTTGGCAATGTCATTGGCGCGCAGATTGATCTCGGCGGGCGAGCCCGCACCTTCGACCATGATCACCGGATAGTGCTGGCCCAGACGCTGATGCGATTCCAGCACCGCACGCATGGCGATCTCTTTATAGCCGTGGTACGCCACCGCATTCATGGTGGTGACGGCGCGACCGTGGATGATGACCTGCGCCCCGGTGTCGCTATTGGGCTTGAGCAGCACCGGATTCATGTCGGTATGCGGTTTCAGGAAGCAGGCCTGGGCCTGCACCGCTTGAGCGCGGCCGATCTCGCCGCCGTCGTCGGTGACCGCGCTGTTGAGCGCCATGTTTTGCGGCTTGAACGGCACGACCTTGATGCCCTGTCGCGTCAGCCAGCGGCACAGCGCTGTTACCAGCGTGCTTTTGCCCGCGTCGGACGTGGTGCCTTGTACCATCAGCGTGGCCATGAGGATTCCTTGCGGTATTCGAACAGGACAGTGTGCAGACGCCGCCAGTCGGCTTCGTCGCAGGGAAGACCGAAACGCAGGCTGGAGGCTTCGGGAACATCGCCGACAAAAAGCCGCAACAGCACACCACGCCGGGCGCAAAATTCATAGAGCGCCTGCGCTTCAGGAGTAACCAGCCACTGAAACAGTGCGCAGCCGCCAGTCGGCGCAAAGCCGTACAACTCAAGCAGCGTCACCAGTCGGTCACGTGCCTGACCGGTACGTTCTCGCTGCCGGGCCTGCCCCTCGCGATCGCTCAGACACGCCTGACCGAGCACGCGCGTCGGCCCGCTCACCGCCCATGGACCGATTTCCTGCGCCAGCAACCTGAGCAGGCCGGGCTCGGCCAGCACGAAGCCGAGCCTGACCCCGGCCAGGCCAAAGAACTTGCCGAACGAGCGCAGCACCACCAGACCGATGCGCCAGGTCTCGGCTGACAGGCTCAGGCTCGGCGTGTTGTCCATGAATGCCTCGTCGACCACCAGCCAGCCGCCCCGCTCCGCCAGCCGCGCATGCCAGCCCAGCAGCCGCTCGGCGCTCAGGTGCAGGCCGGTCGGGTTGTTGGGATTGACTACCACCAGCACGTCGAGGCTGTCGAGAAAGTAATCCGCTTCATGCTCGCCGACTTCGCGCACCACAAAGCCACTCTTGCGCCAGGCGTGGGCGTGTTCGGCGTAGCACGGAGAGAGCACCCCGACCCGACCGGGGCTACGCACCCGTGGCAATGCCTGAATCGCCGCCTGCGAGCCGGGCACCGGCAACAGGTACGGGACGCCGTAGTAGGCGCAGGCCGCCGACTCCAGGCCGTCGTCGGTTTCGGGCAGACGTGCCCAGGCGCTTGCGGGAATGTCCGGGATGGGCCACGCCCACGGCGCGATGCCGGTGGACAGGTCCAGCCAGTGAGCGCGATCAATGCCGTAATGCTGCGCCGCGGCGCGCAACCGTCCGCCGTGCTCAAGCATAGAATTCAGTCCCGACGCACAGCACCAGCAGCCACAGCCAGACCCCGCGCTGCACCAACGCCCAGCCGCGATCGATAGAATCCGCATCGGCCGCTGCGCCCTCACCCAGTTGCGGACGCTGATGCAGTTCGCCGTGATAGATCGCCGGACCGCCCAGTTCGACGCCCAGCGCACCCGCACCCGCCGCCATCACCGGACCTGCGTTGGGGCTGTCCCAGGTGGGTCCCTGGGTGCGCCAGCAGCGCAATGCCAGCCGGGTTTTGCCCAGCAGCGCGTAAGTCAGTGCCACCAGACGCGCCGGAATGTAATTGAGCAGGTCGTCGATCTTCGCCGCCGCCCAGCCGAAACGCTCGAAGCGTTCGTTGCGATAGCCCCACATCGCGTCGAGCGTGTTGCTCAGGCGATAAAGCACGACGCCTGGAGCACCGGCCACCACGAACCAGAACAGCGCGGCAAACACCGCGTCGCTGCCGTTTTCCAGCACCGACTCGGTGGCCGCACGCGCAACCTCATTGGCATCCAGCTCGCTGGTCTGGCGACTGACCAGATAGCCGACCCGACGCCGCGCCTCGTCCAGGTCGTCGCTGCGCAAGGCCTGCGCCACCGGTTGCACGTGCTCGCCCAGGCTGCGCATGCCCAGCGCGCAGTACAGCGCCAGAATCTCCACCAGCCAGCCGATCAATGGCAGCCAGCTGAGCAGCGTGATCAGCAGCGTCAGCGGTATCACCGCGATGAACCAGGCCGTGACGCCGTGACTGCGCCAGCCGCGACCATCCCCGTTGAACCGCTGCTCGATGCGATTGGCAAAGCGCCCGAACGCCACCAGCGGATGGTAGCGTTTCGGCTCGCCGAGCAGCGCATCCAGCGCCACTCCGGCTACGCTCAACAGCGCCACACTCATTGACTCACTCCCCATTGATTCTCATACAGCAGTTCACTCAGCGGACGCGCCTGCGCCCAGCCTTCCAGCACCAGCATTGGCGCCGGGTAGAATTCTTTCACTGGCCCCAGGCAAAGGATCGCCAGTGGCTTGGCGCCATCGGGCATGCCGAGCAGTCCGGCCAGTGCATCCGGGTCGAACAGCGAGACCCAGCCCATGCCCAGCCCTTCGGCCCGCGACGCCAGCCACAGGTTCTGGATGGCGCAGGACAACGACGCCATGTCCATTTCCGGCAAGGTCCGGCGACCGAAAATATGCTGCTCGCGCCCTTCCATCAGCGCCGCTACCAGCACTTCGGCGCAATCGTTGATCCCTTCGACCTTCAGCTTCATGAACTCGTCGGTACGCTCGCCCAGCGCCACGGCCGTACGGATACGCTCCTCTTCCACCTGCGCCTGCATTTTGCTGCGCAGCTGCGGATCGCTGATACGAATGAAGCGCCAGGGCTGCATCAACCCCACACTGGGCGCCTGATGCGCAGCCTCAAGCAGACGGGCCAGCAGTTGCGGCGCAACACTGCCGCCGATGAAATGCCGCATGTCGCGGCGCTCGGCGATGGCGCGGTACACCGCCGCCCGCTCATCGTCGTTGAACGCGTGTTCGGTCATGGCTTGAACAGGGCCGCAATCGCCTGTGGGCAGGACGGAAAATAGAAATGGATGTAGGAGGCCGTCAACCGGCCCTTACGATAAACCGCCTCGGCACCGCGTCCGCCATTGGGGCTGACACCGCGGGCAATCGGCTCCAGCTCGGTGCTGGTCAGCGAATGGTGGTAGGTATGGCCGCGCAACTCGCCTTCAGGCATGTCGACCGCTTGCAGAGCGAGCGCCGCCAGACGCTTCTGCATGGCGGCTTCACCGGGCAGCAAGCCGACCAGTTCTGCGCGTACGCCCTCGACGTCGGTCAAGGCATCCAGCAGATACAACATGCCGCCGCACTCGGCCAACAAGGGTTTGCCAGCCGCATGGTGAGCGTTGATGTCCGCCAGCATGGTGGTATTGGCTGAAAGCTCGACGTGGTGCAGTTCCGGGTAGCCGCCTGGCAGATAGAGGCTGTCAGCCTCAGGCAGATGGCTGTCGCGGATCGGCGAGAAGAACGTCAGTTCGGCACCCATGTCGCGCAGCAAATCAAGACTGGCACCGTAGGTAAAGGCAAAGGCTTCGTCACGGGCCACGGCAATGCGCACGCCATCGAGCGACCGTTCGATCTGCACCGGGTCCGACGCTGTGAAGGTCACCGCAGGCGGCAACGCGACTTCGCAAGTGGTGGCCAGCGCTGCTGCCGCCATGTCCAGACGCAGATCCAGGTCGTTGAGTTCGTCGGCCTGCACCAGGCCAAGATGACGGCTGGGCAACTCGAAACCGGTTTCCCGCGACAGCGCCCCGTACCAGCGCAGGCCTTCGGTCAGGCTGTTTTCCAGCAACTGCGCATGCCGCACCGTGCCGACACGGTTGGCCAGCACACCGGCAAACGGCAGGTCCGGCTGATAGCGTGCCAGCCCCAGCGCCAGCGCGCCGAAGGTCTGGGCCATGGCTGTGCCGTCGATCACGCCGAGCACCGGCACACCGAAGTGCCGCGCCAGATCGGCGCTGGACGGTGTACCGTCGAACAGCCCCATCACGCCTTCGATCAGGATCAGGTCCGCCTCGCCAGCAGCTTCCCATAACAGACGACGGCTTTCGTCAGCGCCGATCATCCACAGGTCAAGCTGATACACCGGCGCCCCGCTCGCCCGCTCCAGAATCATCGGATCGAGAAAATCGGGGCCGCACTTGAAGACCCGGACCTTGCGACCCTGGTTACGGTGCAGGCGCGCCAGCGCAGCGGTGACGGTGGTCTTGCCCTGGCCTGACGCAGGCGCAGCGATCAATACTGCCGGACAATCCCTGGGGGTTCTCATGAAAGGTTACTCATAACTCGATACCTTTTTGTGCCCGAATTCCGGACTGGAATGCGTGTTTGACCACGCCGACATCCGAAACGGTGTCGGCCAGGTCGATCAATTCGGGTTTGGCACCACGGCCGGTCACCACCACATGCTGCATCGGCGGGCGGGCCTGCAGGTCGCTCAGGACCTGCTCAAGATCGAGATAACCGTGCTTGAGGGCAATGTTCAATTCGTCGAGCACCACCAGGCCGATGCCCGGATCGCGCAGCATTTCAAGACTCACGGCCCAAGCGGATTCGGCGGCAGCGATGTCGCGCTGGCGATCCTGGGTTTCCCAGGTAAACCCTTCGCCCATCACGTGATACCGCACCTGCTCGGGAAAACGCCGGAAAAACAATTCTTCGCCGGTGCTGTTGCGGCCTTTGATGAACTGCACAACTCCACACTGCATGCCATGCCCCATGGCGCGCGCAAGCATGCCGAACGCCGAGCTGCTCTTGCCCTTGCCGTTGCCGGTCAGCACCAGCAGCAGCCCGCATTCATTGGGGGAGCTGGCGATGCGCTCGTCCATCACGGCTTTCTTGCGCTGCATGCGCGCCAGATGGCGTTCGTCGCGTTCGGGGGATTCGTTCATCTCGGCTCTCCGCAATAGGGGACGCGAAAGGCAGACGGAAGGACAGCACTGAACAGCACGGCAACGCCCTGCACAGAACATCACCCTCCGTGATGCCATTGACTGATTCAGGCCGGTCTCCGGGCTCATGAGCGGGTCACCCCGACTGCGCGCCTTCCCGTGTTGAAACACAGTGGCGTCGTGCACAGCCTTGACTCATTTACCGTTGCGGGGGCAGCGCCGGGATCGGATCGCATGACCCACACCGGCTTCCCTGTTTCACCCTGCCAATCGGGAGGATTGCAGAGCACCTGAAACGAACCGCGAAGGGTAGAGGGTTGGGGATGGAGCGTCAATCGACACTGCAGCGCAACGGCGTACAGGCCATTCACTTGCACGGAGGTGCCCAATACCTGTGTGCGATTGAACCTCGGCCGCCGAGGCGTCTCTACCCCTTACTGGACCAAGCCTTTATCGATGGAGATGCACCATGTTCAAACTCAGACCTCATTACGCCGTATTGCTTCTGGTGGCTGGTGGCCTGGCGGCCTGCGGCGAGTCATCGACCCTGCAGGTCTCGGACGGAACGGGGCCATCTCCGAAGCTGCCGGAACCCAACAAAACACTGATCCCCACGGTCAACATCGCACCGGCCGTGGGCTGGGAAAAAGACGCCAGACCGGTGGCGGCAGCGGGCACCCAGGTCGGGGCCTTCGCCGAGCACCTGGATCACCCGCGCTGGTTGTACGTGCTGCCCAACGGCGACGTACTGGTCGCGGAAACCAATTCGCCGGCCAAACCGGATGACTCCAAGGGCATTCGCGGCTGGGTCATGGAGAAGGTCATGGGCCGCGCCGGTGCGGGCGTGCCGAGCGCCAACCGCATCACCCTGCTGCGCGACACCAACAATGACGGTGTCGCGGAAACCCGTACGGTGTTCCTGCAGAACCTCAATTCGCCGTTCGGCATGACGCTGGTCGGCAATAAGCTCTACGTCGCCGACACCGACCGCCTGATCAGTTTCCCGTACGAAAACGGCCAGACCTCGATCAGTGCGCAACCGACCAAGGTCGTCGATCTGCCGGGCGGCACGCTGAACCACCACTGGACCAAGAACGTCATCGCCAGCAAGGACGGCAGCAAGCTGTATGTGACCGTCGGCTCCAACAGCAACGTGGCCGAAAACGGCATGGACAAGGAAGAAGGCCGTGCCGCGATCTGGGAAGTGGACGCGGCCACCGGCAACCATCGCATCTTTGCTTCAGGCCTGCGCAATCCCAATGGCATGGACTGGGAGCCGACCACCGGCAAGTTGTGGACCGCCGTCAACGAGCGTGACGAGATCGGCAGCGATCTGGTGCCCGACTACGTGACATCGGTACAGGACGGCGGCTTCTACGGCTGGCCTTATAGCTACTATGGCCAACACGTGGACGAGCGCGTCAAGCCACAGAATCCGGCGCTGGTCGCCAAGGCTATCAAACCGGACTATGCCGTCGGGCCGCACACAGCTTCGCTGGGCCTGGTCTTCGCCGACGGCAAAACGCTGGCCGCACCGTTCAACGAAGGTCTGTTCATCGGCCAACACGGCTCCTGGAATCGCAAACCGCACAGTGGCTACAAGGTGGTGTTCGTGCCGTTCAGCAACGGCAAGCCGAACGGCGCCCCGGTCGATGTGTTGACCGGCTTCCTGAACAGTGACGAAAAAGCCATGGGTCGCCCGGTCGGCGTCGTCAATGACCATCGCGGGGGTTTACTGGTGGCGGATGACGTGGGCAACAAGATCTGGCGGGTGACGTCCGCGAAGGCGGCTCAGTAGCTCAAGATCAACATTTCGAAAGGCGCTCTCATGCAGATGGGAGCGCCCGGACTGGAACCGGCAAGTGATCAGGCATCACGATGGGTCACATGTGCGGGTATGTAGAGATTACGGACGATTCTGCGCCAGATTCGAAGGCTGGATCACGCGCTTGGCGTTGAGATAGGCTTTCTGCCAATACGGCTTGTCGAGGCTGTCCAGCTTGACCGTGCCGCCGGTGGCTGGAGCATGCACGAAGCGTCCCTCGCCGACGTAGATACCGGCATGCGACACCTGCGAGCCACCCGACGTGGCGAAGAACACCAGATCCCCCGATTGCAGCTGCTCACGACGCACATCGGGTGCGCCCATCACCACCATGTCGCGGGTCGAGCGTGGCAGCGAGATACCCGCCGCGTCACGATAGACGTAGCCAATCAGACCACTGCAATCAAAACCCGAGTCCGGCGTGTTACCGCCCCAGCGATAGGGCGTGCCGACCAGCCCCAATGCGCGAAACAGCACATCTTCGGCAGCCTGGGAAAGAATCTGGGGAGGCGCGGTGACCACCGGGCGATAGACGACCCGGGGCTGAGCGGGGGGCGGCGGTGCGCCGGCGCAGGCACCGAGCAACGCAGCAACAGAGATGACTATCAGGCGCAAAGCAATCGACATAACCACAACAACCTGATCCGGATGCGGCTTACGCTGCCGAGAAGCTCAAAAACGCAAACAGGCCATCGGCCTGTCTGCGTTTTTCATTTTTCATTTCTTGGGGCGTTTTGGTGCGATCTTGACTGTAGTCGAAGTCATTGCCGTTGTCTGTGTGGCAACCGCTGGCGTCTTCACAGCTACGGCACCGGGTGCCATGGCCAGCGGACGCTTGGCTTCGATGAAGGTCTTATTCCAGTAAGCATCATCAAGACTGTCAATGCGTACACCGCCACTGCGACGGCTGCTGGAATGGATGAACTGATCGTTACCGGCGTAGATCGCCGCATGACTGACGCGGCCACGACCGCGGGTGCTGAAGAACAGCACATCACCAGGCTTGAGGTTCTGACGCGAGACGACAGGTGCATCGACGTTGATCATTTCGCGAGTGGAGCGCGGCAGGTTCATGCCGGCCTCTTCACGAAACAGAAAACCGATGAAACCGCTGCAATCGAAACCCGACGTGGTGGAGGTGCCGCCAAACCGGTAACGCGTACCGATCAGAGACTTGCCACGTTCGAGGATGCTTTCGGCCAGAACCGGCAATTTGTAGGATGTGTTATCAGAAAACTGAGCCAGCTCGTCTTCAGTGGCCATTTCGTCCTGCAGGGCTACGGCGTCGGCGCGATGCGCTGCGGACTGTGCGGTAACCGTGTTCTGGTAACGAGGCTTTGGCTGAACCTGATCCTGCTGCGCAACCGGCAAATTGGCCGAGCAACCGAACAGAAATGTAACGAGTGCGAGGGGCACGAGGGGTGCGAAGCGAACAACTTGCATGGGCACGACCGTGGCTGAACTGTTAAGAAGGCGAGACTATGCCCGCTATCAAAACGATTTGCAAATTCAATCGAACTAAATGTGACTTATCAGTTTTTCCATGACATGTACGGCGCGGGACTTCAAAAACACGTCCATCTGCGCACTGTGATCCGTCGGTTGCGGATTGATTTCAGCCGTAAAACCCCCGGAAACACGGGTGCGAATCACCGGCTCATGGATATAGGGGAAGCTTGCGGTGGTGCCGATACTCAGCACTGCATCATAGCCTTTAGCCAGTTGTTCATACAGTGTTTCAAGGGCGAGCTCGGGGAGCATTTCCTGAAAAAGAACGACAGACGGTCGCAAAACGCCATTACAGATTGAACACAAAGGTGGCAAAGAACGTCCAAGGTGCTCGCTCAACCCTGTGTCTTCGGCGCCGCACGACTGACAGAACAGCGGCGTCAGTTGACCGTGGATCTCGATCAGCCGCTCGGGCGGACTGCCTGCCGCGCGGTGATAGCCATCGACGTTCTGAGTCAGCACCCAGCACTCGGGTTTGATGCGTTGCAACTGTGCGATGGCGTAGTGCGCCGAATTCGGCTGGCCGCCGAGGCATGCCTTGCCCAACTGGGCGATGTACTTCCAGCACAGCTCGGGATCACGACGCAGCATCGGGCCGGACAAAGCCACTTCTATAGGCAGGCCATCATCGGTCTTGCCATTGTAGAGTCCGCCAACGCCACGATAGGTCGGCAGACCCGAGTCAGCCGAGAGACCCGCGCCGGTGATCACCAGAATCCGCTGTGCATGGCGCAGGGCAGCCGCCGTCTGCATCAGCAGCGCCTCGTCTACCACCCGAGCGTCTCTTTAAGGAAAGGAATGGTCAGCTTGCGTTTCTCCTGCAGGGACGCCTGATCCAGACGCTCCAGCAGCTCGAACAGCGCGCTCATGCTGCGCGTGCCACGGGTGAGGATGAAATGGCCGACTTCGTCGGTCAGGTGCAAGCCACGTCGGGATGCACGCAGTTGCAGGGCACGCAATTTGTCTTCATCGGACAGGCCGCGCATCTGGAACACCAACGCCATGGTCAGGCGCGACTTGAGGTCCGGCAGTTTGACCGGCAGCTCACGGGGCGACTTGGACGCAGCGATCAGCAAACGCCGGCCACTGTCACGCAGACGGTTGAACAGATGAAACAGGGCTTCTTCCCACTCCGGCTTACCCACGACGGCCTGCAAGTCATCCAGGCAAACCAGCTCGTACTGTTCGAGATGGTCGAACAGCTCGACCCCTTCATCGATAACCTCGCCCAACGGCAGGTACACCGCAGGCTCGCCCATCTGCTCGAAACGCAGGCAGGCCGCCTGCAACAGATGCGTGCGCCCTACGCCGTCCTTGCCCCACAGATAAATGAGGCTTTCGGTCCATCCGGCGTCGGCTTCGCACAGCCGCTCGACATAGCCGAGTGCAGCGGCATTGGCGCCTGGATAGTAATTGACGAAAGTGGCGTCATCACGCAGACGCACACTCAGGGGCAGCTGAATCGGTTTCATGCTGACGAACGGTTCATGCGAACCGCCAAGGGCCTCTGTGTAAAGTGCGCAAAGTTTATACCCGTGACGCTGGTCGCACAATGCGACAGACCCCAAGCAAAATCAAAGGTTTGCGTCTGGCCGGGTAAAGCAGGGAAGCAGGCGGGACATTTGGCGGCACTTCACGGACCACGCCGATACCCGTGAAGTGCTGCCGCGCGACCAGACCGAAAAGCGCTTATAAATCAGGATCTTCAGCACCCGCGTAGATCTCCGAATCCTTGTAGACGTCATGAACGTGACGCACCAGCACCATGATGACCGCCGCCACCGGCAGCGCCAACAGGATGCCGGTAAAGCCGAACAGTTCGCCACCGGCCAGGATCGCGAAGATCACCGCCACCGGGTGCAAACCGATGCGGTCACCTACCAGCAAGGGGGTGAGCACCATGCCTTCCAGCGCCTGACCGATCATGAACACCGCAACGATGCCCAACATCGGATACAGGTCGCCACCGAACTGAAACAGGCCGGCAATCAGCGCCGCGCCAATGCCGATCACGAAACCCATGTAAGGCACGATGGCCGCCAGACCTGCGATCACGCCGATCAACAATCCCAATTCGAGCCCGACCAACATCAGGCCGGCCGCATAGATCACACCCAGACCGACCATGACCAGCAACTGGCCGCGAATGAAAGCACCCAGTACCTCGTGACACTCGCCTGCCAGCTTGACGATCAGCCCTTCACGCTGACGAGGCAACAGGCCGCGAATCTTGCCCATCATCACATCCCAGTCGCGCAGCAGGTAGAAACACACCACCGGGATCAGTACCAGATTGGTCAGCCAGCCGATCAGCGCCAGCCCTGACGCGGTGGCCTGGGAAAGGACGATGGAAACGATATCGCCCGCCTGCCCCATGTGCTCGGAGATTGCTGCTTTGATCTTGTCGAACTTCCAGAAACCATCAGACAGCCCGAACTTGGCCTGCACCCACGGCAGCGCAGAATGCTGCAGCCAGTCGAGCATCTGCGGCGCCAGCTCGTACAGACGATACAACTGCTTGGCCAGCATCGGCACCAGTACCAGCAACAACGCCATCAACACCAGCGTGAACAGGCCGAACACGGCCACCACGCTGAGCGTTCGGGACAGACCCGCACGTTCCAGACGATCCACCAGCGGATCGCCCATATACGCCAGCAACAGCGCCACCAGAAACGGGGTAAGGATCGTGTGCAGCAACACCACGAATGCAACCAGCAGGGCCAGCCCGCCGATCCAGAACCAACGTCGCGTATCAGTCATCAATGCCTCTCAACCCAGTGGAAAATGCGCTTGCCGAGTTACCAGCGGAAATACAGTTGCGGCGCGGACGCCGGAACGATCATGGGTGCAGAACCGGGCGCGGGCGTAGAGCCCGGCACCGGAACAGGTGCCGATGCATCGACCGGCGCGGTTGGCGCGGGCTGAGCAGCCGCAGCCGCTTCGCTGGCCGGGACTTCCTGAAGTTTAGCCAGCGCCATCTGCGAACGAAGCTGATCGGCGTTGCCGTTGACCTCGAACGTCACGCGATCGCCTTCGACCAGCGTCACACGCACGCCGAACGGATCGAGTAGTTGCAGTAACTGGGCATAACGCTCGAAGGTCATCCCCTGAACCTGCATCAGCAGACCGGTCGAAGCACCCGGCTTGGCGACGAAGCGCGGCGCCAGACGCTGACTCACCGCCAGCAACACCGCATCGGCCAGCGCCTCAGGACTGACACCGGTCGCGGTGCCCTGCTCGCGCTGCTCGCCCAGCCACAGGTTCCATTTGCCTTGCCACTGACCGGTGTCTTCCCTGGCGTGCACGGCCAGGATCGCGTCGGCGCCGTAGCGATCGGAAGCTTCCTTTAAAGGCGCGGCATCGGTGCCTTCGAGGGTCTTGGCCGTGCCGATGCCCTGCTCGCTCAAGTCAGCCAGCGGCAGACGCAACGGCAAGCCGCGATGCTGCGCGGCACGACGCAGAGGTTCGGCGGACGCCTGGCCGTCGCCGACCAGATTGGAGCCCTCGACCGAATCATTCAGCCACCAGCCCAGAATCGACGGACGATTGCTGCCCCAGATCGGCAGACCGGCCTGACGCAGTGCGCGGTCGGTGGTGGCCGGATCGAAATCGACCAGCAAGGACTCGGGCGGACCGGCCTCGTAACCGTACTGACTGATGACCTGCTGCGGGTCCTTGCGCAACGCTGCCAGCGCAGAACCTTGCGCAGCCTTGGCATCGCCGGTCAGACGCAGCACCAGTGTTTCGAGCGCCGCCTGGGTGGCGCGGGTGCGCTCATCGGGCGACTGGCCGTTGACCGGCTCACGCACCTGATAAAGATTGTTCACTGTTTCGGCAAGGGTCGGCAGGCTGAACAGGGACAGGCAGCCGACTAAAAGAATTCTGGAAAAACGCATGGACAGTTCCCGAACGGAAAAAAGTAAAAAACAGCAGTCTCGGAAGGCGGATTCAGGGGCAGCACGAACGGTGAGACACCAGTTGGCCACTCTTCATTCAACGCCCGCCTAAAGTACACCCTAAACACATGGAGTCGAACGTGCCCGGAGCAAGGCTGTGCGGTTTATTTAGTAGAACCTGCTCCTACCGTCGGCGCAAGGATGGCCCCCCGAGGGCAAGCCTGATAAAATCGCGCGCCTTCGCAGACCGGCAATCGCGATGGCCCACCCTAGCATTGCGCACCCCGCGTGTTGCTGAACGGGCCCCTGCGCAGCGGTCGATACCTCCGAATCCCCCCTAAAGGCCTGGATTTTTTATGAGCAAGCAACCCTCCCTGAGCTACAAAGACGCCGGTGTAGACATCGACGCCGGTGAAGCATTGGTCGAACGCATCAAGAGCGTGGCCAAGCGCACCAAGCGTCCGGAAGTCATGGGCGGCCTGGGAGGTTTCGGCGCCCTCTGCGAAATCCCTGCTGGTTACAAGCAACCGGTTCTGGTCTCCGGCACCGACGGCGTCGGCACCAAGCTGCGTCTGGCGCTGAACCTGAACAAGCACGACAGCATCGGCATCGACCTGGTTGCCATGTGCGTCAACGATCTGGTGGTCTGCGGTGCCGAGCCGCTGTTCTTCCTGGACTACTACGCCACTGGCAAACTGAACGTCGACACCGCCGCCCAGGTCGTGACCGGCATCGGCGCTGGCTGCGAACTGGCCGGTTGCTCGCTGGTCGGCGGCGAAACCGCTGAAATGCCCGGCATGTATGAAGGCGAAGACTACGACCTGGCCGGTTTCTGCGTCGGCGTGGTCGAGAAAGCCGACATCATCGACGGCTCCAAAGTTGCCGCCGGTGACGCCCTGTTGGCCCTGCCATCGTCGGGCCCGCACTCCAACGGTTACTCGCTGATCCGCAAGATCATCGAAGTCGCCGGTGCCGACATCGAAAACATCCAGCTCGACGGCAAGCCACTGACCGAACTGCTGATGGCGCCGACCCGCATCTACGTCAAGCCATTGCTCAAGCTCATCAAGGAAACCGGTGCCGTCAAGGCCATGGCCCACATCACCGGTGGTGGCCTGCTGGACAACATCCCGCGTGTTCTGCCACAAGGCGCCCAGGCGGTGGTCGACGTCGCCAGTTGGCAGCGTCCGGCCGTGTTCGACTGGCTGCAGCAGCAAGGCAACGTTGAAGAAAACGAAATGCACCGCGTGCTGAACTGCGGCGTGGGCATGGTCATCTGCGTGGCGCAGGAGCACGTCGAAACCGCACTGAACGTTCTGCGCGAAGCGGGCGAGCAGCCATGGGTGATCGGCCAGATCGCCACCGCAGCCGAAGGTGCAGCGCAAGTCGAGCTGAAAAACCTCAAGGCGCATTGATGTCAGCCACCTGCGATGTCGTGGTGCTGCTTTCCGGCACCGGTGGCAACCTGCAAGCGATGATCGACAGTTTCAAGGACGGGGCCAGCCCCGTCCGTATCCGCGCTGTCATCTCCAACCGTGACGATGCCTTCGGCCTGCAACGCGCCCGGGACGCGGGCATCGAAGCCTGCGTTCTGGATCACAAGGGCTACGAAGGTCGCGAAGCCTTCGATGCCGCGCTGATCGAATTGATCGATACCTTTCAGCCCAGGCTGGTGGTACTGGCCGGGTTCATGCGCATTCTCAGCGCTGGCTTCGTGCGTCACTACCAGGGCCGCCTGCTCAACATCCACCCTTCCCTGCTGCCGCGCTACAAAGGTTTGCACACGCATCAGCGTGCACTGGAAGCCGGTGATACCGAACATGGCTGCAGTGTGCACTTCGTCACCGAGGAACTCGATGGCGGACCACTGGTCGTACAGGCAGTGATTTCGGTACAGTTGAACGACACACCCGCCACGCTCGCGCAACGGGTGCACGTCCAGGAGCACCGTATCTACCCGCTGGCAATACGCTGGTTCGCCGAAGGCCGATTGAGCCTGGGCGAAGAAGGCGCATTACTGGATGGCCAGGCACTCCCGGCCACCGGCCATTTGATTCGACACTAGGAGATATTATGCGTCGCGCTCTGCTCTTCGCTTTCGCTCTGCTTGCCTTGCCTGCTGCACAGGCCGCAGACCTTCAACCCTTCTCCGCCAGCTACACCGCCGACTGGAAGCAACTGCCCATGAGCGGCACGGCCGAACGCAGTCTGGAAGCCGGTCCCAACGGCACCTGGACCCTGAACTTCAAGGCATCGATGATGATCGCCAGCCTGAGCGAAGTCAGTACGCTGAAAGTCGACAAGGAAACTCTGCTGCCACAGACCTACACCTTTGAACGCAGTGGTCTGGGCAAGTCGAAAAAGGTCGATCTGGCTTTCGACTGGAACACCAAGTTCGTGACCGGCACCGACCGTGGCGACGCGATCAAACTGCCGCTCAATCGTGGCATTCTCGACAAATCCACCTATCAGCTCGCGCTGCAGCACGATGTTGCCGCTGGCAAGAAGAGCATGAGCTATCAGGTGGTCGATGGCGACGAAGTCGACACTTATGACTTCCGTGTACTGGGTTCAGAGAAAGTCGATACCAAGGCCGGCCAGGTCGATGCCATCAAGGTCGAGCGCGTGCGCGACCCGACGCAAAGCAAGCGCATTACCGTGCTGTGGTTCGCCAAGGACTGGGATTACCTGCTGGTTCGCCTGCAACAGGTCGAAACCGACGGCAAGGAATACAACATCATGCTGCAGGACGGTACGGTGAACGGCAAGGCTGTCAAAGGCAGCTGATCGACCCGACTGCTGCAACAAGGAGCCCCGCTTGATGCGGGGCTTTTTCTTGGCTGGCCGTCAGGGCCGTGGCTGAGAAACGAAGCATTGAGGCTGCCTGCCCGCACCATCAGACAACGTCATTTATGGCAGTTGTACCACCCGCCAAGGCACATGAAAAATCCTTCATTTAACCGTCGATCAGCTGAAGACCCCATATTTAGAGGCCTTGCGACTGATGATCATTTTCTGAGCGGACGGGAACCTGAACAGGCTATTTACTTAGCCAGCTAACAGATTCTATAAAAGAGGCCTGCGACACATCGCCGCAGTATCCAGAGGCCTGACCCTTTCAGGCCATCAAGTCAGGAGCTGATTACTATGACTGTCAGAGTTACTGAACGCGACGACGCCCACCTCTCTCACGAAGCCGTTGCCGACGGCATCCAGATCTGGGACGTGCACCAACAGGACCAATTGGTCGGCATGTTTCACGTAGAATCCGACGCCTACCGTTATAAGGAAGAGCTCGAAGCGCTGGAAAGCCAGCAGAACCATTGATCGCACTTTCAGAATCGTAAAAACAAAACCCGCTCATCGCGGGTTTTGTCTTTCCAGCCGATGCTTACCACATCAGGTCGTCAGGCACCTGATACGCCGCGTACGGATCGTCCGCATCCGGCGCTTCGGTCGGGGTGTTGAGCAGCACGATACGGCGCGGATCGCGCTCCTGAATCTTCAGCGCCGCCTCACGCGGGATGATCTCGTAACCGCCGCCATGATGGACGATGGCCAACGAACCGCTGCTGAGCTTGTTACGCATCAGCGTGTTGACCGAGATGCGCTTGACCTTCTTGTCGTCGACGAAGTTGTAATAGTCCTCGGTGGTCAGCTTGGGCAGACGCGAAGCTTCGATCAACTGCTTGACCTGAGCGGTACGGGCTTTCTGCTCGATCTTTTCCTGCTGCTGACGGTTGAGTTCCTGATCACGCTTGACCTTCTCGGCCAGCGCTTCCTGAGCCGCACGCTTCTGCGAATCATCGACCTGAGCCTGGCCCTTATGCACCAGACGCTGCTCTTTCTGCTTTTCCTTGCTGACCTGCTTGGCCTGCTTCTGGTTGACCAGGCCTGCCTTGAGCAACTGGTCGCGAAGTGAAATACCCGCCATCTCTTTTCTCTCTCTTAAGCAACCACTCAGCCGCAGCGGGGTGCGCTTTTTTCCTGACGTTTGGCTTCGCCCCACAGAGCGTCCATTTCTTCGAGACTGCAGTCCTCGATGGGGCGCTCAGCGTGGCGCAAGGCCTGTTCAATGAATCGGAAGCGTCTGTCGAACTTGCTGTTGGCCGAGCGTAACGCAGTTTCCGGATCGACCTTGAGGTGTCGGGCCAGATTCACCACACCGAACAACAGATCGCCGATTTCCTCGGCAATGCCCTCGGCATCATTATCGACCATTGCCTCGAGCACTTCATCGAGTTCTTCGCGAACCTTGTCAACCACCGGCAACGCCGCAGGCCAGTCGAAGCCGACCTGCGATGCACGTTTTTGCAGCTTGGTGGCACGACTCAAGGCAGGCAAGGCTGCGGGAACGTCATCCAGCAAGGACAACTGTTCAGGCGCTGACGATTTTTCGGCACGCTCCTGAGCCTTGATTTCGTCCCAGCGGCGATTGACCTCCTCGTCGCTCAGACGCGGCGTTTCCAGCGGGGCATACAGCTCACCGGTCGGAAACACATGGGGATGGCGGCGCAGCAGCTTGCGCACGATGCCGTCCACCACGCCATCGAATTCGAAGCGCCCTTCTTCCCTGGCCAGATGTGCATAAAAGACCACCTGAAACAGCAGGTCCCCCAGTTCGCCCTTGAGCTGGTCGAAATCGCCCTGCTCGATGGCATCGGCGACTTCATAAGCCTCTTCCAGGGTATGCGGCACGATGGTGGCGTATGTCTGCTTCAGATCCCACGGGCAACCGTATTGCGGATCACGCAACCAGGCCATCAGGTGCAGCAAGTCTTCAAGTGTGTGCATTGGCAACTCTCTTTACCGCTCGGACTCCGCGCCCGGCCTGTTCAGGGCCGGGCTGCTGTGGTCAGCCGCCCTGAGGGCGGCGCGCGGTGGCGTCATGAACGAGTACCCTGACTCAGGGCGTCCGGTTACGCCGTGTTTCAATGATGTTCGGCAACTGGGAAATACGCCCCAGCAACCGCCCCAGCGCGTCCAGCCCCGGAATCTCGATGGTCAGCGACATCAGCGCGGTGTTGTCTTCCTTGTTGGAGCGGGTGTTGACCGCCAGCACGTTGATCCGTTCGTTGAGCAACACTTGCGTCACGTCACGCAACAGACCGGAGCGGTCGTAGGCGCGGATGATGATGTCCACCGGGTAGGTGAGCACCGGCACCGGCCCCCAACTGACCTGAATGATACGCTCCGGTTCGCGGCCGGCCAGTTGCAGCACCGAGGCGCAGTCCTGACGGTGAATGCTCACGCCGCGGCCTTGAGTGATGTAACCGACGATGGCATCGCCCGGCAACGGCTGGCAGCAGCCAGCCATTTGCGTCATCAGGTTGCCCACGCCCTGGATCTGAATATCGCCGCGCTTGCCCGGTTTGTAGCCTGTGGCCTTGCGCGGAATCAGCTCCAGCTGTTCGTTCATGCGGTCCGGTTCGACCTGCTGCTGAGCCAGGTTGACCAGTTGCGCCAGACGCAGATCACCGGCACCCAGCGCGGCGAACATGTCGTCGGCGGTCTTGTGATTGGCCTTGTCGGCCAGCTTGTCGAAATCGACCTGCGGCAATGCCAGACGCGCCAGCTCGCGTTCGAGCAGGGTTCGACCGGCGGCCACGTTCTGGTCGCGGGCCTGCAATTTGAACCAGTGGACGATCTTGGCCCGCGCACGCGAGGTGGTGATGTAACCCAGGTTCGAGTTCAGCCAGTCGCGGCTCGGCGTGCCGTGCTTGCTGGTGATGATCTCGACCTGCTCACCGGTCTGCAGGCTGTAGTTGAGCGGCACGATGCGGCCATTGATCTTCGCGCCACGGCAGTTATGGCCGATCTCGGTGTGAACGCGGTAGGCGAAGTCCAGCGGCGTCGCGCCTTTGGGCAGGTCGATTGCATGACCGTCCGGCGTGAACACATAGACACGGTCCGGCTCGATATCGACCCGCAATTGCTCGGCCAGCCCACCGATGTCGCCCAGTTCTTCGTGCCATTCCAGCACCTGACGCAACCAGGAGATCTTCTCTTCGTAGTGGTTGGAACCGGATTTGACGTCGGTGCCCTTATAGCGCCAGTGCGCGCAGACACCCAGCTCCGCCTCTTCGTGCATGGCGTGAGTGCGGATCTGCACTTCCAGCACCTTGCCTTCAGGACCGATGACCGCAGTGTGCAGCGAGCGATAACCGTTTTCCTTGGGGTTGGCGATGTAGTCGTCGAACTCCTTGGGGATATGCCGCCACAGGGTGTGCACGATCCCCAGCGCGGTGTAGCAATCGCGCATTTCCGGAACCAGCACACGCACCGCGCGTACGTCGTAGATCTGGCTGAACGCCAGGCCCTTGCGCTGCATTTTGCGCCAGATGGAATAGATGTGTTTGGCACGGCCACTGATGTCGGCGGTAACGCCGGTGGCCAGCAGTTCGTTCTCCAGCTGGGACATCACGTCGCTGATGAACCGCTCGCGGTCCAGCCGACGCTCGTGCAACAGCTTGGCGATCTGCTTGTATTGCTCAGGCTCCAGGTAACGGAAAGACAGGTCTTCCAGTTCCCACTTGATGTGCCCGATGCCGAGGCGATGGGCCAGCGGCGCGTAGATGTCGAAGACTTCCCGTGCGACACGGTTGCGCTTCTCGTCGGCGGCGTTCTTCACCGCACGAATGGCGCAAGTCCGCTCGGCCAGCTTGATCAGCGCGACACGCACGTCATCGACCATCGCCACCAGCATCTTGCGCAGGTTCTCGACCTGCGCCTGACTGCCCAGCACCAGCGACTGGCGCGGGCTGAGGCTGGCACTGATTGCAGCCATGCGCAGAACGCCGTCGATCAGTTTGGCGACCGTCGCGCCAAAGCGCTGCTCGACATCCGGCAACGGAATCACGCCTTCGCGCACGCCACGGTAAATGACCGCTGCTACCAGCGAGTCCTGATCCAGCTTGAGGTCAGCCAGAATCTCCGCGATTTCCAGACCGGTCTGGAAACTGGAGGTGCCGTCTGCCCAGTGATTCTTCAGCGCCTTGTCGTTCCGCTCGGCTTGCCGGGCGAACTCACAGGCCTGTTTCATGACTTCCCGGTCCAGGACCAGGTCGACGCTGACGATATGATCGAGCCATGCGTCGAGGTTGATGCTGCCGTCTGTGTTTATCGGCTGGTGCGCTCTCACCTGTACCATGCTGCTTACCTTCCCTACGGCGCGATGAATAGCGCCATCAGTCGCCAGCCTTCTGAGCGAATGCCACTTGCCGGGCAAGCAAGGACCGGCATTCGCGGGCCAGTCGGATTAAATGAGATTCCCTGTCAGCAGCTGACTCGATCCAATGAACCGCCGCTCACTTACTCATTTCAAATAAAGCCATCGCCTCGACATGCGCCGTCTGAGGAAACATATCGAGAATTCCGGCACGTTTCAGTCGGTAGCCCTGATTGACCAGTTCGACCGTGTCGCGAGCCAAAGTTGCCGGGTTGCAGGACACATAGAGCAACCGTCGGGCGCCTGATTTCCTGATCTGGCGTACCACTTCGAATGCACCGTCACGCGGTGGGTCCAAGAGTACCGCAGAAAACCCCTCGGCGGCCCAATCGGCGTTCGTCAGCGGCTGCGAAAGATCCGCCTGAAAAAACCGCACATTGTGCAGATCATTACTCACTGCGTTGGCGGCTGCACGTTCGACCATGGTCGCAACGCCCTCGACCGCCACCACGTCTCTGGCTTTGCCGGCCAGCGGCAAGGCAAAATTGCCGAGCCCGCAGAACAGGTCCAGGACCCGTTCATCGGCCGCAGGCGCCAGCCAATCCAGTGCCTGCTCGATCATCGCGGTATTGACCGCCGCGTTGACCTGAATGAAATCTCCCGGTCGCCAGTCAAGTTGCAGGTTCCACGGTTCAAGGCGATAACCCAACTCATCACCTGAGTTCGCCGGTTGCGGATCGCCTTCGCCGTGCAGCCACAGCTGCGCGTCGTGCTCTGCGCAAAACGCCTGCAGGATCGCCAGGTCCGCGTCGGCCAGCGGCGCGGTATGGCGCAGCAGCACGGCAATCGCCGAGCCGCTGAACAGCTCGACATGCCCCAGCGCCTGCGGTTTGCTCAAGCTCTGCAACATGGCCGGCAACTGCGTCATGATCGGCTGCAAGGCTTGTACCAGCACCGGGCATTCTTCGATGCTGACGATGTCCTGACTGGCGGTGGCGCGGAAACCGACCTCCAGCCGTTTGGCCTTCATGTCCCAGCGCACGGCGACCCGCGCACGTCTGCGGTAGGCCAGTTCGGAGCTGCTCAAAGGCGCGGCCCATTCCTGCGGCGTGACGTTGGCCACACGCAGCAATTGCTCGGCGAGCATGCGCTGTTTCAGGGCAAGCTGTTCGTCATGAGGCACATGCTGGACACTGCAACCGCCGCATCGCCCGAAGTGCTTGCACAGCGGTGCACGGCGCATCTCGCTGGCGGCAAATACACGCTCGGTACGCGCTTCGACCACCTTGCCACGCGCGTTGAGCACTCGCGCCTCGACCTCTTCGCCCGCCAGACTGCCAGCGACGAACCAGGTCTTGCCTTCAAGAAACGCAATGCCGCGCCCGTCATCCGCCAGACGCTCAATGGTCAGACGCTGCTTTTTACCCACCGGGACCTGCACGGTCTTGACGCCACCAGCGGGCTGGAAGCGCAGTCCTCTCTCATGCTTGGCCATCAGTTAGGCGCGTCGTAGACGCCAGTCGACAGGTAACGGTCGCCTCGGTCACAGATGATTGCCACGATCACGGCGTTTTCGACTTCACGGGAGATGCGCAGCATGCCCGCCACCGAACCGCCGGATGACACGCCGCAGAAAATACCTTCCTCACGCGCCAGCCGACGCATGGTGTCTTCGGCTTCGGTCTGGCCCATGTCGATGATGCGATCGACACGGTCGGCCTGATAGATCTTCGGCAGGTACTCATAAGGCCAGCGGCGGATACCGGGAATGGACGCACCTTCCATCGGTTGCAGACCGACGATCTGCACCTCGGGATTCTGCTCCTTGAGGTAGCGCGACGTGCCCATGATGGTGCCGGTGGTGCCCATCGAACTGACGAAATGAGTGATGGTTCCGCCCGTCTGTTGCCAGATTTCCGGACCGGTGGAGGTGTAATGCGCTTCAGGATTGTCGCCGTTGGCGAACTGGTCCAGCACCTTGCCGCGCCCTTCGGCCTGCATGCGTTCGGCCAGATCGCGAGCACCTTCCATGCCTTCTTCCTTGCTGACCAGAATCAGCTCGGCACCATAGGCGGTCATCGCAGCCTTGCGCTCGGCGCTGGAATTGTCCGGCATGATGAGGATCATGCGGTATCCCTTGATCGCCGCGGCCATCGCCAGGGCGATACCGGTGTTGCCGGATGTGGCTTCGATCAGGGTGTCACCGGCGTGGATCTGGCCACGAAGCTCGGCACGGGTGATCATCGACAGCGCGGGACGGTCTTTCACCGAGCCAGCCGGGTTGTTACCTTCAAGCTTCAACAAGAGGGTATTGCTGGTATTACCCGCCATGCGTTGCAGACGCACCAGCGGGGTGTTGCCGACGCAATCGGCAATGGTTTGATACTGCAGGGTCATGGCGTATTCGCAATCCAGACTGCGGGGGCGCCTATCATAACGGCAAACGCCCAAAGCCCATATCACGCAAAGTGCGCGACCTATAACCAAACGCTATAACGCGCTCGGTATTGTGCCTGACGCCCGGGCACTTAACGTCGCCATGCCGGGCACGCGGGTTTCGACAACCCCACACTAATATGCCCAGGCTGCCGGTAAATGGCTAAACTCATCCCCTTGTGCCGATAGGGCCAGGCAACTGCTGCCTGATATCGACGGACTGATACCGGTAGCTGGAGAACGAGCGTGCTGAACAAGCTGGGCATAAAAGGTCGTGTATTGTTATTGACCATTCTGCCCGCCAGTCTGATGGCGGCGGTACTGGGCGGCTATTTCACCTGGATGCAGCTTTACGAACTGCAGAGCCAGTTATTGCAGCGTGGCGAAATGATCGTGCAGGACCTGGCGCCGCTGTCGGCCAATGCGCTGGGGCGCAAGGACAAGATCCTGCTGACCCGCATCGCGACCCAGACCCTGGAACAGGCCGATGTGCGCGCCGTGTCGTTTCTGGACACCGACCGCAGCGTGCTGGCCCACGCCGGTCCGACCATGATCAGCCCCTCGCCCATTGGCAGCAGCACTCAGTTGCTCAATTCGTCCGGCAACGACGCCACGCGCTACCTGCTGCCGGTCTTTGGCCATCAGCGTCATCTGACCAGCCCGATCATACCCGCCGAAGCCGACACGCTGCTGGGCTGGGTGGAACTCGAAATCTCTCACAACGGCACGCTGCTGCGAGGTTACCGCAGCCTGTTCGCCAGCCTGTTGCTGATCGCCAGCGGCCTGGCTTTCACGGCCATTCTGGCGGTGCGCATGAGCCGCACCATCAACGGTCCGCTGAGCCAGATCAAACAGGCGGTCTCGCAACTCAAGGATGGCAATCTGGAAACACGCCTGCCGCCGCTCGGCAGCCGCGAGCTGGACGAACTCGCATCCGGCATCAACCGCATGGCCGCCACCCTGCAGAATGCGCAGGAAGAACTGCAACTGAGCATCGATCAGGCGACCGAGGACGTCAGGCAGAATCTGGAAACCATCGAAATCCAGAACATCGAACTGGATATGGCGCGCAAGGAGGCTCTCGAAGCCAGCCGCATCAAATCCGAATTCCTGGCCAACATGAGCCACGAAATCCGCACACCGCTCAACGGAATACTCGGTTTCACCCATTTGTTGCAGAAAAGCGAACTCACGCCGCGCCAGTACGATTATCTGGGCACCATCGAAAAATCCGCCGACAACCTGCTGAGCATCATCAACGAGATTCTCGATTTCTCGAAAATCGAGGCCGGCAAGCTGGTGCTGGACAACATTCCGTTCAACCTGCGTGATCTGCTGCAGGACACCCTGACCATCCTCGCTCCGGCGGCCCACGCCAAACAGCTGGAACTGGTCAGCCTCGTCTACCGCGACACGCCGCTGGCCCTGTCCGGCGACCCGCTACGGTTACGGCAGATCCTGACCAACCTGGTCAGCAACGCGATCAAGTTCACCCGTCAGGGCACCATTGTCGCGCGCGCCATGCTTGAAGACGAAACCGAAGAACACGCCCAGTTGCGCATCAGCGTACAGGACACCGGTGTCGGCCTGTCCAGTCAGGACGTGCGGGCACTGTTTCAGGCGTTCAGCCAGGCCGACAACTCCATTTCGCGCCAACCGGGCGGCACCGGGCTTGGGCTGGTGATTTCCAAGCGCCTCATCGAGCAGATGGGCGGTGAAATCGGTGTCGACAGCACCCCCGGCGAAGGCTCCGAATTCTGGATCAGCCTCAACCTGCCCAAGGCCCGCGAAGACAAGGAAGAGACAGCCAACCAGGCACTTCAGGGCCTGCGCGCAGCGGTGCTTGAACATCACGATCTGGCGCGTCAGGCGCTGGAACACCAGTTGGAAGACTGTGGTTTGCAGACGGTGGTGTTCACCAACCTGGAAAACCTGCTCAACGGCGTGACCGCCGCGCACGAGACGCCGCACGCCATCGATCTGGTGGTGCTGGGCGTCACGGCGCTGGAGATTTCCCCGGAACGCTTGCGCCAGCACATCTGGGACCTGGAAAACCTCAACTGCAAGGTCATGGTGCTGTGCCCGACCACCGAGCACGCGCTGTTCCAGATGTCGGTACACGATGTGTATACCCAGTTGCAGGCCAAACCGGCGTGTACCCGTAAGTTGCAGAAAGCGCTGTCCGAGCTGATCGCACCGCGTGCGGTTCGCGCCGACGTCAGCCTGCCGCTGTCGAGTCGCGCGCCTCGTGTGCTGTGCGTGGACGACAACCCGGCCAACCTGTTGCTGGTGCAGACCCTGCTCGAAGACATGGGTGCAGAGGTCATGGCGGTCGATGGTGGTTATGCCGCCGTCAGCGCGGTGCAACAGGAAGCCTTCGACCTGGTGCTGATGGACGTGCAGATGCCCGGCATGGACGGCTGCCAGGCCACCGAAGCGATCCGTGCCTGGGAAACCGAACGCAATCAGACCTCGCTGCCAATCGTGGCGCTCACTGCCCACGCCATGGCCAACGAAAAACGCTCACTGCTGCAGAGTGGCATGGACGACTACCTGACCAAGCCGATCAGCGAACGCCAGTTGGCACAGGTGGTCCTAAAGTGGACCGGGCTGGCGCTGCGCAACCCGGTTCCGGAACGCCAGACCGAATCCTCCGACGCGCATGTCGGCCCGCTGGTGCTGGACCACGACGAAGGTCTGCGGCTGGCTGCGGGCAAGCCGGATCTGGCCGCGGACATGCTGGCCATGCTGCTCGCCTCGCTGGACGCCGACCGCGAAGCGATTCGTCTGGCGCGGGCCAGCGAAGACATTCAAGGCCTCATCGAACGCGTGCACCGCCTGCATGGCGCGACGCGTTACTGCGGCGTCCCGCAATTGCGCGCTGCCTGCCAGCGCGCAGAAACCCTGCTCAAACAAGACGCGCCGCACACCGAAGACGCGCTGGATGACCTCGACAAGGCCATCACCCGACTGGCGGCAGAGGCGCGGGTAACAGCGTGACCGTCATGGGCTGATCGAGCGCCTGCGTACGCGCTGGAATTTCTGCGTGATCAGCCATTCGAAAAAGGACTCACTCATGCGTGTACTGATCTATAGCAGCCAGGAATACGACCGCGCCAGCTTCCTCGCCGAACGCCTGCCGCAGACCCTGGAACTGAGTTTTCAGCCTGCTCGGCTGACCCTCGAAACCGCCGCTCTGGCCGATGGCTTCGAGGTGGTCTGTGCGTTCATCAACGATGACCTCGGTGCGCCAGTGCTCGAACGACTGGCGGCCGGCGGCACTCGGCTGATTGCGCTGCGCTCGGCCGGTTACAACCATGTCGACCTGCCTGCTGCCTTGCGTCTGGGCCTGAGCGTCGTGCGGGTACCGGCGTATTCGCCGCACGCCGTGGCCGAGCACGCGGTGGCGCTGATTCTGTCGCTCAACCGGCACTTGCACCGCGCCTGCAATCGCACCCGCGATGGCGACTTCAGCCTGCACGGCCTGACCGGTTTCGATCTGGTTGGCAAGACTGTCGGAGTGGTGGGCACCGGCCAGATCGGCGCGACGTTCGCAAAAATCATGGCCGGATTCGGCTGCACACTGCTGGCACACGACCCCTTTCCCAACCCTGAACTGCAAGCGCTGGGTGCCCGGTACCTGAGCCTGCCGGACCTGCTGGCCCAGGCGCAGATCATCAGCCTGCATTGCCC
The DNA here is from genome assembly GCF_002087235.1 of Pseudomonas floridensis. Classification (GTDB taxonomy): domain Bacteria; phylum Pseudomonadota; class Gammaproteobacteria; order Pseudomonadales; family Pseudomonadaceae; genus Aquipseudomonas; species Aquipseudomonas floridensis. The sequence continues at coordinate 32,421 of NZ_MUIO01000079.1, read as the reverse complement.
GCTCACCGAGCAGACCCGTTACCTGATCAACGAACAATCGCTGGCGACCCTGCAACCCGGCGCCATGCTGATCAACACCGGACGCGGTGCGCTGGTGGAGACCGCCGCGCTGATCGACGCCCTCAAGACCGGGCAACTGGGGTATCTGGGGCTCGATGTGTATGAAGAAGAAGCCCAGCTGTTTTTCACCGACCGTTCGGACCTGCCGTTGCAGGATGACGTGCTGGCGCGTTTGCTGACCTTTCCCAACGTCATCGTCACCGCGCATCAAGCGTTTTTGACCAAAGAAGCGTTGGGTGCGATTGCCCGCACCACGCTGGACAACATCGTCGCCTGGTCGGCCGGTACGCCGCAGAACCGGGTAGAGGGTTAACCTCACGCCGCTGCGTGTTAGGATGCGCGCAATTTTGGAGGACCCATGGTCGAACACGATTTCCGCTACAGCATGCTCAATCCGCAACACACGCTGACCGAATGCCGCACTCTGGGGCCTGGTCGTTATCAGGTCACCGGCAATGGCGGCTCGATCCACAACAACGACCAGTTGCTGGTGACCATCAAGGGCAGCAAGAGTCTTTACATGCGTCTGTCGGTCGAGAAAGTCCGGCATTTGATCAACCCGCCTGGCCAGTGGGTCGCCGTCGCTCACGGGCCGGTGTTCGACGAGCTGGCGATCCACCAGTGGCAGGTCCACTGCGACAGCTGCAACGCCGAATTGAATTTCGAATTCATGGTCGAGAGCAAGCTGGGCGTCAAGGCGCAGAAACCTGCCGCCACCGCACGCATCGCTGAACTGGGCTGGAAAACCGAAGGCGAGAAGCACTTCTGCAAGAAGTGCCAGGGGCAAGCGGCATGAAACAGCGGTTGTTACTCGTGTTGATCGGTGGGGCGCTGGTGACCGGCTGCGCCTCTGACCCGCAGACCATCCATCACGATCAGAGCTACGTCATGGAATGGATCGGCGAACGTCCGCTGATCGACAACAGCCGTCTGACCATGACCTTGGGCGCCGACGGTCGAGCCTATGGCAACGCCGGCTGCAACCACTGGTTTGCGCCTTACACCCTGCGCGACGGCACCATCAGCTTCGGGGCCTTGGGCAGGACCCGCAAACTGTGCGCTCCGGCACTGATGGAACAGGAAGAACGCTTCCTCAAGTCCATGTCCAGCGTCCAGCGCTGGGACATTTCGCCCATCCAGCAACTGCGCCTGTGGCCGGCTGAAGGCAAGCCCTTGCGGTTCTGGCTGGAAGAAAGCTGATACGTTCGCAGGAGCTTGCTTGCTTGCAAAGAGGCCGACACGACTGTCCACGTTCGGGTCGGCTGAACCAGCGCTATCGCAAGCAAGCTCACACCCACGGTGTTTTGTATTCGTTCAGCCAGCCGTGTGGGCCGGGACGACCAACCAGCATGAGAACCCATCGGCAGCCGCCATCAGCCTTCCCCACGCAGCGCCTTGAGTTTCTGCATCACGGTCGCGGCTGACTGTTCACCGAGCAGTTGTTCACGCATCTTGCCCTTGTCGTCGATGATATAGGTCACCGGCAGCGCTTCGGAGGGCGGCAAGTCGTAGTGCTCGGCCGGATCCTGCGCCAGCACGGTGAACTTGATGCCCATCGCGTTCGCGGCATTTTTCAACTCGTCGCCCTGCAGGTTGTCGAAATTGACGCCCAGCACAGTGACCTTCTTGTCCTTCAACTGCTCGGACAAGCTGTTGAATTCCGGAATCTCCACGCGGCACGGCCCGCACCACTCGGCCCAGTAGTTGACCACCAGCCAGTGACCGTCGATCCGGTCGCTCGACACCTTCTGGCCGTTCTGGTCCGCGCCCAGATCCACGCCACACCCGCTGAGCAGCAAACTGCCGATAAGCGTCACCGCTGCTGCCAATCGCCTGACCATCTGTGTTTCCTTATTCGACTCTGAAGACCGGTTACTTATGACCCTGAATGCGACTATTGACCGCTCGATATGTCGAACAGTGCCGTCGCGTGGGTAGAATACGCGTCACTCCCTGCTGGATGCGACCTGCAAATGACCGATCTGACGCTGTATCACAACCCGCGCTGCACCAAATCCCGCGGCGCGCTGGAACTGCTTCAGGCCCGCGGCCTGAGTCCTGACATTGTCCTGTATCTGGAAACACCACCGGATGCGGACCAGCTACGCCAATTGCTGGCCAGGCTGGGCTTCGGCGCGCGGCAACTGCTGCGCACTGGCGAGGACGATTACAAGCAACTGAATCTGGCCGATCCGAGCCTGAGCGACGAGCAACTGATCGCGGCCATGGCCGCACACCCGAAACTGATCGAGCGCCCGATTCTGGTCGCTGGCGACAAGGCTGTCATCGGCCGCCCACCCGAGAACATTCTGGAGCTATTGCCGTGAGCACGCCCTACATTCTGGTTCTGTACTACAGCCGTAACGGCTCCACCAGCGAAATGGCTCGCCAGATTGCCCGCGGCATCGAGCTGGGCGGCATGGAAGCGCGTCTGCGTACCGTGCCGGCGATTTCCGCCGACTGCGAAGCGACTGCGCCGAGTATCCCGGAAAACGGCGCGCTGTATGCGACTCTCGATGACCTCAAGCACTGCTCCGGCTTGGCTCTGGGCAGCCCGACCCGCTTTGGCAACATGGCCGCGCCGCTCAAGTACTTCCTCGATGGCACCAGCAACCTGTGGCTGACCGGCGCGCTGGTCGGCAAGCCTGCCAGCGTATTCACCTCCACTGCCAGCCTGCATGGCGGCCAGGAAACCACGCTGATGTCGATGCTGCTGCCGCTGCTGCACCACGGCATGTTGGTCATGGGCCTGCCGTACAGCGAATCGGCTTTGCTGGAAACCACAGGCGGCGGCACGCCTTACGGCGCGAGTCATCACGCCGGTGCCGATGGCAAACGTCCGCTGGACCGTCACGAAACCGACCTGTGCCGCGCACTGGGCCAGCGTCTGGCAAACACCGCGCTGCAACTGGACGCACCGCGTGGCTAAAACGCCCAGGCCGCTGCCAGCCAGGGAATGGCTGGCGCCACGGGTGCGTTTCAGTCGGGCGGCCAGCCTGATTTGCTTTCTGGGCATGATCGCCCTGCTGACTATTTATTACTTGCTGTTCGCCGACCTGCACGGTGCCCGACCGGGCGTGATTCTGGCCATCGAACTGCTGCCGCTGTTGATCCTGACTCCCGGCATGCTGACCGGCAGCCCGCGTGGTCATTCGTGGACATGCTTTGTCATCAACCTGTATTTCATCAAGGGCGCACTGGCGGCCTTTGACCCGAACCGCTGGCTGTTCGGAATGCTGGAGATGGCCGTCAGCGTAGCCGTCTTCATCAGCACGTTGCTCTACGTACGCTGGCGCTTTCAGCTAAATCGCAAACTTGCAGCCCCCGGGCAGGTCTGAACCCTCGACCTGCCTTTTGACTGTCCTTTGGAGAACCGATGCACGATTACAAATGGCTGAACGCGTATTGCCTGAACCGTTTCGGCTCCGCCAAAGCTCTGGAAGCCTACCTGCCCACCCCCAAGACACCCAAACAGCTGCAAGCCATCAGCGCCGACCGTTACCTCTCGACGCTGGCGCTGCGCGTGTTTCGCGCCGGCCTGAAGCACAGCCTGGTGGACTCCAAATGGCCAGCGTTCGAAGAAGTGTTCTTCCGTTTCGATCCGGAAAAGGTCGTGTTGATGGGCGCCGACCATCTGGAGCGCCTGATGCAGGACGCCCGGATCATCCGCCATCTGGGCAAACTCAAAAGCGTGCCGCGTAACGCGCAGCTGATTCTGGACATCGAGCAGGAGCACGGCAGCTTTGGTCAGTTCATCGCGCAATGGCCGGTGGATAACATTACCGGGCTGTGGCAGTACCTGGCCAAACATGGCAATCAGATGGGCGGGCTGTCCGCGCCACGCTTCCTGCGCATGGTCGGCAAGGACACGTTCATCCCCACCAATGATGTGGTAGCGGCGCTGAACGCGCAGGACATCGTCGACCGGGTGCCTACCAGCAAGCGCGATCAGGCCATCGTGCAGGATGTCTTCAATCAGTGGCACGCCGAAAGTGGCAGACCGATGTGCCAGCTATCAGCCATGCTGGCATTCACGGTCAACCACTGATCACGCTCAGATATTGACCACATTGACGAACCGCGAAGCGGCGGTTTCGTCGATGCGCAGGTTGGTGAAGTCGAACAGGTTGCGGTCGGCCAGTTGTGAAGGCTGCACGTTCTGCAGGGCGCGGAAGATGCTTTCGGTGCGGCCGGGCGTCTTGCGCTCCCAGTCCTGGAGCATTTCCTTGACCACCTGACGCTGCAGGTTTTCCTGCGAACCACACAGGTTGCACGGAATGATCGGAAAACCCTTGAAGTCCGAATAGGCCTGAATGTCCTTCTCGTGGCAGTACGCCAGCGGGCGGATCACTACGTTACGGCCATCGTCGGCACGCAGTTTGGGCGGCATCGCCTTGAGCGAACCGTTGAAGAACATGTTGAGGAAGAAGGTCTCGACGATGTCATCCCGATGATGCCCCAGCGCCATCTTGGTTGCACCGATTTCGTCGGCGAACGTATACAGCGTGCCGCGACGCAGGCGTGAGCACAGCGAACAGGTGGTCTTGCCTTCGGGCACCAGTTCCTTGACCACCGAGTAAGTGTCCTTCTCGACGATGTGGTACTCGACCCCCAGTTCTTTCAGGTAGGCCGGCAACACATGTTCGGGAAAGCCCGGCTGCTTCTGGTCCATGTTGACCGCCACGATGTCGAACTTCACCGGCGCGACTTTCTGCAAGTGCATCAGCACATCGAGCATGGTGTAGCTGTCCTTGCCGCCGGACAGGCAGACCATGACCTTGTCACCCTCTTCAATCATGTTGAAGTCGGCAACCGCTTCGCCGGCCAGCCGACGCAGGCGTTTCTGCAGTTTGTTCTGATTGACTGAAAGGGTGCCCATGTACTGGTGGTATCCGCTGACGATGACAGTGAGAAAAGGCGGCCATTTTACGCAAAACCGCCCGCAGGTTAAACAACACGCGTAAGCCTTGAGAACAGCGCCACTGGCTATTAACAGGTCACACCCCATCGCCAAACGCTCTAAGCATTCGGTTATATCAACGGGCGGGGTTTCTATACTGGTTCATGAAGTCGTATCCGAAAGAAAGGAGTACGCACATGATCCATCATGTCTGGGGACTGTTCACGCACCCCGATCAGGAATGGAAACAGATCCGTGGCGAGGAAGAATCCATCGGCCACATGTACCTTACGCATACGCTGATTCTGGCAGCGATCCCGGTGGTTTCAGCTTATATAGGCACCACTCAGGTGGGCTGGGTGATCGGCGAGCGACCGCCGGTCATGCTCACCCACGGCAGCGCAGTCTGGATGGCGCTGATGTCGTACATTTCCATGCTGGCAGGCGTGGCGGTCATGGGCAGCTTCATTCACTGGATGGCGCGCACTTACAACGCGACGCCCACTCTCGCCCAATGCATTGCATTCGCCACCTACACCGCAACGCCCCTGTTCTTTGGCGGTCTGGCAGCGCTTTATCCACACCTGTGGCTCGGCATGGTGGCCGGGACCGCGGCGGTCTGTTACACGGTCTATCTGTTGTACGTTGGCCTGCCGACGTTCATGAATCTGCCTTCCGAAGAAGGCTTCATGTTCTCCAGTTCCGTACTGGCAGTCGGTCTGGTGGTGCTGGTTGCAATCATGGCTTTTACCGTCGTGCTGTGGGGCATTGGAATAGGTCCGGAATACACTAATTGAGCAGGAGCTGAGCGGGTCCGCCCTTCGCGGACCCGTCTATGTAAATGACCACCGGGCGGCTGGTGTTTTCAGCGCGCCCCCACATTACGGCATACTTGGCGCACTGGAGAGCCACAAAGCATGCCCGAGCAACTCAATTCCCGCGTCGAAACCTGTTATCAACAAGCCGAAGCCTTCTTCAAACGCACGTTCAAACGACCGGTCGTCAGCTTCAAGCTGCGCGGTCAGAAAGCCGGCGTCGCCCATTTGCACGAAAACCTGCTGCGTTTCAATCCACAGCTGTATCAGGAAAATGCCGAAGACTTTCTGCGCCAGACCGTGCCGCACGAAGTCGCGCACCTGATCGCTCATCAACTGTTCGGTGGCAGCATTCAGCCCCACGGAGAAGAGTGGCAACTGATCATGCGCGGCGTGTATGAGCTGCCACCCAACCGCTGCCACACCTACGCTGTCAAACGTCGCAGCGTGACCCGTTACATCTACCGCTGTCCTTGCGCTGGAAGCGACTTCCCGTTCTCGGCCCAACGCCACAACATGGTCAGCAAGGGTCGACGCTACTTATGCAGGCGCTGCCGACAGACACTGGTGTTCAGTGGCGAGACGCGCACCGAATAAACGTCAAGAATCGCAGGCATAAAAAAACCCATCCGAAGATGGGTTTTTTCATTTCATGGCCTGATGGTCAGTCAGACGGTGCTGGCTTGATTACACAGTCTTGCCAGTGTTCACCGCGTTGGCTGGCGTCGGGCCTTCAGCAACGCCCAGATCGTCTTCAGGACGGGTTTCCAGGATGGCGGAGCCACCGGAAGCCAGCTCGGACTGCAGCTTGTCGGTGTCCAGCTCGCCGACCCACTTGGCAACCACGACGGTAGCAACGGCGTTACCGACCAGGTTGGTCAGAGCACGGGCTTCGGACATGAAGCGGTCGATACCCAGGATCAGCGCCAGACCGGCAACCGGCAGGTGACCGACCGCAGACAGGGTAGCCGCCAGCACGATGAAGCCGCTACCGGTCACGCCCGCAGCACCTTTGGACGACAGCAGCAACACCAGCAGCAGGGTGATCTGGTGCGTGATGTCCATGTGGGTGTTGGTCGCCTGAGCGATGAACACGGCAGCCATGGTCAGGTAGATCGATGTACCGTCCAGGTTGAACGAGTAACCGGTAGGGATCACCAGACCGACGACGGACTTCTGGGCACCCAGACGCTCCATCTTGATCAGCATGCGAGGCAGAGCCGATTCCGACGAGGAAGTACCCAGTACGATCAACAGCTCTTCACGGATGTAGCGGACCAGCTTGAAGACGCTGAAGCCGTGAGCGCGGCAAATGGCGCCCAGTACCAGCACCACGAACAGCACGCAGGTAACGTAGAAGCAGATCATCAACTGGCCCAACTGCACCAGCGAGCTCACGCCGTAGGCACCGATGGTAAAGGCCATGGCACCGAACGCACCGATCGGCGCCAGCTTCATGATCATGTTGATGATGTTGAACATCACGTGGGCGAAGCGATCGATGAAGTCCAGCACCGGCTTGCCATAGGCACCCAGGCGATGCAGGGCGAAACCGAAGAGCACCGAGAACATCAGCACTTGCAGGATGTCACCGTTGGCGAACGCGCCGACGATGGTGTTTGGAATCACGTTGAGGATAAAGCCAATGATGCTCTGGTCTTTACTGGCCGTGACGTAAGCCGCGATTTTGGAGGCGTCCAGGGTGCTGACGTCGATGTTCATGCCGGCACCCGGCTGAACCACGTTCACGACGATCAGGCCGATCAACAGGGCGATGGTCGAAACGATTTCGAAATACAGCAGTGCGTAACCACCGGTCTTGCCGACCGACTTCATGTTCTGCATGCCGGCGATGCCGCTGACAACCGTACAGAAAATGATGGGGGCGATAACCATCTTGATCAGCTTGATGAACCCGTCCCCCAGCGGCTTCAAGGCCTTGCCGGTGTCGGGGTAGAAATGGCCGATCAGGATACCGATAACAATCGCTACGATTACCTGAAAATAGAGGGATTTGTAGATGGGCTGACGAGTCGTCATTGCAGTTATCCTCAAGGGCATCGTCGGCATCGTTACCTGATGCACGCGAGCCTATAAAGCGCTAACCCTCCTGCACTGGAGGGATTTGTTTTGTCGAGCTGCGCGGGGCAGACCTCTGCCGGTTAGATAGCAATAGGCGTGCCATAGAGGCCAAATGACATCAAGGCCCCGGTTTACAAGGCCGTGGGGCTAACGATAGACGGAAACCGGAAAAACAGGTGGCGGTTTTCCGCCGTATCGAGCCGAAAAACCGGCCGCAGTGGCGGGTATCCGCCTCCCCGATGTTTCGTAACGACGAAACGACTCACCCGTGCGCGGTCCGGTCGGGCACCCTTCCCGGCTCGCTACCCGCGACGACAATATGCAACACTGCCCGCGCCTGACGCCCCGTGTTTTCAACTGCCCCACACCGGCCACCATGACCAAACCCGTAACGCTCCAGGATGTCGCCAACCATGCAGGCCTTTCAAAGGCTGCGGTGTCACGCTATCTCAACAACAGCATCAGCCTGCCAGCCGAAACCGCTCAGCGTATCGACAAGGCACTGAAAGCCCTGGACTACCGTGGCAACAGTCTGGCGCGACGCTTGAGCAAAGGTGGCAGTGAAACCATTGGGCTGGTGTTGCCCGACATCGCCAACCCGTTCTTTGCCGAGTTGGCCGACGCTGCCGAAGAGGAGGCATCCGCCAACGGCTACAACCTGGTGCTGTGCGTGACACGTAATTTGCTCGAACGTGAAAGCACTTTCGTTCGCTGGCTGGACTCGCGCAGCGTCGATGGCTTGCTTCTGGTAAGCAACCGTCCGGACGATGGCACTCTGGCCGGGCAACTGGCTGATTATCGAAACATCATTCTGCTCGATGAAGACGTCCCCGGCACTGCCCAACCCAAAGTGTTTGCCGACAACCACGAGGGCGGACGTCTGGCGACGGATTATCTGATCCGCCACGGCCATCGGCGCATCGCGCATGTATCCGGTCCGCCTGCGCTGATGAGTGTACGCGAGCGCTATGCAGGTTATCGCCAGGCGCTGGCGGCGGCAGGTATCGCAGAAACACCCGAATATCTGCGTTTCGGCGATTACAGCCGGGAATACGGCCGCGTCGCCACCCAACAGCTCCTTGAACTGGCCAGCCCGCCACAAGCCATTTTCGCCGCCAGCGACTTCATCGCCCTGGGCGTGCTCGACACCCTGCGTGCACGCAACATCGGTGTGCCTGACGCCATGTCGCTGGTGGGGTTCGATGACGCGGTGTATGCCAGCCTGTTGACCCCGCCGTTGTGCACGATCCGCCAGTCCTCACGAGAACTGGGTCGCCGTGGCGTCGCCCTGCTGCTGCAACGGATGACCGACGGTGCCTGCACAGCCAGTGTCGAACGTGTGCCGGTGGAACTGATCTGCCGAGGCACGGTAGCGATGCACATCGATTGATCATGGGGCATCAAGTAACACCGCGCATTCATGCGGTGCACGCCGACCAGGCGGCGCACACCTCAGATTTTGGCGGATAACGCCGCGTGGCAAGGCCTGCGGCGGGACTGGCGATGACTGGCACACATTCTGCTTCAACCCTCTCGGGAAGCTGAGGGTAAATACTGTTTGCCCTTTTTCAAGACTTTTTAGTAAACCGGTTTACCGATCCGTTTTCTGCGTTGGAAAGCGGGCAAGGAGGATGGCAATGCTGCGTTCAAGCAAGCGTTTCACCCTGACCCTGGGCATCGTCCTGGCTCTGGCGTTTTCAACCTTCAGCCAGGCACAAAGCGGCAAACGTCTGGCACTGGTTCAGGTCAATCAGCAAGCACTGTATTTCACCCAGATCACTCAAGGCGCTCAAACCGCCGCCAAGGCCGCCGGGGCGGAACTGGTGGTGTTCAACGCCAACGACAATCCCTCCGCCCAGAATGACGCCATCGAGGCATACATTCAGGACAGGTTCGATGCGATTCTGGTCTGCGCCATCGACGTCAACGGCATCAAACCGGCCGTCACCGCCGCCAGCCAGGCCGGCATACCGGTGGTCGCAATCGATGCCGTGATCAATGGCGACAACGCCGTGCAGGTCGGGGTGGATAACCGCGAAGCGGCGCGCCAGATCGGCGAGTACACCGGCCAGTACATCAATCGCGAACTCGCGGGCAAAGCCAGCATCGGCGTGGTTGGCGCGCTCGGCTCCTACGTGCAGAACCTGCGCCTGGACGGCTTTCGCGAAGGTCTGGCCAAAAGCGCCAGCCAAGCGAAGATCGTCAATACCGTCGATGGCAACAATGTGCAGGACACCGCCCAGGCCGCCGCCGAAAACCTGCTGACCGCCAACCCCGACCTGCAGATCATCTATGCCACCGGCGAGCCCGCCCTGATTGGCTCGGTCGCGGCAAGCGTGTCGCAAGGTGCCGGTGAACGGGTGAAGATCTTCGGCTGGGACCTGTCTTCCCAGGCCGTGCAAGGCCTGGATGACGGGTCCGTCGCCGTGGTCGTGCAACAGAATACCCAGGCCATGGGCAAGACCGCGGTGGAATCGGCTCTGGCGCTGTTGTCCGGGAAAACCGTGGCGCGCGAGCAGAGCATCCCCGTCACGCTGGTGACCAAAGCCAACCTGGACGCGTATCGCGCCGAATTCAAATAAGGGGCTCAGTATGCTTACGCCTGACGCAGTGCCTCGAGTGCAGATGACTGGCATCACCAAACATTACGGCTCGATCGCCTCGCTGCGCGGCGTCGACCTGCTATTGCAGCCCGGCGAAGTGTTGGGCCTGGTGGGCGACAACGGTGCCGGCAAGTCGACTCTGACCAAGATTCTTTCCGGGGCCGAACTGCCCACGAGCGGCCGCATCGCCATCGATGGCGAAGACGTCAGCTTCAGCGGTCCGGCCGATGCGCAGCGCTGCCATATCCAGATGGTCTATCAGGACCTGTCGCTGTGCGACACGGTGGATGTGGCCGGTAATCTGTTCATGGGTCGCGAGCCGATGCGTCGGGTGCTGGGCGTGCCGTTGCTCGACGAGAAACGCATGCACCTGGAAGCACGGCAGATTCTCGAAGCGCTGGGCATCACCATTCCGGACACCCGTGCGCAAGTCCGGCACCTGTCCGGCGGCCAGCGCCAGGCCGTTGCGATCGCCAGGGCCGCCGCGTTCGGGCCCAAGGTGCTGATCATGGATGAACCCACTGCGGCGCTCGCGGTGGCAGAAGTCGAAGCGGTGCTGGAGTTGATCCGCACCATCAGTCGCCAGGGGGTGAGCGTGATCCTGATCACGCACCGGCTGCAGGACCTGTTTCTGGTCTGCGACCGCCTCATGGTGATGTACGACGGCACCAACCTGGCAGAGCGACGGATTGCAGACACCGACCTCAACGAAGTCGTCGAACTCATCGTCGGGCACAAATTCAGCGCCCGTTCCGCCTGTGCCTGAGAGGACATGAACCCATGAACACACTCGACCTCACGCGCCAACGCATTTTGCATCAGTCGCCGCTCAAACGTCTGGCGCATGACTTTCCCGGCGTAGTCAGTATCGGTCTGTTTTTCGCCCTGTGCTTCGTGCTGTTCACCGTGGTGACGGACAACTTCCTGAGCAGCGCCAACCTGCTCAATGTCATCCGCCAGAACGCACCGTTGCTGATCGTTGCCGTGGCAATGACGCTGGTGGTCACCACAGGTGGCATTGATCTGTCGGTCGGCTCGACGCTGGCCCTGGTCGGTGCGCTCGCGGCGATGGCACTCAACGTCTGGCACCTGCCGTGGCCGGTGGTGCTGCTCGGCGGGCTGGGCGTTGGAGCACTCATCGGGGCCATGAACGGTTATTTCATTGCCTACGCGGGGATCCCGGCGTTCATCGTCACCCTGGCCACGCTGACGATCATTCGCGGTATGGCCATGCTGCTGACACAAGGCTATTCGATTCCCGTGCCCCGTGAAGAGACGCTGTTTCTGGCCCTGGGTCGCGGCTGGTTTCTCGGCGTGCCGCTAGCCGCCTGGCTGGCCTTGCTGGTGGCGCTTGGCGGCGCGTTGATGCTTGGCAAGATGCGCTTCGGGCGTTACCTCACCGGCATCGGCGCCAATGCCGAAAGCGTACGTCGCGCGGGCGTGAACCACCGCGGTGTGCTGCTGCGGGTGTACATGCTCAGCGGCATGGCGGCGGCACTCGCGGGCATGATTGTCACTGCACGGCTGGGCAGCGGTTCGTCCAACCAGGGTGAAGGTTTCGAACTGGAAGTGATCGCAGCCGTGGTGCTGGGCAGCACCAGCCTGTTCGGCGGTTTCGGCACCATCGTCGGCACCTTGCTCGGGGTGCTGACCATGGCCGCCATCAAGAACGGTCTGATCCTGGCGCACATTTCACCGTTCTACACGCAAATCGCCACCGGCCTGATCGTGCTGCTGGCCATCTGGCTGAATACGCGCATCCTGCGCACCGGTCGGCCACTCGGGAGGGCCGGAGCATGAGCCTGTTTCGTCACCCGTCACCGCTGCCGGTCGGCGTCGACAGCGGCCACGCCATGAGCGTGCTCGGCCCCATTCCCGTCGACCGTCTCGGCGTGACCCTGATGCACGAACACATCCTGCTGGATGCTTCGGGCAAGTGGGTTCCACCCAGTTGCTGCGGCGAACGCCATCTGGCCGAGCGCCCGGTGAGCATCGAGCTGCTGGGCGAGCTGTATATGAACCCGCTGGTCAGCCGTGACAACTGCCAGTTGTTCGATGTCGATCTGGCCTGCGAGGAGCTGTCGAAATACCGTGCGCTGGGCGGCGAAACCGTGGTCGATCCGACGAACCTGGGCATCGGCCGCGACCCGAAAGCCTTGCAGCGCATTGCCCGCACTACCGGCCTGAACATCATCATGGGCGCAGGGTTCTACCTCGAACCGTCGCACCCCAGGTACGTGCACGAGCAGTCGCTCGAGCAACTGACAGAGCAGATCATCCATGACGTGGGCGGCGGCGAAGAAAAACCTGAGGTGATCGCCGGGCTGATCGGTGAAATCGGCGTGTCTGCCGCCTTCACCCCGAACGAAGAAAAGTCATTGCGCGCAGCCGCCCGCGCCAGTGCCGCCACCGGTGTGCCGCTTTCGGTGCATTTGCCTGGCTGGGAGCGTCTGGGCCATCGGGTACTGGACATCGTCGAGGCAGAAGGCGCCGACCCGAGGCATACCGTGCTGTGCCACATGAACCCCAGCCACAGCGACCCCGCATACCAGCATGCACTGGCCGAGCGCGGCGCGTTTCTCGAATACGACATGATCGGCATGAGCTATTACTTCGCGGACGAGCACGCCCAGTCGCCCGGCGATGAGGAAAACGCCCGCGCCATCGTTGCGCTGCTCGAGCGCGGATTCGGCTCACGCGTGCTGTTGTCTCAGGATGTTTTTCTGAAAACCATGCTGACCCGCTACGGCGGACATGGCTACGGCTACCTGCTCAAACATTTCGTCCCGCGCCTGCGCCGTCACGGCGTCACCGGCGAGCAACTGGAAACCCTCTTGATCGATAACCCGCGCCGGGTGTTCCAGCGCGGCTTCTAGGTCCATTTTCACTGCAAAGGAATACTCACCATGAAAAAGTCCGTATTACTGGCTGGCGAATCCTGGGTCAGCACGTCGACCCACATCAAGGGCTTCGACCAGTTCGACAGTGTCACCGCCCACAACGGCGCCCGGCGCTTGCTGTCGGTCATGGCCGACAGCGATTATCAGATCACGCAAATGTGTGCCGATCAGGCGCAGACAGACTTTCCGGCCTCCGTCGAAGACCTGAACCGTTATGAAGCGGTCATCCTTTCCGACATCGGGGCCAATACGCTGCTGCTGCATCCCGACACCTGGCTGCGCGGCCGACGCACGCCCAACCGCCTCAAGGCCTTGCGTGATTACGTGCTGCAAGGTGGCGCGCTGATGATGGTCGGCGGTTACTTCAGCTTTCAGGGCATCAACGGTGGCGCACGCTATCGCGGCACGGCAGTGGAAGAAGTGCTGCCGGTGCGTTGCCTGCCTTACGACGATCGCGTTGAAGTGCCCGAAGGTTTTCTGCCGCAAATCAAGGGCGAGCACCCGATCCTGAGCGGCCTGGACGGCGAGTGGCCTTATCTGCTGGGTTACAACGAAGTGGAGTTGCACCCGCAAGCCCAATTGCTTGCCACCGTGGAAGGCACAAACCATCCGTTGCTCGCGGCCCGTGAAGTCGGTGCCGGGCGTACTCTGGCATGGACCAGCGACCTGTCCGAACACTGGCTGCCGGAAGCGTTTCTCGACTGGAACGGCTACCGTCAGTTCTGGATCAACAGCCTCGACTGGCTGACACGCAGCGCCTGACGGGAGCCTTCCATGCTTGATGACCCGATTGCCCTGACCCGCGCCCTGCTGGCGTTCGAGACACTCAACCCGCCAGGCGATGAAGAGGAATGCGCTGCGTTTCTTGCCGAGCAACTGACCCGCCAAGGTTTTGCCTGCCAGTTGCAGCGCTTTGGCGAGCGTCGTTTCAATCTGGTGGCCTGGCTGGAGGGCGAAGGGCCTGGCAAGCCGCTGGGCTTCACCGGCCACCTCGACACCGTGCCGCTGGGCAACGCTGGCTGGCGTTACTCACCGTTTGCCGGTGACATCGTCGACGGTCTGCTCTACGGACGCGGTGCCAGCGACATGAAAGCCGGCATCGCGGCATTCATCGTAGCGTGCCAGCGCAGTCGTGCCGCCATTCAGCGTGGTCCCGGCGTTCGTCTGTTGCTGACCGGCGGTGAAGAAACCGGCTGTGACGGCGCCAAGGCCATGTGCCACGACGCTCCTCATTTGCTGGGTGAGCTGGGCGCGCTGCTGGTGGGTGAACCGACCGCCAACCAGCCCGTGCTCGGGCACAAGGGCGCGCTATGGTTGCAGTGCGCCAGTCACGGTCGAACCGCACACGGAGCCATGCCGGAAGAAGGCGTCAATGCCATCTACCTGGCCGCCCGCAATATCGAGCGTGCGCAAACCTTCGAGGTGGGCCCTGCCCACCCGTTGATGCGCAACCCGACCTTGAACGTGGGCACCATCAGCGGCGGTCTGAACATCAATTCGGTGCCCGATTATGCCGCGTTCACCCTCGATCTGCGCACCGCGCCCAATCTGGACCATGACGAGATTCGCGAGCGACTGGCGGCGCACCTGGGCAGTGATGCGCACCTGAGCACGCTGATTGACTTGCCCGGTGTCTGCGCCGATCTCGACAATCCTTGGGTGCGACAGGTTTTTGCACGCTGCCAGGCATTGCATGAAGCGCCCTTGCAGGCGCAGGTCGTGCCTTACTTCACCGATGCCGCGGTGCTGCTGCCAGCCATTGGCTATCCGCCAACCCTGATTCTCGGCCCGGGAGAGCCGAGCATGGCACACAAGGTCGACGAGTATTGCGACGTGCAGAAGCTGCTGCAGTGCGTCGATCTGTATGCCGTGCTGATCCAAGACTGGGCCGACCGGCCACTCAGCCTTGCGCCAGAAAGTGAATCCTGAATGCCGCGCCGCCCAGCGGCGAGTCGTCCAGGGTCAGCTTCGCGCTGTAGCTTTCGATGATGTCCTTGACCACCGCCAGTCCGATGCCCTGCCCCGGATTCTGGCGGTCAAGGCGTTCGCCGCGCTCCAGTATCCGTGCGCGTTGATACTGCGGCACGCCGGGACCGTCGTCTTCGACGCACAGTTCGTCGCCCGATTCTGATTCGCTGAAACTGACGCGGACCTCGCTCAGGCACAGCCGATAAGCGTTCTCCAGCAGATTGCCGAGCATCTCCAGCAGTGCACCTTCTTCCATGTGCACCTGACACTGCTCGGGCAGGTCCAGCGTGACCTTGACCTGCTTGTCGCGGTACACCTTGTCCAGCGTGTTGCACAGGCTTTCGACCACTGGCCGCAGCATGACGTGATGCCGCACCAGCCCGCTCTTGCGCAGACTGGCACGTTGCAATTGATAGCCGATCTGCTGACTCATGCGTTCGATCTGCGATTGCAGCACGCGAGCCTGCTCGACATCCTCGGGACGCTTGGCGATGTTTTCGCTGACGCCCTGCAATACGGCCAACGGGGTTTTCAGGCTGTGGGCCAGATCGCCCAGCGAATCACGGTAGCGCGCCCGTTGCTCGCGCTCGCTGCGCAGCAGACGGTTGAGCGAGTCGGTCAAACGCAGCAGTTCGCTGGGGTGTTTTTCACTCAGGCTGTCGCGCACACCGGTCTCGACCTGATCGAGTTCCTGGCTCAACCCCCTGAGCGCACGCAGCCCCCAGGTCAGGCCACCCCATAACAGACCCAGCAGAACCAGCAAGGCGGTGCCAAAGCCGAAATAGAGTTTTTGCCGCAACCCGTTGATGGTTTCCTGATAACCGCGCAACGGTTGCACGGCGACAATACTGAAAGCGGCATTGCGCCCACCCAGCAGGCGAATCTCGACGTCGTAAACGAAGTACTCGTCGCCGTTGACTTCCTTGATCTTGGTGAATTGACTGCCCTGCCCGTCGTAGCTTGGGCGGTAATCGATGTCGATCGCTTCGGTGGACAACGAACGCCAGACCATCTGCCCCTGACGGTTATAGATGTAGCCCATCAGCCGGCTGCCCGGCAGGTTGAATTGCTCGCCGGGCAACAGGGACGGCATCAACAGGTGATCGTCCTCGACCCGCGCCGCCGAGATCATCGTGGTGACGTCCGACGCCAGCCGCTGTTCGATGGCGCCACGCAACGCCAGGCTGAAGGCACTCTGCAAGGCAGGCAGCATCAGCAGCATGAAAATGACCGCCAGGGTCGCAGCGCCCAGCATCAGGCGCAGGCGAAGCGAGCGAATCACGTACAGCGCTCAGTGAACAGGTAGCCCATGCCGCGCACGGTTTCGATGGGTTTGAACGCCAGGTTGCCGTCCAGCTTGCGGCGCAGACGGCCGACCAGCACCTCGATGACGTTCGGATCGCGTTCGTCATCGTCGGGGTACAACTGCTCCATCAGCCGTTCCTTGGGCACCACCTGTTGATGATGGAGCATCAGGTATTCGAGAATCCGGTATTCATAGGCGGTCAGCGCCAGCGGCTGCTCGGACAGCGCCGCCTGCTTGCGGTTGAGGTCCAGCAACAGCGGACCTGCGGTGATCGTGGACTGAATGAACCCGCTGGACCGGCGCAACAAGGCGTTGAGCCGCGCATCCAGCTCTTCGAACTGGAAGGGTTTGACCACGTAATCGTCAGCACCGGCGGCCAGCCCTTCGACCTTGTCCTGCCAGTTGCCACGTGCCGTCAGGATCAGGACAGGAAATGCCTTGCCCAGGGCACGCAACTGACGGATCAGGTCCAGCCCGCCGATGCCGGGCAGGCCAAGATCGATCACAGCCAGGTCATGATTGAACTGGGCCACCTGATACAACGCCTCTTCGGCATTGGCCACCGCTTCGACCACATGCCCCGCTTCGGTCAGACGGGTCCGCAAGTGATGTCGCAACAGCGCTTCATCCTCAACCACCAACAACTTCATGCAGCCCTCCCAGGCACAGCCCCGGCCTCAAGACATAGTCAAGACATCGAATGAAACGACATCGTCGCATCGGTACTCCACAGTCGGGCGCTGACGGGCACAGACTGTCTTACATCATAGCTGCCGAGCAAGAGCTCGCGGCTGACGGGCATACCATTGTGGGTGCCCGACACCGCGCCGTAAACCGGCGGCGACCACTGCGTCCCCATCGCCACGCTGTCCAGGCCTTGCCGGCCCAGTTCATGACTCCAGCCATGCGCCCAGCCACTGGACTCATCGAGCCTTTCGGTTTTACCGAGCTCGATGCGCGTCAGCTCAAGCCTGCCATCACCCGCTTGTGCCGCGGCACTGCCACCTAGAAAAGCCAACGCCAGGAAAAACTTGTTGAGGCTCAGCATAAGGACTCCTTTTGCGCTCGGGGACGCTGTCAAGGTACGAGCCAACAGTAATCGCGCCGCGCTGAACCCCGACTGAACGCTGCATGAACCTGCGCTGAACGGTGCGGAATCGGCTATCTTTGCCCTTCAACGCGACAACCCACCCAAGAAGGAGCTGAACATGCGTGTGTTGATGACAGTGATCATGATGGGCCTTGCGGGGCTTGCCCAGGCGGCAATCAAGACCGGGCAGGTCGATTACAAGAGTGCCGACGGCACTAAACTGGTGGGCTACTACGCTTATGACGACGCGATAAAAGGCCCGCGCCCTGGGGTTCTGGTGGTGCATGAATGGTGGGGGTTGAACGAGTACGCCAAGCGTCGCGCCCGTGACCTGGCCGCGTTGGGCTACAGCGCCATGGCCATCGACATGTACGGCGACGGCAAGAACACCGAGCACCCGAAAGATGCCATGGCGTTCATGCAGGCCGCACTGAAAGACAGTAACGCGGCTGACAAGCGTTTCGATGCCGGGCTCGAACAGTTGAAGAAACAGCCACAGACCGATCCTGCGAAAATCGCGGCCGTCGGCTACTGCTTCGGCGGCAAGATCGTGCTCGATGCGGCCCGTCGCGGCGAGCCGTTGCTGGGCGTGGTGAGCTTCCACGGCGCGCTGGTTACCAACACGCCGGCCAAACCGGGCATCAAAGTGCCCATGCTGGTGGAGCACGGTGCCAAGGACAGCATGGTTACACCGGAGAACGTTGCGGCGTTCAAGAAGGAAATGGACGACGCCAAGGCTGATTACAAATTCGTCAGCATCGACGGCGCCAAACACGGCTTCACCAACCCCGACGCCGACCGCCTGAGCCACGGCGAACACGGGGGTCCGGACATTGGCTACGACAAGGCCGCCGACCAGAGTTCATGGTCGGACATGCAAGTGTTCTTCAAGAAGATCTTTGGCTGAGTGAAGGCTGCCGACGCAGAGCATCGGCACGATCACATTGCAGCCTCACCCTGATCGTTCCCATGCTCCGCGTCCGGGCTTAGACGTAGCCGTAAATGTCGGGCTGCAAAGCCTGACTGATGACATACCTGCGCAGAGCCTGGGCACGATGGGTAAAGATCCAGCCCCAGTGGACTTGTCCATGTCGGCTTGCCCCGGCAGAATGCCGCCCATGACTGAACGCCCTCATCTCCCC
Organism: Pseudomonas floridensis; assembly: GCF_002087235.1. GTDB lineage: Bacteria > Pseudomonadota > Gammaproteobacteria > Pseudomonadales > Pseudomonadaceae > Aquipseudomonas > Aquipseudomonas floridensis. The sequence continues at coordinate 13,555 of NZ_MUIO01000079.1, read as the reverse complement.
GCCTGTTGCCCCGAACTGCTCCATCACTGGCCGCTGCCTAAGGCGGTGCCGGGGGCGGTGCTGATCAGTGGCCGTTTCGATCCGCTGAAGCTTGCCGATGGCGATTTTCAGCGCTGCGCCGTGCAGACACCGGCCAGCATTCAGCGCTCGGTCGCCAAGCGCCAGACCGAATTCCTTGCCGGACGCCTCTGCGCCAGGGATGCACTGCAGCGGCTTGATGCCCGCCAGCACATCCCCGACATCGGCGAAGACCGGGCACCGGTCTGGCCGCTGGATATCTGCGGCTCGATCACCCACAGCACCGGTTGGGCCGCAGCCGTGGTCGCGCACAAGCAACAGTGGCGCGGACTGGGGCTGGACACTGAAAACCTGTTGAGCCACGACCGCGCCTCACGGCTGGCCAAGGAAATCCTTACGCCCGATGAAATGGCCGCGATGGCCGAAGCGCCGGACGACCAGATCGCTTTGCGGGTAACCCTGACGTTCTCGATCAAGGAGGCGCTGTTCAAGGCGCTCTATCCCATCGTGCAGCAACGTTTCTACTTCGAAGACGCCGAGCTGCTGGAGTGGAACGCAGATGGAAGCGCCCGCATGCGCCTGTTGATCGACCTGTCCGGCGAATGGCACAAAGGCAAGGAGCTGGACGGTCAGTTCAGCGTGCAGGACGACCATCTGCTGAGCCTGATTGCCGTCCCGGCGTGATCAAACGGGCAGCGGGCAATGCTCGCACCGCCCGACCCACTCGACCTGATAACTCAGGCAACATGCCTTGCGTTGCCTGCGCGGCGCGGCAACGTCGGGCTGCACGCTGTAAGTCACCGTCTGAAACAGCGGATTGACCCGACCATCCGGACGTCTGCGTGTCGTCAACAACGCAAACCCGGCGCGCAATGACGCATCGCTGCATCCGGTCATTCGGGTCAGACAGGTCTCCAGCGTATCGCCGACGCTGCTCCACAGCACCTGGCTGGGCAGCCCGGCGTAACGACTCAAGGCAGTAATGAACGGTTGCAGGTTGTCGTCGAGCAGACTGGCGAAGCGCTGAAACGGATCGGACTGGACCTGCGGCGCAGTCTCACGCTCGGCCCCAAGCCGGATACCCACCGCAATACCGCGCTCGTCCAGCATCAGAGCGACATGCTCCAGTTGCAACGCGTGATGACGATTGTGCTGCAGGCTGGCCGCAAGCACCGGCGGGATAATCTGCATGAAGTAATACTTGGCCCATTGCGACACCAGCACCGGTCGATGGCTGGGCATCAATTCCGGGCCGTAGAGCTTCAACAACAGCGCGTCGAGTCGCTCGGCGCGCAGCAGATCGGGAAGCGCCACCTCTTCACGGGAAAGACGGGATTCAGGATTCGCAGAGTCGTGAGAATCAGGAGTCAAACGTCGCCAACCTCTTCTTCAATGACATTTTCCTGATGACTCGCAAGTGAGCAAACATCAGCCTTGAAGTGCCGAGCATCAACCCGGCAGCGGTTTTTCCGGCTTAAGAAAGGCGACCACCTCATCAATAACCGAGGGGTGGTCGATGAGGCGGTTGTGCCCTAGCCCTTCCGTAGTGAAAAGGCGTGCACCCGGCCATAGCTTTGCAAAGCGGGCGCCCTTTTCCCATGGAGTTTCACGATCATGCAAGTCGTGAATAATCAGCGCAGGCCTGTCAAACCCTGGCAGTTGCACAGCAGCATCGTATTCAGCGAATCGGCGACCTGTCAGCGCATGCAGGTAATCTTCGAACGGAGCGAAGGCCTGATGCGCAATTCCGGCGGCGTCAAATTGTTGAAGTGCGTTCTCTGCTGGCGCCACGAACGGCGCGATCAGCACGAAACGCTCCGGACACCATTCTTTCTCTTGAGCAAAGACGATAGCCGAGGCGCCCAGAGAGTGCCCGATCAAGGCTGCCGGTTTTCCAAAATGGCGACCGACGCCCTGAAGTATCTCGACAAACTGCGGCATGTGGCTGATTTTCCCGCCGCTCAATCCATGAGCAGGCTGATCAAAACCGACCACCGCGTACCCCATGGACCTCAGCACGGGGACCCAGTCAGCGAAGCGCAATGCGTAACTCGACCATCCATGAGAAAGCAACACATAGGGTTCGTGCGAAGGATCACCCCACTGATAGGTGGATATCTCGATCCCGTCCAGCATCAGCGTGTCAGTGCGCACCCCCGATGATAAGCCGAGGGCCGATGCGGCCTTTGCACGTCCAGCGGCCTGGGGTGTGATGAACCGTCGAGCAAGGTATCTTCCAGTGATGCCCGGTGAGACCCGACTGGCCAGCTTCAGCAAACGTCGCTGGGTCGTTATACGAAAATTGTGCCTGGGCTTTTTCATGGAGGTTCCTCATGCAGATCAGTAGACCTGCCGGGATTTAAACAGGCTATCTTGTCATTGACAAGATAGCCTGAAGGAAGCTTATATAACTTTTATTTTAGGTAGGGAGTTTCCATGCCGAAACCAGACACCACTCGCGCCTATCACCATGGAAACCTGGCTGCCGTTTTGCGCCAGGCGGCTTGGGATATTGTCGGAGAGTCGGGAGTGCGAGGCCTTTCCTTACGTGAGTGCGCACGACGAGCCAATGTTTCCCACTCGGCACCTGCCCATCATTTTGGGTCAATGGATAATCTGCTTTCCGAGATTGCTGCCGACGGCTACGAGCGCATGATTGAAATCATCAGCACCGTTCAGTTGGAACGGGCAGACCCGATGATGGGATGCGGGCTCGGATACGTGAAGTTTGCGACAACCTACCCCCATCATTTTCGGCTCATGCTGGGCAGCGATGGCGCAACCCGCACGTCACCCAGACTTCGGGAATCCAGCGAAGCCGCCCTTCAACTTCTTCGACAGTCAATTCGCACCGCCTGGGTACAGCAAAATGGTGCAGAACCTGACCCGACAGTGCTGGAACAACGCACTGTCCTGGCCTGGAGCGCGGCCCATGGTTACGCCTCGTTGGCGATAGACAGAAACCCCGCCGATATGTCTGCAACTCCGCCCGACGCCGTGTTCAAGCATCTGGCAACGGTTCTGCTCATACCTTGATTGTTAGCTACCCACGCACTCAAATCTGCTTCTGCCAGAAAAACGCATCGCTACGGCTCGATGAGTACGCTGCAACCTGCATGGCCCCTCATCGCGGGGCCTGCGTGCGGGGCCAGGACAGGCTGAAGCAGGCGCCACCCAATGTTGTGCTGCGGCCGATCAAGGCGCGTCCTTCGTGCCAGTTGATGATGCGCCGCACGATCGACAGGCCTAGCCCGTGCCCGCCCGAGGCGCGGGTGCGGCTGTCATCGATGCGCATGAAGGGCGTGAATATTTGCTCCCAGGCGTCTTCCGGCACGCCGGGGCCGTCGTCGTCCACGTCGATGCGGCAGCGTTGCGGGCCCAGCCGATAGCTGATGTACACCTGCGTCTCGGCGTGGCGCATCGCGTTGCTGACCAGATTCTGCAGCGCCCGGTGCAAGTAGCGTGGCTCGGCCTCGACCCACGCACTTTCACCCTCGGCTGCGGTGCTGCACTCGCCCCGCGCTACCCGCACATCCGCACGCAGCGGGGCCAGTTCAGCGATGACCTGATCGATCAGCGCGTCCAGATCGATGCGCTGGAAATTCAGCGTCGGCGCGCCCTGCTCCAGACGCGCATAGGTCAGCATTTCATCCACCAGCTTGTCGAGGTCCTGAATGTCGCTGTCCATGCCGCGCATGTACTTGAGGCGCGCCTCGGGGGTCGTGGCGTCGCTGATCATCTCCAGACCGAAGCGCAAACGCGCCACCGGCGTGCGCAATTCATGGGACACCGCCCGCACCAGTTCGCGCTGGATCATCAGCGAGCGCTGCAAATGCTCGGCCATGCTGTTGAAGGCCGCCGCCAGACGCCCCACCGAATCCGAACCCTCGGTCGGCACGCGGGTTTGCAGGCTGCCCTGCGCAATCAACGTGGCCGCCGCTTCCAGCGCCTGCACTCGGCGCTCCAGACGCCGCACCAGCAGATACACGACCAACCCGATGAAACACAGGCCCAGCAAGGCAATCATCACCAGCCATTGCAGCGGATAAGGGTTCATCTGATACAGCGGGCCGATTTCCAGCACCCAGTTGGTGTCGACGATCCCGGCCAGTACGCGGATCGAGTCGCCACCTTTGCCCAGCGCCATTACCGTATCGCCTTCATAAATGCGGCGGCGCTGGTCATCGTCCAGATCGGCCTGATCCAGCGCCAGCAGGTGCATGTCGAAACCGAACCCCTTGTCGACCCGCAACGCCTGCAAGCGCGCTGGCTGTTCATCGACCGGAAAGCGAACCAGTTCGTCGATCAACAGATAGATCGTCGCCCGCGCCAATTGCTCGGTGATCTGCTGCACTTCGCCGGTCAGCAGCAGGTGTTCGCGGTCACTCAACTGGCGATAGACCTTCGCCGCATGCGGACCGAGCTGTTCGACCACCACCTGCCCGCGCGCCAGACGGCTGCGAGCGCCACTGTCCAGGTGCGCCTGTTCGACGCTTTGCAGGCTCAGCGGAATACCCAGCAACCGCTCCCAGACCGCCAGCGCACGGCGGCGTTCGACATCGTCAAGCGCAATCAGGTTATCGGCCATTACCGTGAAGGTGCCGTGGGCCAGCCGTTCGCGGTACTGCTCGCCACGCGCTTGATTGAGCACATGCAGCGCCAGCATGCCGAGCAGCGCCACCAGCACCAGCACGCCGAGCATGCCGCCATACACCCGCAGAAAGATCGAATTCATGAAGGGTCAGCCGCTGAATACGTAGCCGTTCATGTCCTGCGCGGCTTCGGGCACGAACAGATAGCCCTTGCTGCGCACGGTCTTGATCAGACGCGGGTGGATGGGGTCGTCGCCGATCTTGGGCCGGATGCGCGAGATGCGCACGTCGATGGAACGGTCTTGCCCGTCGTAGCCCACGCCGCGCAGGGCGGTGAAGATTTCCTCGCGGGACAGGGTGCGTCCGGCGTTGGCCACCAGCAGCCATAACAGGTCGAACTCGGCACCGGTCAGTTCGATGCTCTGCTCACGCAGCCAGGCCTCGCGCAGTGCGTTGTCCACCACCAGCGGGCCGAATACCAGCCGACGCAGTTCGGCGGCAGGCACCTGCGGTGCTTCACTGCGGCGCAGCAGGGCATGAATGCGCGCCAACAGGACGCGTGGATGAACCGGTTTGCAGACGAAATCATCGGCGCCGGTGTCCAGCCCCTGAATGTGATCGGTGTCATCGGTGCGCGCCGTCAGCATCAGGATCGGCCCGTCATAACGGTCACGCACCCTGCGGCAGATACTGAAGCCGTCTTCACCGGGCAGCATCAGGTCGAGAATTACCAGATCCGGCTGTTCGTCGATGATGCGCTGCACTGCCAGTGCGCCATTGCCTTCAATGCTGACGTTCAGCCCGTTGTTCTGCAGGTAGTCGCAGGTCAGTTCTGCCAATCGCTGATCGTCCTCGACAATCAGCACCTGCCAGGTGTGTGGCTCCACAGACGGCTTCCTTTTGTTGTTATTGGAACGCGGATTAAGGCTTGGCAACGCTACGGGTATCTCCGGCGATTGTAGCAACCGCGCGGCAAAGCACACGACATGCCCGATCGCCCTTGCAGAGCGTTTTTTTTGTGATAGGGTTCGCGCCCGCAAAAATCCGCCGTGGCCCAACGACATCTGTAAAAATCAGTGACAAACGGTCCAACGCAGCAGCCATGCGGCCTACACGCGGTGTGGGTGATTCATACACAAAGTACTCACAACTTTATCCACAGGTCGTACGTTGCAATTGATGTCCGAAACGCATTATCTTGTAGCCCGACCTGCAGCGACACCCTACATGTAGGGTTTTCTGCGAAAACTCCAGCACAACTCAATCGAGAAATTCAAGCATTTTTCTTGCGTTTATGGGGTTGAACTTTAAGACGTATTCGGCGAACCAAACCGCTCGCGCTTACATCCAGGCGACCCGGTACACGTCTTGCAACATAGAACGCACATGCTTCAGCAGATTTTCAAGGGATTGGGCACATGACCCAGTCCCTTTTTGACTTCAAAACCCGGACGCGGTGAACCTGCGCTTCCACCTCCGTTTTGAAGTCATTGAGTCGCCCGTTTGGCGGCTCACTGTCACAGAACGGAACGGTGGGCAGCAATGCCCGAACAAACTTAAAGAACGTGGAGACACCCATGCAAACAGACACAACTCGCGAGAACTCGCCGACCACTGCGCCGTTGTCAGGCCAGGCCCAACAGGACCTGTCCGCCACCGCTCCTGGTCAACTGCGCGTGATCAAGCGTAACGGCACTGTCGTCGCCTACACCGATGACAAGATCACCGTTGCCATCACCAAGGCGTTTCTTGCAGTTGAGGGCGGCGCTGCCGCCGCCTCGTCGCGCATCCACGACACCGTTGCCCGTCTGACCGAACAGGTCACTGCGACCTTCAAGCGTCGCATGCCTTCGGGCGGCACCATCCACATCGAAGAAATTCAGGACCAGGTCGAACTGGCCCTGATGCGTGCCGGCGAGCAGAAAGTCGCTCGTGACTACGTCATCTACCGTGACTCGCGTGCCAAGGAACGCGCCGTTCGTGCACCGGAAGCCGAAGTTCAGGCTCATCCGTCGATCCGCATCACCCGCGCCGACGGTAGCTTCGCGCCGCTGGACATGGGTCGTCTGAACACCATCGTCACCGAAGCGTGCGAAGGTCTGGAAGAAGTCGACGCCGCGCTGATCCAGAACGAAACCCTAAAGAACCTGTACGACGGCGTTGCGCTGAAAGACGTCAACACTGCGCTGGTCATGACCGCCCGTACACTGGTCGAGCGTGAGCCGAACTATTCGTTCGTGACCGCCCGCCTGCTGATGGACACCCTGCGTGCCGAAGGCCTGAGCTTCCTGCAAGTGGCCGAGAGCGCCACTCACCACGAAATGGCCGACCTGTACGCCAAGGCACTGCCTGCTTACGTCGAGGCCGGTATCAAGTTCGAACTGCTCAACCCTGTGCTGGCCGAGTTCGACCTCGAGAAGCTGGGCAAGGCGATCAACCACGAGCGCGATCAGCAGTTCACATACCTGGGCCTGCAGACCCTTTACGACCGTTACTTCATCCACAAGGATGGCGTGCGTTTCGAACTGCCGCAGATCTTCTTCATGCGCGTGGCCATGGGCCTCGCCATCGAAGAGAAAGCCCGTGAAGACCGCGCCATCGAGTTCTACAACCTGCTGTCGTCCTTCGACTACATGTCGTCGACCCCGACGCTGTTCAACGCCGGCACCCTGCGTCCACAGCTGTCCAGCTGCTACCTGACCACCGTGCCGGATGACCTGTCGGGCATCTACCACGCGATCCACGACAACGCCATGCTGTCCAAATTCGCAGGCGGTCTGGGCAACGACTGGACGCCGGTTCGTGCGCTGGGCTCCTACATCAAGGGCACCAACGGCAAGTCGCAAGGCGTCGTGCCGTTCCTGAAAGTGGTCAACGACACCGCCGTTGCGGTCAACCAGGGCGGCAAGCGCAAGGGCGCTGTGTGTGCCTACCTGGAAACCTGGCACATGGACATCGAAGAGTTCATCGAGCTGCGCAAGAACACCGGTGATGACCGTCGTCGTACCCACGACATGAACACCGCCAACTGGATCCCTGACCTGTTCATGAAGCGCGTCTTCGACGATGGCCCGTGGACCCTGTTCTCGCCTTCCGAAGTACCGGACCTGCACGACCTGACCGGCAAAGCCTTCCAGGAACGTTACGAGTACTACGAAGCACTGACCGAGTACCCAGGCAAGATCAAGCTGTTCAAGACCATCCAGGCCAAGGATCTGTGGCGCAAGATGCTCTCGATGCTGTTCGAAACCGGCCACCCGTGGCTGACCTTCAAGGATCCGTGCAACCTGCGCAGCCCGCAGCAGCACGTGGGCGTGGTTCACAGCTCGAACCTGTGCACCGAGATCACACTGAACACCAACAAGGACGAGATCGCAGTCTGCAACCTGGGCTCGATCAACCTGCCCAATCACATCTTCAACGGCAAACTGGACACCGACAAGCTCAAGCGCACCGTCGACGTCGCCGTGCGCATGCTCGATAACGTGATCGACATCAACTACTACTCCGTGCCGCAGGCCAAGAACTCCAACCTGCGCCACCGTCCGGTCGGCCTGGGCATCATGGGCTTCCAGGACGCGCTGTACCTGCAACACATCCCGTACGGTTCCGATGCTGCGGTGCAGTTCGCCGACACGTCGATGGAAGCGGTCAGCTACTACGCCATCCAGGCCTCCTGCGACCTGGCCGATGAGCGTGGCGCGTACGAGACGTTCCAGGGTTCGCTGTGGTCCAAGGGCATCCTGCCGCTGGACTCGCAACAGATCCTGATTGAGCAGCGCGGCGAGAAGTACATCGATGTCGACCTGAAGGAAACCCTGGACTGGGCGCCGGTTCGTGCCCGCGTACAGAAAGGTATCCGCAACTCGAACATCATGGCCATCGCACCGACCGCCACCATCGCCAACATCACCGGCGTGTCGCAGTCGATCGAACCGACCTACCAGAACCTGTACGTGAAATCGAACCTGTCGGGCGAATTCACCGTAATCAACCCGTACCTGGTTCGCGACCTCAAGGCACGCGATCTGTGGGACTCGGTCATGATCAACGACCTGAAGTACTACGACGGTTCGGTACAGCAGATCGAGCGCATCCCGCAGGAGCTCAAAGAGCTTTATGCGACCGCCTTCGAAGTGGACACCAAGTGGATCGTCGACGCGGCAAGCCGTCGTCAGAAGTGGATCGACCAGGCTCAGTCGCTGAACCTGTACATCGCTGGCGCATCGGGCAAGAAGCTGGACGTGACCTACCGCATGGCCTGGTACCGTGGTCTGAAAACCACTTACTACCTCCGTGCCCTGGCGGCGACCAGCACCGAGAAGTCGACCGTCAACACCGGCAAGCTCAACGCCGTATCGAGCGGCGGTCACGGCCCGGACGACTCGGCCATCACCGCCCCACGCCCGACCGAAGCCGCACCGGCAGGTCCTGCACCGGTTCCAAAGGCGTGCGCCATTGACGAGCCGGATTGCGAGGCTTGCCAATAAGGCTGAGCATCTGAGTCCTGTACGGCAGTAAACAAAAAGCCCCTTTTCAGGGGCTTTTTGTTGTGTGGCTGAAATCGGTTTGATCGTGCAGATGCGCGTTGTCGGTCTCTGTCAGAGTGTCGATCATCGTGGAAGCCAAGCCCCCCTGTCCGGTCGTTGTTTGCTGTTGCAAAGGTTTCTGATCACCTGGCCTCCAACATGCCTCATTTTTTGGCTAAACTTACGGTTCTACAAAATCAGAGTTTCAATCATGCCGTCGCTCTCGGTTCAGGCAAAAAAAGCTCACTTTGCAAAAGTACGCCGATCCAATTATGCAGCCAGCTTGCGCTTGGAAGGCTACGACAGCACGCCACTCGATGTCGAACGCCCTCTTCCAACCCGAGAAGAGCTGTTAAAAACCTACCTTAACAAACAGGCCTGATGCTCGATAAATACGGGGCTGGTCAGGGGAGCTGCGCACGGTAGACCTATCCAAAGGCGACACCCGTTTTTGCACGACGACTCGCATTGAGCCTGAAGCTACAAAACTATTTGCGTCTCTTGCCAAAGCACACTGGTTTCAAGAGCTGGAACGGGATGAGCTTGTGAAAGCCAGCGCCGAGGCATTCGGTGACCTCAATGTCATTCACCCTTTCAGGGAAGAAAACGGCAGAGCTCAACGAGTTCTGTTTGAACATCTCATCATGAACGTTGGCTACGACATTAGCTGGTGGGCAGTCGAGGCCGAGGAGTGGACGCAAGCGAATATCGATGCCGTACATTGCGAATACGGCGCGCTTATCCATGTATTCGAACGCTGCATTGGAAAACCTATCTCGCCTGAGAACTGAACCGCTCGTCGATTCCATCATAAATTCGCCGCTAGAATCAGCACCGAGAAAGACCGCAAATCATCCCCTCGAACACCTCATCACGCCAAGAAGCCCGGCAGCCGCCACGCCCAGAAAATCTCCCGGTTATGAACCGGTGAAAACCTGCCTAATGTGCGACAACGCACCGCTGTTGCCCAAAACCCACCGGCACTATATGCTGCGTTTCTAAATGTAAAAAACACTAGATAAGGGATTCAAGCGAGTTTCCTGCAGCCTTCAGCCTCGCGTAAACCGATGCTGAAGCCGACGAGAAAAAAGCGTGAATCACCCACCGAAATCTACGTTCGGTTCAACAAGTGTCGGGCAAAATCTGTATAATCCCGCGCTCGCTTCAGGGTACTCGAATGACAATTTGCACCAGCAAAATTGCATCACCTCAAAGCAACCCAGATCACTCGCTTTGCTCGCCTGTAGGGCATTGCCACGGCAGCAAACCGAGCGGACGACCGACACGTTCATAACCGGTCAATCGCAGCATCAAAGACAGCCTCAATTTCAGTACCTGCGTTTTCGACCCGACGACGTGGGCACTTCACACCTTAAAATCTAACCAAGATCGCTACGGCGGTCCTCAAGCGGGAGCCTCATCACCATGCTGAGCTGGGACGAATTCGATAAAGAAGACGGCGAAGTAGTTGCCAAAGCGGCCAACGCCGGTCACGCCAACGAAGCCAACATGGACCGCCTCGACAGCGCCGGTGGCGCAGCGGCCCAGGAAGCACGTGCCGTTACCGCCAACGACTCCGCAGCCCTGATCCGCGCCAAGAAAGCGCTGGACGCACTGGACGTCGCCGAAGGCCTGGCCGAACTCGAAGGCGCCAGCGCTCGCGTTGCCGTTGACGAAAAGATGATGATCAACTGCCGCGCCGACCTGAACCAGCTCGTACCCTTCAAGTACGACTGGGCCTGGCAGAAGTATCTGGACGGTTGCGCAAACCACTGGATGCCGCAAGAAGTCAACATGACCGCCGACATCGCCCTCTGGAAAAACCCGGAAGGTCTGACCGACGACGAGCGTCGTATCGTCATGCGCAACCTGGGCTTCTTCTCCACCGCCGACTCGCTGGTTGCCAACAACCTGGTCCTGGCCGTTTACCGCCTGATCACCAACCCGGAGTGCCGCCAGTACATTCTGCGCCAGGCCTTTGAGGAAGCGATCCACACCCACGCTTACCAGTACTGCATCGAATCGCTGGCCATGGATGAAGGCGAGATCTTCAACATGTACCACGAGATTCCATCGGTCGCGAAGAAAGCCGCCTGGGGCCTGAAGTACACCCGTTCGATCTCCGATCCGAAGTTCGAAACCGGCACCGTCGAAACCGACAAGGAACTGCTGCGCAACCTGATCGCCTACTACTGCGTTCTGGAAGGCATCTTCTTCTACTGCGGCTTCACCCAGATCCTGTCCATGGGCCGTCGCAACAAAATGACCGGCGTCGCCGAGCAGTTCCAGTACATCCTGCGCGACGAATCCATGCACCTGAACTTCGGCATCGATGTGATCAACCAGATCAAAATCGAAAACCCGCACCTGTGGGATGCCGAGATGAAAGAAGAAGCCACGCAGATGATCCTGCAAGGCACCCAACTGGAAATCGAATACGCCCGTGACACCATGCCACGCGGCGTACTGGGCATGAACGCAGCGATGATGGAGGACTACCTCAAGTTCATCGCCAACCGTCGCCTGAGCCAGATCGGTCTGAAGGAAGAGTACCCAGGCACCACCAACCCGTTCCCATGGATGAGCGAGATCATGGACTTGAAGAAAGAGAAGAACTTCTTCGAGACGAGAGTTATTGAGTATCAGACAGGTGGGGCGTTGAGCTGGGATTGATTCTAGACAGGCAGCTCGTTAACAAAAAGGTCGCCAATAGGCGACCTTTTTTATGGAAAAAACTTAAATAAATTTTGCTCTCAAGGCTAATAGTGATAGTCATCCGCCTCACTCATTTCGTACAGTCACAGGAGATTTTTCCTACAAGGACGACGAAATGGCGATCCCCGCGGTTGAAAAAAAAGCAATTGAACGAGCTCTGAGAAAATTCGACACAGAATTCAGACTTCAGCCTGGGTGGGCCGCATGGGATTCCAACGGATCACACAAATTTGCCATCCTAGTAGAAGGCAAATCGTATCCTGCAAAAGAAATTGTATCGCTAGCGACAGATATGGCGGTTAAAGATTTCACCCGAGGTATGCCGACGAACGGCTATCTTCGAGCCCGTGGGTTTAAGGTCATAGATTTACGGAGCGCACCAAAACCTGAGTTCGTAAAAGGCGAGATATATGATAGGCGATCTGAAATTCATGATCCCTTTGGAGGTAGCTCTCAAAGCGGAATAGCACCTTCAGATAAGTCACCTGCCATTTTCTTATTTACGGGGTCGTCGGGCGAACAGTATGGTTATGTGGATGAGATGGACGAAAGCGGAGTTTACTCATACACAGGAGAGGGCCAGGTTGGCCACATGACTTTAACTCGGGGAAACCTAGCAATTCGCGAGCATGCCGCGACTGGTCGAGCGATCCATCTTTTTAAAACTCTTGAAAAAAGAAAAGGACAGAAATATATAGGAGAGTTTGTATGCGCGGATCTTTCCTGGGCTGAGGGTCCAGATAAAAATGGAGAGACTAGAAAAATCATTAGATTCAATCTAGTTCCCGCATCACATCTTTTAGAGCATGAAGAAGCCGCACCAGATAAATTAATACCAGACAACCAAAGCTTCGAATTCGAAGCTTCGCGAGCGCGCGCCTACGAAGCAACAATAGCAAACTTCAACAAAGATAAGCTGCAAACCATACGCACCCTATATAGTCGGAGTAAAGATGTTAAAGCTTATGTCCTAAAGCGCGCAGAAGGGTTATGCGAAAGTTGTGGAACCCCGGCCCCTTTTGTGACTAAAGCAGGACAAGCTTATTTGGAACCCCATCATGTAAACCGGTTATCTGACGGAGGCCTAGATCATCCAAAATTCGTGGCCGCCGTTTGCCCAACATGTCATAAAGAAATTCATTACGGTGCCTTAGGCGAAAAGAAAAACGAAGCACTGAAACAGGTAATTATCAATAAGGAATCAATCGCAGACCGCAAATTAAAGAACCTTAAACAAAGCGATTAATTAGAAAATCATCAAACTTTTAAAATCAGAGGCTTCTTACACTCATTTCTCAGCAAATCTGACAGCCGATCCTTTATGATGCTTTTATAATACTCACCGGTGCCTAAGAAACACCCAACGTAGAAACAGTGACTTCAGCATTAACTCTGAATTTTTCCGTTCCACCGAACGGAAATTTAGAAATGCCGAGCCGCTCCGTTGGGATTTCTTGAGCCCGCTCTACGTTGGTCTTTAGCACTATTCCAAGTCCTTCGTAGAGGTTCAGCATGTTCAGTGACAGACTCAAGGTACAAGCTCATCAACTTGACGCGGTGACGTCCGCGCATATCCCCACCCTCTTCCACCGCCACAACCGCCCGCTTCAAGCCCTCCTACTCAAACACCAGCCTTGGTTCAGCGCCCGCGATCTGGGTCGTCTTATCGGCTGGCCGTTGAACGTATGCGATCCATAAACC
>NZ_MUIO01000078.1 GCF_002087235.1 Pseudomonas floridensis | reverse complement strand
CCGTGGCGCTGGCCAGCGCGATCGTCGGGTCGCTGGTGATATAAGAGAGCACCAGCGCGGCCAGCATCGCAAGAATCGCGCCGTGACCGAAGCGGATCTGCACCATATCGCGCAGCACGAACACCAATCCGCCCCAGGCTGACCAGATGATGTCCAGGTGCGGCGCACTGGAAAACGCGAAGTTGATCAGTACGACGCTGCCGATATAAGCGATCAGAAAGAGCATGGCGGTACAACGGCCTGAAGAAATGGGCACCCATGGTAGCAGCCGGGAACGTGAACGCGCCCCAAAAAGCCGGATGTTCGCAGCAAGAGGACAAATACGGCGCATTAGCACGGCGAACGCACGTGCAAAATCAGAGCTTGCTGCCCACTGTCCACATCAGCCCGCTGGCCCTGGCGCGCTCATCACACAGACCCAGCACGACGCGGCGTTCATCGTTGCTCATACGGCTCCAGCGAGTGATCTCGCTCACGGTGCGCTGGCAGCCGGTGCAGATGTCATCTTCGTCCAGTGCGCAAATGCTCACACAAGGCGAGCGAACGGGCTTTTCGACAGTCGTTTCGGTACTCATCATTCTTCCTGCACGGCCAGGTCACGGGCGTAGCGCTGGGCGTTGTGTACGTAATGGGCGGCGCTGGCTTCCAGCATCTTCTTCTGCACATCGGTCAGCTCGCGGACGATTTTGCCCGGAGACCCCATGACCAGTGAGCCATCCGGGATGACCTTGCCCTCACCGATCAGCGAATTGGCGCCGATGATGCAGTATTTGCCGATCTTCGCGCCATTGAGAATGACCGCATTGATGCCGATCAGGCTGTAGTCGTCGACATCGCAGCCGTGCAGCATGGCGTTGTGACCGATGGTGACGCCCTTGCCGATGTTCAGCGGCGACCCCATGTCAGTGTGCATCACCGTCCCGTCCTGCACGTTGCTGTTCTCGCCAATATGAATCAGCTCGTTGTCGCCGCGCAGCACAGCGTTGAACCAGACGCTGGCACCCGCTTCCAGCCTGACCTTACCAATCAATACCGCGTTGGGCGCAACCCAGCTTTGCGGGTCGGTCTGGACGCGGGATTCTCCCAGGCGATATTTCATGCGGTGTCCTCAGGGTGGTCATGCTCATGGGCACGACTCTTTATTGATGGCAGTGCGTTCAGGTGGTGGAGCGTTCCGGCGGGTGGTGCAGGCTGATGCCGGTGCCGTACATGACGTTGACCAGCTCGACGATCATGATCGCGGTCAGCCCCCAGATCTTGTACTCGCCATAACGATAGCTCGGGACGTACCAACTGCGTCCTTCGTAGTCGATGCGGTGGGTATGTTCGCGGGTGTCCTGACGAAAGAACTCCAGCGGCACACTGAACACCGCAGCGATCTCGCCGTCATTGGGCCGGTATTCGACAAAATCGGGAATCACGCCGACGTAAGGTGTGACCTTGATACCGTGCTTAGAGATCAGCGGGCTCAATGGACCCACGATTTCCACAAGGCCAGGCGGCAGACCGATTTCTTCTTCGGCCTCGCGCAACGCGGTGAAGATCAGGTCCGGGTCTTCGGGATCACGGCGTCCGCCGGGGAAAGCCACTTCGCCACCGTGCGTCGAGAGCCCGCTGGCGCGCAGGGTCAGAATCAACTCCGGTTCGTCACTGCGTGTAACAGGCACCAGCACCGCAGCCTCGGGAAACGGGCGGTCCGTCTCAAGGGTCTCTGGCGTATGACTGACTACACGGCGAAGTAGCTCATCCAGCATGGGAAATCTCTATCTGTTGCCTGTCTGGCATCATGCACCAAAGCAGCGACGCGCCCAACCCCTTGTAGGACAAGTCGCGCTACATAGACGCTTGCTCATCAGCGGCGGGACGGGCCAAGATAGCGCCTGCATTCACTATCGACCGACGCCATGAATTTTTGCAGCCAGTGCGGCCACCCTGTTACCCAGCGCATTCCTGAAGGCGACAGCCGTTTGAGGTATGTCTGCGAGCAGTGCCACACCATTCATTATCAGAATCCGAATATTGTCGCCGGCTGCCTGGTGACGCTCGGCGACAAGGTGTTGCTGTGCCGTCGCGCCATCGAACCACGCTTGGGGTTCTGGACGCTGCCAGCCGGTTTCATGGAGAACGGTGAAACCATCGAACAGGCCGCGCGCCGCGAAACCGTTGAAGAAGCCTGCGCGACTCTGAGCGAATTGCATCTGTATTCGATAATCGACGTCCCGCACATCAATCAGGTGCATGTGTTCTACCGTGCCGAGATGACGACCGACGACTTCGCTGCCGGTATCGAGAGCCTTGAAGTGCAATTATTCGAAGAAGCCGACATTCCGTGGCACGACCTGGCTTTCATGACGGTCAGGCGTACCCTAGAATGCTTCTTTGCGGATCGACGTCGACAGGATTACCCGGTTCATACCAGTGCCCTTCCTCCATCACGTCCGATGCAGGTTTCTTAATTAAAGTCGCACTCAAGACGGGCTCTTTCATGAGCCTTCAGGGATACGGTAATGCGCTGGTTGTTCGCTTTCGTCTGCATGTTGTTCGTTCCGCTGTCTCAAGCCGCCTTTACCCAGACCATCGTGCCCAAGGGCAGCGAACAGAAGATCATCAACAATAAAGTCATCAATACCGAAAGTATTGCTGACAAGAAAATCGACAAGGTATTGGTACTCAAGTCGGTGCGTCAGCTGCAATTGATCAGTGGCGGTGAGGCGCTGAAGACGTATCGTATTTCACTGGGCAAAAACCCCAAGGGGACCAAACTTCAGGAAGGCGACCAGCGCACACCCGAAGGTTTCTACTGGCTCGACTGGCGCCAGCCAAGCGGCAACTACAACTTGTCGATCCATATTTCCTACCCGAACATCTCGGACTCGGCACGCGCGCGTCGTGAAGGCGTGAAGCCGGGCAGCATGATCATGATTCATGGCACGCCGGTAGATGAAGAGTATCCGGAATGGTACTTCCATACCCTGGACTGGACCAACGGCTGCATCGCGCTGAAGAACAACGACATGCGTGAGATATGGGATCTGGTGAAAGACGGGACGATGATCGAAATCCGGCCTTGAGGCAGCGCGGTATCGAGTCCGTCAACACGCCAGACGAAGCACTGATCTCGTGGGAGCGAGCTCGCTCGCGAAGGCCGCCCATCAGGCAACCGATACCCCCGCAGTGGACAATGACTTCTAAACGCTAGAACGCTTCCAGCCGCCACACTTCATAAGCAGGGGTTTCGTAGGGATGGCTCTGCTTGAGCGCCGCCACTACCGGCTGAATCAATTCATCCGCGACGACCAGCTCGACTTTCCACTCTTCTACCTGCTCAATCACACCACCCTGCCCGATGAATGGCTGGCTGCCATCCAGCGGGCGGAACTGACCGTGGCCGAGCACTTGCCAGCAGCACCGGTCGTAAGCGCCGATCCGCCCTGCCCCAGCAGCGAATACGGCGTTCTTGACCTCGTCCACATGGCTCGGGGGAACAAAGAAGGCGAGCTTGTACATGTGCCTGCCAGCCCGCCTCAGTTAACCCAGGCGCGGGCGTTGCGGAACATGCGCATCCACGCGCCGTCCTCGTTCCAGTCCTCAGGACGCCACGAGTTCTGCACAGCGCGGAACACACGTTCCGGGTGCGGCATCATGATGGTGACGCGACCGTCGAGGGTGGTCATGCCACCGATACCGCGCGGCGAACCGTTCGGGTTGGCAGGATAGGCCTCGGTGGTCTTGCCGTGGTTGTCCACAAAGCGCAGCGCCACGGTCCCGGACACATCGGCTTCCAGCAGCGCGTCGGCGTTGCGGAATTCGGCATGACCCTCACCGTGAGCGATGGCAATCGGCATGCGCGAACCCGCCATGCCTTGCAGGAAGATCGACGGCGACTCCTGAATCTGCACCATCGCGACACGGGCTTCGAACTGCTCGGAGCGGTTACGCACGAAGTGCGGCCAGAACTCGCTGCCCGGAATCAGCTCGTGCAGGTTGGACAGCATCTGGCAACCATTGCAGACGCCAAGGGTGAAGCTGTCGGCGCGCTCGAAGAAACCCTGGAACGCATCGCGGGCACGGCTGTTGAACAGCGCCGACTTGGCCCACCCTTCACCGGCACCCAGTACGTCACCGTAGGAGAAGCCGCCGCAGGCGACCATGCCTTTGAAGTCATTCAGATCGACACGACCGGCCAGAATGTCACTCATGTGCACGTCAATGGCGTTGAAGCCGGCACGATCGAACGCCGCCGCCATCTCGACCTGACCGTTGACGCCCTGCTCGCGCAACACGGCCACCTGAGGACGGACACCTGTCTTGATGTAAGGCGCGGCGATGTCTTCGTTGACATCGAAGCCCAGCTTGACGGTCAGGCCCGGATTGTCTTCTTCCAGCAGTGCGTCAAATTCCTGATCGGCGCACTCGGCGTTGTCACGCAGGCGCTGGATCTGGTAGCTGGTCTCGGCCCACTGACGCTGCAGCAGACGGCGCTGACCGGTGAATACCGGCTCGCCAGCGAAGCTGATGACCACTTCATCATTGTTCACCGGCTGACCGATGACCGAAACGCAGTCGGCCAGACCGGCAGCGCTGAACTGCGCCAGCACCAGCGGCGTGGCGTCCTGACGAACCTGAATGACCGCACCCAGCTCTTCGTTGAACAGAATCTCGCTTAGCTCGGACGCATTGTCGGCCAGACCGTCCAGGTGCAACTTCAGGCCGCAATGACCGGCAAACGCCATTTCAAGCGTGCTGACCAGCAGGCCGCCGTCGGAACGGTCGTGGTAGGACAGGATGTGGCCGTCGGCGTTAAGACCCTGGACCACGGCGAAAAACGCCTTGAGGTCTTCGGCATCATCGACGTCCGGTGCCACGCGGCCCAGCTTGCCGTGAGTCTGGGCAAGAATGGACGCGCCCATGCGGTTCTGGCCACGACCCAGATCGATCAGGATCAGGTCGGTGATGCCCTTGTCCATGCGCAGCTCTGGCGTGAGGGTCTTGCGAATATCCACCACCGGAGCGAAGCCGGTCACGATCAGCGACAGCGGCGACGTCACGCTCTTCTCTTCGTTCTCGTCGCTCCAGCGGGTTTTCATGGACATCGAGTCCTTGCCCACCGGAATGGTCAGACCCAGCTCAGGGCACAGCTCCATGCCGACCGCTTTCACGGTGTCATACAGGCGCGCATCTTCACCGGGGTGACCGGCAGCCGACATCCAGTTGGCCGACAGCTTGATGTCGGACAGCTTCTCGATGCGTGAGGCCGCGATGTTGGTCAGGGTTTCACCAATTGCCATGCGGCCGGACGCCGGAGCATCCAACAGGGCCAGCGGCGTGCGCTCGCCCATCGCCATCGCTTCGCCGGTATTGACGTCGAAACTGGTGGCGGTCACAGCGCAATCCGCCACGGGCACTTGCCACGGACCAACCATCTGGTCGCGCGCCACGAGGCCGGTGATGCTGCGGTCACCGATGGTGATCAGGAAACTCTTGCTGGCCACTGCCGGATGACGCAGAACGCGCTGTACGCTTTCTTCGATATCCAGTGTGCTCGGGTCGAAATCGTCACCGATCTCGGCTTCACGCTCGACCGAACGGTGCATGCGTGGCGCCTTGCCCAGCAGCACTTCCAGCGGCATGTCCACCGGGCTGTTGCCGAAGTGACTGTCGGTGACGGTCAGCTGTGGCTCGGCAGTCGCCTCGCCGACAACCGCGAACGGGCAACGCTCGCGCTCGCAGATCGCCTTGAAACGCTCGAAATCTTCAACGCCGACGGCCAGAACGTAACGTTCCTGGGATTCATTGCTCCAGATTTCCAGCGGGGCCATGCCCGGCTCGTCATTTGGCACATTACGCAGCTCGAAACGACCACCACGCCCGCCGTCATTGACCAGCTCAGGGAAAGCGTTGGACAGACCACCGGCCCCCACGTCATGGATAAAGCTGATCGGGTTGCGGTCGCCCAACTGCCAGCAACGGTCGATGACTTCCTGGCAGCGACGCTCCATCTCAGGATTTTCACGCTGAACGGAGGCGAAATCCAGATCCGCAGAGCTGGTGCCGGTTGCCATCGAGGACGCCGCGCCGCCGCCCAGACCGATCAGCATGGCCGGACCACCCAGCACGATCAATCTGGAACCAACTGTGATCTCGCCCTTCTGGACGTGATCTTCGCGAATGTTGCCCATACCACCGGCCAGCATGATCGGCTTGTGGTAACCGCGAACTTCGTCACCATGCGGTGTGGTGATCGATTGTTCGAAGGTACGGAAATAACCGGTCAGGGCCGGACGGCCGAACTCGTTGTTGAACGCCGCGCCACCCAGCGGGCCTTCAATCATGATGTCCAGCGCAGTCACGATGCGCTCGGGCTTGCCGTAGGGCACTTCCCATGGCTGCACGAAGCCTGGAATCTGCAGGTTGGACACAGTGAAACCGGTCAGGCCGGCCTTTGGCTTGGCGCCGCGACCGGTTGCACCTTCGTCGCGAATCTCGCCACCGGAACCGGTCGATGCACCCGGGAAAGGAGCGATCGCCGTCGGGTGGTTGTGAGTCTCGACCTTCATCAGGATGTGCACCGGCTCCTGCACCGCGCCGTACTGGCGGGTTTCCGGATCCGGGAAGAAGCGACCAGCGACGTTACCGACGATTACCGACGCGTTGTCCTTATAAGCAGACAGAACGCCTTCGCTGTGCATCTGATAGGTGTTCTTGATCATGCCGAACAGGCTTTTTTCCTGGCTTTCGCCGTCAATGTCCCAACTGGCGTTGAAGATCTTGTGACGGCAATGCTCGGAGTTGGCCTGGGCAAACATCATCAGTTCGATGTCGTGCGGGTTGCGACCCAGCTTATTGAAACTGGTGACCAGATAATCGATTTCGTCCTCGGCCAGAGCCAGACCCAGTTCGACGTTGGCCTTCTCCAGCGCAGCGCGACCGCCACCCAGGATATCGATGGCCGTCAACGGCTTGGGCTGAGCGTGGCTGAACAGACCGGCGGCCTGTTGGTGGTCGCCCAGAACCAGCTGCGTCATACGGTCGTGCAGGCTGTCGGCAATGGCCTGAGCCTCGACGTCGCTGAACTGGCCTTCTATATAGAAGGCAATCCCGCGTTCGATGCGCTGGATCTTGCTCAGACCGCAATTGCGAGCGATGTCGCTGGCCTTGCTCGACCACGGCGAAATGGTGCCAAAGCGTGGCAGCACCAGAAACAGGCGGCCGTTGGGCTCTTGAACCGGCACGCTCGGGCCGTATTTCAGGAGACGGTCGAGAACCTGCTGTTCTTCGCTGGACAAAACGTCGGTGACGTCTGCGAAGTGAGCGAATTCAGCGTACAAGCCACTGACAGCTGAAACTTTTTGTTTCAGTTGTTCTAGTAATTTGCTGTGGCGGAAGGCAGAAAGGGCAGGAGCACCGCGCAGGATCAACATCTTCGGGACAGCCTCGGGAAGGGGGTGTGCTTTGAGGCCGCACATTCTAGCCTAAAGTAGGCCTTTGATCACTCAAAACGGGCACATCGACTGCGCCGGAATGTCGCTGCCTCTCAAAAATGAAATAAATGCTACGAAAATGCCATCGCCTATCAGACGCAAGCGCTACTGTCGAGATATGGCGCCCGGTGCGCTTTGCGTATACTGCATGGATGTTCTTCAGACCAGATTTCCGCACTCGTTGCGCCAGATGGCTCATCGCAACCGGACTCTTCCTGATGCTCAGCGCCTGTGTGGACAAACCCAACACACTGGAGCGAGTCAAGGAGGACGGTGTGCTGCGCGTGGTCACCCGCAACAGTCCAGCCACCTACTTTCAGGACCGCAACGGCGAAACCGGCTTCGAATACGAGCTGGTCAAGCGATTCGCCGAGGACCTGGGCGTTGAGCTGAAGATCGAAACCGCCGACAACCTGGACGATCTTTTCGATCAGATGAACAAGCCGGGAGGCCCGGTTCTCGGTGCCGCCGGTCTGATAGACACTGAAAAACGCAAGCAGCAGGCGCGCTTCTCGCACTCTTATCTGGAAGTCACACCGCAGGTCGTCTATCGCAACGGCCAGTCACGCCCCACCGACGCAGGCGATCTGGTCGGCAAACGCATCGTGGTCCTCAAGGGCAGCAGCCACGCCGAACAGCTCGCAGCGCTCAAAGCGCAGAATCCCGGTCTGGAATACGAAGAATCCGACGCGGTGGAAGTCGTTGACCTGCTGCGCATGGTCGATGAAGGCCAGATCGACCTCACACTGGTCGACTCCAACGAACTGGCGATGAACCAGGTTTACTTCCCCAATGTACGCGTGGCGTTCGACCTGGGGGAAGCCCGCGAGCAGCGTTGGGCGGTCGGACCGGGCGAAGACAACAGCCTGCTCAACGAGATCAACGCCTATCTGGACAAGGTCGAGAAGAATGGCACGCTGCAACGCCTGAAAGACCGCTATTACGGGCACGTGGATGTCCTCGGCTATGTAGGCGCCTATACCTTCGCCCAGCACTTGCAGGAACGCCTGCCCAAGTACGAGAAACACTTTCAGAGCTCAGCCAAGAAAGAACAGGTTGACTGGCGCCTGCTGGCCGCCATCGGCTATCAGGAATCGATGTGGCAGCCGGCTGTGACATCCAAGACCGGCGTGCGCGGGCTGATGATGCTGACTCAGAACACTGCGCAAGCCATGGGCGTCACCAACCGGCTGGACGCCAGACAAAGTATTCAGGGCGGGGCCAAGTATTTTGCCTACGTGAAGGATCAACTGGACGAGAAGATAGAAGAGCCGGATCGTACCTGGCTGGCGCTGGCTTCCTACAACGTAGGCAGCGGGCACCTGGAAGATGCGCGCAAACTGGCGGAAAGCGAGGGGCTGAACCCCAATAAGTGGCTCGACGTGAAGAAAATGCTGCCGCGCCTGTCGCAGAAGAAATGGTACAGCAAAACCCGCTACGGCTACGCCCGAGGCGGCGAGCCGGTGCATTTCGTCGCCAACATTCGGCGCTATTACGACATCCTGACGTGGGTGACGCAGCCGCAGCTCGAAGGCAGTCAGGTCGCGGAAGGCAATCTGCACGTGCCGGGCGTCGACAAGACCCAACCGGCCTCCACGCCCGAGCCGTCCACCACCATTCAGGACAAACCAGCGCTCTAGAGCGTCTCCCGTTCTTTGCCTGAGCCCTTTGCGGCACGACGCATTCTGAAAAACTCGCTCAGCATCGTCCCGCACTCCTCGCCCAACACCCCGCCTTCGAACAGCACGCGGTGATTGAGAAAGCCCTGGGTGAAGAACTGCCCCTGACTTTGCACGATGCCGGCCTTCGGCTCCAATGCCCCATACACCACCCGCGCCACCCGCGAATGAACGATCAGGCCGGCGCACATACTGCATGGCTCGAGCGTCACATAAAGCGTGGCGCCAGGCAGACGGTAGTTATCGACGGCCGTGGCGGCATCGCGTATCGCGACCATCTCGGCATGGGCACTGGGGTCGCTGCCGCTGATCGGACAGTTATAACCACGGCCGATGATCTGGCCGTTCTGCACCACGACAGCGCCGACCGGCACCTCGCCCAGCAAGGCACCCTTTGCGGCGAGCGCCAAGGCTTCGCGCATAAAGTCCTGATCGCGACTGCGATCGATGATCGGCGGCTGACGCATCAGGACACCTCGATCGCGGCCATCAGACCGGTTTCCATGTGATCGATCACGTGACAGTGAAACATCCACACGCCAGGGTTGTCAGCCACAAGCGCCACCCGCGCCCGTTCGTTTCTGCCCAACAGGAAGGTGTCGGTGAAATAAGGAATGATCTTGCGTCGATTGGACGCAATCACTTTGAAACTCATGCCGTGCAGGTGGATCGGGTGCTGGTACTGCGTCATATTCTTCAGTTCAAAGATATAGCTCTGACCCAGTTTCAACCTGGCGATTGGCCGGTCGGCGCACGTCTTGTCGGTAATGTCCCAGGCTTCACCATTGATCTGCCACAAACTGGGCGGTTTGCCGTTATCGATATTGGCCGACACAGAGCCCACCCACTCGACGTTGAAATTGATCTTCTCGGCGTTTTCCAGATCCGGTTCGGCCACCGGATTGGCCGGCAACTGCGGCGGCCACTCGCCCGGCGCGTCGCTGTTGGCGACCGAACGGAACGTACCCAGCCGCACTGGACCGTTGCGCAACGAGATCTCTTCGCCCGCCGCTGGCGCTTTAATCGCCAGACAGATGCGCATGCCGGGGCCGAGCCAGTATTCATCGCCAAACGGACGCGGCGTCACCGGATTGCCATCCAGCGCATAAATCTGCGCCTCGGCATCCGGCAGGTTGAGGCGATAAGTCACGGTGTTGTCGAGATTGAGCAGCCGCACGCGGGTGATCTGCCCAGCGGGCAACTCGATGACCGCCTGCGGAATACCATTCAACGTCGACAGCCGCCCCGCCGTACCTTCACGCGCCGCCTCACGCAGCACGCTGAACTCGGTGAACGCGCCCTCTTCGTCCACATGCCAGCTTTTCAGACTGATCGTGCGCTCATGCTTGAAACCGGTCGGCTCTCGCTCCTCAACGATCAACGGCCCCACCAGCCCACGCCCCAGCTCTTCACTGCTGCTGACGTGCGGGTGATACCAGTAGCTACCGGCGTCCGGCACCCGAAACGTGTAATCGAAATACTCACCCGGCTTGACCGGCAGCTGCGAGACATACGGCACACCGTCCATCTCCAGCGGCAACCGAATGCCATGCCAGTGAATGGTCGTCTCGACCGGCAACTGATTGATGAAGCGCAACCGCAGCCACTCCCCCTGCCGCACCCGCAACTCGGTCCCCGGCGCCGATCCGCCAAACGCCCAGGCAGGCGTTTTGTGGCCGGGCACCAGTTCAACATCCAGCGGCGCGGCAATCAGCACGAAATCCGAACCGGCTTCCGACTCCCTACGCCCCAGCCAATACCGTGAAGCCCCGCCTGCGCCCAGACCGACCACGGCAAGGCCAGCGATACCTGTGAGGAGTTGGCGACGGGTGAAGGACATAAAGCGAAGACCTCGAAACGACTGCGGGAGCGCGTCCGGAGGGCCGGTGCGCGGGGGCGAATACGATACACCTGCATTTGGGGAAAGATAAGGGCGAAAAGCGGCTTGGGTCGCTCAGGCCTTAGTGGCAACACCTTGCAGACAGGTAAACCGGGCGATGACGGCCAGGCGTTGAGATAAGGTTCCAGTACCCGACTGGCCTTGGCCATCAACTGCGAATCAAGGTCAGGATTAACAGGCTCGTTCTCGACGAGCAGCATGATGCCCAGATAGTGCTCCAGATGCAGGGTCATCACGCCACCCTCCACCGCCAGATCCCAATAGCGCTGATCCAACCCATCCGCTTTCACCAGCCACTCGCCACCCAACCCCCGCTCCAGCGTCGCGGCAATAGCATTGAATAGCCCCCAGTCAGAGACATCGCAAATATGCAGTTCCATGAGGGGCTCCTTGCGGGTTAGCGCTCTTAGGCTCTGTACGAAAGGTGGCTGCGCTCAGTGATTTTGCTTTAAAAAAGGCGCGGAATGCTCATTTACAACACGTGGACTCCGCTTCCTTGTCTGCTGTTGCCTTGCCTGAACTGCGCTCGCCGACTTTTCGTACA
>NZ_MUIO01000077.1 GCF_002087235.1 Pseudomonas floridensis | reverse complement strand
CGCGCTTTGCCTTCGAAGCTGGCGTCACGGTTACCTTCGACATCGACCACGTTGGTCAGGTTGTAGAAACTGGCGTTGACCCGGTCGGCATCGATTTTCACCTTGGGCGTCGAGTTGAAGTTGTTGAACGTGATGTGCCCGTTGCCGATGCGCACTTCGTTGAGGGTGATCGGCAGCAGCTTGTTCAATTGTGTGCGCCAGTCAGTGCCCTGACCGGTCTGGGACGCCTGTTTGTTGTTACCGCCATCGACAAAGTTGATCTCGGGATCGATGAATAAAACTTCGGCAACCACAGCATGGTCGTACCAGAGTGAATGCCAACTGACCGCCAGCTCGATGATCGGTGCCTTGACGAACGGCACCGGCACCTTGCCGTCGACCTTGACGATGTTCAGTCCCTTGATTCGATAGGCACCGCGCCACAGGGCCAGGTCCACGTCAGTGACCTGACCGCGGTAGTCGCCCATGTCGGCGAGCTTGTCATTCAGGTAGTTGCGCACCAGATAGGGCAGGGCGATGTGAATGCCGATCAGCAGGACCACCAGAGTGGCCAGCGTCCATATCGGCCAGCTGTAGCGACGTTTCATGACACGAGTCTCCGGTTGCAGTGAAGGGTTGACTGCGTTCGGCAGCGTCGGTTCGCTCATACTGGACGCCCAACCGCTGGCGGCATAGGCTTTGTTTATTTAACCGATGTGCACAAGGACACTCCCATGAGCCGTATCTACGCTGATAACGCCCATTCCATCGGCAATACGCCGCTGGTGCAGATCAACCGTATCGCGCCGCGGGGTGTCACGATTCTGGCCAAGATCGAAGGACGTAATCCCGGTTATTCTGTGAAATGCCGTATTGGCGCCAACATGATCTGGGACGCCGAGAGCAGCGGCAAGCTCAAGCCCGGCATGACCATCATCGAACCGACATCGGGCAATACCGGCATTGGCCTTGCCTTCGTCGCCGCCGCTCGTGGCTACAAGCTGATGCTCACCATGCCGGCGTCCATGAGCATAGAACGCCGCAAGGTCCTGAAGGCGCTGGGCGCCGAGCTGGTGCTGACCGAACCTGCCAAGGGCATGAAAGGCGCGATCGCCAGGGCTGAAGAATTACTCGCCAGCGATCCGGCGCGTTATTTCATGCCGGCACAGTTCGAGAATCCGGCCAATCCGGCCATCCATGAGAAGACCACCGGCCCGGAAATCTGGAACGACACCGACGGCGCCATCGACGTGCTGGTGGCGGGCGTGGGCACCGGCGGGACGATCACCGGTGTGTCGCGCTACATCAAACACACGGCGGGCAAGCCCATTCTGTCGGTGGCGGTCGAACCCGATGGCTCGCCGATCATCACCCAGGCCATGGCCGGTGAAGAGATCAAGCCCAACCCGCACAAGATTCAGGGCATTGGCGCCGGGTTCATCCCGAAGAACCTCGACCTGTCTCTGATCGACCGGGTTGAACGGGTGACGGATGAGGAGTCCAAGGCCATGGCGCGACGGCTGATGCAGGAAGAAGGCATTCTGTGCGGTATTTCCTGTGGTGCCGCGATGGCGGCGGCCGTGCGTCTGGCCGAGAAGCCTGAGATGCAGGGCAAAACCATCGTTGTCATCCTGCCGGACTCCGGCGAGCGTTACCTGTCGAGCATGCTGTTCAGCGATCTGTTCACTGACCAGGAGCTGTCGCAGTAACACATCTTCGGCAGTGTGTGCTTCATGCGCGCTGTTCAAGGGTTTATGATGGCCAGCTTCTGAGTTTGTCAGGCGGTCTTGCCGGACCGTCTGGCGACCCTGATCGTTGCTTGTCGATCAGGCATTGCCACTGCCCGCGTTACGTTCAGCGTTAGCTGCCGCTCCAAGGAGAGTTTCATGACCCTTTCATTTGCTGCCAAGGCATTGATCCTGATGCTTTTTCTGGGCAGCACGCTGTACGTGCATTTGCGCGGTCAGGCGCGACTGCCCTTGTTGCGGCAGTTCGTGAACCATTCGGCGCTGTTCGCACCCTACAACGCGCTGATGTATCTGTTTTCCCGCGTGCCGTCCAGACCGTATCTGGACCGCAGCAAGTTTCCCGAGCTGGACATTCTCAAGGACAACTGGGAAACCATTCGTGACGAAGCCATGCACCTGTTCGACGAGGGTTATATTCGAGCGGCCGAAAAGAACAACGACGCCGGTTTCGGTTCGTTCTTCAAGAAAGGCTGGAAGCGTTTCTACCTGAAATGGTACGACAAGGCCTTGCCTTCGGCCGAAGCGCTGTGCCCGAAGACCGTTGAACTGGTCAACAGCATTCCCAACGTCAAAGGCGCGATGTTTGCCCTGTTGCCGGGCGACAGCCACCTCAATCCGCACCGCGATCCATTCGCCGGATCGCTGCGCTATCACCTGGGACTGTCCACCCCGAATTCCGACGATTGCCGGATCTTTGTGGATGGCAAAGAGTATTCCTGGCGTGACGGCGAAGACGTCATGTTCGACGAGACGTACGTACACTGGGTCAAGAATGAAACCACCCAGACCCGCGTGATTCTGTTCTGTGACGTCGAGCGTCCGCTGACCAACCGGCTGATGACGCGCCTGAACCGCAGCGTCAGTGCCTTTCTGGGGCGTGCCACTGCACCGCAGAATCTGGATGACGAGCGTGTTGGCGGGATCAACCAGGCGTATGCGTTCAGCAAGCGTTTCAGCGATGGCTTCAGCGGCAAGGTCAAGCAGTTCAAGCGCAGCAACCCTAAGGCCTACCGTGTACTGCGCCCCGTACTGGCCGTGCTGGTCCTGACCTTGCTGGGTTACTGGTTGTTTGGTTGAAGAATCGCCCGTTCAGATAGATGTCGGTACTGGCTACAAATTGATGCTCATATGGAGGTCCATCCATGTCGCAGCCTCAGCCCCATGCCGACATCGCACGCCGGATCCTTGAAGGCTTCGACGATTACCGCAAGCATTTCCGGCAGATCACCGACGGCGCCCGAACCCGTTTCGAGCAGGCGCAATGGTCAGAAACCCAATGCGCTGCCGCCGCCCGAATCAATCTCTACGAACAGAACGCTGGCGACGTCATCACGCGTCTGCGCGTTGACGTCCCTGCAGATCAACTGCTGGCGGTCGAGCACTGGCCTGAAATCAAACACGCCTATATAGCCCTGATCGAAGCACGGGCCGATGATGAGCTGGCCGAAACCTGGTTCAACTCGATCTTCTGCGGCCTGTTCCGGCACGACCAGATCAACGACCGCTGCATGTTCATCCACAGCACCCGACCCGCCAGGCACGACTGTGCCCGAGTTGCTCAGACCCGCTTATATGCGCCGCACGGCGATCTGGCCGGGCTGCTGGCGCGGGTGTTCACCGATTACCGCTTCGGCGTGCCTTATGCGGACCTTGCAAGGGATCTGCCACGTCTCGACGCGCAGCTGCGCGCCAGCCTGCCGTACTGGGTATGCAAGGATTCAGCGCTGACAGTCGAACTGTTCTCGTCAGTGTTCTATCGCAACAAAGGGGCGTACCTCGTCGGACGGCTCTTCAACCCTGATGAGCAATGGCCGCTGGTGATTGCGTTGCTGAATGTCGAGGGGCAGGGGATCGTGATCGACACCCTGATCACCGATGAGGCACAGGTTTCGATCATCTTCTCCTTCACCCGCTCGTACTTCATGGTGGATGTACCGGTTCCGGCAGAGTTCGTGGCGCTGCTGCAGCGCATTCTGCCGGGCAAGCACATTGCCGAGCTGTACACCTCGATTGGCTTTTACAAGCATGGCAAGTCTGAGTTTTACCGTGCGCTGATCGAGCATCTCGCCAGTACCGATGACCGCTTCGTGATGGCACCGGGCGTGCGTGGCATGGTCATGAGCGTGTTCACGCTGCCGGGTTTCAATACGGTCTTCAAGGTCATCAAGGATCGCTTTTCACCGTCCAAGAACGTCGATCGCAAGACGGTCATCGACAAATACCGGCTGGTGAAACAGGTCGATCGGGTAGGGCGCATGGCCGACACCCAGGAATTCTCCGACTTCCGTTTTCCGCTGAGCAGGTTCGATCCCGATTGTCTGAGTGAATTACTGCAGGTGGCGCCCTCCACCATTGAGGTCGAAGGCGCAGATACGGTGCTGGTCCGGCATTGCTGGACCGAGCGGCGCATGACCCCGCTCAATCTCTATCTGGAAACCGCCAGCCCCTTGCAGATCCGTGAGGCGCTGGATGACTACGGCTGGGCGATCCGGCAACTGGCTGCGGCCAATATCTTTCCCGGCGACATGCTGCTGAAGAATTTTGGCGTGACGCGCCACGGACGGGTGGTGTTCTACGACTACGATGAGATCTGTTTACTGACTGACGTCAACTTCCGGCGCATTCCGGCACCGCGCACGCCCGAGGACGAAATGGCGTCGGAGCCGTGGTATTCCATCGGGCCGCTGGACGTGTTTCCCGAGGAGTTCGCGCCGTTCCTGTTTCCCGCCCCGGGCCTTCGCCGCGTGTTCGACAGCCTGCATGGCGAGCTGTATGACGCCGGGTATTGGCAGGCGCTGCAGGTGGCGATTCGCAGCGGCAAGGTGATCGATGTGTTTCCGTATCGGCGCAGTTGAACGTCGGTCCGCCCTCAATTCAAACTGACATGCCGACTCAGCAACGCGCGCAGTGCCGCGGGTCTGACCGGTTTGGGCAAGTAATCGAGCCCGGCGGCGTGGACCTGAGCGATCAGTTCAGGGCGGCCGTCGGCGCTGATCAGTACACCCGGCACTGGCTGACCAAGTAGTGTGCGCAGCCAGGCCATCAGTTCGGTGCCGGTTTCACCGTCGTCCAGGTGGTAGTCCACCAGCGCGATCTGCGGAAGCACGCCATTGTTCAGCAGAACCTCACATTCCTGCCGGTTGCGCGCCGTCCAGACCTGACAGCCCCAGCGTGACAACAGGCTGTTCATGCCGATCAGGATGCTGTCTTCGTTATCAACGCACAGTACCTGTGTACCGTTCAACACTGGCCGGTTGGTTTCGACCCGCTTGGCGGGCACGGGCTCCAGGACCGAAGCGAGTGGCACCTGCACGCTGAACACACTGCCTTTGCCGGGCCATGAACGCACCTGCAACGGGTGTTCGAGAATGCGACACAAGCCATCGGCAATTGCCAGCCCGAGGCCCAGGCCTTTGGCCGCGTGGGTCTGATGACTGTCCAGCCGTTTGAATTCTTCGAAAATCACCTGGCGCTTGTCCTCGGGAATGCCCGGACCACGGTCCCAGACTTCCAGGCTCAGATGCCTGCCCTGACGCCTGATACCCAGCAGAATCGGTCCTTGGGCATAACGAAACGCATTGGTCAGGAAGTTTTGCAGGACGCGGCGCAGCAGCTTGATATCACTGTCCACCCGCAAGGCACTGCCCCTGACGCGGAATTTCAAGCCGCGCTCGTGCGCCAGGGCCGTGAACTCCGCGCCCAGGGTGTCGAACAGCGCGTTGAGCGGAAATGGCTGGCAATCAGGCGTGATCTTGCCGTTTTCGATGCGCGAAATGTCTAGCAGGTCGCTGATCAGGTCTTCGGCCGAGCGCAACGAACTGTCCAGGTGCTGGATCAACTGCTGAGCGTCGTTGGAAATGCCGTCTTCCTGATGCGAAAGCGCTGCGGAGAACAGCCGGGCGGCATTCAGAGGTTGCATCAGGTCATGGCTGACGGCAGCCAGAAAACGGGTTTTCGATTCGTTGGCCGCTTCGGCCGTGCCCTTGGCTTCGGTCAAGGCCTGATTGAGTTGCGACAGTTCGTGGGTGCGTTCTGCGACACGCTGCTCCAGGCTCTCGTTGACGCCCTTGAGCGCCTGCTCAGCGGCACGGAACGCGGTGATGTCAGTGAAACTCATGACAAACCCGCCGCCCGGCATTGGATTGCCGATCAGCTCAATTACCCGACCATTGGGAAACAGCCGTTCGGACGTGTGCGCCCGACCCTGACGCATCCAGTGCAGCCGCCGCGCCACATGCACTTCCGCCTCGCCCGGCCCACACAGCCCGCGTTCGGCGTTGTAGCGAATGATGTCGGCGATCGGCCGACCGACGCCGATCAGGCCTTCCGGGTAATTGAACAGTTCCAGATAGCGATGATTCCACGCCACCAGCCGCAGCGACTGGTCGACCACACTGATGCCCTGCGTGATGTTTTCGATGGCGCCTTGCAGCAGGGCGCGATTGAACTGCAGCACTTCGGAGGCCTCGTCGGCGATGCGCACCACGTCCTCAAGCTGCATGTCCCGGCCCTCGATGGCCGCTTTGACCACCGCACGGGTCGATGACGTCCCCAGCACACCGGCCAGCAGCCGCTCGGTGTGGGCGATCCAGTCGCCGGTGGCGTTTTGATTGGGGTTGAAGCTCTTGCCCTGGCGGTAGGCGAAACGGGTAAAGCTCTGACGCGCACGCTCTTCGCCGACAAAGCGCGCCGACAGGCTGAGCAGATCTTCGATCTGCACGGCCAGCAACGGACGCATGTAAGCGCGCCCCTGGGTTTCCTGGCCGATGAAGCGACCTGCCTGCCAGTGCTCCGTCACTCGCGTGCGCGACAGCATGGAAACCCAGGCGAACAGCGTGCAATTGCCCGCCATCGACAGCAGCACGCCTTGGGTCATGGGCGTGATCGGCAGGTCGAACGGGTTGCTGTGCAGCCAGGCCAGTAACGGAAAGGTCTCCAGCGACCAACCCATGCCGTGGGCGGCGACCGGCAGAACCAGTGTGTAGAACCAGATGAAAATCCCGGCCGCAA
This sequence comes from Pseudomonas floridensis, assembly GCF_002087235.1. Classification (GTDB taxonomy): domain Bacteria; phylum Pseudomonadota; class Gammaproteobacteria; order Pseudomonadales; family Pseudomonadaceae; genus Aquipseudomonas; species Aquipseudomonas floridensis. Next base: position 53,760 of record NZ_MUIO01000077.1, on the reverse strand, counting down.
GCCCTGCAAACACGCCGCGCCGGTTGGCCTGCTTCCAGTACAACGCGCCGAACATGGCGGGTGCCAGTTGGGTAATCGCGGCAAAGGCGATCTGGCCAATGGTCGCCAGGCTGGCGGTCGAGCCCAGCATTCGGTAGCTGACATAGGCCAGCAGCAGAATCATCACGATGCTGATGCGGCGCACCGACAACATCCAGTGCCGGAAGGCCTCGAACGGGCGCTCGGTGTTCTTGCGGCGCAGCAGCCAGGGCAACAGCATGTCGTTGGAAATCATGGTCGAGAGGGCTACGCAGGCCACGATCACCATGCCGGTTGCGGCGGATGCGCCGCCGATGAACGCCAGCAGCGCCAGCGACGGATGCGCGTGGGCCAGCGGCAGGCTGATGACGAAGGAGTCTGGCAGCATCGAGTCCGGCAGCAGCATCTGGCCCGCCAGTGCGATCGGCACCACGAACAGGGCGGCCAGTGCCAGATAGGCCGGGAACACCCATTTGGCCAGGTTCAGGTCCTGCGGTTCGATGTTCTCCACCACGGTGACGTGAAACTGCCGAGGCAGGCAGACAATCGCCATCATCGCCACGCCAGTCTGAACGAACATCGACGGCCAGTTGATGGTGTCTTTCCAGTATTCCTCAAGACGCGGTGCCAGCCTGGCCTGATTGAACAGATCATCGAAGCCGTCATACAGGCCGAAGGTCACGAACACCCCAACCGCCATGAACGCACACAGCTTTACCAGCGCCTCGAAGGCAATCGCCAGCACCATGCCGCGATGGTGCTCGGTCACGTCCAGATTCCGGGCGCCGAACACGATGGTGAACAGTGCGAGAATCAACGACACCACCAGCGCGGTGTCCTGGGCGCGCGTGCCGGTGGAATCGGCCACCGCGCCGATGAGGATATTGACCCCCAGCACGATGCCTTTGAGCTGCAGCGCGATGTACGGCAGCATGCCGATCAGGCAGATCAGCGCGACCATCACCGCAAGCGACTGTGATTTGCCATAGCGCGCGGCGATGAAGTCGGCGATCGAGGTGATGTTTTCCTGCTTGCTGATCAGCACCATCTTTTGCAGCACCCAGGGCGCGAGCACCATCAGCACGATCGGCCCTAGATAGATGGGCAGGAACGACCACAGTTGTTCGGCCGCCTGACCCACCGCACCGAAGAACGTCCAACTGGTGCAATAGACCGCCAGCGACAGGCTGTAAACCCAGGCGCGCATGGTCGGGCGCAGCGAGGCGCTGTAGCGATCACCATAAAAGGCGATGGCGAACATGATGGCCATGTAGGTAAGAGCAACGGCGGCAATCAGCCCGCTGGACAGCGACATATCGGATTCCAGAACGTATCGACAACGCGCAGTCTCGCACGACGGCTGCGGTTCGTCTTTCTCGACCAAGGTCGAGCGTGGCGGAGAGCGCATGGTATCGAACTGCGTTCGAATTAATGATTGATGGCTACTGGCCTCATGTCTACCATGTTTGCTTTTCGTTCTGGCAATCCGAGAGCTGTTTCAGTTCGTGCCGCATAGATAAGGAAGTGTGATGAAGGCGCAGGGACGTTCATTAACTGATTTCAAGAATCTGTATGCGGCCGAAAAAACCCTGCTGGAGTGCTGCCGTTCGGGTGCGGTGGCGAAGATCAGCCCGACTAAGCCCGATGTAGCGACTGAGGCTAATCGCGTCCGTGCCTATTTTCTTCGCTTTCTTGCGTTAGGTGGTGATGAGAGCGCACCCGTGCATGAGCGCGGGATTCGACTTGAGGGTGCCTATGTCGAGGGATATCTGAACCTCAGCTCGGCCAGGGTGCCTGTGCCTCTTACCCTGCGTAACTGCGTTGTCGAGAAGAGAATCATGCTCACGGATGCCGATCTGGCTCACACCTTTGCTGCGGTGAATTCGACAATTAATGGGCTGGACGCAAGTCGTGTTCGAATTGCCGGGCTTATGACGTTAAAAGACACTGTATCCAGCAGCAGGATCAATATTGATGGGGCTCACGTGCAGGGTCAGATCAACTGCTCCGGCGCACATTTCAATGGAGAGGAATCATGGGCGTTGTCGGCAGAGAACACAGTATGCGGTGGCAATTTTCAACTCAGTAACGAGTTTGAGGCACTGGGTGGAGTGAATCTGATGGCTGCTCGTATTGAAGGACAGTTGGGCTGCAAGAACAGTCGATTCATTAAGACTCAACGGTTCGCGTTTCAAGCTGACAGAATCCATGTAAAGGGCAGTGTTTTTCTTGGCGAAGGCTTTTCCTCCGTCGGCACCGTAAGGTTTCCCGGCGCGAAAGTGCATGGGCAATTCAATTGCAACGGTGGGCATTTTGATGGGCAAGGTGGTGAAGCACTTAGCCTGCAGGCCTCATTCATTTCTGGATCGCTGTTTCTGGGTAGCGCATTCAAGGCGCAAGGGAATGTCTCACTGCAAGGGATGCAGCTCAAAGGAGACCTGATACTAAGGGGCGCGCAAAGCCTGACCGGGCTATTAGCAAAGAGAGTTGCAATTGAGGGTGCTCTTGTATTGAGAAGTCTGGTGGAACCCTTGAAGGCCGTGTCGTTCGCGGGTGGACGATGTGAGTCTCTGGATGACGATAGGCACTCTTGGGGCGATCAGTCGAATCTCGATGGTTTCCGATATAGGTTCATCCATGTGCATTCAGCGATGTCTATTTCGGATCGTCTCAATTGGTTGGGCAATGAAAAGCTTGCCACTTCCGTCAAGGGGCAGGCTGTGCAATTTCGTCCACAACCTTGGCGACATCTACAAGGCATTCTCGAGGAGATGGGCCATGCCGAAGAAGCGAGACAGGTAGGTGTCGAGTTTGAAAAGTGCCTGCGCGTTGCTGGCCTTATAGGCCAAAGCCCTGAGCATTGGTGCGAGGCCCGTCGTTTTTTTTATAAAAAACTCATGACATTTCTGCACGTCATGTATGGCTTGCTGACGGGGTACGGCTATCGCCCCATGCTTCTGCTGCGCTCGTTTCTGTTCGTCTGGCTACTGTGCTCAGGTATCTATTGGTGGGCGGCAAACGAAGGTGCGATTTTTGCCCCCAGCGATCCTTTAGTGTTCCAGAACGAAAAATATGCATCTTGTCTTCCGCCAATGCCTCCAACCGAGCATCAGCCGGCTGGAACCGGCAACTGGTATCTATGCGCTGCATTGCCTGAGGCCTACACAGGTTTTAGCCCCTTGGCATTCTCTCTGGATCTGTTGCTGCCGCTTGTAGATCTGCATCAGGAAAAGGATTGGGCGCCTCTGATCGAAACGCCTAAGGCGAATGTGTTTGCAGAGCTTTGGTCGTTTTTCAGCTTTAAACGATTGGTGCGCTTTGTCATGTGGGTAGAGATTCTTGCCGGTTGGGGCTTCAGTTTGCTGTTTGTGGCTGTAGTGTCCGGACTGACGCGGCGCAAAGAGTAAGGAGTTGTGAAGTAAGGCTCATCGTTACGAGGCCCAATTCATCACTATCGACATCTTCCTGCAGAACGTCTTCAATGGCGCACCGGCTGGTTTCGACATTTCAGCCATACAGCCTCTCAGGACAACGGACGATGAGCCAGCAGTCACAATTCAGCCTTCTAGGAAAGCGGCGCTTTCTGCCGTTTTTCGTTACCCAGTCCCTTGGGGCGTTCAACGACAACGTGTTCAAGCAGTCGCTGATCCTCGCCATTCTCTACAAGCTGGCCATCGATGGGGATCGTTCGATCTACGTCAACCTGTGCGCCTTGCTGTTCATTCTGCCGTTCTTTCTGTTCTCGGCACTGGCCGGGCAGTTCGGCGAGAAATACCCTAAGGACGCGCTGATCCGCATCATCAAGTTCGGTGAAATCGTAATCATGGCGGTGGGGGCAGCAGGCTTTCTGTTCAATCACCTGTGGATGATGCTGGCGGCTCTGTTTGCCATGGGTACGCATTCGGCGCTGTTCGGGCCGGTGAAGTATTCGATCCTGCCGCAGCATTTGCGTGAGAGCGAGCTGGTCGGCGGTAACGCACTGGTCGAGATGGGCACGTTTCTGGCGATTCTGGCCGGCACCATCAGTGCAGGCGTGATGATGTCTTCCACACACTATGCGTGGATTGTCTCGGCGGCCATCGTGCTGATTGCCTGTCTGGGCTTTCTCGCCAGCTTCGGCATCCCGCGCGCAGCGGCCGCTTCGCCTGAAATGAAGCTCAACTGGAATATCTTCACTCAGTCCTGGGCGACCCTGCGCATGGGACTGGGGCAGACGCCCGCGGTGTCGCGTTCCATTGTCGGCAACTCATGGTTCTGGTTCGTCGGCGCGATTTACCTGACGCAGATTCCGGCCTACGCCCAGGAATGGATGCATGGCGACGAAACGGTCGTCACGCTGATCCTGACTGTTTTCTCCGTCGGCATCGCGCTGGGTTCACTGCTCTGCGAGCGCTTGTCGGGACACAAGGTCGAAATCGGTCTGGTGCCATTCGGCTCGGTGGGTATCACGATTTTCGGTCTGCTGCTGTGGTGGCATTCGGGCGGCTTCCCGCAAGGCGCACAGCCCAATGACTGGCTGGCGGTGCTGAGTGACGGGCAAGGCTGGTGGGTGTTGCTGGATATCCTCGGCATCGGCGTCTTCGGCGGCTTTTATATCGTGCCGCTGTACGCACTGATTCAATCGCGCACACCGGAAAAGGAGCGTTCGCGCGTTATCGCAGCCAACAATATTCTCAACGCGTTGTTCATGGTGGTGTCGGCAATCGTCTCGATCCTGCTGCTCAGCTTCGCCAAACTGACGATCCCGCACCTGTTTCTGGTGGTGTCGCTGCTTAATATTGCGGTCAACGTCTACATCTTCAGCATCGTGCCCGAGTTCACCATGCGGTTCCTGATCTGGCTGCTCGGCCATTCCATGTACCGCGTCGAGCATCGCGACCTGAACCGGATTCCCGACGAAGGCGCTGCGCTGCTGGTCTGCAATCATGTGTCATTCGTCGATGCACTGCTGATCGCCGGGGCGGTCAGAAGGCCCATCCGATTCGTGATGTATTACAAGATCTATCAAATGCCGGTGCTCAATTTCATCTTCCGTACGGCCGGCACCATCCCGATTGCCGGTCGCAACGAAGACATAGAGATCTACGAGCAATCGTTCAAGCGCATCGCGCAGTACCTGGCGGAGGGCGAACTGGTGTGCATCTTCCCGGAAGGCAAACTGACCTCGGACGGCGAGATCAGCGGTTTCAAGAGCGGCATGACGCGCATTATCGAGGAAACCCCAGTGCCGGTCATTCCAATGGCACTGCAAGGGCTGTGGGGCAGCTTTTTCAGTCGTGATCCTGAAAAGGGCCTGTTTCGACGTTTCTGGTCGCGGATCGTACTGGTGGCAGGTGTTCCCATTCCGGCAGATGCAGCAGCGCCGGTGGACGTGCGCGAGCAGGTAAAAATATTGAGAGGCGCGGGGCGGTAGTGGCAGTCGCCGGGCATGGCGCTTGTCGCCCATGCCTGGCGTGTTGGTGATTGTCCCGCGCTCCGCGTTCGGCCCTGATGTGACGCAGAGCATCACGGGCTGGATGCCAGCGCGGAGCATTGGCACGATCGGGGGGGAACGATCAGTGTGGACAGTTCGACGTCAATCCACTGCCGGTTTACGCGACACTCTTTCGCTTTCTTCCTCCGGCATCTTTCTGAAGTACGTCGATAGCAACGCTCCGGAAATGTTGTGCCAGACGCTGAACAGTGCGCTGGGCACCGCCGCCAGTGGAGAGAAGTGGGCGCTGGCCAACGCCGCGCCGAGCCCCGAGTTCTGCATGCCGACTTCCAGTGCCAGTGACTTGCGCTGTGGCAACGGCAGTTTGAAGACCTTGCCGGTGAAGTAACCCAGCAGAAAACCGAAAGTGTTGTGCAGGATCACCACGGCCATGATCAGCAGGCCGGACTCGGCAATCTTCGCCTGACTGGCAGCGACCACCGCGCAGACGATCATCACGATGCTCACCACCGAGACCAGCGGCAGTACGTCTACCGCATAGCTGACCCGTGCGCCCAGCAGACGTTGTGCCAGAACACCCAGCACGATCGGCAGCATCACCAGTTGCAGGATCGACCAGAACATATCCAGAAACGAGACCGGCAGCCAGGCCGATGCCAGCAACCAGATTAGTGTGGGCGTCAGCAGCGGTGCGAGCAGGGTCGTGACGGCGGCAATGGCGACCGCCAGGGCCAGATCGCCCTTGGCCAGCCAGGCCATGACGTTGGATGAGGTGCCGCTCGGGCAGCAGCCGACCAGAATCACACCGACGGCAATCTCCGGCGGCAGTTGAAACACCTGGCACAGCAACCACGCCATACCGGGCATGATGACGAAGTGCGCGACCACGCCCAGCGCAACGCGCCAAGGGTTGCGCGCCACTTCAGAGAAATCTTCGAGTTTGAGCGTCAGGCCCATGCCGAACATGACCAGGCCCAGCAAGGGCACGATCCAGCCTTTGAGGCCGATGAACACCTGAGGAAACAGGAACGCCAGAATGGCGAACAGCAGCACCCAGTACGCAAAGGTATTGCCGACAAAACGACTCAAGGCGGTCAGCGCGCGCATGGTCTGCTCCTTCTTTTTATAAGTGCGACATGAATGCGCCGTCTAGAGAGACGGCGCTTTGTTTCTACCTGCAGAATGCTGCTCTTAGATGCCTTGCGGAATCTCTTCGCCACCCAGGGCGTCGAACAACTCGGGCAGGAACTCGCCGAAAGTCAGCATCATCAGGGTAAAGCTGGCATCCAGTTGGCCCAGAGCCTCGTCGCCGCCGTCCTGTTCCGCCTGATCCTGGAGCAGGTCTTCGAACTTCAGGCGCTTGACCACCATCTTGTCGTCCAGCACGAAGGACAGTTTGTCCTGCCAGGCCAGTGACAGTTGGGTCACGACTTTGCCAGTGCTCAGGTGCAGCTGGATTTCGTCGCCGGTCAGGTCCTGACGCTTGCAGCGCACGATGCCACCGTCTTCGTGTGTGTCGCGCAGCTCGCACTCGTCCAGAACGAAGAAGTGGTCGGCCGCTTTCTGAGTCTTGACCCAATCGGTCATGGTCGCGCTTGGCGATACCTTGACGGTCAGCGGGCGGACCGGCAGCGAGCCGATCACTTCGCGCAGGGTCGACAGCAGGTCTTCGGCGCGTTTCGGGCTGGAAGCGTTGACCAGAATCAGGCCTTGCTTGGGCGCGATGGCGGCGAAGGTTGCCGAGCGACGGATGAATGCACGCGGCAGGAAAGCCTGGATGATTTCATCCTTGAGTTGATCGCGTTCCTTCTTGTAAACCTTGCGCATCTGCTCGGCTTCGATCTCTTCGACCTTTTCCTTGAGCGCGTCACGTACGACGCTGCCCGGCAGAATGCGTTCTTCCTTGCGTGCCGCGATCAGCAGGAAGTCCTGGCTGACGTGGACCAACGGAGCGTCTTCGCCCTTGCCGAATGGCGCGACGAAACCGTAAGTGGTCAACTCCTGGCTGGCACAGGCGCGGGCCGGTTTGGTCGCCAGTGCAGTCTCAAGCGCCTCGGCGTCAAAAGGCAGATCCTGGGTCAGGCGATAGACAAGCAGGTTTTTGAACCACATGAGGTGAATCTCTCCTTCTATACAAAGGTGGGCATTATTCGCTGCTCAGCCTCCGGGGCCAACCCTGTACAGAGCGTTTGTAAGCCTTTGGAAGGATTATAAAAATTATTTAAAAAAGTGCTTGCCAGACTTAAGGTCGCTCCGTAGAATGCGCGCCACACCGAGAGTGAAGGGTGATTAGCTCAGCTGGGAGAGCAGCTGCCTTACAAGCAGCGGGTCGGCGGTTCGATCCCGTCATCACCCACCAAACTCTCTCTTAGTGTTACGCGCAGCGGTAGTTCAGTCGGTTAGAATACCGGCCTGTCACGCCGGGGGTCGCGGGTTCGAGTCCCGTCCGCTGCGCCATATTCAGCTTCAAGGCCCTTGAACTCCTTGAAGCAAACAGAAAGCCCGCCTTGTGCGGGCTTTCTGCTTTCTGTCTTTCCGTTATCTTCCAAACGCCCGCCTGGGGGCCGTATGCCTGCTCATGCGCAGGTCATTCCCGCTAAGCCTGTTTGAAGCGTCAGTCCGCGCCAAGCGTGTTCGGCCGTTTGCCGAGGGCGAACTTGTCATCGAATGCCAGCATGTCATTGAAAGTACAGAAGCGTGGCGTATCCAGCTCGATCACGTCGAAGGTCTGGCGTAGAAACGCCAGGCAGTCCTGCTGGACAGCGGCATAGTCCCGGGTTTCCCGATCCGTCATCCACTTCACCAGATAGCCCAGCGAAACGTGAAAGCCATAAACCTCATGATTCGGCGCGCGGATGCCCAGGCGATCAGCCAGGCGATCGCGCAGGTTGCGGAGTTTCCTGCTTTCCTGCGCGTCGACCGGTAGCAGGTGCAGGGTGGCGCCACTGTCCTTGTGCACATTGAAGTCGTCTACCCGCATTCGGGGTCGAAAACCGTCGCTGAGATCAAAGTCCTTCAGGCGCTCCGTGAAGTAATCCGTACAGGCCTCAACCGTAGCCTCTTTGGCGACTTGGGTCGGCCAGAGTGGCGGATCGCGCTGTTCGTCTATCACGCCCTCGAACACCGTCATGTGGTAACTGGACGGCGGCAGCAGGCTCAGACACTGACTGAACGCGTGAGCGGCCAAGGTGTTCCTGACGGTCGTCAGTGCATCGCTGAACGGCGTGCGCAACGGGATCTGGCTGATGATGGTGTTTCCAGCGAATGGCCGCGCTTTGCCGTTTTCGTAGAATTTGCGATTGACGTCGTAAGGCTGATCGCCCGAGGTTTGTGACATCGTTAGCAGGGGCGAGCTGGCAAGCGCCGTACCGGCCGTCATGGTGCAGGCTTGAAACAGGAAGGTACGGCGCAGCATGGTGGGGTTCGTCATGGAAACAATTCCGTCGGGGCCTCGAGCCGGGTGCCGAAAAGGGGAGAGCGCTCGTCTCGAGCGACCTTACCGCTGGTGTGTGGCCAAGGCATGACAGTAATCGGCTTGCCCGGGCGTTTCATTGCGATAACGGTTTCGTACGGACTTGGCCCACCCCATTCAATAAGCCCGCACAGATGTCGACAACGGTCACGCTTCCAGGTCAAAAGCGTTGTGTTCTGTGAGTTTATATAGTGTTCGTTGTAAGAAGTTTCATCGTATCTTGTGATTTTAAAGTTGTTGGCAAAAGTCACCTTTTTAAGCTTGATTTCCGCGTGTGTCTGGTATTACCTGCATGGCGTTGGTTGGAACTCATCACGGATTGATACCAACCCTGGAGCGACTGACTCATTCAGGATGTTCGTTCCAGAAAAGGAATTGGGTATTTAATAAATTAAAGGGATTTTTATGAGCAACTGCATTAAAGCATCACTGGCCTTCTGCGCAATGGTCGTCTCCGCCGGGGCCCTTGCAGAACCTGGGTTGCACACGGCCACCATCGACCAAGACGGCGTTGTGGTCGCCGAGTCTTCTGCCTGGATCAAATCAGTCAATCTGACCCGCCAGAAAGATTACTTCGCAACTTACGAAGTCCGGTTTGTTAACGGATTGTTCAAACAGGCGCCGGCTTTTTGTTCGGTGTCCTCAATCGATACGTCTGACTATGATCGTCTGCTTTATGGCCATGCCAAGTTAGGCGGTGCAGCAACGACCGAGAAAGTCAATGTACTGGGTCTGATGGTTGGCAAGAGCGAAGCCGCCGGTGACTCGGCAATGAGCTTTCAACTGGCGTGCACTCACTGACATTCGCCTGCAAACCAGCCTCGCTTAATGCGGGGCTTCTTGCGTGCTGTTGATGGCGACTTTCCATCCAGCACATTTGCGCGGATCATCCTCTGACCTCGAACAACAAGTGGACATGTCATGAATCTACCTCTTCAAGGCATCAAGGTCGTGGAGCTTGGGCAACTCATTGCCGGGCCGTTCGCTGCGAAAATCCTTGGCGAGTTCGGTGCCGAGGTCATCAAGGTCGAACCGCCGCTGACCGGCGATCCGCTGCGCAAATGGCGTCTGCTGCATAACGGCACATCGGTGTGGTGGGCCGTGCAGTCGCGTAACAAGAAGTCGGTGACCCTTGACCTGCGCCAGCCTCAGGCACAGGAAGCGGCACGGCGCCTGATCCGTGAGGCCGATGTGCTCATCGAAAATTTCCGTCCCGGCACCCTCGAGGGTTGGGGGTTGAGCTGGGAAGAGCTCCATGCGCTCAACCCGCGCCTGATCATGCTGCGGGTGTCCGGTTATGGGCAAACCGGGCCTTACCGCGACTTGCCCGGATTCGGTGTCATCGGCGAAGCGATGGGTGGCTTGCGACACCTGTCGGGTGAGGCAGGGCGTACGCCTGTCAGGGTCGGGGTTTCGATTGGCGACTCACTGTCGGCGCTGCACGGAGTAATCGGCATTCTGCTGGCGTTGCGGCATCGTGAGCAGAACGGTGGGGCGGGGCAGCAGATCGACGTTGCGCTGTACGAGTCGGTGTTCAACATGATGGAAAGTCTGATCCCCGAGTACTCAGTGTTCAACGTCGTTCGCGAACCGGCGGGCAGTAGCATGCCGGGCATAGCGCCCACCAATGCTTATCGCTGCAATGACGGCAAATACGCGCTGGTCGCAGGCAATGGCGACAGCATCTATAGACGGCTGATGGAAAAGATTGGCCGCATGGACCTGGCCGATGATCCGGAGCTTGCCCACAACGATGGGCGAGTCAGGCATGTGGCGTGTATTGATGCGGCCATCTCGACCTGGACCGCTGAACGCTCGCTGGAAGAAGTACTCGCCGCCTTGAATGAAGCGCGGATTCCGGCAGGCAAGATCTACGATGCGGCCGACATCGCCAGCGACCCGCACTACAAGGCGCGAGACATGTTGCTGCAAAGCACGCTGGACGACGGCACGCCAGTCACGCTGCCGGGCATCCTGCCCAAACTTCAGGACACGCCGGGTCAGGTACGTTCGCCCGCGCCGACATTGGGTGAGCATACCGACGCGGTGCTGGAGGCCCACGGCATCGACGCGGATACGCGTGCGCAGTGGCGCAAGCTGGGCATTATCTGAACGGGTGATCATTGCCGACGACAGGAGCGCGTTTTGCCCTGTCGCCGTGCGACCTCGCTCTACCGCGATAACAACGGCTCCTTCTGACTGTGAGCAGGTTTCAGTACCGTCGGTTGCTCGCAGCTTTCCGCTTCTTTCTCGCCATTGAGTGCCTTGTGCATCTTTTCGGCGTCCAGCGCACCCACCCATTTTGCGATGGCCATGGTGCCCACGCCATTGCCGATCGTGTTGGTGATAGCGCGTGCTTCGGACATGAACCGGTCCACACCCAGCAGCAGTACCATGCCGGCCACCGGAATCGTGCCCAGCGAAGCCAGCGTTGCGGCGAGAATGATGAACCCCGACCCGGTCACACCTGCCGAGCCTTTCGAGGTGAACATCAACACCACCAGCACGATCAGCTGGTCGGTGAGGGTCAGCGGCGTATTGGTTGCCTGGGCGATGAAGATGGCGGCAATGGTGTAATAGATTGCCTGGCCGTCCGGGTTGAAGGTCAGTCCGGAAGGAATGATCATTCCCGCCACCGGCTTGGACACGCCGGCTTTTTCCATTTTGGAAATCATCTGTGGCAGCACGGACTCCGAAGAACTTGTGCCTAGCACGGTAAACAGCTCTTCCTTGATGAACCGCAGAAACTTCCACAGGCTGAAGCCGCTGTAGCGGCAGATCGGACCCAGCACGAACATCACGAACACCGCGCAGGTCAGGTAGACACAGGCCATCAGCTTGCCCAGGGAGAACAACGAGCCGAAGCCGTACTTGCCGATGGTGAAGGCGATGGCACCGAACGCACCGAGAGGTGCCAGACGCATCACCATGTTGACGATCCGGAACATGCCCTGCATGAGGCTGTCCAGCGCATCGACAAAGGGCTTGGCGCGAGGTCCGACATGGGCCAGCGCGATGCCCAGCAGAATGGAAAACAGCAGAATCTGCAGAATGTTGCCTTTGGCGAAGGCGTCGATGATCGTGTCGGGAATGATCCCCATCAGAAAGTCCATGAACGACGCGTGTTTCGCCGCGCTGGTGTAGGTGCTCAGGCTGGACGAGTCCAGCGTGGCCACATCGATGTTCATGCCGGCACCGGGCTTGAAGACATCGACGACCACCAGGCCGATGACCAGGGCCAGGGTCGAGACCACTTCAAAATAGATCAGCGCACGAACGCCGACGCGGCCCAGCTCCTTCATGTTTTCCATGCGGGCGATACCGGTGACGACGGTCAGGAAAATCACCGGCGCCAGCAGCATCTTGATCAGTTTTATGAACGCGTCGCCAATGGGTTTTAGCGCGGTGCCGGTTTCAGGCAGCAGCACGCCGACGATGGCGCCCAGGACGACGGCGAGAAGAACCTGTACGTAGAGTTTGCCAAGAAGTTTTTTCATGATCGGGTCCTGAGTTTTTATTGTTGTCAGGAAATGCCCGGAGGACGGCGCGCCAGCCTCCGGGGCGATATACCGCGATACGGCGTGTGCCCGGTAGCGGGCTCAGCGGTTGATCAGCTCAATCACAGCGTCGGTGACCTGCCGGGTAGTGGCCGTGCCGCCGAGGTCCGGCGTGTGGACGCCGCTTTCGGTGACGGCTTCGATGGCCGACATCAGTGTTCTGGCCGCTGCCGCTTCGCCCAGGTGTTCAAGCATCATCGCGGCGGTCCAGAAGGTGGCGATCGGGTTGGCGACACCCTTGCCGGTGATGTCGAAAGCCGAGCCGTGAATCGGTTCGAACATGGAGGGAAAGGTGCGTGCCGGATTGAGGTTGGCGGTCGGCGCAATGCCCAGACTGCCAGACAGCGCCGCCGCCAGGTCAGACAGGATATCGGCATGCAGATTGGTGGCGACGATCACGTCCAGTGTTGAAGGCTTGAGGACCATGCGCGTGGTCACGGCATCCACCAGTTCCTTGTCGATGTTCACTTCAGGGAAGTCTTTGGCCACCTCATAGAAGATTTCGTCCCATAGCACCATGCCGTGGCGTTGTGCATTGGACTTGGTGACCAGGGTCAGTTTTTTGCGAGGCCGGCTGCGGGCCAGTTCGAAGGCGAAGCGATGGATGCGCTCCACGCCGGCGCGGGTAAACACCGACACTTCGGTCGCCACTTCTTCCGGCAAGCCGCGGTGTACGCGTCCGCCGTTGCCCGAATATTCACCTTCGGAGTTTTCGCGGACCACTACCCAGTCGATATCGCGGCCGTTGGCCAAAGGGCTTTTGACGCCGGGCAGGACGCGTGCCGGACGCACGTTGGCGTATTGATCGAACCCCTGGCAGATGGGCAGACGCAGGCCCCACAGCGAAATATGGTCCGGGACATTCAAGGCGCCAACGGCACCGAAGAAGATGGCATCGAAGGTTTTCAGCTCTGCCAGACCGCCCTCCGGGATGTAATGACCGTTCTTAAGGTAGTTGTCCGAATTCCAGTCGAACTGCTTGAAGCTCAGGCCGAAGCCGGACGTGCTGGCGAGCGCTTGCAGGACCTCGATGCCGGCGGCAATCACTTCAACGCCAATTCCGTCGCCGGGCACGGCTGCAATCGTGTAGTTATTCATCTTTCACTCCACTCATCGATGTTTTTGTTGTGCCTGAGAACCGGGTGTTCATCAGGGGTTGAGCGGAGTATATGTAGTGATTAAAAGCCGTTGAGTTACCAGAAATCACTACATAGTTAACGTTGAGTTATCAATGAACAAGACACAGGACCTGTCGTTTTTCCACCTGCTGGCCAAGCAGGGCAGTCTGGCCGCGACTGCTCGCGAGCTGGGTGTCACGCCTCCCGCCATCAGCAAGCGTCTGAGTCAGTTGGAGGCGCGACTCGGTACCCGACTGGTCAATCGCACCACGCGCTCCATGAGCCTGACTGCTGAAGGCGAGCTGTATTTCAGCCACGCCGCGCGCATCCTCACGCAGATCGATGACGTCGAGCAGTTGATCAGCAACACCAGTAACAGCCCCAAGGGGCTGATCAGGGTCAATGCGTCACTGGGGTTCGGGCGTCGGCATATCGGGCCTGCTCTGGCGGCTTTTTTCGCTCGTTATCCTGAGGTGCAGGTCCAGCTTGAAATCAGTGACCATCCGCTGGATCTGGCAAGCCATGGGTTCGATCTGGGCATTCGCTTCGGCAGTCTTCCCGACGCCGCCTTTCATGCGCGCAAGATCGCTTCCAATCGTCGTCTGCTGTGTGCATCGCCGCTGTACCTTGAAAGACACGGCACCCCCGCACGATTGTCCGACCTGCAGCGTCACAACTGCATTTTTCTGCGCCAGAACGAAACGCCTTATGGGGTCTGGAGCTTCAGCCACGGCGGGCGTACGCAGAACATCAAGGTTCACGGCGCGTTGGGATGCAATGACGGAGAAGTCGCCCTGAACTGGGCGCTGGAAGGGTTCGGCATTCTGTTGCGCGCCGAATGGGATATCGCCAGGTACGTGAGAAGCGGGCGTCTGCGCCTCGTTCTGGAAGATCAGACGCCCACCCGAGCCGATGTATATGCGGTGTTTCCCCAGCAATTGCATTTGTCTGCCAGGGTGCGCTGCCTGATCGACTTTCTGGTGGAGCGTTTCGCCAATCTGGACCGGGTCAGCGCTCCCGAGTCTGAGCCGTAAGACCTTCAGCTTCAGTCCGGGCAACCGCCCTTGTTTGAGCTGCCTTCCCTGGGTATGAAGCCTTTTCCATCGTCAGGCTGTTTCAAAATGACGTAGGCGCGCCGCCAGGGCTGATCGTCGATCAACTTCCAGCGATGACCAGGGCCGGTGGTGTCCTGTGCCAGCAAGACTTCGCCCGGGTGCAGCACGAAGTTTTCGCCGCCCGTGGTCGAGAACTCCAGCGTGCCCGAAAGCGTGATGACGTACTGCGCCTCGGGCGCGGCATGCCAGTCGTAGGTCGCGTGCGGCGGCGACTCCTTGAAGTTCAGACCGCTGACCTCCGTTATGGCCTTTTGATCGATGGTGCCTCGCACAACGTGCGAAAGATTGTCTGAACCCGTGCACAGCCGGAAGGCCTTGATACCTTGCGTGGGCGCGGCGGTTGCGAGCGCGCTGTTGCTGACGGTCAGCAGGCTTGCCGCAGCAATGACAGCCATTGCGCACAGCCTGTGTCGCGCTGGTCGAGCTACTGAAACCTCGAAATGGTGACGCTTGGTGGGCTGCATAGGCTTACCTGAAAGTGGACAACGACTTGCAGTCCCGAACATTGGTTCCGGCTGCACACGACGGACCGGCAGGTCCTCGCAGCGGATCGAACCACAATCGGGAACGGTTAAAAATTATCTTTAATTTCATGTCGATACCGACGTCTAAAGCATTTTCGGCAGGCGTTGCGTCGTTCAATCTGCTGTCGATGCGGGTGCGGCACGCTGCAGGCTCATGCGCCAGGTTGTTGCGATTGGCGTCGACTCTGCCCGGTACATCCGTAATCCGTGAGCTGAACTGCAACTGAACGGTGAAGTGTCAGGCCGGTAAAACCTTTGGATACCTGAACTTATCGGCCTTTTGCCTCTCTCATGCCGGTAGCCATTGATCGCGGCGGCCTGATAAGCTCGCGGCTTTACTCGTTTGCCCTTTTGGCGCATGAACAAGGAATTAGCATGAAACAGCATCGGTTGGCAGCGGCGATTGCCCTGGTCGGTCTGGTACTCGCAGGTTGTGATAAACAAGCCAGCACCGTCGAGCTGAAAACTCCGGCACAAAAAGCATCCTATGGCATCGGTCTGAACATGGGCAAAAGCCTGGCTCAGGAAGGTATGGACGATCTGGATTCCAAGGCTGTGGCTCTGGGTATCGAAGACGCTGTCGGCAAGAAAGACCAGAAACTGAAAGACGAAGAATTGGTTGAAGCCTTCGCTGCACTGCAGAAGCGTGCCGAAGAGCGTATGGCCAAGATGAGTGAAGAGTCGGCAGCCGCCGGCAAGAAATTCCTCGAAGAGAACGGCAAGAAAGACGGTGTCGTCACGACCGCTTCCGGCCTGCAATACCAGATCATCAAGAAGGGTGACGGCGCTCAGCCCAAGCCGACTGATGTCGTGACCGTTCACTACGAAGGCAAGCTGACTGACGGCAAGGTGTTCGACAGCTCCGTCGAGCGCGGCAGCCCGATCGATCTGCCGGTAGGTGGCGTGATTCCGGGTTGGGTCGAAGGTCTGCAACTGATGCACGTGGGCGAGAAGATCAAACTCTTCATCCCTAGCGACCTGGCCTACGGTGCCCAGAGCCCGAGCCCGCTGATCCCTGCCAATTCGGTTCTGGTCTTCGACCTCGAATTGCTGGGTATCAAGGATCCGGCTGCTGCTCCTGCTCCGGATGCCGACGAAGAAGAGCCGGCTCCAGCCAAACAGGCTGCTCCTGCCAAGAAGTAACGCAACACCTGGCTACTGAAAACGCCCTGTCTCGACAGGGCGTTTTTGTGTGCGCCGGATTTCCCGAACGCTTGGCGGTCTGCACAGTCCCACTATCATAGGGTCACCGGATTATTGTCCGACAGTCCGTCACGTTCGACGGATTAGCCTTAATCGGGCTCCCAAGTCAACGAATTCGCGGGATTTTTTATGTGAGTAAAAAACGCCCGATTTAACCCAAGTCCCCTGATAACGGGGGGTTCAGGGCAAAAACAGGCCGCTGTTCACAAGGTTATCCACAATTAATGTGGATAACCTTGAACACGGTCTGACAGGTTTTGAGACTGATGCGTATCGCCACCTTTTCTAAGCGGGAGTGAACATGAAAGCACCGTGGAATCTGATCCGTTACTTGCCCGGCGCCCGTCGTCTGATTGCGGCCGGACGTCTGCCCGCGCTCTTGTTTGCGGTCGCGCGCAAAGGCAACAGCGAAGGCAGCCGGCTGGGCAAACTCAAGGATGACCTGCGTCTGTTGCAGAGCCTGTGTCTGGCTTACTGGCGCGGCGAATACCGTGACATCAGCCCCAAGGCGATTCTGTCCATCGTGGCAGGTCTGATGTACTTCCTCAGTCCGCTGGACGCGATTCCGGACTGGATTCCGGGGCTGGGCATGTTCGACGACATCGCCGTACTGGCCTGGGTCATGAAACACCTGACCGACGAGCTTGACGCATTCCGTGCCTGGCGCGATCAACAGCCGCCTGAAAAGCTGGTGGTGGTTGAGCGACTGCCGGAAAGCCAGGCGCTGCTGGAAAAAGAGAAGCGCGTTGACTGAGTGAAGCGTTTGAGCACAAGCCGTAGCGTTCCGCTGTTAAGATGCCTGCATATGGAGTAAGCCTATTCAGAATGTGGCCTTGTCCTGCAAGGGGAGTCTATGGATCTTCAAGTGATATCTCGTGATGGCGAACCGGAGTACGCAGTCCTTCCCTGGGCTCAGTATCAGGCGCTGCTCAAGGCCGCCGGGTTCGCTGAAAAGCCCCGTCCCGATAGCGACCGGCCGACACCTGAAGTGGCCGTGCATCCCGGGTTCGATCAATTGAGTGCCTTGCGGATCGCCAAAGGACTTGAGGTTGCCACGCTGGCACGTGCCGTCGGCATCAGCCCGTCTTACCTCGAACTCATCGAAAACGGCACTCGCGAGCCGGACGCGGCCATCAAGCGCAGTCTTGCATGGGAGCTTGGCGTTCCGGGCTGGCGGGGTGAGTCATGAGCGTACGCATCAGTCGTCAGCATTGGGAAGGGCTGCTGAATGAGCTCAATCATGCACGCCGCCAACGGCACCTGGTGACCTACCGTGCGTTGCTCGAGCGTTTGCAGCTACCGAGTCCGGCGATGCAGACCCTGACGGCGGCACTTGAGCATCTGGCCGCGATGGATGCTCGTGCTGAGCAGCCACTGCGCAGTTCACTGGTAATCAGTCAGGGTGCAAGCCGCCTGCCACGCCCCGGTTTTTTTGAGTGCGTCGAACGGCTGGGACGGTTTTCCGGGCCTTCCGATGGCGTGGCGGCGGCGTCCTGGCATGCGGCGGAAGTGGTGCGCGTGTTTGAGTACAGCTACCCGGAAGTGGAAGTGCAGGCGAGTGGCGTCTGATCGCACGGTTTCAATCGCCCTGTTCACTGAATTCGTTCGCGAGGCGCTTCAGGACGTTTTGCGTCCCGAGTGATCGACGGGGCGGTAACGCTTCACGCGTCCACCAGCAGATCCAGACGCGTCGAGTCGATAACGTGAATGCTTGCGCCTGCCACGTCTTTGGCGAAGTGTTTGGCCTGTGACGCCAGGTCGGCCAATTGGCTGGCGTTTACCAGCGCACAGCTCGCCTCACGCAAATGCACGACGCCGATGGACAGCGACAGCAGCGGAAATTCCTGGCGCTGGCCCTGTCGATTCAATGCGATGAAGCAGCCTGACTCCAGGTGCTCGGCCCGGTAGAAACGCCGACACTGGTTCTGAAAGTCATCCAGCAGGTTGTGCAGGCGTCGCTCCCAGTCCTCGAAGCCCAGCACCATCAGAAAATCATCTCCGCCAATGTGCCCGACGAAGTCCCGACTCGGGTCGACGCGGTCGTTCAGGCACTGCGCCAGGCACAGCAGCACTTCGTCGCCGCGCGCGTAACCATAGATATCGTTGAAAGGCTTGAAGCTGTCGATGTCCACGTAGCAGATCATCGACTCGCGCCCCTGTTGCAACAGCCGTGTCAGGCACTGCTGGATCGGCACGTTGCCTGGCAGCAGGGTCAGCGGATTGGCGTAACGCGCCTGCTGAATCTTCATTTCGGTGATCAGCTTGAGCACGTCTATAACCCGGCCCATCCCCATATACGCCCCGTTGAGGGTGATGATGAAGTCTTCTTCGATGCGCTGGCGCGCCCGGCTGGTGAGCAGGCGGCTGACCTGCTGCAGCGACTGGCTGACGTCCACTGCGAGAAAGTCGTCGCTCATCAGTCGGCTGATCGGCTTGCGAGCGAACAGCTCGGTGCCGAATGGCTTGAGCAGTGCTTCGGAAAGCGAGTGACGATGCACGATGCCGCATGGGCTGGCGTCGTCGTCCAGCACCGCCAGCGAGTTGAGATTGGCCTGTCGGCGAAAGGCTTCCAGCACATCGGCGGTCGGCGTTGAGTGGCTCACCGACGGATGCGCGTTGAGCAGGGCCGAGAGGTCGGCAGCTTCTTCGTTCAGCGCAGGCGTCGCCGATTCGGCCTTGAGCAGCATGGCGCGGGTATCACGCGGCGGACGTTCTTGCGGACGTGCCAGCAGATAGCCCTGAACCAGGTCCACGCCCATGTCGGTCAGCGTGGCCAGTTCCTCCGGCAGCTCGATGCCCTCGGCGATCACGATGGCTCTGGAGGCTCTGGCCATCTGCAACATGGAACCTACGAACTCACGCTTAACGGCGTCCTGATGAATGCCGTCGATGAAGTGCCGATCAATCTTCACGTAATCGGGCCGCAGTTCGGACCACAGACGCAGGCTGGAATACCCGGCACCCAGATCGTCCAGCGCGATGGAAAAACCCATGTCGCGATAGTGGTGCAGGGCGTTGTAGAGCAGATCGAAATCGTCGGTCGGCATCTGTTCGGTCAGCTCGATCACTACATTCTTCGGCGCGATGTCGTAACGACGCAGCATCTCGAGGGTGCGACCGGGCGGGTGTGAGGCTTCCAGCAGTGATTCGGGTGACACGTTGAGGAACAGTTTGCCAGGCAATCGCTGCTGGCTGAAACGACGGCAAGCGCTTTCGCGACAGGTCAGCTCCAGCTCGCTCAGGCGGCCCGCCTGACGGGCGATGGCGAACAGGTTCAGGGGTGAATGCAGCGGACTGTTGGACGGGCCGCGCGACAACGCCTCGTAGCCCAGAATGCTGCGCTGCGACAGCGAGACGATTGGCTGAAACAGACTGTGCAAGTCGCTGCGCGCCAGAATGGAACTCAGTGCGCCCAGCTGTTCAGTCACGGTCATGATGATCTCGATGGCAATAAAAAGGGCTGAACGCATTGGCGTTCAGCCCGTCATTTCACGACAGCTTCATGACTGTTTGATGACCGTTGCTGCTAATTGGCCATCAACCGTCGCGTCGGCTTTATTTCTTCGCCACTGACGCACTCATACCCAGGTAGTCGATCAGGATTCGACCGGTTTCCGACAGGTACGCATCGTCTTCCGGCTTGGTCTTTTCGTCTTCGACCGGCAGAGCGTCCTCGTCCTCTTTTTTCAGCTCCTTGAGCGGTTCTTCACCCTTGGCCTTGCGGCGAGTGTTTTCCAGTGCAAGTTGCTTGCTTTCGATAGACGCGTGTTCGGCGCGGCGGTCGGCCTCGTTCAGGCTGACAGTCTTCTCGTTCATGAGCTTCTTGGCCAGGGCCAGGCGATCCTCGATGAACACGAACTCGGCATCCTTGGAGGAGCGGGCTTCATGACGTGCCTGCAACTGAGCCAGGAACGGCTTGAATGGATCGATGGCCGGCTTGATCGCCGGTTTTATGCTGTCCCACGGCATGGCCTCGGGCAGGGCGCTCTCACCGATTTCCTTGGTGTCGATCAGCGATGGATAGGTGATATCCGGTACTACGCCCTGATGCTGGGTGCTCTGACCGGACACCCGGTAGAACTTGGCCAGGGTCAGCTTCAGTTCGCCATGGTTGAGCGGCTGAATGGTCTGCACGGTGCCTTTGCCGAAGGTTTGACCACCAATGATCAAAGCACGATGGTAGTCCTGCATGGCGCCCGCGAAAATTTCCGACGCCGACGCAGACAGGCGGTTCACCAGCAAGGCCATCGGTCCTTTGTAGAACGCGCCCTTGGCTTCGTCTTCAAGCACATCGACCTTGCCGTCGGCATTACGCACCAGTACGGTCGGGCCACGGTCGATGAACAGGCTGGTCAGCTCGGTCGCTTCCTGCAGCGAACCACCACCGTTGTTGCGTAGATCCAGCACCACACCATCGACCTTCTCGGCCTGCAGCTCGGTCAGCAGTTTCTTCACGTCGCGGGTGGTGCTCTTGTATTCCGGATCGCCGGCACGGTACGCCTTGAAGTCCAGATAGAAGGCCGGGATATCGATGATGCCCAGCTTGTAATCCTTGCCATCCTGTTTGATGTGCAGAATCGATTTTTTCGCCGCCTGCTCTTCGAGCTTCACCGCTTCACGGGTGATGGCCACGATCTTGGTGGTCTGGTCGTTCGGTGCATTGCTGGCCGGGATGACTTCCAGGCGCACGACCGAGCCTTTCGGGCCGCGGATCAATTTGACCACTTCATCCAGACGCCAGCCGATGACATCGACCATTTCCTTGTCGCCCTGGGCGACTCCGACGATCTTGTCGGCCGGCGCGACCTGCTTGGTCTTCGCCGCAGGACCTGCCGGGACAAGACGTACGATCTTCACGTTGTCGTTGTCGCTCTGCAACACGGCACCGATGCCTTCCAGCGACAGGCTCATGTTGATGTCGAAGTTTTCCGCGCTGTCAGGCGACAGGTAGTTGGTGTGCGGATCGTAGGACATGGCAAACGTGTTGATGTAAGCCTGGAAGATATCTTCGGCGCGGGTCTGGTTCAGACGGGCCAGCTGATTCTTGTAACGCTTGGTCAGGGTTTCCTGAATCTTCGCCGGGTCCTTGCCCGCGATTTTCAGACGCAGGACCTCATCCTTGACGCGCTTGCGCCACAGTTCGTCGAGTTCGGCGGTGTCCTTGGGCCATGCGGCGTCCTTGCGGTCCACCAACAGGGTTTCCTTGGCCGTGAGGTCGATCTTGTCGACGCCCTTGCCCAGTTCGGCGAGTGCGAAATCCAGACGCGCCTTGATGCGGTCCAGATAGCGTTTGTAAATAGTGAACCCCGGGTTCAGGTCGCCGCTCTTAAGAAAGTCGTCGAACTGAAACTGCCACTTGTCGAATTCGGCAATGTCGCTGGCCATGAAGTAGCTGCGCGACGGGTCCAGTTGCTTGATGTAGCTCTGATAGATAATCGCTGAACGCTTGTCGTCCAGTGGCGGCTTGCTGTAGTGATGCCGCTTGAGCAGCTCGACCACATTGAGGCTGGCAACCACTTCGTCGCGGTCCGGCTGAAGATTATCCCAGCTGTTGGCGGCAAAAGTGCTGGCTGACATCGGCAGGACGCTGAGGCCGACAAACAGGGCGAGGGCGGTGCTAGGGAATAGTTGCTTCATGCTGATTCGACGCGAGGACAATTGATAACGCATATTAGGCCGTCTTTGAGGTCGCCGGTTCCTTTGGACCCGGCCGCATAATGCAAAAGCCCGGGCAAACAGCCACGGGCTCAGTCTGGACTCACTATGGAGGCACTGTGAAGGCATTGCAAGGCGTTGAAGGACATGTGGAATGGGTCGAAGAGCCGAGTCCGGCTCTCGATGTGGGGCAGGTTCGTATCAAAGTCGCCGCGGCGGGTTTGAATCGGGCCGATCTGTTGCAGCGCGCGGGCAAGTATCCGCCGCCGCCGGGCGTCACCACAGTGCTGGGGCTGGAATGCTCCGGGATCATTGCCGAAGTCGGTCCGGGTACGTCCTGGCTGGTGGGAGACCGCGTCTGCGCGCTGCTGGCGGGCGGGGCGATGGCCGAGGAAGTCGTGGTCGATGCGCGTCACGTGCTGCCTGTGCCGGAAGGCCTGTCGCTGCATGAAGCAGCGGCGATTCCCGAGGTGTACGCCACGGCGTGGCTGAACCTGTTTCAGCTGGCGGGCGTCAAGCCAGGCGAGAAGGTCCTGCTGCACGCGGGCGCAAGTGGAGTTGGTTCAGCCGGTATTCAGCTTTGCAAGGCGTTCGGCAGCCCGGTCTGGGTCAGCGTCGGATCGACCGAACGTCTGGCCTACTGTGTCGAACTGGGCGCACAGGGCGGCGTGGTGCGCAGTGAAAGTCTGGACGGTTTGAACGATTTTGCACCGTTCGACGTGATCCTCGACCCGGTCGGCGGCAGTTATGCCGAGATGAACGTCAGGCTGCTGGGCCTGGACAGCCGCTGGGTCTTGATCGGCACGATGGGCGGGCGCGAAGCGCAGGTGGACATGGCCCATGTACTGGGTAAGCGTATCCACTTGATGGGCTCGACCCTGCGAAGCCGGGACGACACGTTCAAGGCCGATCTGTTGCGTGATCTGGGGCAGTTCGTCTGGCCGCTGTTCACCGAAGGTCGTCTCAAGCCGCAACTGGCCAAAAGTTTTGCGATCAACGATGCCGAAGCCGCGTTCGAAGAGCTGGCGACTAATCAGGTGTCCGGCAAGATCGTGCTGGTGATCGACGAAAGTCTGACGTGATGACGGCGGCCCTCACGGGCCGCTCGCTGGCTGCACGGTGCTGAAGCCATTCAGGACCAGCTGTGCACCGGCCAGCCTGCTTTCTGCGCGTGCTCCAGCAGTACGGCATCGGGGTTGACCACATTGGGGTGGTCGACCTTGAGCAGCAGCGGCAGGTCATTGCGCGAATCCGAATAAAAGCTCGCCCCTTCCAGGTTTTCCCCTTCGGCGTCCAGCCAGTCCATCAGGCGGGTGATCTTGCCTTCCCGATAGGTCAGGACACCCACCGTTGCACCGCTGTAGACCCCGTGCTGCACATCCAGCTCGATGCCGAGCACTTCGTCGATCCCCAGGCGTTCGGCAATCGGTTTGACCAGGTGCACGCCCGACGCGGAGATCACCAGAATGCGATCTCCCTTGGCGCGATGCTGAGCGATGCATTTGCAGGCATCGCTGTAGATGATCGGTTCGATCACGTCTTCCACCCACGGCCCGACCAGATGGTCGATTTCTTCGGGTGTACGACCGGCCATCGGTTCCAGGCTGAAGGCCATGTAGTCTTCCATCGCCAGCTTCCCGGCACTGTAGGCGGCCATCAGTTCGTCATTGCGCTGCATGAACGATACCGGGTCGACCCAGCCCAGGCGGCCCATCTGCTCGCTCCACAATGTGGCGCAATCGCCACCGATCAGGGTTTCGTCGAGGTCGAAAATTGCTAAAGCCATTGGGTACATCCTTAAATCATTTTGTCTGTCAGGCCACCGGGCACAATGCCGAAGGTTCAATAGTCAGCGTCACGCGGCGGCCGTCGGGGTGTAAATCATCCGCGCTACGGTTGAGGACGTCGACCACCAGTTCCACGCCACGCGCCTGCACGCGATAGCGAATGACATTGCCGAGCAGGCTGTGACTGCGCACTTCACCTTCCAGTTCGCCGGTCAGGCTCAACCGGATGGATTCCGGGCGAATCGCGACGCGGCCGCTGATCGGACGCTGCATCAGGCGACTGGCGTCTTCGGCGTCCAGCAGGTTGTAGTTACCGATGAAGCCTGCGGCGAAGACGTCCACCGGGGCGGTGTACAGGGTTTCGGCGTCGCCGCTCTGCACAATGCGACCCTGGTTCATCAGGAAGATGCGGTCCGACAGGGTCAGCGCTTCTTCCTGATCGTGAGTCACGAAGATAGTGGTCAGGCCCAGTTCGCGCTGGATGGCACGAATCTGTTCGCGCAAGTGTTTGCGAATCCGGGCATCCAGCGCCGACAGCGGCTCGTCCAGCAACAACAGACGCGGGCGGGTGACCAGCGAGCGAGCCAGGGCCACACGCTGACACTGGCCGCCCGACAATTGGTGCGGGTAACGCTTGGCGAAATCTTGCAGCTCGACCAGCTTGAGCATCTCGGCGACCCGCTTTTGGCTTTCGTCGGTGCTGATCTTCTGCATGCGCAGGCCAAACGCGACGTTCTGCTCCACGGTCATGTTCGGAAACAGCGCGTAGCTCTGGAACACCATGCCGATGTTGCGTTTCTGCGGGGTCAGCGGCACCAGATTCTGCCCGTCGAGCACGATGCTGCCGCTGTTCACCGAGGTCAGGCCGGCGATGCAGCGCAGCAAAGTGGATTTGCCGCAGCCGGAAGGGCCGAGCAGGGTGACGAACTCGCCTTTCTCGATGTTGCAGTTGATGTCGCTGAACACGGCGGTGCTGGCGTAACTTTTATGCAGGTTTTCAATGCTGACAAAACTCATCTCAGTCTTTGTCCTTGTTCAGTCGATTGGCGGCCCAGGTCAGCACCAGCACAAAGAGGAAATAGGAAATCACCAGGGCGCTGTTGAAATGGCCACTGCTGTTGCGCATGTTGTTCAGGTAGACCTGCAGGGTTTCGTAACGGGTGCCGACCAGCAGGTTGGCGAACACGAACTCGCCGAACAGGAAGGAAAACGACAACAGCAGGGCAATCATCAGGCCCTTGCGCAGGTTCGGCAGCACTACCAGAAATGCCGCTTGCCAGGTGCTGGCGCCGAGCAATTGAGCCGCGTCCATCAGGTCGGTCAGGTTGATCGCTTGCAGGTTGTTGGTGATGGCGCGGTACATGAAGGGCAGGGCGATGGTGAAGTAGCAGCCGATCAGAATCCAGGGCGTGCCGACCATTGCCATCGGGCCTGAACCGTAGAGCTGCAGCAGACCCACTGACGACACCACAGGCGGCACCGCGAAGGGCAGCAGGATCAGAATGTTCATCAGTCCGTCGAGGCGCGGAAAGTGGTAATGCACCACGAACAGCAGCGGCAGAATCAGCACCACGGACAGGATCAGCGCACCCACGCAGACCAGCAGCGACTGGCCGAATGCGGTCAGAAAACGCGGGTCGCTCCACAGCGCCGCGTACCACTTGAGGGTCAGGCCGCTAGGCAGAATGGTGGCTGACCAACTGGTCGCGATCGAATACAGGAAGGTGCCCGCCAGAGGCATCAGCAGAATCAGAAACAGCAGGTAGACAATGGTCTTGTGGTAGAGCCCGGCAGGCCCTTTCTCAACGCGTGACATGGTAGCTCCTTTTCAACAGCCACTGATGGACCACGGTTACCAGCGTCATCATCCCCACCAGAATCATCGCCAGGGCGCTGGCCATGTTTGGATCGAGCGTAATGTCGCCCGCTACCATGGCTGCGATGCGGATCGGCAACACGTTGAAGTTGCCGGTGGTCAGCGCGTAGACCGTTGCGTAGGCACCCAGGGCATTGGCCAGCAGGATCACGAAGGTGCCGAGCAGGGCGGGCGTCAGGACCGGCAGCCCGATGTAGCGCCAGAACTGGAAGTTGCTGGCGCCGAGCAGTGCGGCAGATTCGTTCCAGTCCTCGCGCACGGCGTCGAACGCCGGGTACAGCAGCAGAACGCCCAGTGGAATCTGGAAGTAGGTGTAGAGGATGATCAGGCCGGTCTTGGAATACAGGTTGAAGTCATCGATGATGCCGGCCTGCTTCAGGATCAGGGTCACCGCGCCGTTGAAACCCAGCAGGATGATGAACGCGAACGCCAGCGGGACGCCCGCGAAGTTGCTGGTCATGTTGGCGAACGCGTTGACGAAGTCCCGCAGCCGCGAATCGACCTTGCGCAGCGAGTAGGCGCCAAGGATCGAAATCAGAATGCCGAACAGGCTCGACCAGAAACTGATCTCCAGGCTCAACTGCATCGCCTGACGGTAGAAGCGTGAGTTGAAAGCTTTGCTGAAGTTTTCCAGGCCCCAGCCGCTGTCGCTCTGCAGGCTGTTGATCGCGACCCAGAACAGTGGGGCGATCTGAAACACGATGAAGAACAGCGCAAACGGCACCAGGCACAACAGCGTCAGCCACTTGCCTCGGGTGAAGGTGGTCACTTGAGTATCTCCCGGCAGACGGGTTTGTCGTGAGGCACGCCGAGCAGCTCGCAGACGGTGCCGCACAGGTCGGTCTGGCGTGGCTTGGCGTCAGGGTCCAGGCTGAACGCTTCGCCCAGTACGAACAGCGGTACTTCGCGTTCCTCGGGCAGTAGACCATTGTGCGAGCGGTCGTTGTTCATGCCATGGTCGGCGGTCACCAGCACCTGATAGCCCGCGTCCAGCCAGCCTTGCAGGTAGTCGGCCAGAATGATGTCGGCACTGCGCGCACTGTTGCGGTACTGCGGGGTGTCGAGGCCGTGCTTGTGCCCGGCGTCGTCGATGTTCATGGGGTGAATCAGCAGAAAGTCCGGTGCATGCGCAAGGCGCAGGCTTTCGGCATCGGCGAACAGGTGCGAATCCGGATAGTGATCGGCCCAGTAGAACAGCCCGTGCTGAATCGGCAGGTCCGGTGCATCGGTGTGGCGGTCGCGGGCGGCATCGAACGGCGTGCGGTTATACAGTTCGCTGAACCAGTGGTAGGCCGCAGCCGCGGTGCTCAGCCCGGCATCGCGGGCGTAATGAAACACACTGCGCTGGGTGGAGAGGCGCGAGACGTTGTTGTGCACGATGCCACTGTCGATGGGGGCGACGCCGGTCAGAATGCATT
Source organism: Pseudomonas floridensis (assembly GCF_002087235.1). Lineage (GTDB taxonomy): Bacteria > Pseudomonadota > Gammaproteobacteria > Pseudomonadales > Pseudomonadaceae > Aquipseudomonas > Aquipseudomonas floridensis. The sequence goes on along the minus strand of NZ_MUIO01000077.1, from coordinate 26,583 downwards.
CGTAAAGCGGACGCGACAGCGCGGGCAGTTCGCATTCCAGCCTGTAGAGCGCCGCGCGCCCGGCCGCATGCCAGGCCTGAAGGTGGCCCATCGCGTGCCGGGCCACTTCGTAATTCAGACCATCGAGTACGATCAGGATGACGTTGTGTTTCATGAGCAGCTCGCTTGGGTGAAGGTAAGGCATTACCCGGCACGGGCGAGGAGGGCTCGCCCGTGCATGAAATGCGACCTCATCCTTGAGTCGCGGGAAGGATCATTTCATCTCGATGATGACTTGCTCGTTCCACTTCTGAGGCAACTCCTTGGAGGTTTTCTCCCAGGCGTCCGGCTTCTTGATCGGCGTTACGTTCTTGTACTGCTCATGCGGCAGCAGCTTGGCCTGAACCTCTTCCGGCATCTTGATATGTTCGGCGCGAATCGGACGTGCATTGCCCTTGGCCAGGTTGATCTGGCCTTCGTCGCTGAAGGTGTATTCACGTGCCAGTTTGGCCGCGTTCGGGTGTTTGGCGTACTTGTTGATGATGGTGGTGTAGCCGGAGATCACCGAGCCGTCCGATGGAATCAGCACCACGTAATCGTCAGGCTTGGTCATCTTGGCCCTGTAACTCAGACCGTTGAAATCCCAGACCACACCCACTTCGACTTCACCTTTCTCGATGGTCTGGATGGTCGGGTTGGCCAAGGACAGGCGTCCCTGTTTGGCGATGTCGGTAAAGAACTCCAGGCCCGGCTGGATGTTGGTTTCATCGCCCTTCATGGCGAAAGACGCCGCCAGCACGCCATTGGCGGCTTGCGCTGCAGTGCCGACATCACCGATGGACACCTTGTATTTGCCGGTTTTCAGGTCCGCCCAGCTTTTGGGGACCTCGGATCCGTGCAGCAGATTCTTGTTGACGATGAACGCGATGGTGCCGGTGTAAGCCAGCGCCCAGTGACCCTCTTTGTCTTTGGCCCAGTCCGGGATCTGTTCCCAGGTGCTGGGTTTGTAGGGCTGGGTGACGCCCTGAGCGACGGCAATCGGGCCGAACGCCGCGCCGACGTCACCGATGTCGGCGCTGGCGTTGTCTTTTTCCGCTTTGAACTTGGCAATTTCCTGGGCCGAGCTCATGTCCGTGTCCATGTGCTTGAGGCCGTATTTGGCTTCCAGATCGGTCCAGATGCCTCCCCAGTTTGCCCAGTCATCCGGCATGCCGACGCTGTTGATCGCGCCTTCGGCCTTGGCGGCCGCTTCCAGTGTCTTGATGTCTGTGTCCGCAGCCATGACTGCGGAGCTCATGGCGATGGCTGAGCCGAGGAGTGATGCCAACAAAAGATGTTTCATTCGAAGCTCCTAGTGCACTTCTTTGCTGGAAGTGTTCATGGCGGATGGTTTGGTCTAGATCAGCAATACCTGAGCCAAGTTAGGCCTTTTGCATGACATTTTCGTGTCGGGCAGCCCGGTTGATTCCACTTTGCCGGTATTCGGGCATTGCTTCGCGGTAAGCGTAGACCACAGCCGAACGCTTGCTTTTCAAGGGTTTCAAGGCTGTTTTGACAGGCGTTGGCATGGATCATGATTCACGCTGTCACGGGACGGTCATAGACCGGGCCTAGGCTGGGTTGGATAGGGTTGATGAAGGCGATCGGGGTCAAAGCGTGCCCCGTGACAGGGCTGGTCTAGTCCAGACAGGTATCGGAATGCGCGAAGATGTGCCACGAGCGGTAACAACCATCTGCAATGCCCTGCAGGAACAGATCGAGCACGGCTTGTTGCCGCCGGGTGGCAAGCTGCCCGCTGAGCGCAAGCTCAGCGAGGTATTCAATACCACACGCATTACACTGCGCGAGGCACTCGTCCAGCTCGAAGCTCAGGGGCTGGTGTACCGCGAAGAGCGACGCGGCTGGTTTATCTCGCCGCCACGGCTGGCCTACGACCTGATCCGTCGCAGCCATTTTCACGCCATGGTCACCGCACAGGGGCGTGTCGCACAGACGCAGGTGCTGTCCGCTCGCCTGCAACCGGCCTCTGCGATGATTTGCGCCATGCTCGAATTGCCAGCACTGTCCAGCGTGATCCAGATCTGCCGGGCGCGACGCATCGATCAGCGTCTGGTGCTGTACGTGGAGCACTACCTGAACCCGGATTACTTTCCCGGCATTCTCGACCATGACCTGAGCCACTCATTGACCGAGCTGTACGCGACCGATTACGACCTGCGCTATGGCCAGGTACGTTTCGAAATGGTTCCGACTGCCTTGCATGCCGACGCCGCCGCCGCACTGAAAGTCTCCATCGGCAGTCCGGGCCTGCGCATTGCTCGCATCAACTACGACCAGGCAGGTCGGCTGATCGACTGCGACCTTGAGTTCTGGCGTCACGATGCGATTCACGTGAGTGCGATGGTGCGCGATATCTAGGGGCTGAACGGCTCGCGGGCCGGGGTGCCCGCGAACCTGTTCATCCTGCGTTTGAAATTACGGCAACTCGTGACTGGCGTAAAACGCAGTGAGGACTTTAACCAGATGCGCCAGGTCATGGCTGCCCGCCAGCTCGCGGATCGAGTGCATGGCGAAGGTCGGCAGGCCGATATCGACGGTACGAATGCCCAGATGGCTGGCGGTGATCGGACCGATGGTCGAGCCGCAGGCCATGTCGCTGCGCACCACGAAACTCTGCACCGGCACTTCCTCGGCCATGCACAGATGACGGAAGAATCCGGCGGTTTCGCTGTTAGTGGCGTAACGCTGGTTGCTGTTGACCTTGATCACCGGTCCGGCATTGAGCTTGGGGCCGTGATTGGCGTCGTGCCTGTCGGCGTAGTTGGGGTGTATGCCGTGGGCATTGTCGGCCGAGATCAACAGCGATTTCTGGATGGTGCGTACGTAGTCTTCGCCGCTGGGCAGCAGGCGCTGGACGATCTGCTCCAGCATTGCGCCGTCGGCACCGCAGGCCGAAGACGAGCCGACTTCTTCGTGGTCGGTGCAGACCAGCAGGGCAGTTTCATCGCTGTCGCTGTTGAGCAATGCCTGCAAACCGGCGAAGCATGACAACAGGTTGTCTAGCCGCGCACCGGCCAGGAAGTCGCCATTCAGGCCAACCACTGCCGCGCTCTGCGTGTCGTAAAAGCTCAGCTCGTAATCGAGCACCACGTCGGCATTCAGACCATGCTCGCGCGCCAGTTGATCGGTCAGCAAGGCACGGAAGTCCGCGCGCTCGTCACCGGCCACTTGCGCCAGGATCGGTGGCAGTTCGTTCTGCGCGTTGATCGCCCAGCCCTCATTGGCGGTCCGGTTCAAATGGATCGCCAGATTGGGAATGATCGCGATGGGCAGTTTGAAATCGATCAGTTGGCTTTCGACCTTGCCGTCACGACGGAAGGTGACCCGACCGGCCAGCGACAGGTCGCGGTCGAACCACGGGGCCAGCAGCGCGCCGCCGTAAACCTCCACGCCCAACTGCCAGAAACCCTGACGTTGCAGCTCGGGTTGTGGCTTGACGCGCAGGCATGGGCTGTCGGTGTGTGCGCCGACCATGCGGATGCCGCCGGTCAGTGGCGACTGGCGCCCCATGCGGAAGGCGACGATGGAGGAGTCGTTGCGGGTGACGTAGTAGCGCCCACCCGTTTCGATGGACCAGGTGTCGCGCTCGTCCAGACGCTGGAAACCGGCGGCTTCAAGATGTTGTACGAGGGTGGCGGTAGCATGGAACGGGGTAGGAGAAGCCTTGAGGAAATCGATCAGGCCTTTATTCAACTCTTCGCGCATAAATAGCTCCAGACAGCAATGGCGGGAGTTTACCGCATTGGCTCGCTTGCTGCCTCGCGTTGCTGGTGAGCGTTCACGCAATGATGAACCCGCAGGCGCTCACGAGCCAGGCAAGGCAGCGCAGGGGTTCAGAATGGAGCGGGGCACTCGAAGGTCAATCGTTCACCGGTCACCGGGTGCGTGAAGCTCAGCATGCTGGCGTGCAGGCACAGGCGCGGATAAGCCGCCAGTGCTTCGGGGTGGGCATACAGGCCGTCGCCCAGCAGCGGATGCCCGATGGACAGCATGTGCACGCGCAACTGGTGCGAACGGCCGGTGATGGGCGTCAGCTCGACCCGGCAGTGTGTGTCATGGCGCTCGATGATTTTCCAGAAGGTCAGCGCGTGCTTGCCTGCCTCGTGGTCCACCACGTGGCGTGGCTTGGTCGGCGGGTCGTAGCGCAACGGCAGGTCGATGCTGCCACTGTCCAGCGCGGGCTGGCCCCAGCACAGTGCCGTGTAGGCTTTTTCGGTTTCGCGGTCATGAAACTGACGCGACAGCTCACGATGGGTGTCGGTATCGCGCGCCAGCAGAATGATGCCTGACGTTTCCCAATCCAGCCGGTGAACGATGCGGGCTTCGGGGTAGCCGTTTTCCTGCAGACGGGTAATCAGGCAATCCTTGTTGTCGTCGGCACGACCAGGAACGGAGAGCAGCAGGGTAGGCTTATCGATCACCAGAACGGCAGCGTCCTGATAAATGATGCGGATGTTCGACAACGGCATGCAACGGCCTCGAAGCGCGAGAAGCGCCAACGGCGGTAAAGGCGCTACCTCATGAGGAGGACGCCGATACCGCCGCAAGCGGCTGCCTGATCAGCGATCGGGCAGGGTGATATTGAGTTCCAGAATCGAGCAGCTGCCCTGGTTTTCCAGAGCGACCTGCACCTGATCGGACTCGATATTGACGTATTTACGGATCACTTCCACCAGCTCTTTCTGCAGGGCAGGAAGGTAGTCCGGTGTACTGCGCTGGCCGCGTTCGTGCGCAACGATGATCTGCAGACGCTCTTTCGCGACCGAGGCCGTGCTTTCTTTTTTGCGGTCACGAAAGAAGTCAAAAATATTCATTAATTACCCCCGAACAGGCGTTCAAAGAATCCTTTCTTCTGCACATCCAGGAACCGATGTTCCCGGTCTTTGCCCAGCAGGCGGTCAACGGCATCACTGTAGGCCTGGCCAGCGTCGCTCTGGTCGTCGAGAATGACCGGCACGCCCTGGTTGGAGGCTTTCAGTACGGCTTGCGATTCAGGAATCACGCCCAGCAGAGTAACGGCCAGGATTTCCTTGACGTCTTCGACACCGAGCATTTCGCCCTTGCTGACACGCTCCGGGTTGTAGCGCGTCAACAGCAGGTGTTCCTTGATCGGCTCTTCGTTGCGCTCGGCGCGACGGGATTTGCTGGCCAGCAGGCCCAGCATGCGGTCGGAGTCACGTACCGACGACACTTCGGGGTTGGTCACGACGATGGCTTCGTCGGCGAAGTACATCGCCAGGTGTGCACCGGTTTCGATGCCGGCGGGCGAGTCGCAGACGATGAACTCGAAGGTTTCCTTGAGTTCCATCAGGACTTTTTCGACGCCGTCTTTGGTCAGGGCTTCCTTGTCACGGGTCTGGCTGGCTGCGAGTACATACAGCCCCTCGATCTTCTTATCCTTGATCAGGGCCTGCTGCAGATTGGCCTCGCCGTTGACCACGTTGACGAAGTCATACACCACGCGACGCTCGCAACCCATGATCAGGTCGAGATTACGCAGACCGACGTCGAAGTCGACGATGACTGTCTTGTGGCCGCGCAGCGCGAGACCTGTACCGATAGCGGCGCTGGTGGTGGTCTTGCCCACACCACCCTTGCCGGATGTAACAACGAGAATCTTGGCCAAGGTGAATCACCCCTAGAGGAAAAGGACTTTAGGTCCCTGAAGAGCATCCCTTGACGCGGCGTGAGTCGAAGAATCACGGAAATCGGGTAGCTTGATCCTGAAAAGAGAGCTCTGCGCTACAACTTTCAACTCAACTACCCGCTGAGAAACGGTGTTTCTCAGGATTTCCTACAACCTTTACTACGTTTTCGCGACGAATCAGAGATGCTTGGAAAATTGCGGCAGTATCCGTTAAAGCCGAATGATGTTCAACACGTCACCAGACAGGCTGACTTGTACCGGCGAGCCCCACAACGGGTCCCTGCGCAGGTCTTCTGATACCTTGTATTGCCCGGCGATCGAAATCAGCTCGGCGCTCAACTGCTGGCAAAAAATACGTGCCTTGGTGTCGCCTTTGATCCCGGCCAGCGCTCTACCGCGCATCGGGCCGTACACATGGATGTTTCCATCGGCCAGAAGTTCCGCACCGGGACTGACAGGCGCCACCACTACCAGGTCGCCACCCTGGGCATAAATCTGCTGTCCGCCGCGCACTGGCGCGGTGATCACGCGGGTTGGCTTGATGACGGGCTCGGGTGGTTTTTCCGGAATCTTTTTCGGCGCTTCGGCTTCGACCGGGTCCAGCACGCGTTCTCTGGCACCGGATGGCGGAAGTACCGGCAGGTCGACGGCGATGGCCGCCGCGATGTCTTCGATGCGGTTGGCGCGGATCGCCAGGGTTCGCAGGCCATGCTGGCGGCAGATACGCATCATCCCCGGCAGGTCCACCGAGCCCTCGCTGGGCGCGAGCTTGTCCAGTGCCAGGATCAGCGGAGTATTGCTGAAGAAATTCGGCGCCTGCGCGACCTTTGCCGCCAGTTGCCGGTCAAGCGCTTCAAGATTGGTTCGGGCCAGCTCCATCACGGTGATGGCAAGCATGCTGCCCTTGAGCTGAAATACAGGTTCGGAGTTTTGCGATTCAATCTGGCTCATGGTCGGCATACACAACAGCTTGTCGCTAAAAGTGCCGAGACTTATAACGAGAACGCCCGCAGGCCGCAAGCCGGTCGAACCGATGTAGAATGCGCGGCCTTTGTTCTGACGGAAGCCCAAATGGATCGCCCGCGCTTTAAAGCCCACTTCCTTCACCCCCGTTTCTGGCCGCTATGGCTGGGTCTGGGGCTTCTGTGGCTGATCGTGCAGTTGCCGTTTCGCGTGTTGCTGGTCATCGGTCGGCTGTTGGGGGCCGTGATGTACCGCATCGCCACTGATCGAAAATATATCGCCTCGCGCAATCTGGCGCTGTGTTTCCCACACCTGTCCGCTGCCGAGCGCAAGCAACTGCTGAAAGAGAACTTCGCCTCCACCGGCATCGCCTTCTTCGAGATGGCCATGAGTTGGTGGTGGTCGAAACAGCGCCTGGCCAGGCTGGCCCATATCGAAGGGCTGGAGCATCTGCACAACGCCCGGCAGAAGGGCGAAGGTGTGATTCTGATGGCGTTTCACTTCACGACACTGGAGATCGGTGCCGCACTGCTTGGTCAGCAGCACACCATCGACGGGATGTACCGCGAACACCGCAATGCGCTGTTCGACTTCATCCAGCGGCGTGGACGCGAGCGTCACAATCCGGACTCGCTTGCCGTCGAGCGTGAAGACGTGCGCAGCATGCTCAAGCTGCTGCGCTCCGGCCGGGCCATCTGGTATGCGCCGGATCAAGACTACGGCGCCAAGCAGAGCGTCTTCGTGCCATTGTTCGGCATCCAGGCAGCGACTGTGACCGCGACCAGCAAGTTCGCCAGGCTGGGGCGCGCTCAAGTAGTGCCGTTCACTCAGCAGCGTCTGGCGGACGGCAGCGGCTATCGTCTGGTCATACACCCGCCGATGCAGGATTTTCCGGGCGAGAGCGACGAAGCCGATTGTCTGCGCATCAATCAATGGGTAGAAAGTGCTGTCACACAGTGCCCGTCGCAATATCTTTGGGCGCATCGACGCTTCAAGAGTCGACCCGCCGGTGAACCGAAGCTATATAAGAAACATAAATAAAAAGCGTCGTTGATCATCGAGGTCAGTTGTAGATGCCAGAATCCGCCGTAGCGATCCCTGTTGCAAACGATGTCGAGCCCGTCACCGGGCTCATTCTTTCAGGCGGCGGTGCCAGAGCCGCCTACCAGGTGGGAGTCCTGGCCGGCATTGCCGACCTGTTGCCACCCGGTTCTGCCAATCCCTTTCCGGTAATCGTCGGTACTTCGGCAGGCGCGATCAACGCCGTGAAGCTGGCCAGTGGTGCGCTGCATTTTCGGATCGCCATCCACCAGTTGACCGAGTTCTGGCAGTCCTTTCGCAGCCATCAGGTACTGCGCAGTGACTGGCCCGGTGTCATCCGTCAGGCCGGCCGGTTTTTTGGCCGCAGCATGACCGGGCTGGGCCGCAACATTCCGGTTGCCTTGCTCAACAGCTCGCCGTTACGTGATTTGCTGACCGAACGGCTGGATCTCAGCGGAATCGACGCGGCCATCGAAGCACATCATCTGCGTGCGGTAGCAGTGACCGCCTTTGGTTACGAATCGGGACAAGCGGTCACGTTCTATCAGGGGCGCGGCACCATCGAGCCCTGGCTGCGTCATCGGCGGATCGGCAGGCCCACTCAGCTCACCGTTGAGCATCTGCTGGCCAGTTCAGCCATTCCGCTGTTGTTCGCGCCGATCAAGCTTGAGGATGAGTATTTCGGCGACGGTGCCGTGCGTCAGTCGGCACCGATCAGTCCGGCCCTGCATTTGGGTGCCAACCGGGTGCTGGTTATCGGTGTGAGTGGTAATCCGCGCGGCCTGCAGCCCAAAAAACCGGCGCCTCGTCCGGCAAGCGGTGCGCAGCCGAGTCTGGCGCAGATCAGCGGCCACATGCTCAACAGCACGTTCATCGATAACCTTGAAAGCGATATCGAACTGCTCGAGCGTTTGAACATCGCCAGCGCATTGTTGGCTGACGAGCAGGCCCGCACTCAGCCAGGCCTGGCGCCGGTGGAGGTGCTGGTGATTTCGCCAAGCCAGCCGCTGGACCAGATCGCCGCTCGCCACCGTCGCGAATTGCCGCCTGCACTGCGCACCTTTCTGCGCGGGCCGGGAGCGACCAAGACCAGTGGGGCCAGCGTGTTGAGCTATCTGCTGTTCGAGTCCGGATATTGCAGCGAGTTGATCGAGCTGGGGCGGCACGATGCGATTGCGCAGGGTGCCGAACTGAAGCGGTTTCTGCGGCTGCCATGAAGAAGGCCTCCTCGTCGTCAGGAGGAGGCCTGCGGTATCACGCGGTCAGACGGTCATCCCGAAAATCGCGCAGCGCCTGCTCGATTTCTTCGCGGGTGTTCATCACGAACGGGCCGTATTGCGCAATGGGCTCGCGCAACGGGCGCCCGGCGATCAGCAGCACCCGTGCGCCCTCGGCGCTGTCCAGTTGCAGTTCACCTTCGTCAGCCAGACGCACCATACGGCTGGCGCCGATCGATTGCGCGCAGCCTTCGACCTTAAGGCTGCCTTCGTACACGTACAGCAGCGCACGGTGGCCTTGCGGAATGCGCGGGCTGATACGGCTGCCTGTCGGCATGTGGAAATCGAAATACAGTGGCTCAGTGTCAGGACGTTGCACTGCGCCGGTCTGCTGCACCAGTCCGTCGTCGAACTGGCCGGCGATCACTACCACGTCCACGCCCGCCTGCGTGGTCAGCCGGGGAATGTTTTCCGGCTGGATATCCCGATAGCTGGCGTCGGCCAGCTTGTTCTTGCCCGGCAGGTTAAGCCACAGCTGAAAGCCGCGCATCACGCCTTGCTCCTGCTCGGGCATTTCGCTGTGAATGATCCCGCGCGCAGCCGTCATCCACTGCACGCCGCCGCCCTGCAGCAGGCCAACATTGCCCATGTGGTCTTCATGGCGCATACGGCCTTCGAGCATGTAGGTCACGGTTTCGAATCCGCGATGCGGATGCGGCGGGAAGCCTGCGATGTAGTCGTCCGGCATGTCGGAGCCGAACTCGTCGAGCATCAGAAACGGATCGAACTGCTCAACGCCCTGACCGCCAAACACGCGTGTCAGGCGTACGCCAGCACCATCTGAGGTCGGTTGGCCGGCCTGAATCGACAGTACTTTACGAAATTGAGACATGGAAAAAGGCTCTCCTGAACAGGTGGCAATGGGTGCCATGGTATGCCTGTCCAATCGATAAAAAGATCTGAAAAACTGCTGTAATTGATCGTGCCAGTCGATATGTCGAGCGTGGCACTGTTTGTGATTGGCTCGATTCAGCTGCAAAAACGGCCAGTCCGATCACTCGGGCTGGCCGTCTTTTGTGCGCGCTTCGCTTACTCGGCGATCTGCAACTTGCGCGACTCGGTGTACACGTAACGCACTTTCTCGTACTCGAACGGCGAGTTCAGTTGACCGTAACGGAAGCTGGTCACGTAGCGCTTGTCGATGCCCCGCAACACGATGATCTCCGGATGATCATTGCTGACTTCTGCCACGTTCAGGAAGTTGATCTGCTGCTCGGCGGTGTAATCGAACAGCAACCCACCGGTGTCACGCAGGTTGGAAGGGCCGAACAGCGGCAGTACCAGGTAAGGACCCGCTGGAACGCCGTAGAAACCCAGGGTCTGGCCGAAGTCTTCACTCTGGCGCGGCAGGCCCATCATGGTCGCCGGGTCCCACAGGCCGGCGATGCCGATGGTGGTGTTGAGCAGCAGGCGGCCGGTGGTTTCCATCGAGCGCTGGCCCTTGAACTGCAGCAGGCTGTTGAGCAGGTTGGGCACGTCGCCCAGGTTGCTGAAAAAGTTGCTGACACCGCTGCGTACGAAGCCCGGTGTCACGTAGCGGTAGCCGTTCACGACGGGCAGGAACACCCATTCGTCGAAGCGGTAGTTGAAGTGGTAGACGCGGCGGTTCCAGGATTCCAGCGGGTCGTAGACTTCCAGGGCGTTGATGGACGCACGCTCGAACTCACGCTGATCCAGGCCCGGGTTGAACTGCAGCGACTTGAGTGGCTGAGTGAAACCGTCGGCGTCCAGCTGGCGGGCAACGGTCGCCGGATGCTCGGCCTTGTTGCTGGTGGCCGCGTCAGCGGCGTGTGCGGTACTTGCGCAGAGCAGGGCGGCAAGAAGTAAAAGACGTTTAGCCACGGAAGAACTCCAGCATGGCGTCGCTGTTGACGCGGTAATTGATGTTGCCGCAATGGCCGCCGTACGGATAAACGGTCAGGCGATCGCCGAAAGTCTTGCGCAGGAAGCCTAGGTCACCGGAACCCAGAATCACGTCGTCAGCGTTGTGCATGACCGCGATCTTGGTGTTGCTGTGCAGGTAATCTTTGAGGGCGTACAGGCTGACCTGATCGACCAGTTGCAACAGGCTGCCGCCATCGGTGCGGGCGCGCCACATCGGGATGACCTGTTCGGTCAGGTAGCAGTCGAAGTCACACTGCAAGGCACGCTTGAGGAACGGGGTCAGACTGGTGCCTTCGGTAATCGGAAACTTGGGTGGCGTGATCAGGCCGCGGCGGTTGATCAGATCGGACGTGAACGCGATATCGGCTGACGAGAAGCGGAACGAGGTGCCGATCAGCATCGCCATCTGTTCATTGGTCAGGTGCTGCTTGGACTGTTGAAAGTCGAACAGCAGGGCATCGTTGAGATCGATGTAGCCCTTCTGGCGGAAGTAACGCGTCAACTTGGCCAGTACAAGTTCATAGAACGTGGTGGTGTTGTTGATGCCCTTGACGTTGGTCTGTACCAGTTTGTCGAGGTTGCTGATCGAGGTGTAAAGATTGACCGGCGGGTTGAGCAACAACACTTTCTTGAAGTTGAAGCTGCGACGGGTTTCATCCAGTTGGCTGACGAACGCTGCGTTGAGCGCACCGAGGCTGTAGCCGGTCAGGTAATAGTCTGTCACTGGAAGTTGCGCCTGTTGTGCGCGAATCGCTTGCATCACGCGGTATAGGTCTTCGGCGTCATCCTTTGAGATGCCGGGTGTTGCGAAGCGTGAGGCCGAACTCATGAAGTCGTAGCTGGTGGGCGACGACAACTGCACGACGTGGTAACCCGCGCCGTAATAGAGCTTCTTCAGGAATTCATTGATGGTGCTGTTGTAAGGCGCGCCGGTGCCCGCGATCAGAAAAATCAGCGGCGCGGCGTGATCCTGCCTGGCCAGCCGGTAGTGCAGCTTCTTCACCGCCCAGAAATTGTCGGGCAGGGTGAACTCCCGCTCAGGGTGAAGGTTGAGCGTGTAGACATCCTGATCGATGTCTTCGTCATCGGGCAGGTCGGGACGCAGGTCCGGAGGTGTTGTTGCAATGGTCGCTTCGAACGGATTAGTCAGCGGGTAGCCATAAGTGGCGGGGTCGACATTCGTCGCCAGAGCGGACGCACTTAAACACAGGCCACCAATAACGGTAGCGAAGCGCAGAAAACGGAGCATGACTAAATCCCTTGGGAAAGAAGTGCTGATGAGGTACGCAGGCTATGACCACCGGTGTAGTGCCAAAGTGCCGCATTGCGGGTGCGAACCTTGTAAACCTGACGGAACAATACACGGTCTGTGGATTTTGCAATGCAGATCTGTGCTTTTTTTTCCACACCACCGGATTTTGCCGGTGCACATGCGCTGTCGTTCCGTTTCAGACGGTATATCGGCGTATCAGAACGGGGTTGGAGGGCCGCGTCGAGAAAAGATTCGCTGCGCTGGAAATAAAACCTGAACGCCAGACAGCACAAAGGAGAGCCGGAGCTCTCCTTCTAATGTGTTTTGCGTGCTCTTTTTATTGTTATAGGGCGGCCTGTTGTTGTTTTTGGCGACCTGTCCCTTTACTGCGTTCTTGTGCGATCCCCATCCGGGATCAAGAGCAAACGTATTTTTTTGAGCGCTGATTCACTTTAACCCTCTGTCTGCACAACGTCGGGGTCCAACCGGTTCTGGAGCTACCTTGAGGCAGTTTTATTGTTCTCTGTCCGGTTGCGGAGCCTCGTGAGCCGAAGTCCCTGTAAAGCTGATCCACTCCAAAAAAATCTGTTAGCTGCGTCTCTGTCCGTGTTGTTCTTGTTATGTCAGAGCCGTTACGTCTTGTTCTTATTGGTTTGCTGCGCATTTATTGTTTTTGTTGTGCAGGAGAGATAGCAGAAGCTGTGCCAACTTTTAAAAATTCAATAAAAACAATGGCTTAATAATTTTATTCGATGGGCGTAGCACCAAAAAACGGTCTGTATGTTTCCGTGTTACCCGAATCGGGAGGCACAAGTGAGGTAGCGGTAACACATCCTGTTTCCGCTTTCATGACGAACCAGCGTGGTGCGTGTCGCTGGCTGGCAAGCGGGCCCGTGCGCCGACTCTCTCGTGAAACGACGTCACGCTGGTCAGTCCGGTACGCAAAAAACAGATGAGGGTGAGGACGCTTTTCGCCTGGCCGTGTCGTTGATGGCTGTGTGATGTCGTTTCCCGTTGTCCCGGTGTCGCAGGCAGAGCATGCCGGATCACGGCGCAGGTCGATGATCAAGGTGGCGTTGCGGTGCGTGTCATTGCGCGCAGGAGCGATCGAAGCGTGCAGGTCGCAGCCTGCCCCAAAGTCGGGCAGGCATGCGGTCCTGAAGAACAACGTTAACCATGCCCGACATTCGTCGGTGCAGGACTTCCGGGGAAGTGACGATGAAGATGCGAAAAATCCTGGGCGCGGGTGCCGCTCTGGTACTTGCTGTCAGCTCCACGCTGGCCCTTGCTCAAACCAAGACGCTGACCATTGGCTATGTAGAGGGCTGGTCCGACAGCGTGGCCACCACCTTCGTGGCCTCCGAGGTGCTCAAACAGAAGCTCGGCTATGACGTGAAATTGCAATCCGTGGCCGCCGGGATCATGTGGCAGGCGGTTGCCACCGACAAGCTCGACATGATGTTGTCCGCCTGGCTGCCGGGTACGCATGGCGAGTACTACAGCAAGTACAAGGATCAGGTCGTCAACTACGGCCCCAACTTCAAGGACGCCAAGATCGGCCTGATCGTGCCGGAGTACGTGAAAGCCAAGACCATCGAAGACCTCAAGACCGATGATTCCTTCAAGAAGAAGATCACTGGCATCGACGCAGGCTCGGGCGTGATGATCAAGACTGATCAGGCCATCAAGGATTACGGGCTGGACGGTTACAAGCTGCAGGCCAGCTCCGGCGCAGGCATGATTGCCGAACTGACCCGGGCGGAAAAGCGGAACGAATCCATCGCCGTAACCGGTTGGGTGCCGCACTGGATGTTCGCCAAGTGGAAGCTGCGCTTCCTGGAAGATCCCAAGGGCGTCTATGGCGCTGCCGAGACCGTCGACAACGTCGCAAGCCTGGGCCTTGAGAAAAAAGCGCCTGACGTGGTGGCGTTCCTGAAAAAATTCCAGTGGGCTTCCAAGGACGAGATCGGTGAAGTGATGCTGGCCATTCAGGACGGTGCCAAGCCTGAAGCCGCTGCCAAGGAATGGGTCGCCAAGCACCCTGATCGCGTTGCCGCCTGGACCGCCAAATAACGCCTGACGCTTCTGCTTCAAGCCTTTCAAGGCCATCTGGCACTTCAGCCAGATGGCCTTTTGTCTGTCCGGCGCCGGAGGTTGTGAAGCGCTGGCTGCATGATCTTTTCCCGATATCCGGCAGAGCCGTCGATCTACAACTAATGTCGTTCTAATACTAAGGTCGTCTGGAGTGCGCGCCGGACCCGACTAAAGTGGATTGCGTGACATCTCATCTGTGCTGCGAGGACAAAAACAATGAACGACAGCATTTACCTCTCGATTCAAAACAGCCCGCGATTCAAGGAGCTGGTTTCCAAGAGAGAGCGTTTCGCCTGGATTCTCTCGGCGATCATGCTCGGGCTTTACGCCGCATTCATCTTATTGATTGCGTACGGGCCGCATATCCTGGGTGCCAAACTGAGCGCGACCTCATCGATTACCTGGGGGATGCCGATCGGGGTAGGCCTGATTGTCTCGGCATTCATCCTGACGGCCATTTACGTGCGCCGGGCCAATGGCGAGTTCGACGATCTGAACAATGCGATTCTCAAGGAGGCTCAGCAATGATTCGTCGTCTATCCGTGGCCCTCGGCCTGTCCGTATGTGCGCCGGCCCTCATGGCGGCAGATGCCCTGACCGGGGCGGTACAGAAACAACCCCTGAACGTCTCGGCGATCGTGATGTTCCTGTTGTTCGTATGCTTCACGCTTTACATCACCTACTGGGCGTCGAAGAAAAACAAGACAGCGTCGGACTACTACTCCGCAGGCGGCAAGATCACCGGTTTTCAGAACGGTCTGGCCATCGCAGGCGACTACATGTCGGCAGCGTCCTTCCTGGGTATTTCCGCGCTGGTGTATACCTCCGGCTACGACGGCCTGATCTACTCGATCGGCTTCCTGGTGGGCTGGCCGATCATCCTGTTCCTGATCGCCGAGCGCCTGCGTAACCTGGGCAAGTACACCTTCGCCGACGTAGCGTCCTATCGTTTGAAGCAAAAAGAGATTCGTACCCTGTCGGCCTGCGGTTCGCTGGTTGTGGTTGCGTTCTACCTGATTGCCCAGATGGTCGGCGCAGGCAAGCTGATCCAGCTGCTGTTCGGCCTGGATTACACCGTTGCCGTGGTACTGGTCGGTATCCTGATGTGCCTGTACGTGCTGTTCGGCGGCATGCTGGCCACCACCTGGGTACAGATCATCAAGGCGGTGATGCTGCTGTCCGGTGCCTCGTTCATGGCGCTGATGGTCATGAAACACGTCAATTTCGACTTCAACATGCTGTTCTCCGAGGCGATCAAGGTTCACCCCAAAGGTGAAGCGATCATGAGCCCTGGCGGCCTGGTGAAAGACCCGATCTCGGCGTTCTCGCTCGGCCTGGCACTGATGTTCGGTACTGCCGGCCTGCCACACATCCTGATGCGCTTCTTCACCGTGAGTGATGCCAAGGAAGCCCGCAAATCGGTGCTCTACGCCACCGGTTTCATCGGCTACTTCTACATCCTGACCTTCATCATCGGTTTTGGCGCGATCCTGCTGGTCAGCACCAACCCGATGTTCAAGGACGCAGCCGGTGCGCTGTTGGGCGGTAACAATATGGCGGCGGTTCACCTGGCGGATGCCGTGGGCGGCAGTCTGTTCCTGGGCTTCATCTCTGCGGTGGCGTTCGCCACTATTCTGGCAGTGGTTGCCGGTCTGACCCTGGCTGGTGCCTCGGCGGTGTCCCATGACCTGTACGCCAGCGTGATCAAGGCAGGCAAGGCCAACGAGAAGGATGAGATCCGCATCTCCAAGATCACCACCATCGCCCTGGCGGTCGTGGCGATCCTGCTGGGTATCGCCTTCGAAAGCCAGAACATCGCGTTCATGGTCGGCCTGGCGTTCTCGGTTGCGGCGAGCTGCAACTTCCCGATCCTGCTGCTTTCCATGTACTGGAAGAACCTGACCACCCGTGGCGCTATGATTGGCGGCTGGATGGGCTTGATCAGTGCGGTCGTGCTAATGGTGCTGGGCCCTACCATCTGGGTGCAGATCCTGCATAACCCGAAAGCCATCTTCCCTTACGAATACCCGGCGTTGTTCTCCATCGCCATCGCGTTCGTGGGTGTCTGGTTCTTCTCCATCACCGACAAGTCGAAAGCGGCGGAGGGCGAGCGCGCCTTGTTCTTCCCGCAGTTCGTACGTTCGCAGACCGGCCTGGGTGCCAGTGGTGCGGTGTCACACTAAGCGGCATGCAGCATTGAAAAGCAGCCTTCGGGCTGCTTTTTTCATGGGTAAACACAAGGCAATAAAAAACCCCGCTGGCAACAGCGGGGTTTTTGTCGGACGGGTTATATCCTGCCGAGCAACACCAGAATCAGCAGAATGATCAGAATCGTACCGATCACGCCCGACGGACCGTAGCCCCAGCTGCGCGAGTGCGGGAAGACCGGCAGGCCGCCGATCAGCAGCAGAATCAGAACGATGATAAGAATAGTGCCGATGCCCATGGTGAGTTCCTTCTTGTAATCCGGTTAGAGGTCCTGCAGTTAAAATTTCCAGCTCTAAGGCGTAAAGTTTTACCTGCTTGAAACATCCGACTCTGGCGGTTCATGAAAGGTTCGACCGGGTTTGAATAAAAACTTACAATTTTTAAAACTGTTCTATATCAATGGCTTGAGTTGAGTCGTTGCAGGTTTTACCGATGCAGATACTTCGCTAAACGGTGATAAAAGATTGAACTAACGGGCAATTAAAGCCTCGGCGTCATGGCTCTAAAATCACTCAGGATGTGCCAATGATCTACCGCCTTGCTGCCGACAGTGTGGTGCTTTTCCACCTGTTGTTCATTCTGTTCGTGTTGTTGGGTGGCGTGTTCGTGTTGCGCTGGTCATGGATGGCGCTGCTGCACGTCCCGGCCATGCTGTGGGGCGTGGCTGTCGAATTCCTGCACCTGTATTGCCCGTTGACGCCGCTGGAAAATGCCCTGCGCAGTCGGGCGGGCGAGCAGGGTTATGAAGGCGGTTTTATCGAGCATTACCTGATCCCGCTGATCTATCCCGCAGCTCTTACGCCTCAGATCCAGCTCTGGCTTGGCGGTATCGTTGTGTTGATCAACGCATCGATCTACGGCGTGTTGCTGGTACGTGGAATTCGCAGATTGCGGCACGGCTGAGCCGCGGGTTTGCTCCAGGCATTCAGCGTCTTGATGGTGGGGATGCACAGGCCCGGCTGTGATTACACTCCGTCTACTCCCGTACATCACAAGGCATTCCGTTATGCAGAACCGCATCATGATTACCGGCGCAGGCTCGGGTCTGGGCCGTGAAATTGCACTGCGCTGGGCGCGCGAAGGCTGGCGGCTGGCGTTGTCGGACGTCAACGACACCGGTCTGCAGCAAACCCTTGCGATGGTGCGCGAAGCGGGCGGTGACGGTTTCGTCCAGCGTTGCGATGTACGCGACTACAGCCAGCTCACCGCTTTCGCTCAGGCCTGTGAAGAGCGTTTCGGCGGCATCGACGTTATCGTCAACAACGCGGGCGTGGCGTCAGGCGGGTTCTTCAATGAGCTGTCGCTGGAAGACTGGGACTGGCAGATCGCAATCAACCTGATGGGCGTGGTCAAGGGCTGCAAGGCGTTCCTGCCGATGCTCCAGGCCAGCAAGGGCAAAATCATCAATATCGCGTCCATGGCCGCCTTGATGCAGGCTCCGGCGATGAGCAACTACAACGTTGCCAAAGCCGGTGTGGTCGCGCTGTCGGAAAGCCTGCTGGTGGAGTTGTGCGATCAGGAAATTGATGTGCACGTCGTCTGCCCTTCGTTCTTCCAGACCAACCTGCTGGATTCGTTTCGTGGACCGACGCCCTCCATGAAAGCGCAGATTGGCAGGCTGCTGGAGAAGTCCCCGATCACCGCCAGTGACATCGCCGACCACATTTTCGAGCAGGTCGGCAAAGGCGAATTCATGATCCTGCCGCACGAAGAGGGCCGCCTGGCCTGGGAATTGAAGCGCAAGCATCCGCAGGCGATGTACGACGAAATGACGGTCATGTGCGGGAAAATGCGTGCCAAGGCCCGGCAGTCGCACTGACCGTTCGTGTCGGTCGGGCGCGTAAGAAGAGAGTTTTCCTACGTTTTAGGCTTGAAAGTAGGGCATGTCCTTCGGTGCATTCCGATGCGCTTGAAGGGCATTACTGATTTGCCAACACCGTATTGCTGCCCTCCGTCCGGCACTGCACGCTGACTCTTTTGTAACAACAAGAGAGTTGAACATGCTGGTACTGACGCGGGAAATCGGTGAGACCTTTTCGATTGGTGATGACATCACCGTGCAGATTCTGGGGGTCAATGGCAATCAGGTCCGGCTGGGCATCGATGCGCCCAAGGACATCAAGATCCACCGCGCCGAAGTGTTCCGGCGTATCGCCAACAAGCTGGCGCAGCAGCAATCCGGGTCGCCGGCTGCCTGACCTTCAGTCAAAGAACTCCTTGGGCACGTCGTGCTTGAGCATCAGTTGACACTGCTGGCTTTCCAGATCGAAGAAGATCACCGCCTGACCTTTGGTCAGCGCATGACGTACGCGCAGAACGCGGGTCTGCAGCGGCGTCTCGTCGCCATTGTCAGTGCCTTCCCGCGTGACGAAGTCCTCGATCAGGCGGGTGAGGGTATCGGGTTCAAGCTGGTCGTAGGGAATGAGCATGGCGGTTCTCGTGTCGATAGCCGGCGATGATAGTGTGCAGCGTAGGGTGTCGCAATTTGTGAGGCGGTCAAAGTCCTGTTCCGGCGAACAAGACCACGCCCGTCAGGCCTGCACGGGAATGGCCTTGCTGCGTTGTCGACCGGTTTTTTTCGATCAGTTCTCTTCGCGATTCTGTCCGATCAGGCTGTCCACGGGTGGCACGCGGGTGTCTGACTCCATCTGCGCATCGTGTTCGATCTGATGACTGAACTGTTCCAGTGAAGCCTGACCCGGTTTAGCGTCGCTGGCGAACACCGGCGGACTGAGCATGTAGGCGCCCAGCAGTTTGCTGAGGGCCGCGAGGCTGTCGATGTGCGTGCGCTCGTAACCGTGAGTCGCATCGCAGCCGAAGGCCAGCAGGGCAGTGCGGATATCGTGGCCGGAAGTGACGGCCGAGTGCGCGTCGCTGTAGTAATACCGGAACAGGTCGCGGCGCACTGGCAATTCATTGTCGACGCCCAGGCGCAGTAAATGGCGGGACAGGTGATAGTCATAAGGGCCGCCCGAATCCTGCATGGCCACGCTGACCGCATGTTCGCTGGAGTGCTGGCCCGGCGCGACGGGGGCGATGTCGATGCCGACGAATTCGCTCACATCCCACGGCAACACACCCGCAGCACCCGTGCCGGTCTCCTCGGTGATGGTGAACAGCGGATGGCAGTCGATCAACGGCTCGGCACCGCTGTCGACAATGGATTTCAGCGCGGCCAACAGCGCGGCAACACCAGCCTTGTCATCGAGGTGTCGAGCGCTGATGTGCCCGCTTTCGGTGAACTCGGGCAGCGGGTCGAAGGCCACGAAGTCGCCGATGCCGATACCCAGCGATTCGCAGTCGGCGCGGGTGGTGCAGTAGGCATCCAGACGCAACTCGACATGGTCCCAACTGATCGGCATCTCATCGACCGCAGTATTGAATGCGTGCCCGGAGGCCATCAGCGGCAGTACGCTGCCGCGAATGATACCGGTGTCGGTGAACACACTGACCCGACTGCCTTCGGCAAAGCGGCTCGACCAGCAGCCAACGGCCGCCAAGGCCAGACGACCATTTTCCTTGACCTCGCGAACACTGGCACCAATGGTGTCCAGGTGCGCAGAGACGGCGCGGTCGGGCGAGTTCTGTTTGCCCTTGAGCGTCGCGCGAATGGTGCCACGACGAGTCAGTTCGAACGGAATGCCGAGTTCTTCCAGACGCTCGGCGACGTAACGCACGATAGTGTCGGTGAAACCGGTCGGGCTTGGGATCGCGAGCATTTCCAACAGAACTTTCTGCAGGTACTTCAGATCCGGATCGGGGATGGTTGCAGGGGTCATGGAAGGCTCCTCTTGGGTAAAGCGGCAAGCACCGGGCGCAAGCGACGATCAGGTCGTCGCTTCGGCCCGGGACCTGGAGCTGTCTAGGTGTGCGCAGGCAGGCTGTGCGGGAACAGCAGATCGACGAAGCGTTCGGCAGTAGGTTGAGGTTCGTGATTGGCGAGTCCGACGCGCTCATTGGCTTCAATGAACACATACTCGGGCTGATCGGCGGCCGGGACCATCAGGTCCAGACCGACCACCGGAATGTCCAGCGCTCGTGCAGCACGTACTGCGGCGTCGACCAGCACCGGGTGCAGGATCGCGGTGACATCTTCCAGACAGCCACCGGTGTGCAGATTGGCGGTGCGACGCACAGCCAGGCGCTCGTCCATCGGCAGAATGCTCGAATAGTCGTGGCCAGCCTCACGTACGGTACGTTCGGTTTCCTCGTCCATCGGGATGCGGCTCTCGCCATCGGTCGCCGCTTCACGGCGGCGGCTCTGCGCTTCGATCAACTGTTTGATGGTGTGGCGACCATCACCAATGATTTCAGCGGGGCGACGGATCGCCGCCGCCACCACATCGAAACCGATCACGACGATACGCAGATCAAGGCCTTCGTGAAAACTTTCCAGAATCACGCGGGTATCGAACTGACGGGCACGTTCGATGGCGTTCTGCACGTCTTCCAGCGTACGCAGGTCCACGGCAACGCCCTGACCCTGTTCGCCATCCAGCGGCTTGACCACCACCTGACCGTGTTGCTCGAGAAAGGCACGGTTCTGTTCTTCACTGCCGGCCCGCTGCTGGGCAGGCAAACGCAAGCCTGCGGCTTTAAGCGCTCGATGGGTCAGGCTTTTATCCTGGCACAAGGTCATGCTCACCGCGCTGGTCAGATCGCTCAGCGACTCGCGGCAGCGGATGCGCCGACCGCCGTAACTGAGCGTGAACAGCCCGGCGTCAGCGTCGTCCACCTGCACGTCGATGCCGCGGCGGTGGGCTTCTTCGACGATGATCCGCGCATAGGGATTGAATTCCGCCTGCGGGCCTGGGCCGAGAAACAGCGACTCATTGATGCCGTTCTTGCGCTTGATGGCGAACGTCTGCAGATTGCGGAAATTCAGCTTGGCATACAGCGCCTTGGCTTGTTCATTGTCATGTAGCACCGACAGGTCGAGGTAGCTGAGACCCCGGCTCATGAAATGCTCGACCAGATGTCGGACCAGCACTTCACCGACACCGGGACGCGTGCATTGCGGATCCACCGCCAGGCACCACAGGCTGCTGCCTTTTTCTGGATCGTTGAAGGCTTTCTGGTGGTTCAGGCCCATCACGCTGCCGATCACCGTGTTGGTGCTCTCATCTTCAGCGATCCAGTAAACCGGACCGCCCTGATGACGAGGAGTCAACAGCGAGTGATCGATAGGCAGCATACCCCGCGCCAGGTACAGGTTATTGATCGCCTGCCAGTCGGATTCGCTCTGAGCACGGCGGATGCGATAGCCACGGAACACGCGATGCGCCGGGCGATAGTCGCTGAACCACAAACGCAAGGTATCCGAAGGGTCGAGAAACAGCTGTTGCGGGGCCTGCGCCAGAACCTGTTGCGGGGCGGCCACGTAAAGCGCAATGTCACGCTCGCCGGGCTTTTCGTTGAGCAGGTCCTGCGCCAGCGCCGCCGGATCCGGAAAGGTATGGCCGATCAGCAGCCGCCCCCAGCCGCAGTGCAGGGCCAGCGGCTCCGCATCCGGCTGGCTGCCGTCTTCGGCGAAACGCGCTTGCAGACGTTCATACGAGGGCGACTGTCGGCGCAACAGGCGTTGGCTATAAGTCGTCGCATTCTGTTTCATGGATCACAGTCCTTGTTCGCTGAGCCACAGGTTCAGCGCAGCCAGTTGCCACAGCTTGGAGCCACGCAGTGGCGTGAGCTGGCCCTCGGGATTGGTCAACAGCTTGTCGATCATGGCCGGATTGAACAGGCCACGGTCCTGGCTGGAATCGGTCAGCAGCTCGCGCACCCAATTGAGGGTGTCGCCCTGCAAGTGCTTGAGGCCTGGTACCGGGAAATAGCCTTTCTTGCGGTCGATGACCTCGGACGGAATGACCATGCGTGCGGCTTCTTTCAGCACATGCTTGCCGCCATCCGGCAGCTTGAATTTGCCGGGAATGCGCGCCGACAACTCGACCAGGCGATAATCCAGGAACGGCGTACGTGCTTCCAGGCCCCAGGCCATAGTCATGTTGTCCACGCGCTTGACCGGGTCATCCACCAGCATCACGGTGCTGTCCAGACGCAGGGCCTTGTCGACTGCCGCGCTGGCACCGGGTTGGGCGAAGTGGTCGCGTACGAAATCACCGGCCGCATCGTTGGGTGTCAGCCATTTGGGCTGCACGGTTTCAGCGTATTCAGCGTAGCTGCGGTCGACGAAGGCATCGCGGTAGGCCGCAACCGGGTCTTTCGCGCCATCGACTTGTGGGTACCAGTGATAGCCAGCAAACAGTTCATCTGCGCCCTGGCCGCTCTGGACCACCTTGCAATGTTTGGCCACTTCACGGGACAGCAGGTAGAAGGCGATGCAGTCGTGGCTGACCATCGGTTCGCTCATCGCACGAAACGCGGCGGGCAACTGCTCGATGATCTCGCTTTCCTGAATGCGCAGCTGATGGTGACGGGTGCCGTAATGTTTGGCGATCAGGTCCGAATACTGGAACTCGTCGCCACGCTCGCCACCGGCATCCTGGAAACCGATGGAGAATGTCGACAGGTCCTCGACACCTACTTCACGCAGCAGGCCGACCAGCATGCTGGAGTCGACGCCGCCCGAAAGCAGTACACCGACATCCACGGCAGCGCGTTGGCGAATCGCCACGGCTTCGCGGGTGCTGTCCAGTACGCGGTCGCGCCAGTCTTCCAGCGTGAGGTTTTTCTCGTCCTCGTGAGGACCGTACGGCAGTGTCCACCAAACTTTTTGTTCGACCTGGCCACTGGCATCAATGCGCATCCAGCTGGCGGGCGGCAGCTTTTCCACACCCGCGAGCAGAGTGCGCGGCGCAGGCACCACGGCGTGGAAATTCAGGTAATGATTGAGTGCAATCGGGTCGAGCAGCGGGCTGATGTCACCGCCCTTGAGCAGCGCAGGCAGCGACGAGGCGAAGCGCAGACGTTTGTCGGTTTTCGACAGGTACAGCGGCTTGACGCCCAGTCGGTCACGAGCAATGAACAGGCGCTTGCTGTCGCGCTCCCAGATGGCGAACGCGAACATGCCATTGAGCTTGGGCAACATGTCTGCGCCCCACGCGTGATAGCCCTTGAGCAGCACTTCAGTGTCGCCACCGGAATGGAACGAATAACCCAGCGCTTCAAGCTCGGCACGCAATTCCGGAAAGTTATAAATCGCGCCGTTGAAGGCCATCGACAGGCCCAGATGGCTATCGATCATGGGCTGCGCCGAACCATCGGACAGGTCCATGATTTTCAGTCGGCGATGACCAAGGGCAATCGGCCCCTGGCTGTGAAACCCCCACGCATCCGGGCCGCGAGGCGCCAGCTCATGGGTAATACGTTCAACAGCGGCAAGGTCCGCTGGTTGATGGTCGAAACGTAGTTCACCTGCTAATCCGCACATAAGTCCTTACCGGGTTTCCGTTGGGGAGGTGACTGAGAAAGTGCAGTCACCCAGAAACTGACCCGAGCCAATCGCGGTAGTTTTAGATCAAAAAGTTATAAGAAGGGGCTCTCGCTGGGCGTGGCTATCGGCCTGCAGCCCGGATTACGTGCAGCTTTATGTCAGGCTGGACGCCGTTCAATACCCGGTCATCTCCAGGTAGCCGACGCCTCGCTGGCTGCCATCGAACGTCACCGGACCTTCCCAGTACGGGATATTCAGACCCATCCAGGCTTTGGAGTTGAGCGCCTTGGTGGTGATGTCCAGGTGCTTGCCGGGGATCTTGATCGACCAGCGTGTAGGCAACTGGCGATCGCCGATATCCGTGAGGTTGAGCGGCTCCAGGCTGACTTCACCCGCGTTCAGCAATTGAGTGCTCCCATCAGCCGCTATCCAGTTCCCGGTGACGTAGTGCTCGCCATTCTTATGGCGAATCCGGTAAAGCATCAGCCGCTCGCCACCTGCCAATTGCAGGGAAAACCAGTCCCAGCCGGTTTGATTGGCGGTCAAGGGTTGACTGCTCCACTCCCGGTCCAGCCAGGCGTTGCCGGTGACCTGATAGGTTTTGCCTTCGATTTCTACGCGGCCCTTGGCATCGAAAAAAGGCTGGCTGTAGTAATAGGAAGCCTGGCCTGCATCGGATTTCTGGCTGTAACCCTTGTCACCTTGCAGTACCAAAGGCTTCTTGGACGTCAGGTGCAGGTTATAACGGAAGTCCTCACCACTGGCGACCAAGTGCATACTGGCCAGAGGATCTTCTGTGTTGGAGTCGCTGCTCATCGACCAGTCGTCGATCCAGGCGGAGAACGGCGTCGTCGTCACGTTGGCCTGCCCCACGCCGCCACGTGCGGAGCGCCCTGCAAAGTGATGTCCCGTGGCTGATGTGGCGGCAGCATGCCCTAGCCAGATCGTGCCGTCATGCCATCCGC
The DNA here is from genome assembly GCF_002087235.1 of Pseudomonas floridensis. Lineage (GTDB taxonomy): Bacteria > Pseudomonadota > Gammaproteobacteria > Pseudomonadales > Pseudomonadaceae > Aquipseudomonas > Aquipseudomonas floridensis. The sequence continues at coordinate 1,823 of NZ_MUIO01000077.1, read as the reverse complement.
TGCCATTTTCAGTGCCAGGACCTAACGCGATGCGAAACAGTGTCCATTGCACGCCGAATTGTTGATCCTGGTCATTTTTCAAGGTGGCCGTGATGTACCACCACTCGATCCGAAAACCCGGATGCTGTCCGTGATCCTCTGGAAAAGCGAACACACGGCCCGGCACAACCTGGGTATAAGCGTCCGCCTTGTCGCCCAGCCCGGCGAAGCCGGATTCAGGGACCGGTTTGTCATCGCAGGCCGTCAGCAACAGGGCGACCATCAAGACCAGCCACTTAACGTTCATCGGCAAAGGTCCTCAGCAGATCGCTCGGTCGGCTTCTGTACAGTCTGAACAGCGGCCAGGCCGATGCGAGCAATGTCGCCAGAACCGCCAGGCTCATCAACTGCAACAATTGCCACGGGAAGACCCGTAGCGGCAATCGCCAGCCGAAGGCCTGTACATTGATCACGGTATTCAGGCACCAGGCCAGAGCGATGCCCAGCGGCAATGCCAGGATCACGGTCAGCACCGCCAGCATCCAGGTCTGAGCGAGGTTGAGCAGCATCAAGTGTCGTCGCGTGACGCCCATCGCCCAGAGCGGTGCAAGCTGCCCGAGGCGGCTCTGACTCTGGGTCAGCAGGCTGATGAACAGCGCGATGCCCGCTACACCCAGGGTCAGGCTGTTGAGGGCGGCAGTGGCTGCGAACGTGCGCTCGAATACCTGGCTGGACCAGCCCTTGAGCTGGCTCTGATCAATGATGCGGCTGTCATCCAGAACGAACTGCTTCTGCAGCGAGGCGATCAGAGGGGCGATGTCGGACGGGGCGATCCGCAAATTGAACCGGACCGGTTTCAGCTGCGGCCAGTGGGCAAGCAGCTTCGTGGAATTGACCAGCAGATGGCCCTTCGGATTTCCGTAGTCGGCATAGATGCCAACGATGCGTACCGGCCAGGGGCCGCCAGGCATCGGAAGGGGCAGGGTATCGCCAAGGCGCACGTTCAGCCGCCGGGCCATTTGCTCGCTGAGCATGATCGTGTCCTGCTCGGCCAGTTGATCCCAAGGGTTGCCCGCCGCAGCGTCGAGCAGTTCCCAGTGCTGGCGGTAGGTGCTGTGATCAATCACACCAAACAGGTCGGCGGGCCAGCCGTGCAATTGGATCGGCACCTGCCAGTTGGGCAGCACCGCCGTGATCGCCGGTTGCTGGCTCAGCCAGCGCTGCAGCGGTTCAGCCTGGGTCGGGTCTTGGGGGCTGACGTACAGCTCTGCGGTCAGACGCTGTGCCATCCAGCTATTGAAGGTTTCACGGAAGCCCGAAGTCATGCTGCCTGCGCCGATGTTGGCGGCCATTGCCAGCAGCAACGCCATCAAGGCCAGACTCAGCGTGGGTAGCTGTTGCCTGCAGTCGGCGAAAAACCACTGACCGGTGACCGAGTGGCCGCGCTTCAACAATCCGCCGAGCATTGCATCCAGTAAAACGGGCAGCCCCAATGCCGCGCCGAGTAACAATGCGGAGACCATGACGAAGCCTGATCCCAGCGAATCGCCCAGCCAAAGTGCGACGACCGCCACGACGGCAAAGATCACGGCCACCCAACCCTGACGACGCAACCAGCGAGCATGTGCCTGCTGCCAGGCTTGAGCATCGGCCAGCGCCAGCAGCGGCAGGCGCGCCGCTCGCAACAAACTGTTGGCACCGGCCAGCAGAGCGCCGAGGAGGCTGACGCCAATGCCGCTGAGCCACCAGCCCAGACTGAGATTCAGTTGCCCTGCGACCTCGGCCCCGTATAGACCACGCAGACTGGCGGCGACATCGGGCAGCAGCAGGCTGGCCAGCAGATA
>NZ_MUIO01000076.1 GCF_002087235.1 Pseudomonas floridensis | reverse complement strand
GCGCTGGCCAGCGCCACGGCGTTCGCGGTGTCCGAGTGCATAGACTGGCTGGTGTTCAGCATCACCAGGCGTCCGCTGCGTGACCGTTTGTGGATCAGTTCGGCGCTGAGTATTCCGCTGGATACCTTCATTTTTTTCGGCATGATCGACGCCCTGACCGTCCCGGTGGTGCTGACGGCGTTGCTCTCCAAGTTTGCTGGCGTTACAGCCGTCTGGATGATCATGGCCTGGCGAGCACGCCGCAACGCTTGTCCGGGTTGAACCCCCCATTTGCCGGGGCTTCATGGTAAATTGCGCGCCTTTCTCCACAGCGGTCGCTCGCACACGGCGGGCTGCCCTCGATATCTGCTCCACGAGGACCTGAGATGACTCAAATCGGAACTCCACTGTCGCCCACCGCGACACGCGTACTCTTCTGCGGCAGCGGCGAGCTGGGCAAGGAAGTCGTGATCGAGCTGCAACGCCTGGGCGTCGAAGTGATCGCTGTTGACCGTTATGCGAATGCGCCAGCCATGCAGGTTGCGCATCGCAGTCACGTGGTCAACATGCTCGATGGTGACGCCTTGCGCGCCGTGATCGAAGCGGAAAAGCCGCATTTCATCGTTCCGGAAATCGAAGCCATCGCCACGGCGACGCTGGTCGAGCTGGAAGCGGAAGGCTTCACTGTGATTCCGACCGCTCGCGCTGCGCAGTTGACCATGAACCGCGAAGGCATTCGTCGTCTGGCGGCTGAAGAGTTGAAGCTGCCGACCTCGCCTTATCACTTTGCCGACACCTTCGAGGCGTACAGCAAAGCCGTCGAGGACCTCGGTTTTCCGTGCGTGGTCAAGCCGGTCATGAGTTCGTCGGGCAAAGGCCAAAGCCTGCTCAAGAGCGCTGACGATGTACAGAAGGCCTGGGACTACGCGCAGGAAGGCGGTCGTGCCGGTAAAGGCCGGGTCATCGTTGAAGGCTTTATCGACTTCGACTACGAAATCACCCTGCTGACCGTGCGCCACGTGGGCGGTACTACGTTCTGCGCGCCGGTCGGCCATCGTCAGGAAAAAGGCGACTACCAGGAATCCTGGCAGCCACAGGCCATGAGCCCGGCCGCGCTGGCCGAATCCGAGCGCGTGGCCAAGGCTGTGACCGAAGCGTTGGGTGGGCGCGGGATCTTCGGCGTCGAGCTGTTCATCAAAGGTGATCAGGTGTGGTTCAGCGAAGTCTCGCCGCGCCCGCACGACACCGGTCTGGTGACCCTGATTTCGCAGGACCTGTCGCAGTTCGCGCTGCACGCCCGCGCCATTCTGGGCTTGCCGGTGCCGTTGATCCGTCAGTTCGGCCCATCGGCTTCGGCAGTTATTCTGGTTGAAGGGCAGTCGACGCAGACGGCGTTTTCCAACCTCGGTGCGGCACTGGCCGAACCGGACACCGCCTTGCGTCTGTTTGGCAAGCCGGAGGTCAATGGTCAGCGTCGCATGGGCGTTGCCCTGGCGCGTGACGCGTCCATCGACGCTGCACGCGCCAAAGCTACCCGCGCTTCGCAGGCGGTCAAAGTCGAGTTGTAAGCCTTTGTTCGGAGCAGGTCGCGAGCCTGCCCCCCCTTGTGGGAGCGGACCCGTCCGCGAAAGCAATGCGTCAGGCGCTGCCAATGAGGGCTATGTGCATCTTTTCGCGGACAAGTTGGCTCCCACGGTAAAGGACGGCGGAACCGCTGACGTGATGCGCGACCTGTGGGAGTCTCCCCAGACGCTGCATCTTCAGCGTCTCCACCACCCATGCAGGCCAGTCGCGAACCCTTGTAGCAGCGGACTTGTCCGCGAAGGCAGTATCCCAGGCACTGCATCTTCAGCGTCTGTGATACCGCTTCTTCAGTGAGCTTGCTCCCGGCAGGGCTGCGCTCACGCCGCCCGATTCAAGTCCTCATTGCGTGTCTCTTTCAGGCACAGCACCGCCAGCACACTGATCAGCGCTGCAGCCGACACATACCCGCCCACCCAGCTCAAGCCGCCCATCGCCACCAGCTTCTGGGCGAAGAACGGTGCAACCGATGCGCCGACGATGCCGCCCAGATTGTAGGCAGCCGACGCGCCGGTATAACGCACCTGGGTCGGAAACAGCTCCGGCAGCAACGCGCCCATAGGAGCGAAAGTCACGCCCATCAGAAACAACTCAATGCACAGAAACAGCGCCACACCCCAGGTTGTGCCGTGGGTCAGCAGCGGCTCCATGGCAAAGCCGGAGGCGATTGCCAGCACGCCGCCGACGATCAGCACCGGCTTGCGGCCAAAACGGTCACTTGCCAGCGCTGCCAGTGGCGTCGCCGCGGCCATGAACAACACGGCGAAACACAGCAGACCGAGAAACGTCTCACGGGTGTAGCCCAACGTGGACACGCCGTAACTCAGCGAAAAGACCGTCGAGATGTAGAACAGCGCGTAACAGACCACCATCGAGGCTGCTCCCAGCAGCATGGGCTTCCAGTGGTCGCGAAAAGTTTCGACGATTGGCATTCTGACCCGCTCGTGCCGTTCCATCGCCTTGGCGAAAACGGGCGTTTCCTCCAGCTTCAAGCGTACGTACAGCCCGACCATGACCAGCAATGCACTGAGCAGAAACGGAATCCGCCAGCCCCAGGCGCGGAATTGCTCATCGCTTAACGTCATGGCCAGCGTCAGAAACAAGCCGTTGGCGGCCAGAAAACCAATGGAAGGGCCTAGCTGGGGGAACATGCCAAACCAGGCGCGCTTGCCCTTGGGCGCATTTTCCGTCGCCAGAAGCGCAGCGCCGCCCCATTCGCCGCCCAGCCCAAGGCCCTGACCGAAGCGCAGCACACACAATAGAATCGGAGCCCATGCGCCGATAATGGCATAGCCAGGCAGGACGCCAATCAGAGTGGTGCAGATACCCATCAGCAGCAGTGAAGCGACCAGTGTCGACTTGCGTCCGATCCGGTCACCGAAGTGGCCGAACAGCGCCGAGCCCAGTGGGCGAGCGAGAAAGGCGATGCCGAACGTCAGAAATGACGACAGCATTTGTGCGGTGCCGGACGTCTGCGGGAAAAACACCGGTCCTATCACCAGCGCAGCGGCAGTGGCATACACGTAAAAATCATAGAACTCGATGGCAGTGCCAATGAAGCTGGCGGTCGCAACCCGGGTAGCCGAATTGGCAGGCGGCGTTGCGCTGTCGTTCTCATGGACGGTTGAAGTGCTGGTCATGCGGATATCCCTGACGGTTGTCTGGCCTGTCGGCATCGAGTGCACGGCGGCAAGGCTTCGTTATTGTGATTGTTACGTCATTAATGCGCAGCGCTGAGCAGCGTAGCCCGGTTGGGCAAGAGAGCAATGGCGGCGCTTCGGGGTAAGAGCGCGAGCCAGAGAAGGTGAAGTGTTCAGGCTACAGACCCTTCGCGTGACGTGCGGGTAGCACAACGATGGCCGGGCTGGATAAGCGTTTCGATTATAGGAAGCAGGTCAGCCCGCAAACAAGTGCTGACCGGATCGGGAGTGGATCTTCACCGGAAGACCAGGCTGGGCGCGTTTTGCCACATGGCGACCCGGGTGACGCGATTGTCTTCGGTTTCAAGGATTTCCAGCCGATACGGGCCGATTTTCAGGCAGACCGGCGCTTCGGGGATGGTTTCCAGGGCTTCGGTCACCAGTCCGTTCAAGGTCTTCGGTCCGTCGCTCGGCAAATGCCAGCCCAGGCTTTTGTTCAGATCGCGAATGGATGCCGCGCCTTGTACTTCCAGGCGGCCGTCTTCCTGGCGCTTGACGTGCGGGTTGTCCAGCGTCTGCTCGCTCTCGAACTCACCGACGATCTCTTCGAGGATATCCTCGAGCGTGACGATGCCCAACACTTCGCCATATTCATCGACCACCACGCCAAGGCGCCGCTGTTGCTTGTGGAAATTGAGCAGTTGCAGTTGCAGCGGAGTGCTTTCGGGAACGAAATACGGTTCGTAGCACACCGCCAGCAATTGCTCTTTCGTCAACGTGCCTTTAGGCAGCAGATGGCTGATATCGCGGGTGTTGATCACGCCCTGCACCTGGTTGATGTCATTGTGGAACACCGGCAGGCGCGTGTGCCGGGAAATGATCAGGCGTTCGATGATCAGTTCGATCGGGTCGTCGAGGTTCACACCGTCGACTTCGCTGCGCGGGATCAGAATATCGTTGACGGTAATGCTGTCCAGCGCGTGAATGCCCGATAGCACATTGGCGCGTGGGAAATGTTCCTGAACGCCGTCGAGGTGAGCGGATTTCTGCGCGTCTTCATCGAAGTCGCGACCGGGATCCTGCACGTTGCCTTTGAGAAACGGACGCAGCAGGGTTTTCGCGGTGGCGTTGAATGCCCAGGTCAGCGGCCAGACCAGCTTCATCGGCAGGCGCAGCAGCCCGTTGCCCAGATGCAGGGTCGAGACGGGATAGCGACCTGCCAGACGACGCGGCATGTACTCGCCGAACACCAGAATCACGGCGGCCGTGACCAGCCAGGCCAAGGTCGGGCCGTTGTAGAACCAATAATCGGCTGCGATCAGCGTGGTAATCACGGTAATCAGAACCCTGATCAGCGTATTGCTGAGGATCAGGCTGTTGAGGTTGAAGGCCAGTTCGGGGAGGGAAGTGTCACCGGGGCGGCTGCCGGCGCGCAGTATCTTGAGTTGCTGGTGCGCGGTTTCGACCGCCGTGAACAGGCCGGACCAGAGTATCAACAGCACCAGAACGCCGAGCAGCGGGCCGATGGGCAGGTTATCCATGATCGTCGCCCGTCAGATATGCAGGATGAATTCGCGCACCAGCTTGCTGCCGAAATAGGCCAGCATCAGCAGGCAAAAGCCGCCAAGCGTCCAGCGAATGGCTTTGTGTCCACGCCAGCCGAGGCGATTGCGACCCCACAACAGGACGCTGAACACCACCCAGGCCAGGCAGGCGAGGAGTGTTTTGTGCGCCAGATGCTGCGCGAACAGGTTCTCGACGAACAGCCAGCCGGAGATCAGCGACAGCGAGAGCAGAATCCAGCCTGCCCACAGGAAACCAAACAGCAGGCTTTCCATGGTTTGCAGCGGTGGGAAGTTCTTGATCAGGCCCATCGGCTGCTTGTGCTTGAGCTGGTAATCCTGCAACAACAGCAGCAATGACTGAAAGGCGGCGATGGTGAACATGCCGTAGGCCAGCAGTGACAGCAGGATGTGGCTGAGGATGCCCGGTTCTTCTTCGATGGGCTGTACCGTGCCGCTGGGGGCGAACTGGGCGAGCAGGGCGGTGACCATTCCCAAGGGAAACAGCAGCACCAGCAGGTTTTCCACGGGGATGCGGACCGTGGCGATCAGCGTCACGACGATCACCGACGCAGCGATCAGACTGGCCGAATTGAAGAAGTCCAGGCCCAGACCGGCAGGGCGCGCCAGTTGCGAGAAAAGGCCGAATGCGTGAGCGATCACGGCCAGTGTGCCGAGCAGGCAGAGCAGCCGTTTGTCGGGCCGGGTGGTCTGGCTCAGACGAAGGCCCTGATAGACGGTCGCAGCGGCATAAAGGCTGGCGGCGGCGAGGCTGGGAAGCAGGCTGGGTGGCAAAGGGAACATAGATCCTGATGGACGGGCCTGAAAAGACGCTGAGTTTGGCATAGAACCGTCAAATCACGAAAGACCACAGAAGCAGTCTGCATGGTGTCCGTACAGCAGAGTCTTCGCTATAATCCGCGACCTGCTCAAGCCGCAGGCTCGCCGAGCGCCATTTCTGCATCACGGGCCGGGCCGCATCAACCGGGGTTCGACGAGAGCCTGAAAGGATCGCGCATGTTTGAAAATCTGACTGACCGCCTCTCGCAGACGCTTCGCCACGTAACTGGCAAGGCCAAGCTGACCGAGGACAACATCAAAGATACCTTGCGCGAAGTGCGTATGGCGTTGCTCGAAGCCGATGTCGCCTTGCCCGTGGTCAAAGACTTCGTCAACAGCGTCAAGGAGCGGGCGGTCGGCACCGAGGTGTCACGCAGCCTGACGCCAGGCCAGGCGTTTGTGAAAATCGTCCAGGCCGAACTCGAAAGCCTGATGGGCGCCGCCAACGAAGATCTGGTGCTCAACGTCACGCCACCGGCTGTCGTACTGATGGCCGGCCTGCAGGGCGCGGGCAAGACCACCACGGCTGGCAAGCTGGCGCGCTTCCTTAAAGAGCGCAAGAAGAAAACCGTAATGGTGGTGTCGGTCGACGTGTATCGTCCCGCCGCCATCAAGCAGCTTGAAACCCTGGCCAATGATATTGGCGTGACCTTCTTTGCGTCCGATATCAGCCAGAAGCCGGTCGACATCGCTCAGGCTGCGATTAAAGAAGCCAGGCTGAAATTCATCGATGTGGTGATCGTCGATACCGCCGGTCGTCTGCACGTCGATGCCGAGATGATGGGCGAGATCCAGGCACTGCACGCTGCGGTCAAGCCGGCCGAAACGCTGTTCGTCGTGGATGCGATGACCGGTCAGGACGCGGCCAATACCGCCAAGGCATTTGGCGATGCGCTGCCGCTGACCGGCGTGATCCTGACCAAGGTCGATGGTGATGCGCGCGGCGGTGCGGCGTTGTCGGTGCGGGCCATCACTGGCAAGCCGATCAAGTTCATCGGGATGGGCGAGAAGAGCGAAGCGCTCGAACCGTTCCACCCTGACCGTATCGCGTCGCGAATCCTGGGCATGGGCGACGTGCTCAGCCTCATCGAGCAGGCCGAACAGACCCTCGACAAGGACAAGGCCGACAAACTGGCCAAGAAGCTCAAGAAAGGCAAAGGCTTCGACCTCGAAGACTTCCGCGACCAGTTGCAACAGATGAAGAACATGGGCGGTCTTGGTGGCCTGATGGACAAGCTGCCGAGCATCGGTGGCGTCAACCTGTCGCAGATGGGCAACGCACAGGGCGCAGCCGAGAAGCAGTTCAAACAAATGGAAGCCATCATCAACTCGATGACGCCGGCCGAACGCCGTGATCCCGATCTGATCAGCGGCTCGCGCAAGCGCCGTATTTCGATGGGGTCTGGCACTCAGGTTCAGGACATCGGGCGTCTGATCAAGCAGCACAAGCAGATGCAGAAGATGATGAAGAAATTCTCCGCCAAGGGCGGAATGGCCAAAATGATGCGCGGCATGGGTGGAATGTTCCCCGGCGGCGGCATGCCAAAGATGTGATTGTGTCGCGCGCGGATTGTCTTGCGCGCGTCCCGCATGGGGGGCAACCCCCACTCAGCCCGCAGTTTGCGGGCTTCTATCCGCTGTCATACCGGCAGCGCTCTGGCAAATCTGGACGGCACGCCGATAGGCGCCGGAAAAAGACATTTGCAAAAGTCGGGATATTCCTTAGAATATGCGGCCTTTCGGGCACCTATGCCCGCTGTGCATCTTAGATTTGCAGCACCGACTACAGGAACGATGTTCAATGCTAACCATCCGTCTTGCCCTTGGCGGCTCCAAAAAGCGCCCGTTTTACCACTTGACCGTAACCGACAGCCGCAACGCTCGTGACGGTTCCCACAAGGAACAAGTAGGTTTCTTTAACCCGGTTGCCCGTGGTCAGGAAATCCGTTTGTCCGTTAACGAAGAACGCGTCAACTACTGGTTGAGCGTAGGTGCACAAACTTCCGAGCGCGTTGCACAGCTGCTCAAAGAGCACAACAAGGCAAAGGCCGCGGCCTGAGTCTATGAACGCGACGCCTGCACCTGCCGACGATCTGATCGTCATTGGCAAGATTTATTCAGTTCATGGCGTTCGCGGCGAAGTGAAGGTTTTTTCCTTTACTGATCCGATTGGAAACCTGTTGGACTACAAAACCTGGACGCTTCGGCGCGAAGGCAGCGTTGAGAAGCAGGTTGAGCTGGTCAGTGGACGCTTGCAGAGCAAGTTCCTGGTCGCAAAGCTCAAAGGTCTCGATGATCGCGAAGAAGCCCGTCTTCTGTCCGGTTACGAAATCTGTGTGCCGCGTAACCTGTTCCCTGATCTGGACGATGGCGAGTACTACTGGTACCAGCTTGAAGGCCTCAAGGTCATCGACCAACTCGGGCAATTGCTCGGAAAGATCGATCACCTGCTCGAAACCGGTTCGAACGATGTAATGGTTGTAAAGCCCTGCGCGGGTAGCCTGGATGATCGCGAACGCCTGTTGCCCTATACGGAGCAATGCGTGTTGGCAGTCGACCTGGATGCTGGCGAGATGAGGGTGGATTGGGATGCGGACTTCTGAATGCCATGGCTAGCCTGCGCATAGAAGTCATCAGTCTGTTTCCCGAGATGTTTTCCGCCATCAGCGAATACGGCATTACCAGCCGTGCGGTGAAGCAGGGGCTGTTGCAGCTGACCTGTTGGAATCCGCGGGATTACACCACCGATCGTCATCACACTGTGGATGATCGCCCGTTTGGCGGTGGTCCGGGCATGGTGATGAAGATCGAGCCCCTGGAAGATGCTCTGGTTCAGGCCAGGCAGGCGGCAGGGGAAGCGGCGAAGGTAATTTACCTGTCGCCACAAGGCCGCAAGATGGATCAGTCTGCGGTGCGCGAACTGGCGCAGGAGGAAGCGATTATCCTCATCGCCGGTCGTTATGAAGGCATTGACGAGCGCTTTATTGAGGCTCATGTCGATGAAGAGTGGTCGATTGGTGACTATGTTCTTTCCGGTGGCGAGCTACCGGCGATGGTCCTGATTGACGCGGTTACGCGACTGCTGCCTGGAGCTTTAGGGCATGTGGACTCCGCGGAGGAAGATTCCTTCACGGACGGTCTGCTGGATTGCCCGCATTACACCCGACCTGAGGTGTATGCGGATCAGCGTGTTCCCGACGTGTTGCTAAGTGGCAATCACGCGCACATCCGGCGTTGGCGTTTACAGCAGTCCCTTGGGCGGACCTATGAACGACGCGCTGATCTTCTGGAAAGCCGCTCGCTTTCTGGAGAAGAGAAGAAGCTGCTGGCGGAATACATCCGCGAGCGGGACGATAGTTAACGTATCGATGGTCGATCCAGACGGATTACCTTAGGAGCACCAGCATGACTAACAAAATCATTCTTGCCCTCGAAGCAGAGCAGATGACCAAAGAGATCCCTACCTTTGCCCCGGGCGACACCATTGTCGTTCAGGTGAAAGTGAAGGAAGGCGACCGCGCTCGTCTGCAGGCCTTTGAAGGCGTTGTAATTGCCAAGCGTAACCGTGGTGTGAACAGTGCTTTCACTGTTCGTAAAATCTCCAACGGTGTTGGCGTTGAGCGTACTTTCCAGACCTACAGCCCGCAAATCGACAGCATGGCTGTGAAGCGTCGTGGTGACGTCCGCAAGGCCAAGCTGTACTACCTGCGTGACCTGTCCGGTAAAGCAGCTCGCATCAAAGAAAAACTGTCCTGATACAGTTTCTCGATGCATAAAAAAGCAGCCTTCGGGCTGCTTTTTTGTTGTCTGGTGTTTAATGATTCATTTTCCAGTGTCCGCACAAGCCCGAGAGACCATGCCTGCCCTAGACCACCCGTTGATCGACCAGTTTCTCGATGCACTCTGGCTGGAAAAAGGCCTGTCCGATAACACGCGCGATGCCTATCGCAGCGATCTGGCCTTGTTTCACGGCTGGCTTCAGGAGCGCGGTGTCGACCTGCCCAGCGCCGGGCGCGAGGCGATTCTCGATCATCTGGCCTGGCGAGTGGATCAGGCCTACAAGCCGCGCTCCACCGCTCGCTTCCTGTCCGGGGCGCGTGGTTTTTATCGTTATCTGCTGCGTGAAAAACTGATCGCGGTCGATCCTACCCTGCAAATCGACATGCCTCAGTTGGGCAAGCCGTTGCCCAAGTCACTGTCCGAAGCCGATGTCGAAGCACTGCTCGCCGCGCCTGACTTGAGTGAACCCATCGGCGAGCGTGATCGTGCGATGCTCGAAGTGCTATATGCCTGCGGTCTGCGGGTAACCGAACTCATCAGCCTGACCCTGGAGCAGGTCAATCTGCGGCAGGGCGTAATACGGGTGATGGGCAAGGGCAGCAAGGAGCGTCTGGTGCCCATGGGTGAGGAAGCCATTGTCTGGGTCGAGCGCTACATGCGCGGGGCCCGCGATGAGTTGCTGGGTGGTCGGCCCAGCGACGTGCTGTTCCCCAGCCAGCGCGGCGACCAGATGACCCGCCAGACCTTCTGGCATCGAATCAAACATCAGGCGGTTGTCGCCGGCATTGATAAATCACTGTCACCACACACCCTGCGTCATGCCTTCGCCACCCATCTGCTCAACCACGGTGCCGACCTTCGTGTGGTACAGATGCTGTTGGGGCACAGCGACCTGTCGACAACGCAGATCTACACCCACGTCGCACGTGCACGGTTGCAGGAACTGCATGCCAGGCATCATCCGCGTGGTTAGCTAACGGGTGGTTGTAATTGGACTAGTGTGGTCATTATAAAACAGTCTAACGGTTGGAGTGTATCACGTCTTCAATAGGCTATTCTTGAGTGGTAGAACCTTTTTTATCAAGGAAGATTAATATGGCCAGTAATAGTCGCGAGGGTTCGTTTCTTGCTCGTCTTGAGTATGTGTTTGATCCCGGGGCGGAGGAAAATAACAAGCTTGTGCAGTTAGAAAAAAGCCGCATGCTAGCAAGGCTTACTGTCCCTCAATACAGCAGCTCAAATGTGACGATTAGTCCATCCGAAGAAGCGAATCGTGAATATATTGCCAATTTTGGGTTTGCCAAGCTTGATGCCAACGGTCTTATTGAGGTGCATGATTTTTTATGTGTTAACTCAGTGGTGAGTAAACCGTTGAACGTCTATTTTCGGCCAAATGATGAGGGTGCTTATATTATGGAGTGCCAAGAGCAGGCGACTGAAAGTCAATCGATATCTTTGCATGTCGACCCGGCCTCTGGTTCAACTTATCAGGTGTTTGGTGACCCAGTCATTTCTTCTCCGGACTCTGAAAAGGTGATGTATATTGGCATAGATGACGGATGGATTGTCAGGACCCGGCGTGCGGGGATAGCATTTCTTGCCCTGATAGAGCGTTGCGATAAGAACCTATTTTTCTATTGATTCTATGGAGGCTCAGTACGTCAACTTGAGGTCGGCACTTAGTCATCGATTTATGCAAGCTTCTAAGTATGAAGAGGTTTTTGGTAAAGGATGGTTCGAGTGGATGAGAGATGGTTACGGTACAGCTGTGAAATTTAAGCTGACGATAATCGAACGCTACAAAAAAGATGGCGCTGTCTTAATTCAGTGAGTAATTAAAATGCACCGCCAGTGATGCTTCATATCAAGGAGGAAATGACATGCCTGACGTTAATTATAAAGGTTGTTTTACAGCGAGGCTCGAGCTTCACGATAACACCCCGTTAGGGTTTCACACGATCGTTGATGGCCAGCGTAAGGAGGATGATTGTCTCCAGGTTCAGTCAGAGAGTGGACAGACTATTGAATTCTTTTTTCGTCCTTATGAAAAAGACGCCTATGTCTTGGCGTTTACGGTCAGCATGCCTAAAGAGTGGACTGAAATTCCGATAGGTGATGACTGGACTGGAATTCCGCTACCGACTGACTGGACTGAGATTCCGATACCTGATGGTGTGAAGTCGCAATCCAGCGACTGGGCTTATCTGGGCTTCGGTGAGGAATACAGCATCGGTAAAACGAAAATTCCCGAGTTTGCGTACCCTGTCGCACTACAAGGTGACGGGGGCAGTGAGTTTTCAATCGATTCGGACGCCGTGCAGTCTGTCTACTTGAAGTGCCTCAGGCCGGGTTATGGAAATATGCAGATAGCCAAGAGCAAAACGCCACCCGGTGACGTGCTTTTTTCCAGGCCACGCGAAGATTCCGAGGATGCGTTGTTCAAGTTGACCATACTCAGTCGGTATGACGCAGACGGCTCAAGCATTGAAAAGTGAGTCAGCAACAGGGAACTGCCTGTCGACATGAGCAGGTCAACAGGCAGCTCCGCTCGCTACTGTGCCGGAGCGTCCCTGTCCAGCCTCGGAAAAATCTGTAATTCATCGTAGAAATCGCCCGCAGTGATGACGGCGAGTCGGCCTCTCAAGCCTTATGTGATAGGCTTTGCCGGTTTCGCAGAACAAGGCTCGCCTCACCTGTTTTTGCAGTGGCCCGTCTGTCCGCCGTCATAGGAGTTTTCATGCGCTTGCCCCAAATATTCGTTGCCGCCGTCGTCGCATTGGCCGGCACCTTTAGTACCTTTGCCCTGGCCGATGCAGCCGCCGACCAGGCTATCCGCAAGACCCTTGATACGCTCCAGTCGGAACTGCCGGTCGAAAGTATCGCGCCGAGCCCGCTCAATGGCCTCTATGAGGTCAAGCTCAAGGGCGGCCGCGTTCTGTACGCCAGTGCGGATGGGCAGTTCGTGGTTCAGGGCTATCTGTTCCAGGTTCAGAACGGCAAGCCGGTCAACCTGACCGAGAAGACCGAGCGTCTGGCCATTTCCAAAACCATCAATGCCATCCCGACCGCCGAAATGGTGGTGTACCCGGCTGTTGGTGAAACCAAGTCGCACATCACCGTGTTCACGGACACCACCTGCCCGTACTGCCATAAGCTGCACGAAGAAGTCGGCGAACTGAATAAAATGGGCGTCGAAGTGCGCTACCTGGCTTTCCCGCGTCAGGGGCTGGGTTCGCCGGGCGATCAGCAACTGCAGGCGGTGTGGTGCTCCAAGGACCGGAAAGGCGCCATGGACCGCATGGTCGATGGCAAGGATATCAAGGCCGCCAAGTGCGACAATCCGGTGACCCAACAGTATGAACTGGGTCAGTCCATCGGGGTGAACGGCACGCCGGCGATCGTGCTGGCTGATGGTCAGGTCATTCCGGGTTACCAGCCGGCAGCCCAGGTGGCCAAGCTGGCGCTGGGCGCCAAATAGTTCCTGCGAGATCATGGTCGTCAGCCGCGCATTGCGGCCTGACATGACGGCTTCGTCGCCGTCTCGCTAAAGTGTAGTCGCGTGTTGATACGTGACTGTTTTCCACAGCCGATTCAGGATCGGCTGTTTTTCGGGGAGTTCATCAGTGAAACCGGTCAAAGTAGGCATATGTGGGCTGGGTACTGTCGGTGGCGGTACTTTCAACGTACTCAAGCGTAACGCCGAGGAGATTGCCCGCCGTGCCGGGCGTGGAATCGAAGTCGCGCAAATTGCGGTTCGTACACCAAACCCCAACTGCCAGATTGCCGGTACGCCTACGACCAGCGATGTGTTCGCCGTGGCGAGCAACCCTGAAATCGACATCGTCGTCGAGCTGATCGGCGGCTACACCGTCGCTCGCGAACTGGTGCTCAAGGCCATCGAGAATGGCAAGCACGTAGTCACTGCCAACAAGGCGCTGATTGCCGTTCACGGTAACGAGATTTTCGCCAAGGCTCGCGAGAAGGGTGTCATCGTGGCGTTCGAAGCGGCTGTCGCCGGTGGCATCCCGGTCATCAAGGCAATCCGTGAAGGCCTGTCGGCCAACCGTATCAACTGGGTAGCCGGCATCATCAACGGCACCGGCAATTTCATCCTCACCGAAATGCGCGAAAAAGGCCGCACCTTCCCGGACGTGTTGGCCGAAGCCCAGGCGCTGGGCTATGCCGAAGCCGATCCGACGTTCGACGTCGAAGGCATCGATGCCGCACACAAGCTGACCATTCTGGCGTCCATCGCATTCGGTATCCCGCTGCAATTCGACAAGGCCTACACCGAAGGCATTACTAAACTCACAACGGCCGACGTGAACTACGCCGAAGCGCTGGGCTATCGCATCAAGCATCTGGGCGTTGCGCGCAGCACCGCTCAGGGCATCGAGTTGCGGGTTCATCCGACCCTGATCCCCGCCGATCGTCTGATCGCCAACGTCAACGGCGTGATGAACGCAGTCATGGTCAATGGCGACGCATCAGGTTCGACCCTGTTCTACGGTGCCGGTGCAGGCATGGAGCCAACCGCTTCCTCGGTCGTGGCCGATCTGGTGGACGTAGTGCGTGCCATGACCTCCGATCCGGAGAACCGCGTACCGCATCTGGCCTTCCAGCCCGATTCGCTGTCGGCTCATCCGATCCTGCCCATCGAAGCCTGCGAAAGCGCCTACTATCTGCGCATCCAGGCCAAGGATCACCCGGGCGTGCTGGCACAGGTGGCGAGTATCCTGTCAGAACGTGGCATCAACATCGAATCGATCATGCAGAAGGAAGTCGAAGAGCATGACGGTCTGGTGCCGATGATCCTGCTGACGCATCGCGTGATCGAGCAGCGTATCAATGACGCCATCGAAGCGCTTGAAGCCTTGCAGGACGTGGTCGGTCCCGTGGTTCGTATCCGTGTTGAACACCTGAATTAACTCAAGCTGCGAGGCCGCGACGACAGGTTGCGGGTTCGACGCTCAAACCAAAGGTTTGATTCCATGCGCTATATCAGTACTCGCGGCCAAGCGCCTGCGCTGAATTTCGAAGATGTGCTGCTGGCTGGTCTGGCCACCGATGGCGGCCTGTATGTGCCGGAAAATCTGCCGCGCTTCACTCAGGAAGAGATCGCTTCCTGGGCCGGCCTGCCGTACCACGAACTGGCTTTCCGGGTAATGCGCCCGTTCGTGACCGGCAGCATTCCGGATGCCGACTTCAAGCAGATTCTGGAAGAAACCTACGGCGTCTTCGCTCACAGTGCCATTGCGCCGCTGCGCCAATTGAACGGCAACGAATGGGTGCTTGAGCTGTTCCATGGCCCGACACTGGCGTTCAAGGATTTTGCGCTGCAACTGCTGGGACGTCTGCTGGACTATGTGTTGGCCAAACGTGGCGAACGAGTGGTCATCATCGGCGCTACGTCGGGCGATACCGGCTCGGCGGCCATTGAGGGCTGCCGCCGTTGTGACAATGTCGATATCTTCATCCTGCACCCGAACAATCGTGTGTCGGACGTACAGCGTCGTCAGATGACCACCATTTTTGGCGACAACATCCATAACATCGCCGTGGAAGGCAACTTCGACGACTGCCAGGAAATGGTCAAGGCCAGCTTCGCCGATCAGAGTTTCCTGAAAGGCACGCGTCTGGTTGCGGTCAACTCGATCAACTGGGCGCGGATCATGGCCCAGATCGTCTATTACTTCCATGCCTCGCTGCAGCTTGGCGGACCGGCGCGTTCGGTGTCGTTCTCGGTGCCGACCGGCAACTTCGGCGACATTTTCGCCGGTTACCTGGCGCGCAACATGGGCTTGCCGATCAATCAGTTGATCGTGGCCACCAACCGCAACGACATCCTGCACCGCTTCATGAGCGGCAATCAGTACGTCAAGGAAACCCTGCACGCTACGCTGTCGCCATCGATGGACATTATGGTGTCGTCGAATTTCGAGCGCCTGCTGTTCGACATGCACGGTCGCAATGGGTCGGCGATTGCCGAGCTGATGAGCAACTTCCGGCACGGTGGCGGCGTCAGCGTCGATGAAGAGCGCTGGACCGAAGTACGCAAACTGTTCGACTCGCTGGCGGTCAGTGACGAGCAGACCTGCGAAACCATTGCCGACGTGTTCGCCAAAACCGGTGAATTGCTTGATCCGCACACCGCCATCGGTGTCAGGGCCGCACGCGAATGCCGTCGCAGCCTGGACACACCAATGGTGATTCTCGGCACGGCCCATCCGGTCAAGTTCCCGGAAGCCGTTGAAAAGGCTGGTGTAGGAAAAGCGCTAGAGCTCCCTGCACATATGTCTGATCTTTTCGAGCGTGACGAGCGTTGCACCGTTCTGCCAAATGACCTGAAAGCCATACAGGCGTTCGTCAGTCAGCATGGCAATCGCGGAAAACCGCTCTGACCGAATCGTTGTGTAACAACTTTAGGCCCGCTCTTCAGCGGGCCTTCTCGTTTCTACATGCCAAACTTCGGAGGTCTTCAGTCCATACAGATGAGTCAGTCGTTGTGAAGCAAGCAAGTACGCAAGGTTATGTCAGGGTGACAGGCAACAGGGTGGAGGATCGCGTGCTACGCGCGGTGATATTCCTGCTGATTCTTGTCTGTGCCCGGGGGGCAGGCGCTGCACAGAGTCTGCCGTTCACGCTGACGGCCCCTTTTTTGAATTCCCCGGATCTGCCGCTGAACACGGCAGATCGCCAGTGGCTCGACCAGCGCAAGGTCATTCGGGTCGGTATCGCCATCGCCGATTACGAGCCCATCGATATCACCAGCGACCGCAATCGTTACCAGGGCATCAGCGCCGACTACCTTGGCCTGGTTGGTGATCAACTGAACGTATCGATGCAGGTCACCGGCTTTGCCCAGCGTGAGGAAGCCATTGAGGCGCTGCGCAAAGGCACTATCGATGTGCTTACCAGCGCCAACGGCTTCGAGCGTGGCGTCGCAGGCCTGGCATTTTCCACCGAGTACATGCCGGATCGTTCGGTGGTGGTCGGCCGGGGCAACGATGCCAGCCCTTCGTTGAGCCTGGCTGACCGAAAAGTCGTACTGCTGGACGGTTACGCCGACTCCGCTGTCGTGCACCGCACGTATCCGGACAGCGAGATTATCATTGCCCCCAATCTGTACAGTGCGCTTGAGGCCTTGAGTCAGGGAGAAGCGGACGTCTTCATCGGTAATGAGGTCATTGCCCGTTCCTACATCGCCTTGCGACCGTACCTGGGTTTGCAGATCAAATTTGAAAGCGCGTTACCACCGGTGGGGTTCGCGTTCGCGGTGCGTGAACAGGAGCAACGCCTGCTGGGCCTCATTGATCGTGCGCTGGCCGGTATCGACCCGGCTGTGCGCCGCGAAGTCACCGGGCGCTGGACCGTAGGGCTGGGAGCCGATCTGGCGGGCCAGAGAATCAGCCTCACCGGTGCCGAGCGCCGCTGGATAATGAAACACCCCAGCGTGACAGTATCCACCACGCAGCATCCGCCCTATATCTACAAGGACCGGAACGGTCACTGGGTGGGACTCAATGCCGATGTGCTGGCGCGCATATCGCGCATGACCGGTCTGCAGTTCATCCACCGTGAAGTGCCTTCCACGCAACAGAGTATCGAATCGCTTCGTGCGGGGCTGGCGGACATGAACACCACGCTTGCAGAAAATCCCGAGCGTCGTCGGTTTCTGGACTTCACCTATTCGTTCGGCGGCAATAGCTGGGTATTTGTCGTGCGTTCCGACAGTTCTTCCAACGTGTCGCTTTCCAGTCTGGAAGGGCATGTTCTTGCCTTGCCCGCCCGTCATGCGCTCGAAGACCAGATCAGGCGCGAGTACCCTTCGATCCAGTTGAAGCTCACCAGTACCTATGATCAGGCCCGGGCGATGGTCGAGAGCGGGGTGGCCGATGCGACCATTCAGAACGAGGCGGGGGCCTATCTTTTTCCGTCAGGGCACTTGAAAGTCGCCCGCAGTGTTGACGGCAAATGGTCGCCGGACCGCTTCTCGGTGGTCAAGTCACAACCCGAGTTGCTCGGCATCCTGAACAAGGCGCTTGAAGAATTTCCCGTCGCTGAGTTGCGTTCCATCCGGGTGAAATGGCTCGGCTCCACACTGCCTCAGCCCTCGCTCTGGAGCCGCATACCGCACTGGGTGTTCTGGGTGGTGATTCTGGCGCTGTTGACCGGTCTGGTGTCACTGGTGTGGAGCAGCAGGTTGCAGGTGCAGATTCGCCAGCGGTTGAAAGTAGAGCGCCAGCTGAGTGATCAGTTGGCGTTCAAGCGCGCATTGCTCGATGGCATTCCCAATCCTATCTATGTGCGTGACCTGAAAGGACGGCTGATTTCCTGCAATCGCAGTTACGAGGACAGCTTCGGCATCAGCTTCGAGCAGATGAATGGCCGCAGGCTGACGGACGTCGACCTGATTCCCCGCACGGTGGCCGAGCAGATGCACGCCGATTACGTACGGCTGCTGGAGGATCACCAGCCGATCTTCGCGGACCGCACGATGGAGCTTCACGGCAAGCGTATGCACGCCTGGCAATGGACCGTACCGTTCTTTGGTGCCGATGGTCAGTTACAAGGCCTGCTTGGCGGCTGGATCGACATCACCGAGCGCAAGCGTCTGGAACAGCAGCTAGAGGATGCGTTGCGTCAGGCCGATCAGGCGAGCGAGGCGAAGAGTGCCTTTCTGGCCGCCATGAGCCATGAGATCCGTACGCCGATGGGGGCAATCATCGGTCTGCTGGAGCTTGAGTGTGAGCAGGCGTTGCGTCTCGGGCAGGCGCCGTCTGAGGCGTTGAAAGTGGCGCACCGCTCGGCGCAGGAGTTGGTGGTGCTGGTCAGCGACAGCCTGGATCTGGCCCGCATCGAGGCAGGCAGCCTGCAACTGTCGCTGGCGGTAACGTCGTTGCAGACACTGCTCGAAGGCGTCGTCCAGCTGTTTTCCGCGCAGGCGGGGAGTAAAGGTCTGGAGCTGCGTCTGGAGCTTGCCGAGGATGTCAAAGGCGATTACTGGCTGGATCCGTTGAGGCTGCGGCAGGTCCTGCACAACGTGGTGGGCAACGCATTGAAGTTCACCCGACAAGGCTCGGTAGTGCTCACCGTGCAGGCGCTCGACGATCAGTCTATCGATGAAGCCGATTCTGCGGTGCCAGTGCGAATCTGCGTTCAGGACACCGGAGTCGGCATAGAACCTGAGCGTCAGCAGCAGGTCTTCCAGCCCTTCACGCAGGCCAGCGACGACACGGCCGCAAGATACGGCGGCACGGGACTGGGGCTGAGTATTTCCCGGCAACTGGTCGAGCTGATGAAAGGCGAAATCAGCCTGCACAGTGAACCGCGGAGCGGCACGCGGATCACCATTGACGTGCCGCTGGCCCGTGTCGAACATGTCATTACACCGGAGCACGATGGCGCCGAACCGCCAGTCGATCAGCGCAGCCTGCACGTGCTGGTGGTCGATGATCTGTCCGCCAACCGAATGGTGCTCACCCGGCAACTGGAATTCCTCGGTCATCAGGTCGTACCTGTCGATGGCGGCGAAAGCGCCTTGCAGGTATGGCGTGACGGCGCATTCGATGCCGTGATTACCGACTGCAACATGCCTGGCATCAGCGGCTATGCGCTGACAGAGGCCATCCGGCGCATTGAGGCCCAGGAGTTGCGTCAGCGGTGTCCGGTGATCGGTTGCACGGCCAGCGTCCTCAGTGATGAAGGGCCACGTTGTGAGCAGTCGGGGATGGACGGTCTGTTGATCAAGCCTTTGTCGCTGGAGCGCCTGTCCCACGAACTGTCGAGACTGGTGCGCGAGCCGACGTTCGATATCCGCACGCTGCAGCGCATGACCCAGGCCAACGAACCGCAGATGCAGCGGTTGCTGGCCGAACTGTGGAAGAACCTTTTACACGAGCGCTCTGCTCTGGCCATGGCGGTTCGGTCGCAGGACTGGCCGACCCTGACTGCGTCGCTGCACCGTCTCAAGGGCGCTGCCAGTCTGATTGATGCCTTGCCACTGGCCCGGGCCTGTATGGCGCTGGAAGACAGCGCCCGCCGTGAAGCCGAATCGGATGCGCGTGAGCGCTGGCCAGCACTGGAAATGGCCATTGGCAGTCTGCGCATGGACATCGAAGTGCACCTGGTGGAACTGCCTGAACTGTCGCCCCAGCCTGGTTGACCGGATTGTGCAAGCAGCCGGATCCCGTCACGCGTTTTAGGACTTGTCCTATGGGGCGTGTCTCGATAAGGCTCTACAGTCATCGCTCTCTGGCCCGATGGCCTTCACCCGGTAGACATGACTGTGCGTTCACTCAAGGTTCTGGTTCTCGAAGATCATCCCTTTCAACTGATGGCGCTGCACCAGATGCTCAACGCCAATCAGGTTTTCGATGTGCGAACGGCCGAAAGCGTCGAGGCGGCCCGGGAGTCGCTGGACAGTCGTGGCGCGGTCGATATCGCCATCTGTGACCTGCAAATGGAAGGGCCTGACGGATTGGAACTGATCCGTTACCTTGCATCGAAGAAGATGGCGAATGCGTTGATCATTCTCAGCAGTTCGACAACATGCGTCCTGGAAGGTGTGGCGCGTCTGGCCGCTGCTCAAGGTCTGGAAGTGCTGGGCTGTCTGCCCAAGCCGGCCTCGGCTGCGGCGTTGTGCGAGCTGTTCGACGCCTATGAACCGCGGGCCGTACAGATCGAGGAAACGTCCTTCGAGCGGCGGATTCCAGATGCGCTGAGCGCCGACGATTTGCTGGGCGACGCGTCGGACCCTGTCGGTTGCGCCGCGCAGTGGATCGCTCATTTCCAGCCCAAAGTCAGCCTTGACGGTACGGTGCTGGGTGCCGAAGCGCTGGTGCGCTGGGAGCACCCGAAGTACGGTCTGCTGGCGCCAGGCCGTTTCATGGACATCATCGAAGCTGAAGGATTGATCGAGCCGCTGACCTGGCGGGTGCTGGATCAGGCGCTGGCGTTCTCGGCGCAGACCGCGCATCGACGAGGACAGGCACTGCCCGTGTCGGTGAATATTGCGCCGCAGATTCTTCAGCAGGCAGATTTTGCCGAGCGGATTGCCCAGGCCCTCGCGCGTCATGAATTGCCCGCCAGCGTGCTGACCCTGGAGATTCTCGAGCAGGATGCGGATCGGCCTCAGCATTGGCAACTGGAAGGCCTGCTGCGTCTGTGCATGCAGGGCTGCAAATTGTCGATCGACGATTTCGGTATGGGCGCTTCGAACATCGATCGGCTATTGGAGCTGCCCTTCAGCGAACTGAAGATCCCTGCCGAATTCGTGCGCGGGATGGGGGAAGACCCTCGCAAATCTGCCGTGGTCGCCGGTGCGATGGTCATGGCGCAACGATTGGCGATGTCTGTGGTGGTGGAAGGCGTCGAGACGCTGGACGATTTTCACAGCCTGCTGATGCTGGGCGCTCCTTCGATTCAGGGCTACTTCATTGCCCGTCCGATGGCCGCAGTGGATCTTCACCAATGGCTGGCCGAACGCAGCGCGAACCCGTCAACGTCCCCGACGACGTCCAGCGACCAGCCGCTTACGACAACCCATGCTCCTGCAGATAGATAAACAGCGCGGCATCGTTCGCCAGGCCCAGCTTGCGCATGGCGCTGACTTTCTGCGCACTGACCGTCTGCTTGCTGCGGTTGAGTTGCGTGGCGATCCGGCCCACGGCATGGCCTGCCGAAATCAATCGCAACACCTCCAGTTCTCTGGGCGATAACTGCTCCAGCGGCAGCGGCGTTTGCGGTCCCTGTTGCTGAGCGTCCTGCAGAACCCGGCGCACCGAATCGGCAAGGAAGATTCGCTTGCGACGCACACTGTCGATTGCAGCGGGCAGCTCACCGGCCACGCTGGCTTTGCTCAACAGGCCCTGAATATTGAGATCCAGCATGGACTGAAACAACCCGGCGTTGTTCAAGGTGGTCACCACCACCACCGGCAGCGTCGCAAAGTCCTGTCGGATGCGGCGCAGCAGGCGCAATCCGTCATTCTGCCGCTCGGCGGGCATCATGAAATCCGTGACCAGCACATCACAGTCGTGGCTGTGCAGCGCCATCAAAAGCTCGTCGGGAGTGCTGGCCTGCGCCACCACCTGCGCGGCATTGTCTTGTTCCAGCACCACGCGCAGGCCGATCAGAAAGATGGGGTGATCATCAGCCACGATGATGCGCAAGGGTTGATCGGTGGACGCGCTCAAGGCATGGCTCCGTCGAAAGATGGCTAATGGTATTTCATCTGAGGCGGCTGTTTACCAAAGGTGCAGGTGGGGCAGGGGATTTGTAGGATTTTGAGCTTATTTCTGCTGAAAATTCCTACAAGGTTGCTGATGATTCATGCAGCGTTGCCGCGAATACTCGTAATCGGTGGAGCCAGCCGATCGCTTGCGCCGGGTTTTTTCCTTGTCACATTCCACAGGCATGCTCGAATTCAGAGAGCGTCGCAACAACTCGATGGCAGGAAAGAACTTTCTGCCGTCACCGACGGTCATTGATTAGCACCTTTGCATTCAAACTGTTGAGTGGTGATCTATATGGAAAATATCAGCTTACTGCTAAGCGAAGCGCTGGCTCCTTACAAGGCCTGCATTGGCCCGGCTGGCGCGCGCGGCGAACGTCTGGTGACGTTGAACGATGCAACCGGTGCCTGCGTCATCGAACGCGTATTCACAGCCGATCAGTTGAGCGACAAGCGTCAGCTCAGAGATGTGGTCGATGGGCTCCACCGGGATCTGATGGTCGCTGAAGGCAGGATCGAGCCTTGCGTCATTGCTGCAATGCGCAACGCTGCCATGGGCCGCACGTTGGCGGGCGCTCCAGCCTTCGCCTGATGACCTTGTTTGTTTGATCGTCATGTCTACCCCGGGCAGTCCGCGCTGTTCGGGGGTTGTTGCACAGTCACTCAGTCCTTTTCGAAAATGGCCTTCACGTCGCTCAAGTAGCCAGCGCGCTGCTCCGGGTCCAGCCACTGCGCATAAAGCGCCATCAGATTGCTTTCCCGTAACGTGCGCATCTCTCTGTTGATCAATTGCATGGCTTGCCTGCCCTGAGGCGTATTGCTGCAGCCGATGTGGGCCAGCTGATACGTCGGGTTGTCGAGAATGGGGATAAACCTCAGTTCTTGTGGATCGATGCCTTGCTGCAGCGCCTGATAACGCGCCTCGAACCAGAATCCCAGCAACCCTTGCAGGCGACCTGCGCGGGCCATCTGTAACAGGCTGCCGACCGCATCGCTGCCGTAATGCAGGGTGAGTGTCTGTTGCTGGCTTTCCTGCAGGGTCCTGTCGATCACTCCACCGTAGCTGCGCTCCGCCACGACGCCGAGTTTGACGGTCTTGCTGTCCACCAACGCATCGAGATCGATCTTCCCGCCCGAGACGAAGGGCTCGAATTTCGCCATGTCCTCCCTGCGTACCACCAGACCACTGCTGAACAGCACGAAAGCCGGAATCGAGAACACAATGGTTCTGGCTCGTTCCGGTGTCCATAGCATGGTCGGATCGCAGCTCAGCGCGGCGCCCTCGTTGAGCATCTGCATGGCTCTGGCCCGGTTGACGCGCATCAATACATGATCGTATTCGGGCATCCTGGCCGTCAGGAGCGGCATGAGTTGATCGATAGCGCCCTGACCCTGCATCGTCCCGGAGAAGATCGTCGAGGGCGGCAAGTCGCGCATCAGCCAGGTGAGGGTTTCCCGGGCCTGACTCAGGCACGGCATGGCAAAGCACAGCAACGCCAGTAACAGGCGATTCATTGCGCGATACGAGGCACGAAAAGTCATTCGTCTGTCCTATCCTCGAAAAATGTCGTAGGCCACATGTGGCGAAAGGCAGACTTTTGAGTCGCGCCACGATGTTGGCGTCACATCGTGCGGTGGTACAGCGTCTAAGAGGCTATCGGATTTTCCGCATCCGGCAAGCTTGTGCGCGCCGTCACAAGCGGCCGCGATGACTCATCCGCGAGTCGATTCGTTCGCGACCCCTCGCATCGGTTAGACTTGCCGTCTTTCCTCCAGACTCTAGAAGCCCGTTCATGGCCCAGCCGTCCACGACTTACAAATTCGAACTGAACCTGACCGATCTTGATCGGGGCGTTTACGAAAGCGTCAAGCAGACCATTGCCCGTCACCCCTCCGAAACCGAAGAGCGCATGACCGTGCGCCTGCTGGCCTATGCCTTCTGGTACAACGAACAGCTCTCCTTCGGTCGTGGCCTGTCTGATGTGGACGAGCCCGCGCTGTGGGAAAAAAGCCTGGATGACCGGGTGCTGCACTGGATCGAAGTGGGCCAGCCCGACGCCGACCGTCTGACCTGGTGTTCGCGTCGTACCGAGCGTACCAGTCTGCTGGCCTACGGCAGTCTGCGCGTCTGGGAAGGCAAAGTGGTGCCCGCGATCAAGAACCTGAAGAACGTCAACATCGCTGCTGTCCCGCAGGAGGTTCTGGAAGTGCTGGCCAAGGATATGCCACGGGTCATCAAGTGGGACGTGATGATCAGCGAAGGCACCATATTCGTCACCGATGACCGTGGCCAGCATGAAGTCCAGTTGCAATGGCTGGCCGGCGAGCGCGGCTGACGGCCGTTTCTGTCCGGACCGCATCATCATTACCGATACCTCACAGAGAATCAGCTGACCCGCATGCGCATTGAACCTCGTCCGTTGCCCGACACCCTGCCTTTTCTGGGCGATCTCCCGCCACTGCTGACCCGCCTTTACGCAGCGAGGGGCGTGGCGAATGAAATCGAACTGGACAAGAAACTGGCGCGGCTGATCCCGTTTCAGCAGCTCAAGGGCATCGACGCGGCCGTGGATCTGCTGGAGACAGCCCTGCGCCAGCGCCAGCGCATGCTGATTGTCGGAGACTTCGATGCTGACGGCGCAACCGCAACCACCGTTGGCGTGCTGGGACTGCGCCTGCTGGGTGCCGAACACGTCGATTATCTGGTGCCGAACCGTTTCGAGTATGGCTATGGCTTGACGCCGGAAATCGTTGAGGTGGCGTTACAGCGTCAACCGCACTTGCTGATCACTGTGGACAATGGCATTTCCAGCGTCGAAGGGGTACAGACGGCCAAGGCGGCAGGGTTGCAGGTGCTGGTCACCGATCACCACTTGCCGGGCCATGAATTGCCCGCGGCAGACGCGATCGTCAACCCGAACCAGCCCGGTTGCACCTTTCCCAGCAAGTCGCTGGCGGGCGTCGGGGTGATTTTCTATGTGCTGATGGCGTTGTGTGTCCGCTTGCGTAATACCGGCTGGTTCGAGAGCAAGGGTTTCGCCGAGCCCAAGCTGGCCGAGCTGCTGGACCTGGTTGCCTTGGGCAGCGTGG
Organism: Pseudomonas floridensis; assembly: GCF_002087235.1. Lineage (GTDB taxonomy): Bacteria > Pseudomonadota > Gammaproteobacteria > Pseudomonadales > Pseudomonadaceae > Aquipseudomonas > Aquipseudomonas floridensis. Next base: position 46,356 of record NZ_MUIO01000076.1, on the reverse strand, counting down.
CGGACGTGGTGCCGCTGGATGCCAACAATCGCATTCTGGTGCATCAGGGTCTGATGCGGATTCGTGCCGGTCGTGCGCGTCCGGGATTGCGCGCGATTCTGGAAGTGGCCCGCCGCGAGCCATCGCGCATTACCTCCACTGACCTGGGCTTCATTATCGGCCCGCGCCTGAACGCGGCTGGCCGTCTGGATGACATGAGCCTGGGCATCGAATGCCTGCTCTGCGATGACCCGACCCAGGCGCGGGAAAAGGCCGTGCAGCTGGACGAACTGAACCAGGACCGTAAGTCCATCGAGCAGGGCATGCAGCGCGAAGCACTGGCTCAGCTCAAGGATTTGCCGGTGGAGTCCATGCCGTTCGGTCTGTGCCTGTTCGATCCGGACTGGCACCAGGGCGTGATCGGCATCCTGGCGTCACGCATGAAAGAGCGCTACCACCGCCCGACCATCGCCTTCGCCAGCGCCGGAGAGGGCGTGCTCAAGGGCTCGGCCCGCTCGGTGCCGGGGTTCCACATTCGAGATGCGCTGGACGCGGTGGCGGCGGCTCATCCGCAACTGATCAGCAAATTTGGCGGCCATGCCATGGCGGCGGGGCTGTCGTTGCCTGAAGAAAACTTCCCGGCTTTCGCCGAGGCGTTCGATGGGGAAGTACGCCGCCAGCTCGATGAGCAGGACCTGACCGGCCGCCTGTTGTCGGACGGCTCGCTGGCGGTCGAGGAGTTTCATCTGGAACTGGCGCGCGCATTGCGCAATGCAGGCCCCTGGGGGCAGCATTTCCCGGAGCCGTTGTTTCACGGCGTGTTTCAACTGGTGGAGCAGCGCGTCGTGGGCGAGCGACATCTGAAGATGGTGCTCAAGACCGAATGCGGTAGCGTCAAGCTCGACGGTATTGCGTTCGGCGTGGACCGTGATATCTGGCCCAACCCTAATATCCGTTGGGTCGAGCTGGCCTACAAACTCGATCTCAACGAATTTCGGGGCAATGAAACCGTCCAGTTGATGGTCGTGCACATCGCGCCTCGCTGAGAATCAGCAGGAACCCCTCAAGCGTTCGGGTTGTCGACTAGGCTCTGTCCAGTAAAACCGCTCACCAAAACGAGCCTGGATACCCGAATTTTCTTTATGAGAGGTCGCCATGAGCCTGCTGCTTGAGCCCTATACCCTGCGCCAGTTGACCCTGCGCAATCGCATCGCTGTATCGCCCATGTGCCAGTATTCCAGTGTCGATGGTCTGGCCAATGACTGGCATCTGGTTCACCTGGGAAGTCGCGCAGTGGGCGGCGCGGGTCTGGTGATCACCGAAGCCATGGCGGTGACCGCGGACGGCCGAATCACTCCCGAAGACCTCGGGCTGTGGAATGACGAGCAGATCGAGCCTTTGCAGCGTATTACCCGGTTTATCACCGCGCAGGGTGCCGTCGCAGGTGTTCAGTTGGCGCATGCCGGCCGCAAGGCGAGCACCTGGCGGCCTTGGCTGGGCAAGCACGGCAGCATCCCGGCCAGTGAAGGCGGCTGGACACCAGTCGGCCCGTCGGCAATTGCCTTCGATCCGCAGCACACCGCTCCTGTCCAACTGAGCGAAACCCAGATTCAGGAACTGATCAAGGCGTTCGTCGACGCCGCACGACGTTCGCTCACCGCAGGCTTCAAAGTGGTCGAAATCCATGCGGCGCACGGCTACCTGCTGCATCAGTTTCTGTCACCGCTGAGCAACCAGCGCACCGATCAGTATGGTGGCTCGTTTGAAAACCGCATTCGTCTGACCCTGCAAGTGACCGAAGCGGTGCGCACCATCTGGCCTGAAGAACTGCCGCTGTTCGTGCGCGTTTCGGCGACCGACTGGGTGGAAGATGGCTGGAACCCTGACGAGACCGTGGAACTGGCGCGTCGTCTCAAGGTTTTGGGCGCCGACCTTATCGATGTGTCATCGGGCGGTACTGCCGCCAACGCAGAGATTCCGGTCGGTCCGGGCTACCAGACGCGGTTCGCTGAACGTGTGCGCAAGGAATCCGGAATTGCCACCGGCACGGTCGGCATGATCACCGAACCGGCGCAGGCCGAACACATCCTGCGTACCGGCCAGGCCGACATCATTCTGCTGGCGCGTGAGTTGTTGCGCGATCCGTACTGGCCTCTGCATGCCGACGACGATCTGGGCGGACGACTGGCCACCTGGCCCGCGCAATACCAGCGCGCCACCCATCGTGACCAGCCGATTCACGAGTCTGATCTGCGCGATTGAGGAGCGTTGTCGTGACTGCCTTCGGCTGCGCTTGCGCGCGAAGGCAGTCACTCAAAACAGACGTTCGTTGGCGCTGTCCAGCAACTCGGTGACCCGCCCGGTCAGGGCGGCGATGGAGAACGGCTTGGGCAACACGTACATGCCTGGCTCCAGGCTGTCGTGGGCCAGAACAGCGTTTTCAGCGTATCCGGTCACGAACAGGATCTTCAGATCAGGCCGCACCGCGCGAGCCGCATCCGCTACTTGCCGCCCATTCATCCCGCCTGGCAGTCCGACGTCGGTTATCAACAGGTCGATGGCCGCCTTGGACTGCAGGATGATCAACGCCGCAGCGCCCTGATCAGCCTGCAGCACGACATAGCCCAGTTCTTCGAGCACTTCGGCAATCAGTAAACGTACCGCCGGTTCGTCGTCCACGACCAGAACGGTCTCGCCGCCAGCGTTTTGAGTGGGCACCTGAACTGCACTGATGTCGAGTTCAGGCGGCTCGGCCAGGCCTTCGAATATCGGCAACAGAATACTGAGTCTCGCGCCGCGTCCCACTTCCGAGGAGATATTCACGCCACCGCCGGATTGTCGCGCAAAGCCATAGATCATCGACAGTCCCAGGCCGGTGCCCATGCCGATCGGCTTGGTCGTGAAGAAGGGATCGAATGCCCGCTCCATGACGTCCTTATCCATGCCGGTGCCGGTGTCGCTGACAGTGAGTTCCACGTAGCGGCCTGCCGGCAGTTCATGCGCCGCTGCCGTGACGGTATCCAGAGAGCGATTGGCAGTCTGGATGACCAGTTGACCGCCGTCAGGCATGGCGTCCTTGGCGTTGATGCACAGATTGAGCAGCGAATTTTCCAGTTGATGCGAATCGACCATGGTCAACCACAGGCCTGGCGTCGCACGCACCTGCATATCAATGGACGGGCCGACGGTACGCCGGATCAGTTCGTCCATGCCTGCCACCAACTGATCGACGTCGGTGGCCTTGGGGGCCAGGGTCTGGCGCCGTGAGAATGCAAGCAGACGGTGAGTCAGCGATGCGGCTCGCCGGGAGCCTTCCAGCGCAGCCCCAATGTAGCGGTCCAGTTCTGCAAAGCGGCCTTGTCTGACCCGCGATTGCAGCAGCTCCATGTTGCCGGTGACGCCCATCAGCAGGTTATTGAAGTCATGAGCCAGGCCGCCGGTGAGTTGCCCGACTGCTTCCATTTTCTGCGATTGGCGTAGCGCTTCTTCGGTGATGCGCAAGGCCTCGATGCGCTGTTTCTCATGGTTAAGGTGTTTGCCCAGCGCAAAGATCACGCCATTGCCGGGCGCGGCAGTCCAGCCGAACCAGTGATAGCTTCCATCGACATGCCGGTAGCGGTTCTCGAACAGGGGCAGCACATGGTTGATAGTGTGCTGCAGCGCATTCTCGGTATTGGCCACGTCGTCTGGATGGAGCAGGTTCATGATCGAGGTGCCGACCAATTCTCGCTCGTCCCGACCCAGAATGTGGGTCCAGGCAGGATTGACCCTCAGGAAAATGCCATTGAAGTCGAGTATCGCCAGCGGATCAGGCGATATCTTCCATAACGTATCCAGCTCCAGAGTGCGCTGCTCGAGCTTGGCCGATTGTTGCCGCTCCAGCTCGATCAGTTCTTCGATCAGATCCAGCCGCTTGCGCTCGCTGGCTTGCAGCGCGCTTTGATCGAGCACGTGCTGCGTGGTCTCGTTGGTGACACAGAATATGCCGACGGTGACCCCGTTTTCATCGACCACCGGGGAGAATGAGAACGACCACCAGGTCTGCTCGACTTCACCGTACCGGGCCATGGTCAGTGGCATGTCCTGCCAGCGGCCTGCCTGTCCGCGCAACGCCTGTTCGACCAGCGGCAGCACCTGATCCCAGACGTCGGCCCACAGTTCCGGCATCAGAGCGCCTATCGCCCGTTCCTTGCGCGGCCCGAGAATCGGAGCGTAGGCGTCGTTGTGGAAGAAGATCAGTTCCGGCCCCCACAGCAGGTACATGGATTCGGGACTGTTCAGGACCAGATTGAGCGTGGTCTTCAACGAGGTCGGCCAGTCGAGGAGTGGACCCAATGGGGTCTGGCTCCAGTCCTTGCTTCTGATGATATGGGCCGCGTCGCTGTTGCCTGCGGGGAAGCTGACGAGTGATGTCACTGAAGGCAAGCTCCCGATGGTCTGCCACAGGTTATTGAACGGGTCATAAAAAACTGAAAGGGTATTCGATCTGAATGGATGGATGGGATTGTCCTCTTTTTCGAGGCGTATATGAATGCATCGGTTCAATCGATAGGCGTTGCAGTCTGTTCCGCGCTTGCAAAACCGGCCTAAGCCTGCCCAGCGGTTCTGCAATGAGCAGCAACATCTGGAAGCACACCGGTGATCAGGGGCATGCGACTTATGTCCCGTGCGTGGGTCAATGATTCATCCGACAAACCTGTGGAGGTTACTGTGAATACGCGTGGCTTACTCGATCAGTTGCTCAAGTCTGGCCAGAACATGTTGCAGGACAAGGTCAACGGCAAGTCCGGCAAACAATCTTCGGGCAGTGATTCACTGATGAATGGTCTGGGCAGCCTGCTTGGCGGCAACAAGGGCGGCAGTCAGGGCGGTCTGGGTGGTTTGCTTTCCGGCGCTGGCGGCGGTGCATTGGCTGCGGGTGCCATGAGCCTGCTCAAAGGCAAGCGTTCACGCGGCTTGGGGGGCAAGGCTTTGACCTATGGCGGTCTGGCGGCACTCGGCGTTATTGCCTACAAGGCTTATAACAACTGGCAGGCCAGCCAGGGCATGACCGGCCAACGAGAACCGCAGACCATCGACCGTCTGCCCGAGTCTGAGGCCGAGCTACACAGTCAGGCGATTCTGCGAGCACTGGTCGCCGCCGCCAAGGCCGACGGCCATGTCGATGATCGCGAGCGTGAACTCATCGAGGGCGAGTTCAACAAGCTGAGCGCTGACCAGACCTTGCAAAGCTGGCTGCATACCGAACTGAACAAGCCGCTGGACCCGGCCGAAGTGGCACGGGCTGCAACCAGTCCTGAGATGGCGGCGGAGATGTACATCGCCAGTGTGATGCTGGTCGATCAGGAGCACTTCATGGAGCGCGCCTATCTCGATGAACTGGCGCGCCAGCTGAAACTGGAGCCGGGTCTCAAGGCCGAACTGGAAACCCAGGTTCGGGATGCCCAGTAAGCGTTGAGCCCGACTCTGGTCGTCTGACGCCGCGAAGGCGTCAGGCGACCGTTCGTTCAGGCCTGTTGCAGGCTTTCCAGGTTGGTCAGCTCCTTGATCAACCGTTGTTCGTCATCCTTGCTCTGTGACTCGAACTCGCGCATACGGCCTTCGTATTCGGGATGGTCGAGGCTGATATCCCGCACCTCGAATTCGTCGGTAAGTTTTGTCATGTTGCTGCGATAGGTGCGTTCCAGTGCCTGGAACCGGTCGGCGTAGGCTTCACGCAGGTAGGCTACCCAATACTCCTGCTGCGCGGCAAATTTCAGTAAAGGTTCGCCCTGTTCTCCGGTCTGAACGCGATTGAGGGCCATGTCGAACTCGCCAGGACGGATGGCTGCATGGGCTTCGAAAAGCATGCCCGCTGGCGGGACGGGCAAGTCCAGCGCGTTGGCCCAGTGCGTGCGGTAAGCCAGTCGAACCTCGGCTTCGTCACGTCCGCCGGCCTGTTCGCGGGCCGCCGCATCCAGTTCGGACAGGCGATAAAGCCGGGTGGTCAGGCGGTACAGCGTCGCGCCGCGTTGTTCAGGCACCACGTCCTGCAGAGACTGGCGAGTGAAGGCCAGCACTTCCATCTGATTGAACTCCAGAATGACACCATCCGGACACGTGTCGTTGCCGCGGAACAGCCTCAGCGGTTCTTCCGCGATGCCGTTGAGGGTCATCAGCAATTGAGGATCGTCACCCGCTGCGCTCAGGACCTGCCAGACGCGCTGCCGAAGCTGTGGACGCGTTACCGTGTTGCGATAGTCGGCGGTATGGCGCAACGAACCTATAAGGTCCAGCAGATTGCGAGCCTGGCCGGTTTCTTCCACCTGCTGCCACACCTTGCGCCGCTCTGCCGATTGTGGATCGTCCTCGACCAGCCATGTGTCGACGCGTGAAGGCGTCGGGCTGGAAGGGCTGCTTTCCTCGCCGGACGAGTCCGAGTCGTAGGGCGAATCCGAATCGTGACCTTCCATTTCATCGAGTTCGCGCAGCTCCGGCGTCAGGTCCATGTCGAAGGTGAACGAGCGACCGTAGCGTTCCGATTGGCGGGCGCGACGCATGCTGTCGTCCGACAGCGGATTGTCCAGCAGGCTGATTTCCGTGTGGGCGTTTCTGCTATTGGGGTTGGCAAGGATGTTGTCCGGAATCTCGGTGATCTGGTTACCTTCCAGTAGCAGCGTCGTTAACGGCGCTGGAATCATTTCATCGATCCACCGCGGCCATGCGTTCAGTCCCACGCTGTTGAGCGACAGCCAGTGCAGCGCCGTGTTGTTGAGGCTGGTCAGACTGTCGATGGTCCCGATTCTGTTGTGATCCAGTTCCAGGCGCTCAAGCTTCGGAAGGCGGCTGAAGAATTCGATGTGCTGCTGATCGATGATCAGCCCTTGGTCACTCAGGTTCAACGCGCTCAGCGAGCGAAGGTTGAGCAACGCCTGAGGCAGTTCGGCGAGGGGCGTTACATGGCCTCTCATTTCCAGAACCTTGAGTTCGGTGAAACGCTGCAACAACTGGTCGAGCTCCTGGGCTGTGCCGGTCACCCGGCTCAGGTGCAGATAGCGAACCTGACGCCGGAAGAAGTCCGGCAGTTGCGGGGGGATGTCGGCCAGCGCAATGTCGCTGAGGCGCAGAGGCGTATGGATTTGTCCGAGGCTGAACGTCCTCCAGTGATCGATGATGACGTTACCGATACTGCGTCGGGCCTCGACGGTTTGATCACTCGGACGTGTCTGCGAGCCTGAGGTCTGGGTCCACTGATCGAGGGCCTCCATCAGGTCGGCCCCTTGCTGGATCTGCATGTTCAGCGCTGCCTGCAGGGCGGGCGGTATGTCCAGATTAAACCGGAAGGAGCGATAGGGTGCGGTTTCATTGATGCGCGCGCGGATGGCCACATAACGCGAAAGGCTGTTGCCACGCAGGTCGATCAGCGTCTGATGCGTGGGGTTGCGCGGATTTTCAAGAATCTGGTCCGGTATGTCGGTCAGGTCGTTGTGGGCGACCGACAGTTCGCGAACATTGTCGGGAATCAGCTCGGTCAGCCAGGCAGGCCAGCGATGCAGGCCAAGGCGTTCCAGCACCAGCCGGTCCAGGCGCAGCCAGCTCAGGTTCATGGGCGGTATCACACTGGTCTGGTTACCACTCAGGTCCAGAACTCTTAGCTCGGTCAGGTCCCGGAGCGCCCCCAATTGCAGCTGGTCCAGAAGCACACCTTGATTGATCAGCCCCAACTCGGCCAACTGCGGCAAAGCGCTTGCGACCTGTCTGGGCAGGTCGAAGAATTCCGACCACATCGACGCCGCGCCGGGTGCCGGGTCGCTGGACAGGATCAGCGAGCGGGTCCGTGGAAAGCGCCGCAGAAAGCTTCCCAACTCGATGCTGTTGGCCGCCTGGCGCGGGAGGTTCATCACTGGGCCGATCGAAGTGGGCATGCGCGGTTCGACGGAGATGTTTTCCAGGCGCAGGGCATGGACACGTGAGTAGACGAAGTCCGGTAGTCGGGCAGGGAAGTCCATCAGGGAAACCGATTGCAGGCGCAGCGGTAGGCGGGTGCGGCCTATCTCCGGAAGGCTGTTCAATCGCCAGTGATCCAGGATGGCCTCATGGATTCGCACCCGGCTGTCGATGTGTGCCTGGTTCATCGGTGGAAGCGACACGACCTCGTCGCTCCAGGCGTCGAGGCTGGCACGCAAGGTTTGCTGCTCGTCCAGCAGCGCGTTGAGCCGGTGGTCGATGATGCGGTTATCCCAGCCGATAGCACGCAGTTGGCCAAGGATGTCCTCGGGAAACGCATCGTCGAATTCCAGCAGCCTGAGCTTGTCCAGCAGGCTGTCGTCGGTCATATGCCAGTCGGTGTTGCCTCTTCCGCTCAGCGGGTAACCCAGGCGGCCATCGGCCAGGCGCATGGGCGATTTCGAGCCCGGTTTGAGCGGCTGCATGTTCAGTAGCGGGGCCAGCGTCTTGCGTGGCAGCGGCCGCTGCCCGACTATCGCGGCCAGTTCCTGACCCTGGTCAGTGCGAGGAAAACCCAGCTCTGCGCGCTGTGCGTCCGGGAGGGCATGCAGCAGCGCGGTGTACAGGTCGTCCAGACCATGGAGATGGCCATCATCGCTGTCGCGGGCTTCGTAACGGTTGCCTTCCTTGACCAGAATCTTGCGGATCGGCGCGTCCTCGTTGCCGATACGATCAACCAGAGGGCCGCCGAAGAACCCGTCGTGCACCTCGATCCCGACCTGCGGCGACCAGCCAGGCAGCGCCTCGATACTGTGCAGGATCAGGCAGTCCGAATCGGCACTGGCTACCGATTTCAGATACAGCCCTTCATAGGCTCGCGCCAGTCTGATCTGGCGTTGATAGACCCGGGCTTCTTCGGCGATGCGCAGTGGCACGCGTCCGCTCTCGCTCATCTGGCTCAGCTCGGCGGGCGATGCGTGGCGGATCAGTTCGTCCGTCACCGGAGAAGGCAGGTTGGGGAATGCCTGCCCGACTGCTTGTGCGCCTTGCGCGGCAGACCCTTCCAGGCGGTTTTTCAACGACTGATAACGGGCGTCGAACCAGCGATTTCTGATCGCGCTCCCGCGCCCGGCCAGCCTTGCCCTGAGTGTCTTCAAGCGTGATGACAGGCTGATCTGGCCTGCGCCGAACTCTTCGTTCATCAGCGTCCTGATTTCGGCGGCGCTCAGTTGCTCCAGGACCTGCTGCAGGACGTCCGGCTGGTCCATGCGGACCCTGACAGAAGTGACGGCGTCGGCCGGGGTCAGCGCCGGGAATGCGTTGGCGACAGTGTCATCGGCGTTCAGCAATTGCAGCGTACGGTCGGCTGGCCATCCGGGATCCTGGCTCAGCAGTTCAAGCTGCATCGACGGGTCTGCGTCGGGATCGTTGGCGTGCATCCGTTCGATGAACCCGTCGATCTCCTGATCGAGCCGGAAACGACGTGCGGTGTCTTCAAGCAGGGCTGGCGGACGCTGGGCATTGGCCAGTGCGCGGCGCATGACCGACTCTGTCGTGCCGCTGGTGCGCACGATGCGTTCGGCGGCCAGGTCAGCGTACACATCGCGGGTATATCCCAACTTGCGAAACAGCGTCAGACCTTCCATTTGCAACGGCCGGTCCAGTTCATGCAGCCAGGCGCCCGCTCCGTTATGACGCAGTTGCGGCTGGTAACTGTCCGGGCGAGCGGGATGCTCCATGACATACCCGTTATCGGCTGGTCCGCGCAGTACCGAATAAGTCCGTCCTTCAAGTGCCAGCCACTGCTTGCCCTGATAGTGGTACAAGCCCAGCGCGTCGGGTTTGAGGTTTTTCGGCAGGACGATATCGTGGGCGAAGGGTGACAAGTCTGGCTTCCACAGGCGCGTCGTGCCATCGGACAGCCCGATCGGCTCGAGCGCGTTGACGAATTCTGGAACCTGTACTGCCGCAATGCCGGGGCCGCTGGTCGATGCCGCGCCCAGTGCCGCCAGCAGGGCGACGTTCTCGACCACATCGAACAGGTAAGCGATGGCCTGCTGCCTGTCGTCATGAGCCCAGCTTTCGACGCCTTCGTATACTTCGTGGATTAACTGGGCCGCAGTGACGGCAAGCATGATCTCGCCCAGGCCGGGTACCACAAAGGCTGCGATGTTCAGCACTTCAAGCGTTTTCTCCTCGAAGTATTTCAACCGGTCGGCAGCCGTTTTCTGATCGAGCGAGGCGGTAGGCACGCCATGAAACAGCGCGTCGTCCAGAAGCGCCACCTGTTTGCGTTCAAGGACCGTCTGCGCCAATCGGCCGGTCATCGGGCTTTCGTGCAGATCCAGGCGGGCGTTGCGGTCCTCTTCCTGTTCCAGCCACTGCCTTTCGAATACACCACCTTTTTTGACCGTCGGGTTGAGGCGCTCGAACAGTTTGCTCATCACCCGGTTGCGGTGGCGCGCAGGAATGAAGCGCTTGAAGAACTGTTGATAGCCGCTGACGAACATCCTGTCACGCAGCGAGTTTTGGAAGGCGGCCGCCGACTCGTATTCCTTTAGAGGTGCAATCGGATCGTCGGGTATGTACACCACGACCTTTTCCACCTGACTGGCCGTGTCGCGGTTCTTGCCCATGGTGAAGATCCCGGTCAGCTCGACATCCCAGAGCTTGAGCACAGTGCAGCTTACGGGGACGTCGTCGATCATGACCTGCCGGTTGCCCGCCAGCAGCTCCAGCATTGCGTCATAGGCCGGTTTGCCAATCAGACCTTTGAGGTAGGCAATGCGCAATTGCAGCTCGATGGACGAGGTTTCCACACGCATGAAGGCCTTGGGATTGTCCTGGACCGGGACATGGGGGCGGTCCGGTGGCTGCAGTATCGAGCGCAGCAGCGCTTGATACTGGCCGCCCAGATCCAGCTTGCGACACAAGTCTGCGAAATCACCGGGGGCAATATCCAGTTCCGTCCCTGTGATGTAGGGCCCTTTGATCTGGCAGGACGAAAAGATCCGGGCTTTGGTCCCGGCATCCTTGTCCATTGCGTCCGTTTTCGTTTCCCACTCTTCGAAGTTTTGCAGCGCAGCCGTGAGCAACGGCCGGGTGGCCGCTTTCAGCGCCATGTTGGCCTGCACCAGTGGATCTTTCGACGCTGCCATGAACGACTGATCGACCACCGCCCGGCTGGCATGGAACAGATGGGTGTTCATGACATCGAGGTCCATGCCGAAGCGGCTTTTGAGTGCGGCCGTCAGCAAGGGTTGCGCAAAAGTCTCGATCGGAACGAGGCGTTCCAGCAGCGGGCGGATCTGTCTTTCGTTGTCGCGATGTCGGGCGTAAGCCTTTTGCAGCTCGCTCACCAGAGCGGGCTGAGTGCTGCGTGCTTGTGTCAGCCACGAGGGTGGATTATCTGCGGCTTTGCGTACGGCCGCGTGGGTAACGGGCTTGGCCTGGAGCAGCCATTCGGGGGTGCGGTCTTTGATCAATTGCGGGTGACGGTGGATCGGAGGGGTATCCGGGGAGGGTTGATCGAGCATTTGAAGGCCTTGTCGTTATTGAAGATACGACAAAGCTTACGGACGCGTTTCAACACGGCTGCTGTAACTATTTATAGGCCTGTTTCATTCACGGATTTACAGCAACTTGCACCCTTGAGTTACTTGCTCTGCGGCCGATAACTGTTTGATGGAATCTTTGTAACGCCTGTTGCGACCGCTGTTTACCTTGAGGTAATGGTGCGTTCCGCAGGGACCGCAGGAGGCCTTTCGAGGGGCTTTGATTTCATTTTCGCATTACCCGCGAATACACGAACGGCTGGGCTATACTCACGCCGCTTGGGCCGTCCGTCGGTCCGCTTCATGAACACGGCCGGACGCCGTTGTTGAACTCTTGAGGGCTGACTGTGAAGAACTGGACCTTGCGCCAACGAATTCTGGCGAGCTTTGCCGTCATCATCGCAATCATGCTGTTGATGGTCGTTGTGTCTTACTCCCGCCTGTTGTCAATCGAGTCCAGCGAAGAACAGGTGCGCCTCGACGCCTTGCCGGGTGTTTACTACAGCACGCTGGTGCGCAGTGCCTGGGGCGAGAGTTACATCCGCACGCTGGAACTGATTGGCGAAGGTCAGGGGCGTCCTCTGACCAAGCAGGAAAAGGATCAGTTTCAGGGCTTCGACGACGCCTTGCAGACGCAGGTGGACGGTTACAAGAAATCCATTTTCGACGATGTCGACCGGGCCAGCTTCGCGGTCTTCGAAAAGCGTCGCGAAACGTATTCGCGACTGCTCGCCGAGGTGCACGCCAAGTATGAGCGTGGCGACTACGCCGCCGCGCGTGCCGAATTCTACGGCGAGGTCAATCCGGTCTGGACCGACGGTCGCAAGCAGCTCAACGAACTGATCGTGGCCAACAAGCAACTGGCCGATCGCGCCACGGACAACATCGTCAATGCGGTACTGGGTGCCAAGATCAGCATGGTCTTCTCCCTGCTGATCGCGGTCATGGCTGCCGCCGCCTGCGGCTTGTTGCTGATGCGTTCGATCATCTCGCCGATGCAGCTCATCGTGCGGATTCTGGAAACCATGCGTACTGGCGACCTGAGTTCGCGTCTGAATCTGGCGCGCAAGGACGAATTCAACGTGGTCGAAACCGGTTTCAACGACATGATGACAGAGCTGACCGCGCTGGTGTCTCAGGCGCAGCGCTCCTCGGTGCAGGTCACCACGTCGGTCACTGAAATCGCCGCCACCTCGCGTCAGCAACAGGCGACGGCCACTGAAACCGCTGCGACGACCACTGAAATCGGCGCGACTTCACGGGAAATCGCCGCCACGTCACGCGACTTGGTACGCACCATGACCGAAGTCACTTCGGCTGCCGATCAGGCCTCGATTCTGGCCGGTTCCGGCCAACAGGGTCTGGCACGCATGGAAGACACCATGCATCAGGTCATGGGCGCTGCCAATCTGGTCAACGCCAAGCTGGCGATCCTCAACGAGAAGGCCGGCAACATCAATCAAGTGGTGGTGACCATCGTCAAGGTCGCCGACCAGACCAACCTGCTGTCGCTCAACGCGGCCATTGAAGCCGAGAAGGCCGGTGAGTACGGCCGCGGTTTTGCCGTGGTCGCCACCGAAGTTCGCCGTCTGGCCGATCAGACCGCCGTGGCCACTTACGATATCGAGCAGATGGTGCGGGAAATCCAGTCGGCCGTGTCGGCCGGTGTCATGGGCATGGACAAGTTTTCTGAAGAAGTGCGCCGCGGCATGTACGAAGTTACGCAGGTCGGCGAGCAGTTGTCGCAGATCATTCATCAGGTCCAGGCCCTCGCTCCACGGGTGCTCATGGTCAACGAGGGCATGCAGGCACAGGCCACGGGCGCCGAACAGATCAATCAGGCGCTGGTCCAGTTGGCCGATGCCAGCAGCCAGACCGTCGAATCATTGCGTCAAGCCAGCTTCGCTATCGACGAGTTGAGTCAGGTGGCGGTCGGGCTGCGCAGTGGCGTTTCGCGATTCAAGGTCTGAGTCGCGCCGATGATGGATCAATCACCCAGGCGCAACGTGACGTTGCCAGCTTCGAACAAACTGTTCCTGCTGTTTTGCATCGGTGAGGATCGCTATGCGCTGGAGGCGACCGAGATCGCCGAGATCCTGCCGCGTGTGAAGCTCAAGGCGATTGCCCGCGCACCGCACTGGGTGGCAGGGATCTTTGCCCATCGTGGGGAAATCGTACCGGTGATCGACATCAGTGCGTTGAACGCCGGTCAGCCCGCCAAAGCGCGCACCAGCACGCGGATGGTGCTGGTGCACTATCGCCATGACGACAACCACCCGGCGCAACTGCTCGGTCTGATTCTCGAACAGGCCACCGAAACCCTGCGTTGCCCGGCGTCACAGTTCAAAGAGTACGGCCTGGACAATCGTCTGGCGCCGTATCTGGGGCCGGTCCGGGAAGATGAGCAAGGGCTGCTGCAATGGATTCACGTTCAGGAACTGCTGAGCGAGCCGGTCCGTGAACTGCTTTACCCGGTGCCGCCGATTGATCTGGAATCGCTCGAGGATGCGTCATGAGTGACGATTCGCGTTTTTTCAGCTTCCTCAAGGAGCGCATCGGACTGGATGTGACCTCGGTCGGTGAAGCGATCATCGAGCGTGCACTGCGTCAGCGTGCGGCCTCGGCCGGGTGCGCTGACAGCGATGCCTACTGGAGCTTGCTGGTGACATCACCGCAGGAACAACAGGCGCTGATCGAGGCGGTCATCGTTCCGGAAACCTGGTTCTTTCGTTATCCGGAATCCTTCGTCACATTGGGCAAGCTCGCTCGCGAGCGTCTCTCAGCCCTTGATGGTGCACGACCGCTGCGCATTCTCAGTCTGCCCTGTTCGACAGGCGAAGAGCCTTATTCCATCGCCATGGCACTGATCGATGCGGGCTTGTTGACCCGGCAGTTCAAAGTCGACGCCATCGACATCAGCCCTATCTCGATTGCGCGTGCGAAACAGGGCGTCTACGGCAAGAATTCGTTTCGTGGCGCCGACCTGAGTTTTCGCGACCGGTTTTTCAACGCCGTTGGCGAGGGTTTCGAGATCGCCGATCAGGTGCGCGATTGCATCGACTTTCAGTCGGGCAACCTGCTCGATCCGAGACTGGCGAGCCAAATGGCGTACGACATCGTGTTTTGCCGCAATCTGGTGATCTACTTCGACCGGCCGACGCAACAGCATGTGTTCAAAGTCCTCAAGCAACTGACCCGCGAAGATGGCGTGCTGTTCATCGGCCCGGCCGAGGGCAGCCTGTTGTCTGCGGTGGGCATGCGTTCTTTGGGAATTCCCCAGTCATTCGTCTTTCGTCACGCATCCCTTGGCGAGACGGCCGCACGTACAGTGTCCGTGCCCACGCCGGTCAGCATTCCGGCACCGCGCCCGTCACCCGAGCCGCCTACGCGCGCGCCCGCTCCCAAACCTGTGTCGCGAAACTCGACAGCGTTTGCTCCCGGTACCAAACCGGCGGGCAGCACCGGCAACAAAGAGAGTGTGGCGCTGCTGAGCTCGATTGCCAGCCTGGCCAATGAAGGCAAGAGCGTGGAGGCGCGTGCGACCTGTGAGCGCTACTTGCAGCAGCACGAACCGATTGCTCAGGTATTCTACTGGCTGGGACTGCTCAGCGAAGTGGAAGGCCGGGCGGCCGAAGCGCAGGGCTTCTATCGCAAGGCGTTGTACCTGGAACCGCAGCACGCCGAGTCGCTGGCGCAACTGGCCGCGTTACTCGCCGCCCGGGGTGACAGTGCCGGCGCCCGTCGATTGCAGGACCGCGCTGTGCGTGGCGCGAATAAACAAGGAAACAGCTGATGACGGGCCCGTCCGGTTTTTCAGACCTTACCCATGACCAGGCCCGGGACATCGACGATTGCTGGAACCGCATCGGCATTCACGGTGACCGTTCGTGCCCGTTGCTGGAAGACCACATTCATTGCCGCAACTGCTCAGTGTATTCGGCAGCCGCCACGCGCCTGCTCGATCGGTATTCGCTGGCTCAGGAGCAGCACGAGCATTTTCAGGGCTCAGTCCTGCAGCGCGATATCAAGACTCGCTCGATCATGGTCTTTCGCCTGGGCGAGGAGTGGCTGGGGCTGGCGTCACGTTGCCTGTCTGAAGTGGCGCCGAACCAGACCATCCATTCGTTGCCGCACCAGCGTTCGCGTGCGTTGCTGGGGGTCGCCAATGTGCGTGGCGCGCTGGTGGCCTGCATTTCGCTGGTCGAACTGCTGGGACTGGAGAGCAACCCGGTCATCGCCTCGTCTGCGCGCACGGTGCCGCGCATGTTGATTCTGGCTGCTGAAGGCGGTCCGGTAGTGGTGCCGGTCGATGAGGTCGAAGGCATTCACGCCATCGACGAGCGCGAACTGGAAGCGGCATCGGCGTCCGGTACGCATGCCAATGCCCGTTTCACCCGGGGTGTGCTGCAGTGGAAGGACCGTAGCCTGCGTTGGCTCGATGAAGAACAGCTGTTGTCGGCGGTGTATCGGAGCCTTACATGACGCCAGATCAAATGCGCGACGCCTCGCTGTTCGAACTGTTCACCCTGGAAGCCGATGCGCAGACGCAGGTGTTGAGCGCAGGCCTGCTGGCGCTGGAACGCAATCCGACCCAGGCCGATCAGCTGGAAGCCTGCATGCGCGCCGCTCACTCGCTCAAGGGCGCGGCGAAAATCGTCGGCGTCGAGTTCGGTGTCAGCGTCGCCCATGTGATGGAAGACTGTCTGGTCAGCGCACAGGAAGGGCGGCTGCTGCTCCAGCCGGAGCACATTGATGCCCTGTTATCGGGTACCGACCTGTTGATGCGCATCGCTACACCGGGCGGTAACAGCGTCGGCCAGCCCGATGTCGATGCCTATGTCGAAAGGGTGAATACGCTGCTGGCCTCGGGCGCCGGGGCGGCGCGCACGGTCGGCGTGCCGATGCCGGACCCGCTGCTGGCCAGTGCTTTGAAACAACTTGAATCCGCAGCAGCCCCGGAGCCGGTTAGTCAGACGCCTGCCGATCCGTTGGCAGCGGACCTGCGTCTGGAAGCGCCGACCGCTTCGCCTGCCAAAGCCGAGCCTGATGCCCCGGCCGTTCCGTTCAAGGAGCGCCGGGTGAGCGAAGGCGGCGAGCGGGTATTGCGGGTCACGGCCGAACGACTCAACGGTCTGCTCGACATGTCGAGCAAGTCGCTGGTCGAAACCCAGCGTCTCAAGCCTTTGCTGGCGGGCATGCAACGACTCAAGCGCTTGCAGAGCAGCAGCGACCGTGCGCTGGAAGTGCTGGGCGCCAGCTTTGGTGAAGACGGTCTGAACGCCGACGCACAGAAAGCCCTGGAAGATGCCCGCAGTCTCTTGTCCCAGGCGCAGCAAATGCTGGCTCAGCAAACCGCCGAGCTGGACGAATTCGGTTGGCAGTCCGGGCAGCGGGCCCAGTTGCTGTACGACACCGCGCTGGCCTGTCGCATGCGCCCGTTTGCCGATGTACTGGTCGGTCAGGCGCGCATGGTCCGCGACCTGGGGCGCGAACTGGGTAAACAAGTGCGGTTGCAGATCGAAGGCGAGAAAACTCAGGTCGACCGTGACGTACTGGAGAAACTCGAGGCTCCTCTGACACACCTGCTGCGCAATGCGGTGGACCATGGCATCGAGTCGCCTGAAAAACGGGTTGCCAGCGGCAAGGAGCCGGAAGGGCTGATCCGTCTGCAGGCCTCGCATCAGGCCGGGCTGCTGGTCGTCGAATTGAGTGATGACGGTGGCGGCGTGGACCTGGAGCGGCTGCGCCAGAGTATCGTGCAGCGCAACCTGTCGCCAGCCGATACCGCGGCTCAACTGAGTGAAGAGGAACTGCTGAGCTTCCTGTTCCTGCCCGGTTTCAGCATGCGCGACAAGGTCACTCAGGTCTCCGGCCGTGGTGTCGGGCTCGATGCCGTGCAGCACATGGTTCGCCAGATGCACGGCAGCGTCGAGTTGCAGCAATGGGCGGGCGAGGGCAGTCGCTTCAGGATCGAGCTGCCGTTGACCCTGTCGGTCGTGCGCAGTCTGGTGGTCGAGGTGGGTGGCGAGGCCTATGCGTTTCCTCTGGCTCACATCGAACGCATGCGCGATCTGCAGCCGGATGACATCGTGCAGCTCGAAGGGCGCCAGCATTTCTGGGACGAAGAGCGCCATGTCGGTCTTGTATCGGCCAGCCAGTTGTTGCATCGTCCTTCGTCGCAGGATGCCAGTGAGGCGCTCAAGGTCGTGGTGATCCGCGAGCGCGATTCGGTGTATGGCGTCGCGGTCGAGAAATTCATCGGTGAGCGCACGCTGGTGGTGATGCCGCTGGATGCTCGGCTGGGCAAGGTTCAGGATGTCTCGGCCGGTGCTTTGCTGGATGACGGCTCGGTGGTGCTGATCATCGACGTTGAAGACATGCTGCGCTCGGTCGAGAAGTTGCTCAATACCGGACGGCTGGAGCGTATCGATCGTCGTAACCGGCCGGTCGACAGCGTATCGCGCAAGCGTGTGCTGGTGGTCGATGATTCGCTGACGGTGCGCGAGCTGGAGCGCAAATTGCTGGTGAGCCGCGGCTACGAAGTCGCGGTTGCCGTGGATGGCATGGACGGCTGGAACGCGCTGCGCGCCGAGGATTTCGACCTGCTCATCACCGATATCGACATGCCGCGCATGGATGGCATCGAACTGGTGACATTGCTGCGTCGCGATATCCGGCTGCAATCGCTGCCGGTCATGGTGGTTTCCTACAAGGATCGTGAAGAAGATCGTCGCCGCGGCCTGGACGCTGGCGCCGATTATTATCTGGCCAAGGCCAGTTTTCATGACGACGCCTTGCTCGATGCCGTCGTCGAATTGATCGGGGATGCCCAGGCATGAAGATTGCCATTGTCAATGACATGCCCATGGCCATCGAGGCGTTGCGACGCGCGTTGGCCTTTGAACCGCTGCATCAGGTGATATGGGTGGCGTCCAACGGCGCTGAAGCTGTGCGCCTGTGCGCCGAGCGCACGCCGGACCTGATTCTCATGGAC
This sequence comes from Pseudomonas floridensis, assembly GCF_002087235.1. Taxonomy (GTDB): domain Bacteria; phylum Pseudomonadota; class Gammaproteobacteria; order Pseudomonadales; family Pseudomonadaceae; genus Aquipseudomonas; species Aquipseudomonas floridensis. The sequence goes on along the minus strand of NZ_MUIO01000076.1, from coordinate 27,903 downwards.
CTGATCATGCCGGAAATGGACGGGGTCGAAGCCACGCGCCAGATCATGGCCAAAACCCCGTGCGCGATCGTCATTGTTACCGTGGACCGTGAGCAGAACGCACGCCGCGTCTTCGAGGCCATGGGCCACGGCGCGCTGGATGTGGTGGACACGCCGGCCATCGGCGGGAGCAATCCGAAAGAGGCGGCAGCCCCGTTGCTGCGCAAGATCCTCAACATCGAATGGCTCATCGGCCAGCGCAATACTCACAAAAACACCGCTGCGTTGCCCGTGCGTGAGTCCGTCCGGCGTGACAGGCTGATCGCGATCGGCTCGTCTGCGGGCGGCCCTGCGGCGCTCGAGATTCTGTTCAAAGGACTGCCCACCCACCTTCCAGCAGCTATCGTGGTAGTACAGCACGTGGATCAGGTGTTCGCCGCCGGCATGGCCGACTGGCTGGGGTCGGTTTCCGGCCTGCCGGTGCAACTGGCCCGTGAGGGTGAAACGCCGCAGCAGGGCAAGATCCTGCTGGCGGGCACCAACCACCATATCCGCTTGCTCAAGAGCGGCACGCTGGCTTATACGGCTGACCCGGTGAATGAAATCTACCGGCCCTCTATCGATGTCTTTTTCGAAAGTGTGGCCCGTTATTGGAGTGGAGACGCTGTGGGCGTGTTATTGACAGGTATGGGGCGCGACGGTGCGCAGGGGCTCAAGTTGCTGCGCGAGCGCGGTTTTCTGACCATCGCGCAGGATCAGGCCAGCTCTGCGGTATACGGCATGCCCAAAGCCGCGGCGGCCATCGACGCCGCCGTCGAGATCCGGCCGCTGACTTCTATCGCACCGCGTCTGGTAGAGGTGTTCGCACAATGATTGTCCAGATGGGCTCATCGCAGTTCGGTGATCAGGAGAAATTTCATGCATGATGTGCAGATGGACGACATCAAAACCCCGGATGAAAACTCTGCGATGGTGCTGCTGGTCGACGATCAGGCGATGATCGGCGAAGCGGTACGACGTGGCCTTTCCAGTGAGAGCTCGATCGACTTTCACTTCTGCGCCGATCCGCATCAGGCGATCGCTCAAGCGGTGCAGATCAAGCCGACCGTGATCCTGCAGGATCTGGTGATGCCGGGTCTGGACGGTCTGACGCTGGTGCGTGAATACCGCAGCAATCCGTTGACCCGCGATATCCCGATCATCGTGCTCTCCACCAAGGAGGACCCGCTGATCAAGAGCGCTGCCTTCGCCGCCGGTGCCAACGATTATCTGGTCAAGCTGCCGGACAACATCGAGCTGGTCGCGCGAATTCTTTATCACTCACGCTCCTACCTGACCCTGCTGCAGCGCGACGAAGCCTATCGGGCCTTGCGCGTGAGCCAGCAGCAATTGCTCGACACCAACCTGGTGCTGCAACGACTGATGAACTCCGATGGCCTGACCGGGCTGTCGAACCGTCGTCATTTCGACGAGTACCTCGAGCTGGAATGGCGTCGTGCGACCCGTGACCAGACCCAGTTGTCGCTGCTGATGATCGATGTGGACTACTTCAAGGCCTACAACGACAGCTTCGGTCATCTGGAAGGCGACGAGGCATTGCGGCAGGTGGCCAAAGCGATTCGCAACGGCTGCAGCAGGCCGTCCGATCTGCCGGCCCGGTATGGCGGCGAAGAGTTCGCGATGGTACTGCCCAATACCTCGCCGGGCGGCGCACGGCTGATTGCCGAAAAACTGCGCCAGAGCGTGGTCGGCATGAATATCCCGCACATCGCGCCGACCGAAGGCTCGCACCTGACGGTCAGTATCGGCGTGGCCACGGCGGGTCCGCAGGTCGGCCTGCACAGTCGGCAACTGATTCTCGATGCTGACAAAGGCCTGTATGTCGCCAAACACAACGGCCGCAATCAGGTCGCGGTCGGCTGAATCGTGACCGGATCGGCGCGCAACGGTGCGTGCGCGCTACGTCTTGCCAAACAGGCTGCACAAGGCCCGCTCGACGGGCTGCCTTCCCGGCGCTGCCTGGGGTATACTCGTCGGCTTTGAAAATTTCGCCTGCGAGTGCTGCCCACCATGGAAATCAACCCGATCCTAAACAGCATCAAGGATTTGTCCGAGCGCTCCGAAACCATTCGGGGGTATCTTTGACTACGATCACAAACATGATCGTCTGACCGAAGTCAACCGCGAGCTCGAAGATCCAAACGTCTGGAACAACCCCGAATACGCACAGAACCTGGGCCGCGAGCGTGCCTTGCTGGCGCAGATCGTCGACACGCTGGACGAAATGACGTCCGGTCTGGCCGATGCCAAGGACCTGCTGCTGATGTCGGCCGAAGAAGAAGACCAGGCGGCCGTCGATGACGTGGCCGCCGAAGTCGAGCGTCTTCGCGAATCGCTGGAAAAACTGGAGTTCCGCCGCATGTTCAGCGGCGACATGGACCCCAACAACGCCTACCTGGACATCCAGGCCGGTTCCGGCGGCACCGAAGCGCAGGACTGGGCCAACATCCTGCTGCGCATGTACTTGCGCTGGGCCGACAAGCGCGGCTTCGACGCGACCATCATGGAGCTGTCCGCTGGCGAAGTCGCCGGTATCAAAGGCGCGACCGTGCACATCAAGGGCGAATACGCCTTTGGCTGGCTGCGCACCGAGATCGGCGTGCACCGCCTGGTCCGCAAGAGCCCGTTCGACTCCGGCAACCGTCGCCACACCTCGTTCTCGGCGGTATTCGTGTCGCCCGAGATCGATGACAACATCGAAATCGACATCAATCCGTCGGACCTGCGGATCGATACCTATCGTTCCTCCGGCGCCGGTGGTCAGCACGTCAACACCACCGACTCGGCGGTCCGTATCACCCACGTGCCGACCAATACCGTGGTCAGCTGCCAGAACGAACGTTCTCAGCATGCGAACAAGGACACCGCCATGAAAATGCTGCGGGCCCGTTTGTATGAGCAGGAAGTGCAAAAGCGCAATGCGGCGTCCCAGGCACTGGAGGACACCAAGTCCGACATCGGCTGGGGTCACCAGATTCGCTCGTACGTGCTGGATGCCTCGCGCATCAAGGACCTGCGCACCAACATCGAACGCAGCGACTGCGACAAGGTGCTCGATGGCGACCTCGATGACTACCTGATCGCCAGCCTCAAGCAAGGGCTGTAATGCACGCCTCGCGGGACCAGCGCCTCGTGCGTGGTCCTGCGCAAGCGTCCGGGAAGGCTATCCGCCTCACCCGCGAACCCGGATAAGCCCGGGCAACGAACCTGTGATGGAATATCAAAAGACATGAGCGACCAACAACTCGACCCGCAAGCCCTGCAACAGGAAGAAAACACCCTGATCGCCCTGCGCAAGGAAAAGCTTGCCGCCGGCCGCGCCAAGGGTCAGGCCTTCCCGAACGACTTCCGCCGCGACAGCTACTGCAATGACCTGCAGAAACAGTACGTCGACAAGAGCAAGGAAGATCTGGCGGCGGCAGCGATTCCGGTCAAGGTCGCCGGTCGCATCATGCTCAACCGTGGCTCGTTCATGGTGATCCAGGACATGACCGGTCGCATCCAGGTCTATGTCAACCGCAAGACTCTGCCGGAAGACACGCTGGCCGAGGTGAAAACCTGGGACCTGGGCGACATCATTGCTGCCGAAGGCACCCTGGCCCGTTCCGGGAAGGGCGATCTGTACGTTGAAATGACGTCCGTGCGTCTGCTGACCAAGTCGTTGCGTCCGCTGCCGGACAAGCACCACGGCCTGACTGACACCGAGCAGCGCTATCGCCAGCGTTACGTTGACCTGATCGTCAATGAAGACGTGCGTGAAACCTTCCGTGTGCGCTCGCAGGTCATCGCCCATATCCGCAGCTTCCTGATGAAGCGCGACTTCCTGGAAGTCGAAACCCCGATGCTGCAGACCATTCCGGGCGGAGCGGCGGCCAAGCCGTTCGAAACGCACCACAACGCACTGGACATGGAAATGTTCCTGCGTATCGCGCCTGAGCTGTACCTCAAGCGGCTGGTGGTCGGCGGTTTTGAAAAGGTCTTCGAGATCAACCGCAACTTCCGTAACGAAGGCGTCTCGACCCGGCACAACCCCGAGTTCACCATGCTCGAGTTCTACCAGGCCTACGCTGACTACGAAGACAATATGGACCTGACCGAGGAGCTGTTCCGCGAACTGGCGCAACTGGTCCTGGGCACCACCGACGTCCCATATGGCGACAAGGTGTTCCATTTCGGTGAGCCGTTCGTGCGCCTGTCGGTGTTCGACTCGATCCTCAAGTACAACCCCGAGCTGACTGCCGATGATCTGCAGGACATCGACAAGGCACGTGCCATCGCCAAGAAGGCCGGTGCAAAGGTGCTGGGTTTCGAAGGTCTGGGCAAATTGCAGGTGATGATTTTCGAAGAGCTGGTCGAGCACAAGCTGGAGCAGCCGCATTTCATTACCCAGTACCCGTTTGAAGTCTCGCCGCTGGCGCGTCGCAATAACGACAACCCGAGCGTGACCGACCGTTTCGAGCTGTTCATCGGTGGCCGTGAAATCGCCAACGCCTATTCGGAGCTCAACGACGCTGAAGATCAGGCCGAGCGCTTCCAGGCGCAGGTGGCCGACAAGGATGCTGGTGACGACGAAGCCATGCATTACGACGCCGATTTCGTGCGTGCGCTGGAGTACGGCATGCCGCCAACGGCTGGCGAGGGAATCGGGATCGACCGTCTGGTGATGTTGCTCACCAACTCGCCGTCGATCCGGGACGTGATCCTGTTCCCGCACATGCGCCCGCAAGCGTAGTGAAAAAAAATAAAAGCCGCCTCGAATGGGCGGCTTTTTTTTGGGTCTTTTTCAGGACGTTTTTTTAAGGAAAGAGTTGTGACGATTGCCAGAGAAGGGGCTGCCGGGGTAGCGAGCGCGGTGGCCAAGAGTGTCAGGTATCAGGGCCGCAAGGCGAGTCGAGAGGGCAGTGAACAGCGCAGGCAGGTGATTCTCGATGCCGCCATGCGCATTGTGGTGCGTGATGGTGTGCGTGCGGTGCGCCACCGGGCCGTGGCGGCCGAGGCGGGTGTACCGCTGTCGGCGACGACCTATTATTTCAAGGACATCGACGACCTGCTGACCGATGCCTTCGCTCAGTACGTGCAGCGCAGCGCGGATTATCTGGCCAAGTTGTGGCAGAACACCGAAGTCATTCTGCGCGACATGATGTCCCGCAGTTCCGGCAGCCCCAGCGATCGGTTCCGCCTGGCCGACGATATCGCGAAGATGGTCATGGAGTATATCCGCCACCAGTTGCTGACTCGTCGCGAATACCTGATTGCCGAGCACGCCTTCTACCACGAGGCGCTGATCAACCCGCGCCTGACCCCGCTGGTCATGGCTCATCAGGAAATCCTCTTGCAGGGCAGTTGCCAGTTTTTTCAGGTGATCGGCTCGCTGCAGCCTTATCAGGACGCTCAAGTGTTGACGGGGCTTATCCGGCGGATGGAATATCAGGGTCTGCTCCATGGCCCGCTGCGTCAGGCCGACGAAGAAATTCTGTGTATGCTTACCCGTCAGATGCGTCTGGTGCTGGGAACACCTCAACCGGTTCGGGAGTGAAAACACGTCGGTTCAGGAGCGTCCCGTTAAGCGGCTGTCGGGTATCCGGACGGTCCCGCCAGTTCTGATGTTTTTTCAAAGGTTGCGCGTTACCGGCGCGCCGCCAAGTAGCAGGGCAATTGCCCACCAGCCAAGGAGTACCGGGTGGACGAGTACCAGCAGACTATTCGTGCTTTATCGGATCGGATCGTGGCCGCGCAGACACCGATTCGCGTGCTGGATGCGGTGAAATGGGACGACACCGTTCGCCGGGATTTCCTGGTAGCCAAGGGCAAGGCCTTGCCTGCCGTGGACCGCGCGTATTACGAAAATCGCCCGCTGGGCTTCGATTCCGGCGCATTGAAGCTGGAATTTCAGAACATCGAGCGCGACATCACGCGTCAGTTGGGTCAGTTCAACCCGGTCGGACAGATCATGCGCCGCATGTGCAGGGAGTACCGCATGGTAGTCCGCATGCTCGAAGCGCGTGGTACGCCGGACTTTGGCTTGATCTCCCAGGAATTGTACGGCGCCGCTTCCGACGCCTTTCATGCGGGTGACCCGACGCTGGCCGATCTGGGCCTGATGCTCTCCGATTACCTGAACAACATCGCCGGGCGCGGTGATCTTAAGGACGAACCGAAGATTCTGACCGCCAAGGACGCGGTGGGGCTGTTGCAATCGCGTCTGAACCGGGTGTTCGGCGAGGCCGAGGAAACCATTCGGGTGTTCGAATCCGACGGTATCGTGGCCGACGCGGCAGCGGGTGCGGACTACATCAAGATCCGCAGTGATGCGATGTTCAACGAACGTGACGTGCGGGCGCTGGAAGTCCACGAAGGGCTGGTGCATGTCGGCACGACCCTCAACGGCCAGAACCAGCCAATCTGCACCTTCCTCTCCAAAGGTCCGCCCTCGTCGACCGTGACCCAGGAAGGGCTGGCGATTCTCATGGAAGTGATTGCGTTCGCGTCCTACCCCAGCCGCCTGCGCAAATTGACCAACCGTACTCGCGCCATTCACATGGCCGAAGAGGGCGCGGATTTCCTGCAGGTGTTCGAGTTCTATCGCGAACAGGGCTTTGGCATGCCGGAAAGCTATGGCAATGCCAGCCGCGTGTTTCGCGGTTCGGTGCCCAATGGCTTGCCCTTCACCAAGGACTTGTCTTATCTGAAGGGCTTCATCATGGTCTACAACTACATCCAGCTTGCGGTGCGCAAAGGCAAGCTTGAACAGGTGCCGCTGCTGTTCTGCGGCAAGACCACGCTGGAAGACATGCGCACTCTGCGCCAGTTGGTCGATGAAGGGCTGGTGGTTCCGCCCAAATACCTGCCTGAACAATTTCGCGACATGAATGCGCTCTCGGCCTGGATGTGCTTCTCCAACTTCCTCAACCATCTGAGCCTGGATCGCATCGAGGCGGATTACTCGAATATCCTTTAACCGCCAGCGGGAGCGCAGTCTTTTCAAGCAGGCTCGCTCCCCGATGTTGCGCGTCGGTGCCTTATCCAACCAAAGGAACACTCATTTGAAACTGATCGGCATCCTTGCCCTGGTCCTCAGTCTTGCCGGCTGCAGTTCGATGCTTTTCTACCCAGAGCCCGGCGTGCCATTCACCCCGGACAAGGCGCGGCTGAAATACAGCGATGTGAACCTCACTGCTGCCGACGGCACGCGCCTGCATGGCTGGTGGCTGCCGGCAAAAGAGGGTGTGCCGGTCAAGGGCACGGTGCTGCATCTGCATGGCAATGGCGGCAACCTGTCCTGGCATCTGGGTGGAAGCTGGTGGTTGCCCGAGCAGGGTTATCAGGTGCTGTTGCTCGATTACCGAGGCTACGGCCAGTCGCAAGGCGACCCCAGTCTGCCCGCGATCTATCAGGACGTTCAGGCGGCCTTCGACTGGTTGAACGCCGCGCCGCAGGTACAGGATAAGCCGCTGGTGGTGCTGGGTCAGAGCATTGGCGGGGCGCTGGCGGTGCACTACCTGTCGCAGCATCCGCAGGAGCGGTCGCGGATCAAGGCACTGATTCTGGATGGCACGCCGGCCAGTTATCGCGGCGCTGCGCGTTACACACTGGGCACCTCATGGCTTACGTGGCCGTTGAAGACGCCGCTGTCGTGGTTTATCCCCGACGCCGACAGCGCGATCAACGGGATACCGCAACTGGCCGGAACGCCGATGCTGATTTTCCACAGCATGGACGACACGTTGATTCCGGTTGCCAATGGCATCGAACTGTACAAAGCCGCGCCGCCTCCGCGCGTCCTGCAACTGACCCGAGGCGGGCATGTGCAGACATTTGCCGACCCGCTGTGGCGCCAGGTCATGCTGCGCTATCTGGAAGACCCGCAGCACTTCAACGGCCTGCGCCGTCTGGCCGAAGTGCCCAACTATCCGCCGCCGTCCACGCCGTCCACGCCGTCCGCGCAAGACGAGGCACCGAAGTGAGTGAGGCGCGCAACGCCACGGGCATGATTCTGACCGGCGTCGCCAGCATCATCGGCACCGTAGGCTGCCTCTGGTATTACGGCTACCTGCATTTCGCCCGGCCTGAAGACGCCTTGCTGCTGGGCGAATTCACGATGCTCAAGACCGTGCCGGGCGAGGACTACAGGATTGCCGCGACGCCGGCCGCCGAGGTCGCGCAGTGTGTCGACGGGGTTCTGGTGCTGTTCGACACCTCGCGCACGGGGCTGTCCGGTGTGCTGGTCGATCAGCGTAAACAGGCAGTGCGCTGCATCGTTCCACAGGCACCGCAGCACACAGCACATTGAGCCTTGAATCGGTAACAAAACGCCAGGCATGAAAAAGCCCCGCCTGCATGCACAGGCGGGGCTTCGGGGTTGCCGTCAGTCGATTACTTCATCGAAGAACGTGGAGCAACCGGCTGGTTGTCGTTGGAAATGGTCACTTCCACACGACGGTTCATGGCACGGCCCGAGTTGCTGGTGTTGTCAGCAACCGGGTATTCCTTGCCATAACCCATGGCCACGATGCGAGTCGGGTCCACACCCATACGGGTCAGCGCCATGCGCACGGAGTTGGCGCGACGCTCGGACAGCGACTGGTTGTAGGCAGCCGAACCGGTGCTATCGGTGTAGCCTTCCACGATCACTTTACGATCCGGGTTTTCCTGCAGGAAAGCCGCCAGCTTACCGATGTCGCCTTGAGCGCCCGGCTTCAGTTCTGCCTTGTTGTAGTCAAACAGTACGTCGCCGAAAGTGACCAGTGTGCCGCGTTCGGTCTGCTTGGCGTTCAGGCTGTTTTTCAGCTGAGCGATCTGCGCGTCACGCGCTTCCAGACGGGCCTTGGCGCGGTCGGCAGACGCATTCTGCAGAGCAGCTTCGGAGTTGCGCAGGTTGATGGTCTGCTTGGCCAGTTCAACGCGCTGGTTGGTCAGGTAAGACAGTTGGTCGACTTTCTTGGCGTCTTCATCGTCACGGAACGCTTTTTCTGCCTTGGCCAGCCATTCGCTGGCGTCCTTGGTTTCCAGCGCGGCTACCTTGGTGGCGTCCGGGTTGGTCTGCAGAGCGGTAAAGTTGGTACGCGCCTGCTCAAGGTTAGGATTAGGCTTGGTGGCACAGGCAGCCAGTGCAACGCTCATAGCCAGCAGGGCAGGGATCATCAATTGTTTACGCATAATTAGGGTCGTCCTTTAATCGATTACGAATGCATGAAAACCAAAGGTTGATGGCGGTGCTCACTGCACCTGGCGCATGCCTTCGTCACGTAGTTCGTTGACGCCCTGACGAGCATCCTGCACAGCCTTGGCAGCCTTGGCGGCCTGAGACTTACGCTCTGCTACGCGAGCGTCCCACTCGGCCTGTTCAGCCAGCTTGCGTGCTTCGTCGTATTTGTGATCCTGCATAGCGAGATCGGCTTCTTTCAATTTGTCTTGAGCCGACTTCATTTCCACCGCTGCGAACTCGGTCCCGCCAGCGCTGACAGCGCTGTTGACGGCCGACTGAGACACCGCGTACTGCTCGGACGGCGGATTACCCGCACAACCGGCGAGGATGAAAGTGCTACCCAGCGCCAGCGCAGCGAGTTTCAGCCCGCGCAGGCCTTTGAACTTGGTTTTGGCAGTAGGGGTGTTCATGGTGATCAACTCCATTGTCTGACTCCGAACGTGGTTATCCATGACAGTTTTTATTCAGGCCGGGCATCGGGTTACTCAGCCACCTGATGCTCTTCGGCTTTCCTGTAATGGTTAATGGCTCGGACCTGCGGGGTTTTTGAATAGTTCAGATAAATATTCGCTGAACGGTGAGCAACCTTGCGCAGGGTCAATAAAGGGCTGTCCCGGTAACGGGACGCCTCAGCCCCGGCCCTTCTGGCGGACAGGCCTGATTGATGTCGCCGTTTTACAGCTCAATCGGTTAATCGGCAGAAGCGTCTTCCTTCTCGGACAACTCGTGCAGGTAGCGTCGTGACAGGGCGAGAAAGCGCGGCGTGGCGCCGACGTCTTCATACAGCGGATCACCTTCCTCGTCGGTCGCCACCACATGCTGTCCCTTCACGTAGGGGAAACTGGCTTCCAGCTCTTCCAGTGCCGCGCCGATGAGTTCGCCGAGCAGTTCTTCGGGGTGATGTTTGGGGTACATCTCGCACAGAGCCGACAGCCGTGCGGCGGATTCGATATCCAGATGAATCGCGTAGCGGGTCTTGGTCAGGCGTCCTTTGGCATTACGTTCCCAGTGCTGGGCAAGCTCGCGGATTTTCATGGTGACCTCTTGGTGGCTCGCTTATGGCGAGTTTGTCCGATGATTGAGTCGTTGTGTGGCTCATGCATGAGATTAGCCGGTCTGGCGCAAGTGGCGACCGGTGAAAAATTCATGCGCAAGGATTTGTCGCTGGACACTCTTTTGATGCACTGTTGGCAACGCGGATCTGAATTCAGGTATTCAACTCGGGTAAGCGATCACGCATAGAGCCCAAATAAAAACCGGGAGAGGGAACGATGGCCGATATCGATGCGCGACTGCGCGAAGACGTTCACCTGCTGGGTGAGTTGCTGGGCAACACGATTCGTGAGCAGCGAGGTGCTGATTTTCTCGACAAAATCGAGCGTATTCGCAAGAGCGCCAAGGCGGGCCGACGCGGTTCGGCGGCAGGTGCCGAGGCCCTCAGTTCGAGTGTCGACAGCCTTGAAGACGACGAATTGCTGCCCGTGGCGCGCGCCTTCAATCAGTTTCTCAATCTGGCGAACATCGCCGAGCAATACCAGCTGATGCATCGCCGTGACGACTCGCAGCCACAACCTTTCGAATCCCGGGTATTGCCCGAATTGCTGGAGCGCCTGAAAGCCGAAGGTCATGCGCCCGATGCGCTGGCGCGGCAACTGGGCAAACTGGACATCGAGCTGGTGCTCACTGCGCACCCGACAGAAGTCGCCCGGCGGACACTGATCCAGAAGTACGACGCCATCGCCGCGCAATTGGCGGCCCTGGACCACCGGGATCTGAACAGTCTCGAGCGCGAACAGATCACCTCGCGCCTGCAGCGTTTGATCGCCGAAGCCTGGCACACCGAAGAAATCCGCAGAATCCGGCCGACGCCGGTGGATGAAGCCAAGTGGGGCTTCGCGGTCATTGAGCACTCGCTGTGGCACGCCATCCCCAACTACCTGCGCAAGGCCGACCAGGCGTTGCAGGTCGCGACCGGTCTGCATTTGCCACTGGAAGCCGCGCCGATCCGGTTCGCTTCGTGGATGGGCGGCGACCGGGACGGCAACCCGAATGTCACCGCTGCCGTCACCCGCGAAGTGCTGCTACTGGCGCGCTGGATGGCTGCCGATCTCTATCTGCGCGACGTGGACAGTCTGGCTGCCGACCTGTCTATGCAGCAGGCCAGCGAGGCGCTGCGTGCCAGCGTCGGTGACAGCGCCGAACCTTACCGCACCGAGCTCAAGCGTCTTCGCGAGCGTCTGCGCGCCACGCGCAATTGGGCCAATGCCTCGCTGACCGTCACTCAGCCCGCACCTGAAGGCGTGTTGCATGACAATCGCGAACTGCTGGAGCCGCTGATGCTGTGCTTCCAGTCGTTGCATGAATGCGGTATGGGCGTGATTGCCGATGGTCCGCTGCTCGACTGCTTGCGTCGCGCCGTGACCTTTGGACTGTTTCTGGTGCGGCTGGATGTACGTCAGGATTCCAGCCGGCATTGCGCGGCCATGACCGAAATCACCGATTACTTGGGGCTCGGCCGCTACGAAGAGTGGGGCGAGCAGACCCGGATCGAGTTTCTGTTGCGCGAACTGAACAATCGTCGTCCGCTGCTGCCCGGTTATTTCAAACCGGCCGCGGACACCGCGGAAGTATTGGCCACCTGCCGTGAAGTGGCGGCGGCGCCAGCGGCGTCACTGGGGTCCTACGTGATTTCAATGGCCGGTGCCGCCTCCGATGTGCTGGCCGTGCAACTGCTGCTTAAAGAGGCAGGGTTGCAAAGGCCGATGCGTGTGGTGCCGTTGTTCGAGACGCTGGCCGACCTGGACAATGCCGGACCGGTCATCGAAACGCTGCTGGGGTTGCCGGGTTATCGTTCGCGCCTTCAAGGGCCTCAGGAAGTGATGATCGGCTATTCCGATTCGGCCAAGGACGCCGGTACTACGGCTGCGGCCTGGGCGCAGTACCGGGCACAGGAAAAGCTGGTGCAGATCTGCCGCGATCAACAGGTTGAACTGCTGCTGTTTCACGGCCGTGGCGGTACGGTCGGTCGCGGCGGTGGCCCGGCGCATGCGGCGATTCTGTCCCAGCCGCCGGGGTCGGTGGCGGGGCGTTTCCGCACGACGGAACAAGGCGAGATGATCCGCTTCAAGTTCGGTCTGCCGGATATTGCCGAACAGAACCTCAATCTGTACCTGGCGGCCGTGCTTGAAGCGACATTGCTACCGCCGCCACTGCCCGAACCGGCCTGGCGCACGATGATGGACCAGTTGGCCAGCGATGGGGTCAGTGCTTACCGCGCCGTGGTGAGGGAGCATCCCGAGTTCGTCGAGTATTTCCGTCAGGCCACACCCGAGCAGGAACTCGGCCGCCTGCCATTGGGCAGCCGTCCTGCCAAGCGCCGTGAGGGCGGCGTGGAAAGTCTGCGGGCCATTCCGTGGATCTTCGCCTGGACCCAGACGCGCCTGATGCTCCCTGCATGGCTGGGTTGGGAAGCCGCGTTAACCAAGGCGCTGGAACGTGGGGAAGGGGAGGTGCTGGCGCAGATGCGCGAGCGCTGGCCGTTCTTCAGGACCCGCATCGACATGCTGGAAATGGTCCTGGCCAAGGCTGACACCGACATCGCCCGACTCTACGACGAACGTCTGGTGAGCACCGGGCTGCAACATTTGGGTGCACATTTACGCGACCTATTGTCGCAGGCCTGCGACGTGGTTCTGGGCCTTACCGGGCAGACGCAACTGCTCGCGCACAGCCCGGAAACGCTCGAATTCATCAGCCTGCGCAACACTTACCTTGATCCTCTGCACCTGCTCCAGGCGGAACTGCTGTCGCGCTCGCGTCACCGTGAAGCGCAACTGGACAGCCCTCTGGAACTGGCATTGCTGGTGTCTGTGGCGGGGATTGCTGCCGGGCTGCGCAATACCGGCTGACGGCTTTGCCTGAGTGGCTGGCGGTCCGTTTGACGCCGGTCACGGCAGGTGCGGCATTTAAAGGCTAACCTGCCGAAGGTGTTACAGCAGGTCACAGCGCTGCCCGAGCGAGGCGCACATGCCAGCGCGCCCGCGGTTACTGCGACTTTCGGCGGCTTGTGCGGCTCGGGTCTGCTGTGTATCTTGATCAGCCTTTTGGCCTATTGGCCTGATTTATTTTTTAGATTGGCCCCTGAGGCGAATCCGATGATTTCCATATAAAAAATTTGAGGAGCATGACGATGCGCGTGATTCTGCTGGGAGCTCCCGGGGCCGGTAAAGGTACTCAGGCAAAATTCATCACTGAAAAGTTCGGCATCCCGCAAATTTCGACAGGCGACATGCTGCGCGCAGCGGTCAAGGCCGGTACTGAATTGGGCCTGAAGGCCAAGAGCGTCATGGATTCGGGTGGTCTGGTTTCCGATGACCTGATCATCGGCCTGATCAAGGACCGTCTGGCTGAGCCGGATTGCCAGAATGGCGTGCTGTTCGACGGCTTCCCGCGGACCATTCCGCAGGCCGAAGCGCTGTTGAAGGCGGGTCTGGAGATCGATCACGTTCTGGAAATCGCTGTCGATGATGAGGAAATCGTCCAGCGCATGTCCGGCCGTCGCGTTCATCCGGCTTCCGGGCGTACTTACCACCTGCAGTACAACCCGCCGAAGGTCGAAGGCAAGGACGACGTGACTGGCGAAGACCTGGTGCAGCGCCCGGACGACGTGGCAGAGACCGTACGCCATCGCCTTTCGGTCTACCACGAGCAGACCAAGCCGCTGGTTGAGTTCTACAGCAAACTCAGCGCCCAGAATGGCAAGCCCAAGTGCAGCCACATTCCAGGCGTCGGTTCTGTCGAAGCGATCACCGCCAAGGTGCTTGCCGCGCTGACCTGAGTCGATACAGCCTGTTCGACAATGGCCCGCTTGCGGGCCATTTGTCATTTATACTGCGCCACTTTTCCATGAAGACGGATACACCGATGACCACCTTGCTGGCCCTGGACACCGCCACTGAAGCCTGCTCGGTCGCTTTGCTGCATGACGGCAAGGTGCTGAGCCATTATGAGGTGATTCCGCGCCTGCACGCTCAACGCCTGCTGCCGATGATCAAGGACTTGCTGGCCGAGGCCGGGATCGCCATGTCGGCGCTGGACGCCATTGCCTTCGGTCGTGGTCCGGGGGCGTTCACGGGTGTGCGCATCGCCATCGGTGTGGTGCAGGGCCTGGCATTTGCGCTGGAACGTCCGGTACTGCCGGTCTCCAACCTGGCGGTTCTGGCCCAGCGCGCCTGGCGTGGGCAGGGCGTTTCGCAAGTGGCGGCCGCCATCGACGCCCGGATGGATGAAGTCTACTGGGGCTGCTACCGCGAGACGGCGGGTGAAATGCGTCTGGTGGGTCAAGAAGCGGTGATGGCGCCGGAACTTGCCACGTTGCCAACCGAGGCTTCGGGCGCATGGTTTGGCGCGGGGACGGGCTGGGGTTACGCCGAACGCATACCGGTCACGCTCTCAGGGTATGACGCAAGCCTGTTGCCACATGCCCAGGACTTGCTGACCCTCGCCACATTTGCCTGGCATCGTGGCGAAGCGGTGCGGGCCGACGATGCGCAGCCGGTGTACCTGCGCGACAAGGTCGCGACGCCCAAGGCGCGTTAATCGCGCGCGCTGTAATGGTCACGTTTGTGACGATTGCAAGCGAAGTATCAAGTTGCCATCTACCGTTCATCGTTTTATTGCGCAGTCAAGCTCGGCGGCTCAAACAATTTGCAATATGTGTGGTCTAGTTATCGTTAAGGAATTTGCCAGTATCCGGACTGTAACGTTAAATTGCCACTACAGAAGCCGAGTAACTATTGATGCGCATTGACGGACCATCACCACGCTCATACCCCATCAAGCGAAAGCCGCAGAAGCAGCCTTCGATCGTTGAGGGTTCTTTCGAAGAAGTCACCACCGACGAACTTCCGCCCGTGCCTGCGCGTGCGTCGCGTCGCGAAGCTGACGAAGGTCCGATTGGCAGTACCGGCAATGTACCTGCCCGTCCTCAAGACATCATCTTTCCTCGCTCCATGAGTTTCCGGGTTGCCAACGCGCTGGCCAGTTACCTGACCACCGCCAGCTTTGTGGATTGGGACCTTGAAGTATCGGGGCTCGATCTTCACGTCTGATCGTGTCCAGCCTGCCCTATTACCTCGGTTGCCCGTCCTGGAGCGAAAACGCCTGGCGTGATTCGCTGTATCCCGAAGAAGCTCGCCCGACTGACTTTCTGAGCCTGTACGCGCAGGTGTTCAACGTCGTTGAGGGCAACACCACTTTTTATGCCCGTCCCGCAGCGGCCACCGTGCAGCGCTGGGCCGAGGCGATGCCTGAAGATTTTCGCTTCACCGCCAAATTTCCCCGTGACATCAGCCACGACGGCGATCTGCGTGCGCAGGTAACGGCCGCTGAAACCTTCATTCAACTGATGGCTCCGCTGGGGAAGCGCGTTGCGCCATTCTGGTTGCAACTGTCTGCCAGTTTCACGCCGCAACGTCTGGCTGAGCTGGTGGGGTTCATCGATGCCTTGAACGTGCCGCTGGCCGTGGAAGTTCGCAACATGGCGTTTTTCATGAAGGGCGATGAAGAGCGCATGCTCAATCGGCTGCTGCTGGATCGCGGCATCGAGCGTATCTGTCTGGATTCGCGTGCGCTGTTCAGTTGCGTCTCCACTGACCCCGCCGTGCTGCACGCGCAGTCCAAGAAACCCAAAGTGCCCGCGCGCCCGGCAGCCTTGACCCAATACCCTCAAGTGCGTTTCATCGGGCGGCCGGAGCTGGAGGCCAATGATCCGTTTCTGGTGCAGTGGGTGGAAAAGGTGGCGATCTGGATTGAAGAGGGACGCGTGCCTTACGTCTTCCTGCACACGCCCGACAACCTCAAGGCACCTGATCTGGCGCGCCGCTTTCACGAGCAACTGATGCTGCGCTTGCCGGGGCTGCCCTCACTGCCTGAGCCTGACCGTGGGCCACAAGTGGAGCAGTTGGGCTTGCTCTGAGGTCGATAGGTGTGGGTTTATTGAGACCTGCCACCTGGAGAGCCTGCACATGGACTCGCAACACCTTCTCAAAGCACAGACATTCAAGGCCTTGCACGAGCGCGACGGGGCCTTCGTGATTCCCAATCCGTGGGACGCCGGCTCGGCCAAACTGTTGGCATCGTTGGGTTTCGAGGCACTGGCGACCACCAGTGCCGGTCTGGCCTTCACGGTGGGCCGTGCCGACGCCGAAGGCGCGCTGAGCCGTGACGAAACGCTCGCCAATGCAGCGGCTATCGTGACTGCAACACCCTTACCGGTTGCTGCGGATCTGGAAAACTGCTTTGCCGACAGCCCAGAGGGCTGCGCCGAGACGCTGCTCAAGGCGGCCGCGACCGGTATCGTCGGTGGCTCGATCGAAGATGCCAGCGGCCAGGCCGACAGCCCGATTTACGACTTCGACCTGGCCGTGGAGCGCGTGCGGGCGTCTGTCGCCGCGGTGCGCAGCCTGCCGTTTCCTTTCATGCTGACTGCGCGGGCGGAAAACCTGTTGCACGGTCGAATGGACTTCGCCGATACGCTGCGCAGGCTCGAGGCCTACGCCGAGGCGGGCGCGGACGTGCTGTATGCGCCGGGCCTGCGTACGCGTGAAGAAATCCTCGCGGTGGTGCGTGCGGTTTCGCCACGGCCGGTCAATGTGTTGATGGGGCTGGGCGGTGTCACACTTTCGGTTGCGGATCTGAGCCTGTGTGGCGTCAAGCGCATCAGCGTCGGATCCTCGCTGGCCCGGGCGGCACTGGGCGGGCTTTATCGCGCTGCCGAGGAAATTCGCAACTACGGTACGTTCAATTACGCCGGACAAGCCCTGCCATTCGATCAACTGAACGATCTGTTCAAGGGCTGAGCATGCGCGTGTTCCTGTTGCTGCTGGTGGTGTGCGCGGCCGGCGTTCTGGCGGTCTGGAGAGGCTGGATCGATGTGCCCGCCGAATGGAATCCGTGGGCACCTCTGGACGTACGTGCCGAACCGAACCTGCTGACGTCTCTCAAGCTGGCGCGCCTGCGCGAAGACCCTGCATTGTGTGATCAGGTCTTGAGCAATTCGGGCCTGCGCTTCAGTCGACAAGCCGATAGCCCGGCTTCGGCGCGATGTCCGCTGGAAAATACCCTGCGTGTACAGGGCGGAGAGGTTGCGTTGAGCAGCAGTTTTCTCGCCAGTTGCCCGCTGGCGGTGGCTTACGTGTTGTTCGATATCCATACGCTGCAGCCTGCGGCCCAAGCCGTTTTTGGTCAGCGGGTCGCACGGATCGATCACTTGGGCAGCTTTGCCTGTCGCAACATCTACAACCGCGCCAACAGCCGACTCAGTCAGCATGCGACCGCCAATGCGCTGGACATCGCCGGTTTTCGCCTGGCCGATGGCCGCCGCATCAATGTGCTCAAGGACTGGAATGAAGACGCAGAGAAAGGGCGTTTTCTGAAGCTGGTTCGGGACGGCGCCTGCAAGAATTTCAGCACTGTGCTCGGGCCGGAGTACAACGCGGCGCACCGTGATCACTTTCATGTAGATATGGGACGGTGGCAGGTGTGCCGCTGATCAGGCTGCCATGCGTAGATTTTGCAGGATCAGAGGGCGAGCCCAGACGTTTTCGTAGTCGAATTGGCGCTGCTGGGTGGCGATGGTCTTCTCGTCGAGAGGCAGGGCAGGCTTGTCAGCCAGATCCCATTCGAGTTCGGCGATCGGCAAGTGTAACGGGCGGGTCTGTGGGGCCGGGCCTGGAGTCACGTCGCCGTGGGCATTCAGCACAACCGGACGTACCCAGTTGCTTTCGAATTCCAGATGACGCTGCTGTTCGATCATTTCAGCGATGCTGAACGGTTCGGCAGGCGGTGGCAGCAAATCGAGTTCGAATTC
Organism: Pseudomonas floridensis; assembly: GCF_002087235.1. Lineage (GTDB taxonomy): Bacteria > Pseudomonadota > Gammaproteobacteria > Pseudomonadales > Pseudomonadaceae > Aquipseudomonas > Aquipseudomonas floridensis. Next base: position 9,790 of record NZ_MUIO01000076.1, on the reverse strand, counting down.
GGCAATCGGCAGGAACAGCGGCTCTGGCGGCTTGACCTCGGTGTCGGCCACCGGGCAGGCGCGTTGCTCGACAATCTTGCTCAGGGTCTTGGCGCCCGCAACGGGTTCGCCGGTCTGGACATCCACTTCCACACTGGCGGGATGCACCGGGACCGGGGTGCTGTCAGCGACCTGATCGGCGATCGCTCGTGCAAACGCATCCGACCACAACTGCGTGACACCACCCAAGGTGCGGCTGTTGCGAACGCTAAAGTCGCCTGAGTGCGACAAATAGCCGATGGATGTTTGAACAATGTCTGACATAGCGATCAGTACTGGCCTTGGGTCTGGCAAAATGCCGGATACTTTGGTTATCGGCAGATTTTGCCGATCATTAACAATTTTTGAGTGTGTACGCGTAATGAGTGAACAGCAGGCAGGCAGTCGTATCCGGGTCGAGGCCCTGACCGCGAACGGGCAGGATCAGGCGGCGCACTGGGCGCAGCGTCTGGGCTTGCCGTTGCAGGACGCACAGGCCGACTTTGCCCTGCAAGTGACCGACGATGGCCTGCAACTGCAGCAGTTGGGTGACGATGCACCGGGGGCAGTACGTGTCGATTTCGTCGAAGGTGCGGTCGCTCATCGACGGTTGTTCGGCGGTGGCACCGGACAGATGATCGCCAAGGCCGTGGGTATTCAGCCAGGCGTGCGTCCGGATGTGCTGGATGCCACAGCGGGTCTGGGCAAAGACGCCTTCGTTCTGGCCAGCCTCGGTTGCCGGATGAGCCTCATCGAGCGCCAGCCGATCATCGCGGCGTTGCTGGAAGACGGGCTGATGCGCGGGCGTGACGATCGCGACGTGGGTTCGATCATTGGGCAGATGCGCTTGCTGACCGGCAATTCGATCCAGCTGATCCGCGACTGGGAAGGCGAACCGCCGCAGGTCATCTACCTCGATCCGATGTTCCCGCACCGGGAAAAGACCGCGCTGGTCAAAAAAGAGATGCGGCTGTTCCGTCCTCTAGTGGGTGATGACATGGACGCTCCGGCCTTGCTGGAAGCCGCGCTGGCACTGGCCACCCATCGCGTGGTGGTCAAGCGCCCGCGCAAGGCACCCAGCATCGAAGGCCCCAAGCCCGGCTACGCGCTGGACGGTAAATCCAGTCGCTACGACATCTACCCCAAGAAAGCGCTCAAGCCCAAAGCCGCCGAATGAGCCGGATCAGTGCTCGGGGCGATAGGCGCGCATGAACAGCGCCACGACCTCGCGCACATGCTGCTCGGCGGTGGGTTCGTCCAGCGGTGCACCGCAGCCGACCATGAGCCGGAAGTTGTGAATGCCTTTGACCATATTCAGAAAGTGCTCGGCCGCCCGCAACGGGCTGTCGATGCGCAGGCTGCCGGCCGCGTCGATCTCGATCAGGACGCGCTCCATTTCGCTGATGAGCTTTTGCGGTCCGGCTTCGAAAAAGATCATCGATAACTGCGGATCCTGCACGCCAAGCGTCACCATCAAGCGATGCAGTTCAAGGGATTCCGGGCTGTTGACCAGGCATTGAAAAGCGCGGGCGATGTTCAACAGCGCGGTTTCCACCGTTGCACCTTCTGCCAGATGAAACAGCACCGCAGGCATCTGCTCTTCGCATCGCGCCACCACCGCCGCTGAAAAAAGCGCTTCTTTGTCAGTGAAGTGGCTGTAGACCGTGAGTTTCGAGACGCCGGCTTCGCTGGCAATCGCATCCATGCTGGTGTTCGCGTAGCCATTGCTGACGAACAGATTCTTCGCGGACTCAAGGATGGCTTTGCGCTTCTCGAGGTCCTTGGGACGGCCGGGGCCGGTATTCGATGAGGTGTCAGGCATAGGTTTGAATAATGTACTGGTGAGTTTGATAATTTTTAATATACTCGCCAGTACAATTATTCCAAGCTTGTTTTGATGAAGGTTTACATCATGTTCCGCGATGTCATGCCGCTTGTCGTGCCGCTGTGTCTGATCTCGTTGTTGAGCGCCTGCGGCCAGGAAACCACGGCCCCGGAGTTCGTTCGTCCCGCGATGGTGGTGCAACCATTGCCGTCCTCTCAAACGATGGACAGCTACCCCGGCGAGGTGCGCGCCCGGTTCGAGCCCGAACTGGCGTTCCGTATTGCCGGCAAGGTCAGCAAGCGACTGGTGGAAGAGGGGCAGCGCGTCAAGGCCAATCAACCCCTCGCGGAACTGGATGCCGAGGACGTGCGCCTGCAACTGGACGCGACTCGTGCGCAGGTCGCTGCCGCGCAGGCCAACCTGCAACTGGTGCGTTCCGAGCGTGATCGCTACAAGACCCTGCTGGATCGGCAGATGGTCAGCCGCTCGCAGTACGACAATGCCGAAAACCTCTATCGTGCAGGCGAAGCCCGGCTCAAGCAGATCAAGGCCGAGCTGACGGTGGCCGACAATCAGACGAGCTATACCGTGCTGCGTGCGTCTCAGGATGGCGTGATCGCCAAGCGGTCAGTCGAAGTCGGCCAGGTGGTGTCCGCCGGTCAGACGGTTTTTACGCTGGCGGCCGACGGTGAGCGAGAAGTGCTGATCAGCCTGCCGGAACAGAATTTTTCCCGCTTCAAGGTCGGTCAGCCAGTGTCGGTCGAGCTGTGGACGCTGCGCGATCAGCGTTTCCCCGGCCGCATTCGCGAGTTGTCGCCGTCAGCCGATCCTCGTTCGCGGACCTTCGCGGCGCGGGTAGCGTTTGCCAGCGGTCAGGTCCCGGCGGAGCTGGGTCAGAGTGCGCGGGTGTTCATTGCGGCCGGGCACGCTGTGCCATTGGCCGTGCCGCTCTCGGCTGTCACTGCGGAAGGCGGGGCGACCTATGTCTGGCGTGTCAGCCCTGATAGCACGGTTTCGCGGGTGCCGGTTCAGGTCGGCCCATATGGGCAGGAGTCGGTGCCTGTGCTGCAGGGCGTGAAAGAAACCGACTGGATCGTCGCCGCAGGCGGGCATGTGCTGCGTGAGGGCGAACGGATCCGGCCGGTGGATCGCAGCAATCGAGCCGTGAAACTGGCTGCCAGGGAGTAGGCCCCGATGCATTTCAATCTTTCCGAATGGGCGCTGCGTCACCGCCAGGTCGTGCTGTATCTGATGATCGTGCTGGCCATCGTCGGCGCGTTGTCCTACACCAAGCTGGGGCAAAGCGAAGATCCGCCATTCACCTTCAAGGCCATGGTGATTCGCACCCTGTGGCCGGGGGCCAGCGCCGAGGAAGTGGCGCGTCAGGTGACCGATCGCCTCGAGAAGAAGCTGATGGAAACCGGCGAGTACGAGCGCATTGCGTCGTTCTCGCGGCCGGGCGAGTCGACAGTCACCTTCGTGGCCCGAGATTCGATCTTTTCCGCTTACCTGCCCGAGCTGTGGTATCAGATTCGCAAGAAGGTCAGCGACATCCGCCAGACGCTGCCGCCCGACATTCAAGGGCCGTTCTTCAACGACGAGTTTGGCACCACGTTTGGCAACATTTATGCGCTCACCGGCCAGGGTTTCGACTACGCGGTGCTCAAGGATTATGCCGACCGCATCCAGATTCAGCTGCAACGGGTCAAGGACGTGGGCAAGGTCGAACTGATCGGGCTGCAGGACGAGAAAATCTGGATCGAGCTGTCCAACGTCAAGCTCGCCACACTGGGCTTGCCGTTGCAGCAGGTTCAGCAGGCACTTCAGGCGCAGAACGCCGTGTCCTCGGCCAGCTTCTTCGAGACCTCAAGTGAACGGATTCAGCTTCGGGTCAGCGGGCGTTTCCAGACGGTGGACGAAATCCGCAGCTTCCCGATTCGGGTCGGTGACCGTACTTTGCGGATCGGTGATCTGGCCGAAGTGCACCGCGGCTTCAACGACCCGCCCGCACCTCGCATGCGTTTTATGGATGAAGATGCCATCGGTCTGGCGGTCGCGATGAAAGACGGCGGCGATATCCTGATCCTGGGGCGTGCGCTGGAAACCGAGTTTGCCCGCCTGCAGAAGAACCTGCCCGTCGGCATGCAACTGCGCAAAGTGTCCGATCAGCCTGCAGCGGTGAAAACCGGTGTCGGCGAGTTTGTCCAGGTGCTGGCCGAAGCGCTGGTCATCGTCTTGCTGGTGAGTTTTTTCTCATTGGGTGTGCGCACCGGCATGGTGGTCGCGCTGGCCATTCCGCTGGTATTGGCGATGACCTTTGCGACGATGTATTACCTGGGCATCGGCCTGCACAAGATCTCGCTCGGCGCGCTGGTGCTGGCCTTGGGTTTGCTGGTGGACGACGCAATCATCGCCGTGGAAATGATGGCGATCAAGATGGAGCAGGGCTACGACCGGCTCAAGGCGGCAAGTTTTGCCTGGACCAGCACGGCGTTCCCGATGCTCACCGGTACGCTGATCACGGCCGCCGGTTTCCTGCCGATTGCCACGGCGCAGTCCAGTACCGGCGAATACACCCGCTCAATCTTTCAAGTGGTGACCATCGCGTTGATAGCGTCGTGGATCGCCGCAGTGATGTTCGTGCCCTACCTGGGCGACCGTCTGTTGCCGGACCTTGCCAAACGGCATGCTGCCAGATACGGCACCCACGCCCCCGATCCTTATGCAACGCCTTTTTACCAGCGTGTGCGCGGGCTGGTGGGCTGGTGCGTGCGACGCCGCAAGACGGTGATCGTCGCCACCGTCGCGTTGTTTGCAGTGTCCGTGATGATGTTCAGGTTCGTGCCGCAGCAGTTCTTCCCGGCTTCCGGACGACTGGAGCTGATGATCGACCTGAAACTGGCGGAGGGCGCGTCGCTGGTCAACACGGCCGAGCAGGTCAAGCGTCTGGAGCAGATGCTCAAGGATCATCAAGGCATCGACAATTACGTTGCCTATGTCGGCACCGGTTCGCCACGCTTCTACCTGCCGCTGGATCAGCAACTGCCCGCACCCAGCTTTGCCCAGTTCGTGGTGCTCACCCGCAGCATCGAAGACCGCGAAGCGCTGCGCAGATGGTTGATCACCCACTTGAACGAGCAGTTTCCGACGTTGCGCTCAAGGGTGACACGTCTGGAGAACGGCCCGCCGGTTGGCTATCCGGTGCAGTTTCGCGTCACCGGCGAGCACATCGAAGTGGTCAGAGCGCTGGCGCGCAAGGTCCAGGACAAGGTGCGCGAAAACCCTCATGTGTCCAACGTCCATCTGGACTGGGAGGAACCGAGCAAAGTCGTGCACCTGAACATCGATCAGGACCGCGCCCGGGCATTGGGGGTGACCACGGCCGATCTGTCGGCGTTCCTGCGCAACTCGCTTACCGGCTCTAGCGTCAGTCAGTACCGCGAAGACGACGAATTGGTGGACATCATGGTGCGCGGCACCCGCAATGAGCGCGAGCAACTGGATGCTCTGTCCAGCCTGGCCGTGCCGACGCAAAACGGCGCCAGCGTGGCGCTGTCGCAAGTGGCGACGCTGGACTACGGGTTCGAAGAGGGCGTGATCTGGCACCGCAATCGGTTGCCAAGTGTCACGGTGCGCGCCGATATTTACGGCAAGGACCAACCCGCCACGCTGGTCAAACAGATCATGCCGACCCTGGACCCGGTGCGGGCCGAGTTGCCTGACGGTTATCTGCTGGAGGTCGGCGGTACGGTGGAGGATTCGGCGCGTGGGCAGAACTCGGTGAACGCCGGCGTGCCCTTGTTCATTGTCGTCGTGCTGACCTTGCTGATGATCCAGTTGCGCAGCTTCTCGCGGATGCTCATGGTGTTCGTGACCGCGCCTCTGGGATTGATCGGCGTGACGCTGTTCCTGCTGATCTTCAACCAGCCATTCGGCTTCGTGGCGATGCTCGGCACCATCGCGTTGTCCGGGATGATCATGCGCAACTCGGTGATTCTGGTGGATCAGATCGAACAGGATATCGCCGCCGGGCTTGACCGCTGGCATGCGATCATCGAAGCCACCGTCCGCCGTTTCCGGCCCATTGTCCTCACTGCGCTGGCTGCCGTTCTGGCCATGATCCCGTTGTCACGCAGCCTGTTTTTCGGCCCGATGGCGGTGGCAATCATGGGCGGCCTGATCGTCGCCACCGCGCTGACGCTGCTGTTTTTGCCCGCCCTGTATGCGGCGTGGTTCAGGGTGAAAAAGGTCGAGGGTGTGCAGGGTCGTGCGCTGTAAGGACGCGCGGTGATTTATGTAGGGTGCCTGGCTCATTGAGTTCGCAATCGATGCCGCCCGGGACGCAGTGCGTCCCGGGCGGCATGCCCCTCGCGGAGCGATGGGCGCGATCATCAACGGTAAGCATCGCCGAACTTACAACGCACCAAATACCTTCTTCGCCAGCCCCGTTGCTGCGGCGGCGGGATTGGCGCGGATGCTTTCTTCCTGTTTCGCGATCATCTCGAACAGCCCGTTGAGCGCCTGCTCGGTCACATAACTCTCGATATTGGCGCTCTTGGTATCGAGCATGCCCAGTGAAGAGGCCTTACCCGCGAAGGCATTATATTTCTGTGCCAGACCGACCTGATCGGTGGCCTTCTTGACGATAGGCAGGAATTTCGCGCGAATCTGTTCGCGGCTGCTGCTGTTCAGGTATTGAGTCGCCGAATCCTTGCCCCCGCTGAGGATCGCTTTGGCATCGGTCACGCTCATTTTCTTCACCGCATCCACCAGCAATGCCTGAGCTTGTGGCACTGCGGCTTCGGCGGCCTGGTTCATGCTGGTTTCGAGTTGGTCAACCTGGGTGCCCATGCCAAGCATTTTCATTTTCTTGGCAACCTGGCCCAGTTTGCCGGGCAGTTCGATACGCACTTCTTCGTTCTTGCTGAAGCCGCCCGGAACGCCCAGTTGCTTGACCGCAACCTGCGCGCCCTGAGTCAGAGCATCCTTGAGACCGCCAGTGGCGTCCGATTGCGACAGATCGCCCAGCGACAACGCGAAGACGTTGGCCGACAGCAGAAGACCTGCGCACAGGCCGGCAAAGGTAAACGAAAAACGAGGCATGACAGCGTCCTTGTAAAAAGTGATTCCGACCCTGTGCTCAGGTCAGTAATGGTGCGACACGAAGTCAAGCGTATCAGGAAGTCGGAGCGGGTGTATGACGCCGTCGGGCGCGACCGGGCGAGCAGTTGAAGCCGGGCGAAGATGAGGCCGTCGGGGCGCAACAGACAGCGGCGCGTCAGAACGTGCCGCTGAACGGTAATGCATCGTCTGAGCTGATCAGCGTTCGACCTGAATGACCTTGATCTTCAAGCCGCTCTGGTCTTCTCCGGTCAAGACGACCGGATGAACAGTGTCGTCGGCCCAGATCAGGCGGCCGTCATGTTCGATACGCGCCGATAATGCGTAGGTATGCCCCGGCACTGGATACCGGTCGGCGACGTAGCCCAGCTCGAAGGGCAGCGGAACCTGACGGGTTATTTCGGTCTTGCTGACAGCCACGACGTCGGCGAAGGCGTCGGCAAGGCTGATGTCATTCAATGTGACAGTCAGCGTGCAGCCTTTCGGCAAAGTGATGCGTGGCAGGTAATAAACGTCGCCCTGAAGGCGTACGAGGGGTTCGCTGGACATTTTCAATTTCCTTATTGAGTGAGCACCCGTCATGGGTGCAGGCCAAACCCTAGCAGACCCCGACGGGCAGCAATCACCCTGTCCAGTTATTCCCGTCAGCTTGCAGAAAAAGCCTACGCTGCTCCCTCGTTGCCTCCGACATTTTGTTCTTCTTCGTTGCTGTGCAGCGCCACCTGCCGGATCGACAGCCTGATCTCGGCAGGCAGTACGCGTTTGGCTGCGCCCTCGGCCAGTTCTCCCAACAGTGGGTGATAGCTCAGTTTGCCGGCGCTGTCCTTACGCAGCACGCCCAGGTCGAGCAGGGTCTGAATGAAATGACGGAACAGGCTTTTGTCGAAGAACTCCGGCGCATTGAGCCCGTGCAGAATCGACAGACGCTGAGCCATGACCGTACACAAGTCCTCCAGCTCTTCAGGGGTAAGGGCTTTCTGGCCGTTGTTGAGCAACAGGGCAATGGCCATGTAGAAACGCTGCAGCGTCTGGGCAATGGCACGCGACAGCAAGGTCAGCAGGACGAACTCGCGAGAACTTGGCTCCGGACGGATGTACGTGTCGTCTTTGCGGCGCAACAGACCTTGCTCGACAAAGGCGGTGAGCCATTGATCGACGACCTCGTCCAGCTCACTGAGCGGCCAGCGAATGAACAGCTCCGATTGCAGGTACGGATACAGCGCATGCGTGTAGCGCAGTATCAGTTCGCGGCTCATGCGTGAGGAGCTTTGAAAGAAACTGGCCAGCAACGACGGCAACGCAAAGATATGCAGCACATTGTTGCGGTAGTAGGTCATCAGGACCGCATTCTGCTCGTTCAGGTAGAGAATTTTGCCGAGCGCATCTTTCTGTTCGGCGAGCAGGTCCATGCCTTTGACGTGTTCGATCAGCGCGCGGCCGTCGCCTTCCGGCAGCGTGGTGTGCGGGGAGTACGGTACGGCGCGCAGCAGCGTCAGATACAGGTCCAGGACGCGCTCCATGGCCTGATCGTCCAGCGCCAGTCGATGGGTCGACAGCAGGGCGACCGCCACCAGATTCATCGGGTTGACGGCGGCGGCTTCGTTCAAGTGCTGCGCCACACGCTCACCCAGTCGATGGGTGGTGTCGCTCAGCCAGTCCGGCTTGAATTGCGGGGCCAGTTCCTGTTCGCGCCAGTCCGGCTGCTCCGAGTCCAGAAATTCGGCCAGTTTGATCGGCTCGCCGAAGTTCACCGACACCTGGCCAAAGCGCTGCTTGAGGGCACCTATGACTTTGAAGATGTCGAAGATCGACTCTTTCTTCTTGGTTGCGCCGCGCAGTTCGCCCAGATACGTGCGGCCTTCCAGCACGCGCTCGTAACCGATGTAGACCGGGATGAACACAATCGGCATGCGCGAGTTGCGCAAAAAGCTGCGCATGGTGATCGCCAGCATGCCGGTCTTGGGCTGCAGCATGCGCCCGGTGCGTGAGCGGCCGCCTTCGACGAAATACTCGACCGGGAATCCTTTGGTGAACAGGGTGTGCAGGTACTCGTTGAACACCGCGCTGTACAACGGATTGCCCTTGAACGTGCGGCGCATGAAAAACGCGCCGCCGCGTCGCAGCAGGCTGCCGATCACCGGCATGTTCAGGTTGATGCCCGCAGCGATGTGCGGCGGAGTCAGACCGTTGCGAAACAGCAGGTAGGACAGCAGCAGGTAGTCGATATGACTGCGGTGGCACGGCACATAGATGACTTCATGGCCCGGCGCGACAGTCTGCACGCCCTCGATGTGGCTGACCTTGATGCCGTCGTAGATCTTGTTCCAGAACCAGCTCAGCACCACTTCCAGAAAACGGATGGCCGAATAGGTGTAGTCCGACGCGATTTCATTGCCGTACCGCAATGCCAGTTCGCGGGCCTTTTCTTCGGAAATCTTTTCGCGTTGGGATTCTTCGAGAATGGCCTGTGTGACCAAGGGCTCATCCAGCAGGCCCTTGACCAGATTGCGCCGGTGCGACACGTCCGGACCGATCACCGCGCTCTTCAGGTTACGGAAATGCACGCGCAGTAGACGTTGGGTCATGCGCAGTGTCAGTTCGTAGCCCTTGTTCTCGTCGACCAGTTCGCGCATGTGGATGGGCGCGGAAAACTGCACGCGCGTCTTGCGCCCCAGAATCAGGATGCTGACCAGACGACGCAGACGACCGGTCACGGCCCAGCTGTCGGCAAACAGCAGTTTCCAGGCGCTGGACTCGCGATCAGGCGACTGCCCCCAGAACACGCTGACCGGAATGATCTGCGCATCTTCGGTCGGGTTCTGGCTG
>NZ_MUIO01000075.1 GCF_002087235.1 Pseudomonas floridensis | reverse complement strand
GATCGCCGTCGTCGGTGATGGCGACAATTCGTTGAGCAGCCGTTGGGTCAAGTTCGGCTCGCGTGCCTCCATGAACCACGCCGCCGGTGTTGGAGGTGGCGGACATGCCATCACTGATGGCCGGGCTGGCAATGAGGACTGACAGCCGCAAATCAGCAGTAGCCAGCCGGTCGCGCAAACGAGCCTGAGCGGTTTGTGCATCGGTCAATTCCTTATGAAAGTGGGTATCGCTGTTCTGCAGGCGAAGCTCCAGCGCGCGCAGTCGAGCCTGTTCGGCAGTCTGCCAGTCGATGACGGCCCTGGACGCCAGCTCTCGTTCGCGCAGACCACTCATGGCCTGCTCAGACAATTGCCGCTCGTAGCGTGTGGCCTGCCATTCCCAGGCAAGCCACGCACCAAGGCCTGAGCCGACCACGACCGCCACCATCACGAAACGCAGATCCAGCACATTCATGCCAGCACCTCCAGAGCCCGTTGATAGAGCGCCTGTCGATCGGACAGACCATTGGTGCCACCGTTGATGCGCCGGGTGATCATCAGGAAGTCTCCCTTGTCAGCCAGCACGTTCAGGTTGGCGCGATCCCAGAACCAGGCCGCCGACATCGCGGCATGGTCGGGCCTTTCAAGCAGCTCGGGCTGGCGCAACAGATCCAGCCCCAACGCCTCCCCGCACGCCTCATAGTTGGCGCGTCCCGTCACCTGAATCAGCCCGCGACCGCGGTAAAGCTGGCCGTCGCCGTCTGCGTCGGGCGTGTTGCCCAGACGCAACGCCAACTGCCCGGTGTCGTACCTGGCCAGGTAACTGTCGTTACCCAGTTCACGCACGTACCGGAGCTGACCGGACTCATGCCCGACCTGCGCGATGAACGCCGCCACGCGCAGCCGTGTATCGATGCGGTAATGGTTCATGGCGATGTTCAGCGCAGAAACGAAAACGCCGGCTTTAAGGCCGGCGTTGGGGAGAATGCTCAGTAATTGTTGCTGATCAATAGGCATTGATCCTCCTGGAGAGTTTATGGAACCTGCCAAACCCGCACAGCCCGCCCCTCTTGTGGTTCAAGAGCAACGTGCAGTGCGGATAAAAAGACGCCCCGTCATTGCGGGGCGTCATTACTTGGGAAGCTCATCTGGACTCACGCCGACTACCGGAGGTGGCGCTTGCGTCAGCGGCACGTAAACGAACGGCGTTGCAGGCGCAACCGGCCACACGAAAGTCTCCGGAAAGCCAGGCACCGCATCGAGCTGGGCAAGCTGCACTCTGTAGCGCCAGTACGCCTCACGCTCGGCTTGCAGCGCAGACAGGGATTTCAGCTGTGCATCAATGGTCTTGAGCACCGTATCAAGCGCGTACTCCAGCTCATCGATTTTCGCAGTGGCCGCGGCCGCGTAACGGTCACGTTGAACTCTCCCGTCCACAGTGACAACCGGCGCAGTCGGTTCGAGCGGCTCAAGGACCGGGCCGAACCCGCCGAAGACTGCACGTTCGTACAACTGTCGGGCCTGAGGCCGCGGGTCGTTGAACGCAACGGTTATAGCTTCTTCACCACGCGTGTCTTTGGTTTGCTCAAAAACCACCAACAGTACGATAGCGTTATGGCCTTGATCGGCCCAGCGAGGACTGCGAATACTGGACATGATCCACGGCAGCTCATCCTCGCCAACACCTGTTGGCGGGGTGGGCACTTCAGGCGGCTTGACGTACACGAACGGCGAAGCAGGCGCAACGGGCCATACGAAAGACATCGGGAAGCCCGGAATATCTTCGAGTCGGGCGAGTTGTGCCCGGTACAGCAAATAGGCCTCAAGCTCGGCTTGCAGCGCAGGCAAGGAGTCGATCTGAGCCTGAGTGGCCGAACCCAACGCTACAGCGTCCCGCAAGATGGACAGCTCATTATTCAACACGTCGATTTTCCGAGTAGCGTCGGCAGAGTACCCGCCACGCTGAATCATGACGGCACTCAAGACCATCTGCTCGGTTGGCTCAAGGACCTCACCAAACTCACCGGCGACTGCGCGATTGAAAAGCGCAACGATTTCCGGATCTGGATCGGTGGCCGAGGCGGAGATAGCGTCCTCACGGGGCATATATCCGTTTAGCTCAACGAGCACCGAAAGGATCATGGATGTATGAGCCAGATCGGCCCAGCGAGGATGGCGACCGCTTATGACTGTGTACATAGGAATACCTATAATTTTCTAGTGAAGGAATGTGTGGTTCATACAAAATTACGCTTCCAAGCTTTAGTTTTTCCCCCTTGCCTTATTGAGCCTAAGTAATGCCTATACAATTTTTGATAGGATTTTTAATTGAGATTTTAATTTCATCCTGCTCGCAGCAGCCTGCAATCAGTTTTCTCCACCGAACAAAAACGCCGACTTAAATTTAATACCGAGCAATAGCTGAGGCAGCTATTACGCCAGGGCGAAAATTTAATAAACCCCTTGCAGGCTTCGTAAAAATAAATCGTGCAAAAAAAGGACTACTTCACGAACGTATCTGATGGCGCGGGGGGCCAGTCAATATGGAACGGATAGTCGGGACTTTGCTCAATCCGATTCACCTCTATGCTGTATCGCTTCCACTCAAGTAATCTGAATTTCTCAGGACCGGTGATATCTCCAAACTCTTCGGCATACTGCAAAGGAGCAATATGCTTGGCTGCGACTTGAAGACATTGGTCACGGACGATCAGCGCGGCAGAGGTGAAGGCAAGTCGCCTTGCATCCTCATCAACCACCCAGTTTCCCTCTTGCCAGATGTAATATTTTCCAGGCCACTGCTTAGCAGTAAGCGTCTCAGGTGGGGTACCCAACTTGGCCCACAGCTCTTCAGAGCCATCCTCAGTTCGAAACATGAGGCCGCGACAGTCCGCCAGTTGTTGCGGCTCATCATCAACCAATGCCCAGGAAAATCCTTTTTCAGGCTCGGCCAACAGGGTTGGCAAACTGACAGAGTTGCTGGGTGCCTGCTCACCGAGACCAGGGACAATCGGCAATTCGACTGGACCAATCAAAGCGTTAAAATCGTCTATCAAATAAATTGGCATATCGTCCTCAGATCAGTTTAATGCGCCCGGGGTAGGCAATATTGCGGCTACGGAAGCGAATCCAGTTATTCATTGCCTGTTCGTTCCTTACGGCGGTTCCAGTAACAGCGTTGTCTGTTGTCGCGGGGGGGTAAGCAGAACCACCAGCAGGAATTAATGCGCCTGATGGGAGGACACCGCCAACGCCGGAGGAAGCGAGCCGCCCATCGGCTTGAGCGTGAGCATTGCCCAGCACGAAAGTGCCGCTCTCAAGATCAGATCCTGTCCACTCTTGCGCAACCGTCCTAAGCCAGGTGCCGTCCTGCCAAGAGCCTGCAACGCGTGAGGCATCTACTCCGCGAGATTCATCAAGCACTCTCAAGAACTCCCCGCGTCCTTCGGGTCCACGAAAAGTCAAAGCACCGTCACCTGCGGTCCACCCACCTTCTTTGCCAGTGCGGCCGGCCTCCGTATAGAGCATCCCGGACTTCTGAGCGTGATCCCAGAGCCAAGGCCAGTCGGCACGGTTAAGCAGCGCTCCATTTAGCGCTCCATACCCGCCCGGACTGAACAAGGTTGTCGTTTCAAAAAAAGGGCGTCCCAATGGAGTACTGTCATAACGGCCTACAGGCCACCAGTTACCGACTCCGTCACTGCGCAGGTGCCACCAATCGCCTGCCCCCATCAAAACCAGAAAGGTGTAACCGGCGGCATTCAAGTGAGTATGAAACTTGATCCTGTCTTCGGCTGCTGCATTGATGACTAGCCGGTTGCCACTGTTGTCTACCCTGCGAACAATTACGTCCCTGGTGCCAAGCACCGAATTTGAAGAAGGCAACGTGAAAGCGCGACTTCCGCCTGAGGCATCAAGCAGAAGTAACTCCATCTGGTCTTTCGTAAAAGCTATGTTCTCGTTGAACGAAAGCACCTTGGCGACCGGCTGTGTCCCGCGGCTGATTTGGGCAATCGCTTTTGCGAGCTGATCCGCCCGGCCTTCATCCGGCTGCTCGCCACCAGCGGCCATGGCATTTAGAATCTCCTGCGTCACCGAGTTGCCCCACTGCGCGGGAATCAGCGAACCGGGTGTACCGGTTGCCGGGTTTTCATCGATAAATTTGCCGCTCACCAGGCCTACGCCTGGCACACTCTTGGGATAGTCCACGTGTTGTTCCTCAGTTGAAATTAACGAATTCGACGCCATGCGCCGGTGCTGCTCGACGGATCAGGCATTCGATGGCGGTGCCGGGGTTGACCCCGAACCGCTCTCCCCAGTAACTGGCGCCAAAGCGCCGACCCAGCCGCTGACGTCCGCCGGTGTTCAGGGTCCACATGAATTGCGCGTTCCAGGTGCCGAAGTGCGCCTGCCCGAAACGAGAACGCCCCATACGGGGCGCTCGAAGTTCAGTGACAGAGGCGTCGGGATAGCCCTGGCTTACGGCAATGCCGATGTAGAACGCTGCGTTCTGCCCTCCTACAGCCACCAGCCGCTGGCGTACCGACAGACGCCGGTCTTCGAACAGCGGTTTGAGCCCGAGGCACGGATCGGGCAGGTTCATGACCCGCTCCCAGTCCGGGACCAGCTCGCTGACGGTGGCCGGGTCCATCTCGTTGAGCAGATCGAAGGCGCGTCCGTCGATGCGAGCGAACTCGTGGGACAGACCGGCGATCAGTTGCTGAACCTCGGGCACACGCTCCGGATCCCATGCAGGACCGGATGGCAGCAGCGCCTGCAGTTGTTCGGCGTAGTGCTGGGCGGTTCTTATGACGACCATGAAATCCCCCCAAAGGTGAGCAACTGATTGGCCGCTGCCGTGACGTTGGCCGTCGGTGAAACCAGTACATGGTCGGTTTCCCCGGTTGCCCGACTGATGGCCTCGGCGATGTGCGTCAGCAACAGGGTTTCGCCCAGACCGGCTTCACGATTGTGCAGATCGGCCAGTTGCGCCTGCACCGCCGCGCGCACTGCCGAGGTGTCCGGCGTCAGGCTGATGGTGTACGTCACAGGCTTCTGAACCGGCGCCAGCACGTACAGCTCGGCCGTGACCGGGCGTAGCGGCTCGAGGTAGGCCGCCACTTCAGCCAATTGCTCGGCGTCCGGTGTCGGCCTCGAATCATCGTCGCGCATGAAAAACACCGCCACGGTGCCCGGCCCCATGTACCGCCGCACACACCAGGCCCGCGTCACGCCCGGCACATCCAGCGCCCAAGTAACGTAATCGTCCTGATTGCCGCCATGGGGAATGACGCGATACGAACGCACCACGCGAGCCCGTAGCGACTCGGTGCTTTCCCGGGCGATGCCGCCGACCAGCCCGTCTCCGATGACGGTAAAGCTGCCGTCGATGCCTTCAACCGGCTGAACGGCGGTCATGACCTGTCCGGCGTCGGCATTGCCCAGCGCGCCTGCGTCTACCGCTTCGACCGTGGTCGTGTTGGTGCCCGCCACGGTGGTGACGCCCTGAGTGACGCGATAAAAGCGCCCGTCGCTGAACTGCAGAACGGTGTCGACATCCAGCACCGCACCGGCAGCCGCCACGAAACGCACCTTGCCAGTGGCAGGCTGCGCGGGTTTGCGCGGCTGCCGCAGACGCAGAATGGCCTGGCGCTCGAGGGTTTCCTCATCGGCCGTATCCGGCAGAATCTGATCCGCGATCCAGTCCTGATAGCCGTACAGCCCGTAGGCCGCGCCGCTGTGTGCGCGCGACAGCACCCGAGCATCGGACTGGCGAAGCGCATCGCTGGCAAGGTCGACCTGAGTGCGGTTGACCAGCGCCGGTAACGTTGGTGTTTCAAACGGCATAGATCACCTGCCACTGTTCTGAAGGGTGGAAGCGCACGACCTGGCCGTCCGGGACGACCAGCTCGACGCCCAGGTTCAGGCGGTTGCTCTGGACCTGTTCGGTAAGAATGTTGATGCGCTTGACGTGACCGTCGTCGATCAGCCAGCTCAACGCTTCATGGGCATAAAACTGAGCGTCGCGTTCGGTCTGCGCGGTAAGCCTGACCCTGCGCAGCAGCCACAGTCTCGAGCCGATCCGGTCATTGGCCACGCTCGGGTAGGTGTCACCCCACCAGCCGAAACGCTCGGCATCGTCGAACTGATCGTCGGCCTCGGCGCGGCGCCAGGTGAACAGGCTGATGATCACCGAGCGCAGCAAGGCGGACTGCAAGGTGCCTTCAATAATCATCAGCCACCTCCAACGGGCGGCCCGCTCTGGTCTGGACCGGAGCGCACGCTGCCGTGCAAGTGCGTGATCTGGCTGATGCCGCCAGCGATCTGGTCGCCTTGGGAAACGATCTTCCCTGTCTGGGTGATCTGCGGCGTCTCGAAATTCACCGCCGTCGCGGCCTTGATGTTCAAGGTGTTGGTCTGGATCTCGATGACCTTGCCGCGCTTGAAGTGCACCTTGTCGCCTTCATCGGTGTAGATCGCGACTTCGCCCGACTCCAGTCCCTGAAGGCGATACCGGCGGTCCGCCACCACCAGCAGCAGACCGTGGGAGCGATCACCGCCGATGAAGGCGGCGATACCCTCAGCCCCCGCCAGCGGGTTGCTGGTAAAGCCATAGGGTTCGAAATGCTCCATGTCCCCCCTGACTTCTCCTGCGGTCAGACGCATTTGCAGCGCCTGCATTTTGCTGCTGGCTCTTGCAAGCACGACCGTGCCGCGCACCAGCATGCGATTGAATAGACTCATGCGAGCGTTCCTTCGTAATTGGGTTGCGCGTAGCTGTAGGCGTCCTGGTTGACCGGCACCTTGCTGCGCTTTTCAGGATCACCGGGCTCTGCTTCAAAACCCTCGATCGGCCCGACGACCAGCGTGGCGGTCGTACCCTCGCTGGAGAGCGAATAGGTAATGGCCGAAATCAGCATTTCCTGATTGAGGTCCAGGATCGGGTCGACGACATGGACCAGGGTGTTATGGCGCCACAACGCACCGTTGGACTGCCGCCAGCCTTGCACCTTGTACGTGGTCAGCCGGGTCTTGCCCTGGCGATGGCCGCGCTCCCATTTGGCCCGACTCAACGCCAGTTCCGGGGTGATCGGCGACTGCTCATGAATGACCAGCACGCGCGAAGGCGTGATGCTACCGTCAGTGACCGAAGCGGAGACCTCCGACGCGGCTTTGCCGAACGTCTTGTCATTGCCCGCCTGTTGGCCAATGACCTGGTACTCGGAGAAGAGTCCCGAATAATCCAGCGGCGCAACGGCCGACAGCACGTTGCCACCCAACGCCAGCGTGTCCACCGCATGGCCCGCACTTGCGGGCCTGGCGAGCACGACATTGCCGTATTCGTCATCCGTGGAAAATATCCGGAACACGGTCAGCAGCCGGTCAATGGACTTGAACACCGTCTCGCCGGGCTCGATGGTGTGCTTCGATTTTCGCGAAGTTTCCGGTATCTCGCTGAGCACCTTTACCTTGTAGGGCGCGGCCAGCTCTCTGACGATGGTCAGCATCGATACGTCGTTCCACTCGCCAGGCTTGTTGATCGCCGAACAGTCCACCAGATCGGCGGTCAGGGAGCGTCCGGATATCTTCAAAGTGATCTGCTTCTCGTCATAGCTGACGGGCGTGGCAAATACCCGGCCTGTCAGGATCAACTCGCCGCCGATACGGACCTCACATGCGGCACCTGCGCGCACGGGTCTGACCATGTCCGTCCCAGGCCATTGCCAGGTCAGGCTGACGTCGAAACTGCGTGTCTGACGCTCGATGCCCGCCGAGATTTCCACGGTTTTCCAACCGCCATAGTCATGCTTGCCAACCGTCAAGGTGACAACGTTAGGGTCGATCATGGGTTACTCCTGAGCGATCTTGAGCGTACCGGGCGGCACGAAGCCTGGGTGCGCGATACGGTTGCGCTGAACCACTTCGTGCGAGCGGCTTGCGTCCCCGAAGCGACGATAGGCCAGCACTAGCGCTGGCAACGGTTCGGCCACTTTCATGTCCAGCAGACGAACACCGGAAGCGGCCACCGCATTGAGATGACCGATCAGTGCATGTCGCAGCGTATTGAGCGCCAGGTAATGCTCCGGATCGGCCTTCAGCGCGGCTTCCCAAATGGCCGAACTGAGCGTGTCGCGCAGTTCGATCACGTCGTCGGCCACCGGCACATCGGCACGTTGCAGCGGTTGAACGCGTTGCTGATCCAGGGACGGCACGACAAGAATCGGTTTCGTATTGACCGCCACCGGCATGCTGGCCACGACCCTCGCCACCTTGACCAACAGCGCATCCTGTACCAGATCCGCAGTAGCCTGAGCCGTCACGCCGGTATCCAGACCACCTCCCTGATTGATCTGATTGATGCTGGAAACAGCCTGCGCCTGTTGCGTGGCGTCGGAGATGATCGAGCGATACGGTACGATTTCGACTCCCGAAGCACTGCGCACGCCCGAGACGCTCGATGCAACGCTGCCTGCCCTGCCAACGCTGGAGCCACCATCGCTACCGCCCGCGCCGCCACTGCCGCCCGATCCGCTCCCCGCACTGCCGCCGCCAGAACTGCCTGAACCGGATCCTGCACTGCTTCCAGCGGAAACGGCGCTGCCGCTTTCTCTTCTGACCCGGCGGCTGTCCCCGTCAAAACTGGCGAAGAACGTGGAAAACGTCGAGCTCAACGTATAAGGCGCATTGACCAGCGAGTGCACCAGTGCGGTGGCATCCGAATAGATCGCCATGAACGAGGAGAACTGCCGCTGAATCGTGGCAAACACCCCGGACAACGTACTGCGCAACGCTTTGATATTGATGCGTACGGCATCCACCGTCGCCATGACCGCCCGATAGCGCCTGAGCGCAGAATCCAGCAGTCCATCGGACGCCTGCATCAACTGACGGCGAGTATTGAGCGTGGACGTCGGAAACTTCAGCGGCAGATCCGGGTAGAAAATCAGGTCCAGACGCACCATCCCGCCTTCGGTCAGGTTATGCGTCAGGGTGCAGTTGCCGACCTGCACCTGCATACGACCCAGCCAGGGATGCACCAACTCGCCGGCTCCCTCCTGCTCCAGCGCCTGAAGCAGTCTGTCCCGCTGTTCGAAACAATCGCTGCCAACGATGAAAGCGGTCAGCGTATGGATCTGCGACTGTTTGCCCAGCGATTCGAAGTACGGCTCGTCACGCTGCGGAAACTCATGCAACTGCCCCTTGCGTCCTGTCGGAACAGTCGCTTTCTCGATGAAAAAACCGATGCCCCGGAAAGACGCGGGCAACAGGCTGTCACGCCATGTACTCATGATGCGGCTCCTGTGCCGAGGGTTCGATAGCCCACACTTGGCGACACCGTCAAGCCGGGCTGGTTGGTCTGCATCTGTTCCGTGCGCATGCCCGGCGGTGCGTTTTCAAAGCGAATGTTGAGCTCGCCTTCAAGCCGCGAGCCAGCACCTGCACCCTGCTGCAGCAACAGGCTGCCGGGTGCAGGCAGGTTCGGCGCACCCAGCAGTTGGCTGGTTCCCGGTATGCCCATCGCCTGGTTGATTTGCTGCTGTTTCAGCTGGCTGGCCTGTACGGCACCCTCAGCCAGGAACGCTCCAGTACCGCCACCTGGACCTGCGTTCTCAGCACGCCGTTCGTCAGCGAACTCGTTGAGTTTTTGAGTGGCGCGCTGCAACAGGGATTTATCTTCAGAGCCGCCACCGAACCAGCTCAGGATCGGATCGATAAACGGTTTGATGTCAGTGAACAGTCCCGAAAAGAAGGTTTTGATCGGTTCCCACTGTTCACTGACGATTCCCAGAGGCGACCAGTCGAACAGCGCTTGAAGGTAACCGACCACAGGCGAAGCCAGCGCTTTGATGACGTCCCAAAGCGCGCCGAAAAACGCAGACAGCGGTTGCCAGTTCGCGATGATCAGCCCGATCGGCGTCCAGCCGAACACCTTCTGGAGCGCGCCCCACAACGCCATGACGGGTTCGCGAATGCTGGCCCACACAGCCTGGAAATACGGGGCGACGGTCGACCAGTTGGCAATCAGAAGACCTGCGGCCAGCGCCAGTGCCCGCACAACCATACCGACCGGTGACAGCCCTATGACCGCGCTCAATACTTTGCTGGCATTCGTCGCCGCCAGTACCGCCACTTGCAGCACGCCAAAGGCGATGGCAGCGCCCACCACGCCCTTGATGACGCCAGGATGCTCGGCGGCCAACGCTGCGACCTGAGAAATCATCGGACCGATCACGGCCATCGCTTCGTTCATCGCCGGCAGAAACATACTGCCGATGTTGATGCTCAGGCGATCGACCCGATTGTCCATCTCCTTCAATGCGACCGCGGTGGTCTCGGAGTTGGCCTTGAATTCTTGCTCGATAGTGCCTGCCGATTGCACGCCCTCCCCGACTTTCGCCAGGTTGGTCCGCAATACGTCCAGGTTCTCCAGCAGTGGTGTAACCGCGCCCAGCGACTCCTCGCCAAACAGTTGCGTGATGACCGCAGACTGTTTGCCCGGATCGACCGTCGAAATGGCGGTCAGCACCTTCTCGATGGTGGCGGACGGGTTTTGCTGCATGCCTTGGGTCAGTTGGTCGATGTCCAGCTGCAAGGCCTGAAAAGCCCCTGCTTTGGCTGCGCCGCCCTCGGTGAGCGACTGCATGAAATTTTTCATGCCCTTGGCGGCCACATCGGTCGGCACATCTACGCCGGCCAGCGTGGCCCCCATCGCGGCAATCTCACCCGATGCCCGACCCGCCACAGGCCCGAGCGGGCCCATCGCAGTGACCATCGTTGCAATCTGCTTTTCCAGATTATTGCCGCCGAGCACATTGATCTTCTCGGACAGCGCCGCAACCTGCGGCTGAGTCATCTCGAACGAAGAGCGCCATTTGCCCATCATTTCGCCCGACTGAGCCGCCGTCTGATCGAACGCGATGCCCATTTTCACGGCATCGGAGGCAAACCCGGTCAGCTCTTCACGCGGCACGCTGGCCTTGGCCCCTTCACTGACAATCGCGGCAATGCCGCTGGCGCTCTCCGGAAGCCGCTCACTCAAGTCAAGAATGTCGCGGCTCATCGCCTGGAATTGCTGCGGATTCTCAAACGTCACGGACCGTTTCACACCGGCCATGCTTGTCTCGAAACCCACTGCGGCCTTGACCGCATCGATAAATGGCTGCGCGAGGACGCTTTCCTTGACCATATTCTCGAGCGGGATCGACCCAAGGCCGGAGCCTTCGAGCCCGGCCTGGAATCCTTTGACGTTCTTGCTGACAGCAGCCAGCGTTGGAGACAGTTGATCGACGCCGGTGATCAGCGTCTTGATAGTGTCTGCCATCACTCCCCCTGCAGGATCTGGTTGATGCGTTGCGCCTGCAAGATCGATTCGGTGATGACGTCCAGTTCCCTGGACATCATCAGTTCGGGGTCGGTCTTCCAGAAGTACGCGAGGTCGTAAACGACGGCTATCAGGCCTTCAAGGTCGCTGATGCCGCTGCCATGAAAAAACTCGCGACCTTCCAGCTCAACGTGTTGATGTCACACAGGTCCATCTGGTTGACCGACGATGGCGGGATACCGGCGCAGACCGCGATGTACTTCGCCGCCACGTCAAGATCGAGGGAAACGTCCTCGTTCTTGTCGATGCGGTATGGCAACGCCTTGATGGCGCGTGCTTCCTGCGCGGTGGGACGGCGAAACGTCAGTTGCGAGAGGGTCTCGCCATGAGCTTCGATAGGGCTCGCCAGTTCGATGACTTCACTCATTGCCAGGTCCCCTGATTGCCTTCGAATTTCAGGTCGATGGTGCCATCGTCAGCCTTGCTGCTCGGTTCTTCGACCATATAAGCGCCGGACAGCACGTAGGTTTTGCCGTTGTTGAATTCGCAGGTGATGGTCATATCCATACCGGTGGTCAACAGCTTGAGCGGAAAATCCGGGGTATGTACGGCCTTGAATTTCAACCAGGGGGCTTTGTCCACTTCCTTGAAGTAGCCGGGCACCACGGTATCGCGCTTCACGTTCATCAATGGGGCTTCGCCGCCGCCGTTAATGGTCAATTGGGTGCCATCCACTTTGATGTAGCAGGTACCCGCAATTTTCTGAGCCATGTGTTTTATCTCCAGAATGAAAAAACCCGCACGCGGCGGGTTTGAAAGTGATGTGGTTGGAAAGGCTTACGCCGCGTCGTCGTACTGCAGGCGGAACTGGTTGAGCAGCGCGAACACGCGCAGGCCATTGATGTAATCCGGCGGGAACATCACGTTCACGCGGCTTGGATCGTCGCCGTCACGCTCGACAATCAGGTACTGGGCGAACACTTCAGCGTTCTCCACATGCCCTTCTTCTTCCAGACGGCCGTACTGAGCGATCAGCTCGCCGCGGATGGTGCTCGGCGTGATGATCGGCTGGCCGGCACCGAAACGCGTGCCATCGGCGGCCAGCTTGTGGCGACCGTACTTGCTGGTGATCACACCCTGCAGGCGACGAATGATGAACGCCGACTGGTGCATGGTTTCGCTGTCCAGGTACGAGTTGTCCGCCTGCCCGTAGGCGTTCTTCTGATAGGTGGTGATCGAGCGCTGAATGCGCACGTAACCGCCTTCGTAGTACGAGGTAGCAATGCCGTAACGCAACAGCGACTCTCGCTCGGTCAGAGTGAAACGCTGGCTGGCCGGTGCAGGATCCAGACCGGGCATGCTGCCGCTCTGGGTCGGACGGCTAGCATCGGCGGAAATGAACACCGCGGTGCGTGCAGCCAGTCCGGCCGCGTAAAGCCATACTGGCTGCGGCGCGGCCAGCTCGACACCCTGGAGGGTAATGTGTTGATCATTGCGCAGCTGACCTGCGGCGACCAGCGTACCCACAGTACCGCGCTTGGCGCTGTAGACATGGCCGTACAACTGACGGGCCCAGCTCCAGCGACCGGTGCTGTCGTCCATCGCCGATTTCCACGCATCCAGCGTGGCGGTGTCGGTCCATGGCAGGCACAGGAATTCGAAAGGCTCATCGCCCAGTGCCGCCAGCGCCTGAACCTGATCCGGCGTACCGACGCCGCCGGTCATGGCGGTGACTTCTGCGGTCAGACCCGCCGGAATCGCTTCGCCGTTGGTCTTGCCCAGACGATTGAATTCCAGGCGAATGTCGTTGCCGCTGAGACCGCTCCATTTGCAGGACAGGGTCAGCACACCGGCCTCGACCACCGACCTGACCGGCAGGTCCGGCGTGGCATTGATCTTCACCGACAGCGCGTTGGCAGCCTGAGCCGCCGTTGCGCCACTGACGACTGTGGCCTGCCCCCGCACGCCGCCGACGTACAGGTTGAGCAGACCGGATTCGGTCGCCGCACCCGCCACGGTGATGGTCGCGCCAGCCTTGGCACCTTCGGTGCTGAGCAATGGCAGGCACCAGACTTCGCCGGTCGGATCAGCCTTGCGCCAGGTTTCGTACATGGCGGCGAGCATAGAGCCCTGACCACCGAGGTTTTTGGCCAGTGCCACGCTCGGCACCAGCACCAGCGTGCCGATCTCCGGGCCGGTGACATCGTCATTGACCTGAGCGACGATCAGGCGACGCATGCCGGCCGACGCACTGTTGGCGGCCGAGTTGTCCATCTCCGCATAGAACAGCGGCACGCGGACATCGGATGGAATGTTGTTAAAGCTGATAGCCATTGTTTGGCTTCCTCTTGATTAAGCCATTACGGCGGATTGAGTGGGGGATTGCTCGGTTTGCAGGGTGATATCGCCGTCGTTGTGACGGCGTTGCCACCAGGCGTTGAACGTCACTTCCCGACCTTCGGCAGGCAACAGGTCGCCTGCTTGCGGATCGGGTACGGCACGGCCTTCGGCCGGTTTGACGGTGATGCGTTGGGTCATGGTTTTACGTCTCCTGAGAACTTCACTTCAATGCGTCCATCCGGACCTGGGTGTTTGAGGTTGGGATCTGCCGGATCGATGCTGTCCATCTCGAACGTGGCGCCGGTAAAGCCCGGCAACCCGTCCAGGTAAGCTTCGTGCCAGGTTTCGGCAGGTTGCGTTTCAAGGTTGCGGCCCAACTGGAATTGCGCGGCAAAACCGAAGCGATAGGTCACGCGGTCGCCGCTGATCTGCGCCAGCGCGCCGCCCTGATACTGCATCGGGTCGTAATCGCGCTCCGGGCTCCAGCCCACCAGTGCACGCCACAACTCGGCGCGAATGGCGTGCAACCGCTCACTGGCCTGCTGCCCGCGCTTGTCGCCGCCATCGAGCACCACCACGACGTCCAGCCGGTCGGTGATGTTCTGGCGAATGACGTTCTGCAGTTCGTTGGCCGTGGCCTGATCGCCCATGGCAATCACATAGGCCGAGGGGTGTTCGAGCTGATCGCCGAGGGCGACGGCAGCCCAGTCGATACCGGCACTGATTCGCCCGGCAAAGGTCGGGCAGGTCGCCTGCAAATGGGCAACGATCGGGGTTATCTTCATGAGTCAATCCGCATGTTCAAGGTGTCGATCCCACACGCCAGCGAAGGCTGTCGGCGTGCAGGCTGTGTGCAATGACGCGCCTGTTGGCGTCGGTCGGCTACTGGGTCGCCTTGTCCAGCACCTTGTCGGCCTTGTCGGCGGCGCGACTGGCGGTGTGCGCCGCCTGATTGGCGACAGTGGCGGCGCTTTCAACCCGGCCGACGGCTTCAGTGGTGCTCTCGGCCAGCCGATCCAGTCGGAGATCTCGTCGGCCCAGCGCGGCGTCATACGCTTTGCGGACTTCGGCCAGTTGCTGAGTGTGCTCGGCACTCGCCGACCACTGCCCGGCCTGAAACCCCAACATCAGGCATCCGACGATGAGCAATACGGCGATCACCCAGACTTCGATCTGCCGCCAGGCGCGCCGGGCGATGAAATCAATTACGCATCTGTGCATCGTTGGCACCTCCAAGCTGAGAACGAAGCCGGGCAATCTCGGCGCTCTGCGTAGTCACCTTGTCGGTGAGCTGCACGATGTGACTGGTCAGGGCCTCGATCTTGCCCTCCATGCGGCCAACGGCCGCCGCCAGCTCATTGCGCTCTCTGGCAAACTGATCGGCCCGCGCTTCAGCGTCCTTGCGGGCCTCCCGTTCGGAGTCGAGCAATTCGTTGAGCCGCCGCACGGTGCCAATGTCGGCGTTGTCCATCGCCCGGTCGGCGGCGTCTCTGGACAGAAACTTGCGCAGCCATAAAAAGCCGCCAAGCAGGATGGTGCCAGTGCCGCCCAGCCAGGTAGCTGTGCCTGGGCCTAGGTCGGTGGGGTCCATCTTTACTCCGCACATAAAAAAGGCCGCACAGAGGCGGCCGGGAAAACCAGAAAGAAACGCATCAATACACAGCGCTTACAGCCAAGCAATCATTGACCTTCAAGAAAATGAAATTTTTCATGAGGCATTTAATAGCGCTTACGATACGTAATGAGCAACGCAGTCCCTTTCTATACTCACGATGACCGCGTAATGAGTTCCCCCCTTATCTTTGGGAAGAGGGGGGAAGAGCGCTAGAACTTATAAACTACACGATCATACGTCTTGAACTCTCCGTGCTGTGGATAGAAAACGTTTGGCGGTTTACCCGGCGTCCAGCCAGACCGTGCCCACAGTGGAGTTCCAAGACAGATTACGAAAGCACCGTTGCTTTGAATCTGCCCATACGCGCCCGGGAAACCAGCAGTATTCGTTTGCCAAACGGCGGCACCGTTGGTCGCGTAGATAACAAAGTTACCATCAGATTGCATCGTGGCCTGGACACCGCCTAGCCCAGATACGCCTGCATTCCAAACCACGGAACCGTCTTGGGCAAATACTGCGAGATTTCCGTCATTCAAAAATACAAGAGAGTACGCACCCACTGTATAACGCCTATCCACCTCAAGGCTCACGCCAGGTGGGAAAATAAAAACCTCATCAGAGTTAGGTAATAGCGTCGTGTTAAGCGTGGTAAAAAGAGCATTTATATCAAGCGTCACAATATTTCCGTCATCCTGAACGCTTAGATGAGATCGGTACCACAAGCCTTCCTCACTTCTACCCGTTGAAGCGGTCCAAAATCTGCTACGCTCAGCGTCTTCCAGAAATATTGAATTGCTCACATAGAAACGCGTTTCGACAAATCCTCTATTAAACAAATCACTGCTGTACGGCTGACTGGAATCCGCCACCCAAATAGCAGCCTCCCCATCAAAAAGCACCAAATTGGAGTCGGATTGGAGAGCGAGTTTATAACGACCATCAGGTGATACTAAATATTGACCGATTACCATGTATTGATTAGGAGGAAGTACGTTTGTGCCCGAGCGTTTAAAAGGCGTGTAGGTTATTTGAGAAGCCATAATTAAGTCCTTATTTAGTCAACTTTTTAAGTGCGGAAAACTCCGCTTTGATGTCGCTCCAAGGCGATGACTCAAGGCTCTCGGCCTTCATATGATTCAATGTTCCGCATCGAGAACATTTAATCTGGAGTTCAGTGCACTCACCCACTCGGGCGAGCAATCTTTTGCATTGTCCGCATCTGCATTCTTTCAGCATTAGGAATGCCTTTTCGTGTTGTCGTCCAATAAAAAACCCGCCGAGGCGGGTTCAAGTAAGCGATCCGTGACTGGGCCAGCAATTACGAGGCATCTTTGTGAGGCAGCTCCGAGGCGCAAATCGCATATCGTGGGACCTTTTTACCCCCCTCCGGAAAGGCTGGAAAGGGGCAATTTTGGGGTGGGTCGAGTTTGACCGGAGTTCAACACGAGTTCGACCACAGCTGTGCAGCCAGCCCGGATGAGCGGTGCAGAACACCGCATGATCCAGCGCGCATTCAAGCCCTGCGCGCCGCCGCTTTATGATGGCTTCTCGAAGCACTGCGCGCCGCAAGGGCGGCTAGAACCCGCTGGTGAAGCTTGTCGACCCAATTGCGATAGGTTCGATCAGCGCCTTCATTGATGCCCAGCAAGCGCATTTGCTCGCGGACCGGTACTGACTCCACATAACGAAGGCTGGCCAACTGTGCCAGTTCCGGCCCTCGCCCTTTGACCGGGCCGCGCGCCATCTCGGCTACCGCGGCTTCGACTTCGCTGCTTATATAGTCCATGCCGCTGCCATTGCCCACCAGCGACCGCGAACCCGGCGTGCTGCGCGGGATGTAGGCACCCCATTGCATGATCCCGGCCATCGGGCTGCTCAAACCGCCACCCAGCCCGATACGCATCCGCTGCTCACCCCAATGCACCATCACCGCTTCTACTTCTTCAATCATTGTGCTTCTCCTGTCTGGCGTGTTTCAGGCGCACGGTTTTGCGCCTCTGGAAATGCCAGACAATACAATCTGTATTTTTTATGCACAACAAGACATTACAATGTGTATATTGAAGATCACCCTACAGCCTGTATGATTCGACGCATGAATAAATGGTATGAAGTCGCAAGACAGGTCATGGACACCCAGCAGATCAGCCAGGAAGAAATGGCTGAACGCATGGGGGTAACCCCGGGCGCGGTGGGCCATTGGCTGAACGGCAAGCGCGAGCCGAAGATCGAAGTCATCAACCGATTGCTGGCCGAGCTGGGCCTGCCGATCCTCACCACTTCGATTCCGGGGAACGAGCCTGGACAGCAGAACGTGGCGCCCACGGTGCAGCCTTCGCGCTTCTATCGGTATCCGGTGATCAGCTGGGTAGAGGCAGGTGGCTGGAACGAGGCGGTCGAGCCTTATCCGGTCGGCTACTCGGACACCTTCGAGCTGAGCGATTATAAAGCCAAGGGCCGCGCTTTCTGGCTGGTGGTGCGTGGCGACTCGATGACGGCGCCCGCAGGCCAGAGCATTCCGGAAGGCATGTTGGTTCTGGTGGACACGGGTATCGAGCCAACCCCCGGCAAGCTGGTTATCGCCAAGCTTCCCGAAAGCAACGAGGCGACGTTCAAGAAGCTGGTCGAGGATGCCGGGCGTTATTTCCTCAAACCGCTTAACCCGGCCTACCCCACCATCGCGGTCAGTGAAGAGTGCAAACTGATCGGTGTCATCAGACAGATGACGATGCGCCTCTGAGTCCTCTCGATATGCCCGAAGCCCCGCCAAGCGGGGCTTTTTAATGGGCGACGTTCAAGCGACGCGCTGACAGATAGGAAAGGTTTGCCGCTTGCGTGGGAAATATTACTCAACTACTGTATGCACATACAGTAAAAAGGAGTTCACGCATGCAAAACCTGACACCCGATGTATCGCAACATGATGCCTATCTGGCGCTCGCCCAGCGTATCCAAGACCTGATCACCAGTCCCAAGGCGCAGATCGATCATCAGGTGCTGCTGATACGTGAACGGGGCGAGTCGCTCCTTCATTGGGAGCAGATCGTGGAAGAGATCAGCGAGGCTGAAGGCATTACTGTGACCCGCAACCTTGAGACCGGCTCGGTGAACGTGTCCTGGTACGTCGACTCTGCAGACACCTGCTAATACAAAACGTATTTAATACTACAAACTGTATTGCAGTGTTTTACTACATATCGTATTGTTTGTTTGCACCTCGTTATGGAGTACGAACATGCAAACCACACGACAACTGACACGCTGCCCGGTTTATCTGCACCCGGCAGCCTGCGACAGACATCTCATACAGATGATCCAGCGCCAGACCGGGCAATTCCTGGTTGTGGCCAACAACCGGCCCAAGGCCTCGCCCGTCATCGATTCGCACTCTGCCCCCTTGGGCGGAGATGCGGCGTGACGTTGCACTTTTTACCTGTACACAGAAAAGGGAGTCACGGAATGAACGACATACTCGACCAACTTCGCAAGGAATTCGCAACGCCGTGCCCATCGCTGAGTGCGGTGAGAGAGCGCTATTTCTCGCACTTGTCCAACGACCGCAACCTGTTGCGCAAGATCAACGCCGGGCGTATCGCGTTGAAAGTCAGCCGTACCGGTGGCACCCGTCAGGGTCATCCGTTCGTCTACCTGCATGACCTGGCCAACTACCTTAACGACATCGTCACAGACAAGGCCGCATGATTCGCAAACGTGATGGAGCAACCACTGGGCGGTAACTTCCTTCAGTACTGGCGGTCATGAAGAGGCTTGCTACGTTTCCTAGATAGAATAAAAACAGGAAAGGATCTTTCTCATGATCATGACATCAAGGCGATGGCCATTTGCGGCCTGTCTACTTTCGCTGGCCTGTAGCTCAGCCGTCGCCGCCCCTTATTCGACCATGGTGGTCTTCGGCGACAGCCTCGCGGACGCTGGTCAGTTTCCGGATACCGACGGACCCGCCGGTGCCACTTTGCGCTTCACCAACCGAGTCGGCCCGACTTATCAGGACGGCAGCGGCGAGGTGTACAACCTCAATTCATCGACGCTCATCGGCAGGATGCTCAATGTCCCCGCAGGCGATCTTGCGCCCTCTACCTCGCCGGTCAACGCAGCGCTGGGCCTGCCGGACGGTAACAACTGGGCGGTGGGCGGCTATCGGACCGATCAGATTCTGGATTCGATCACGACCCGATCCGACACCGTGACCCCGATCACCAGCGGATCGCAGACCGTGTTGCGCAGCCGTACGGGTTATCTGCCCGCCAACGGCTTGCGGGCAGACCCGAACGCGCTCTATTACCTGACAGGGGGCGGTAACGATTTCCTGCAGGGACGTGTGTTGAGTTCCGGCGACGCCGAAGATGCCGCAGACCGCTTGGCCGACAGCGCGCAGGTGCTGCAGCAGGCTGGCGCACGTTACATCATGGTCTGGCTGCTGCCGGACATCGGCAAAACGCCAGCCTTGAGCGGCACCGTGCTGGAGTCAACGACCTCCAGACTCAGCGCCCGATTCAACGAACAACTGGTGAGCCGTCTGACGCAGGTTGACGCGCAGATCATCCCGCTCAACGTGCCGCTGCTGATCAGCGAAACCCTCACCTCTGCGGCGCGCTTCGGCTTCGACCCGAATGAAGACCTGGTGGGCACCTGTTTCAGCGGCGATAACTGCGACGAAAGCGCTACTTACGGTCGTTCCGGCACGACGCCCGATCCAACCAAGCTGTTCTTCAACGATCGCGTCCACCCGACCGAAGCCGGTCAGCGCTTGTTGGCCGACTATGCGTATTCATTGCTGTCGGCACCGTGGGAAATCACCCTGCTGCCTGAAATGGCCAACACCACCCTGCGCGCCCACCAGGACGAACTCCATGCCCAATGGCTCAGCGATTTCGGCAACTGGCAGGCAGTCGGGCAATGGCAAGGCATCCTCTCGGCGGGAGGTCAGAAACTGGACATCGATGCTCAGGACACGTCAGCAGACGCTGATGGAAAAGGCTATAACCTGACCATCGGCACCAGTTACCGTTTCGCCGACCACTGGCGCACGGGTGTGGTCGCCGGGGCTTATCGCCAGAATCTGGAAGCGGGTCCAAGAGATTCGGACTACAAGCTCAACAGCTACATCGCCACGGCGTTTCTGCAATACCAGGCCAACCACTGGTGGGGCGACCTGGCGGCTTCCGGCGGCAAGCTGGACTACGAGAATGCCGAACGTAAATTCGCGCTGGGCGTGAGCGAAGGTCAAGAGAAAGGTGACACTGATGGCGAAATGTGGGCCGTCAGCGCCCGCATTGGTTTCGACCTCGCAGGGACAGCCAGCCGCTGGCACCTGTCGCCTTTCGTCAGCGCGGATTATGCGGACATCGACGTGGACGGCTACTCCGAGGAAGGTACTCGCTCGACCGCACTGACCTTCAGCGACCAGACACGCAAATCCCGTCGGGCGGGCGTGGGTTTGCAGGGCAAGTTCCAGGTCACATCGTCAACCCAGATCTGGGGAGAAGTGGCGCGTGAACGGGAGTTCGAGACTGACCAGCAGGACGTGACCCTATCACTCAACAGCCTGCCATCCATCGACTTCACGCTGGACGGCTATACCCCGCAACGCAACCTGAACCGGGCCACCTTCGGCGTCAGCCAGAAGCTGACTCAGGACCTCACGCTGCGTGCCAATTACAACTGGCGCAAGAACGACGACGTGACGCAGCAGGGTGCCAACGTGGCGTTGAGTCTGAACTTCTGAGCACTGCCTTCGTGGACAAGTCCACTCCTACGGCAACTGCCAGTGGGAGCGGACTTGTCCGCGAAAAAGCCGGTGCAGACACCGAAAATCAGCACCGAAAACACCGCCTTCGTGGACAACTCCACTCCTACGGCAACTGCCAGTGGGAGCCAACTTGTCCGCGAAAAAGCCGGTGCAGACACCAACAAATCAGCACCGAAAACACCGTCTTCGTGGACAAGTCCCCTCCTACGGCAACTGCCAGTGGGAGCGGACTTGTCCGCGAAAAAGCCGGTGCAGACACCAACCAATCAGCGCCGAAAACACCGTCTTCGTGGACAAGTCCACTCCTACAGCAACTGATCAGTGAGGGATGCTTCGAGTGCAATCTCAGGCACCAGACAGATTGAACCGCTCACTCCGCCGCGGTCTGCTCCGCCAGCGCCACCGCCCGGAACATCGCGCGACGTTTGTTGAGCGTCTCTTCCCACTCCAGCGCAGGCACCGAGTCAGCCACAATCCCGCCGCCCGCCTGTACGTGCAGCTCGCCGTTCTTGATCACTGCGGTACGAATCGCGATAGCGGTGTCCATGTTGCCATTCCAGGCAAAATACCCCACTGCCCCGCCATAAACACCGCGCTTGACCGGTTCCAGCTCATCGATGATTTCCATCGCACGAATCTTCGGTGCGCCCGACAAGGTGCCCGCTGGCAGAATCGCCCGCAGTGCATCCATCGCGGTCAGGCCGTCTTTCAACTGGCCGGTGACGTTGGAAACAATGTGCATCACGTTGGAATAGCGCTCGATGACCATTTTCTCGGTCAGCTTGACCGTGCCGATCTCTGACACGCGACCGGTATCATTGCGGCCCAGATCAATGAGCATCAAGTGCTCGGCAATTTCCTTGTCGTCGGACAGCAGGTCTTTTTCCAGCGCCAGGTCAGCGTCTTCGTTGGCGCCGCGTGGCCGCGTGCCAGCAATAGGACGCACGGTGATCAGATTGTCTTCGACCCGCACCAGCACTTCCGGCGAACTGCCGACCACATGGAAGTCACCGAAGTTGAAGAAGTACATGTAAGGCGTCGGATTGAAGCAGCGCAGCGCCCGATACAGATCGATGGGCGCGGCCTTGAAGTCAATGGACATGCGTTGCGACGGTACGACCTGCATCACGTCGCCCGCCAGAATGTACTGCTTGATGGTATCGACTGCCGCTTCGTAATCACTCTGCGTGAAACTGGAGCGAAATACCGGATCCGGCGCGGGCGGGCGATCCAGGTCCAGGCCGCGACGTGGCGTGATGGGCTGGCGCAGCTTGTCCATCAGTTCGTCGAGCTGCGCACGCCCCTGCTCGTAGGCATCCTGCTGCGCCGGATCGACCAGCACAATGGCGTGCATCTTGCCAGCCAGGTTGTCGAACACCACGACAGCGTCGGACACCATCAGCAGAATGTCAGGCACGCCCAATGGATCGGGGTTCGGACAGTTCGCCAGACGCTTCTCGACATAACGCACGCAGTCATAACCGAAATAGCCGACCAGCCCGCCATTGAAGCGCGGCAGACCGGCGATGGTCGGCACGTTGTAACGCGCCTTGAACGCCTCGACGAACGCCAGTGGGTCTTCGGACTCGAGGCTTTCGATCTCGACGCCGTCATGAGTAATGCTGATGCGCTGGCCATGCACGCGCAGTACCGTGCGGCATGGCAGACCGATGATCGAGTAACGCCCCCACTTCTCGCCGCCCTGAACGGACTCCAGCAAATAGGAGTTCGGCTGGTCGGCCAGTTTCAGGTAGATCGACAGCGGCGTGTCGAAGTCAGCCAGGGTTTCGCGGGCCAACGGGATGCGGTTGTAGCCGTCAGCGGCCAAACGCAGGAATTCTTCACGGTTCATGAGCAACCTCGTGGTGTGAGGATAAATCGGTCAAGTAGGCAAACGTACCGGCAAGCCGGCCAGGATCAAGTCAGGCGCGCCAACGCCAGCGGGCCAGAGCCTTCATGACTTTCATCCAGAGTTTGCGAGTGACCACCACGATGGAATCTCTATGGGAGGGACGTTCGATGTCGGGCAACAGTATCTCAGCGTCCTGATCCAGGCAACCGGGAATCAGCTTGCGCAGATCGTCGATCACCATGGCCGGGGATTCCTCGGCAATCGGGCGACCGTGGTTGTAGCCATAGCTCAGCGCGACACACGCCACACCGGCGGCCTTGGCGGCTTGCACGTCGGTACGCGAATCGCCGACGAACAGGGATTGCGAGGCCGGGACGCCGGCCATTTTCATGACAAAAAACAACGCGGCGGGGTCCGGCTTCTTCTGCGGCATGGTGTCGCCACCAACGATCCAGCGAAAGAAGCGGCCCAGCTTCATCTCGTCGAGCAGCGGCGCAACGAAACGCTCCGGCTTGTTGGTGATCAGCGCCATCTGCACGCCCATCTTCTGCAGCCATTTCAGGGTTTCACGCACGCCGGGATAGACCACGGTGAACTCGTGCTTTTCTGCGTAGGCTTGCATGAATATCTCGAGACCCTGTTCGGCCAGCGCGTCATCGACACCGTTGTGATCGATGTCGTTGGCCAGTGCCCGGCGCACCAGCACCGGAGCACCGTTGCCGACCCAGGCGCGCACCGATTCCAGACCCGCCGCAGGGCGGCCTAGCTGGAGCAACATTTTGTCCACCGCGACGGCCAGGTCCGGTACCGAATCCACGAGGGTGCCGTCCAGATCGAACATGATCAGCTTGGGCAGTTGACCTGCGAACAGCTGCTCGAAGCCGCTCATGCGCGGGCAGACGCCAGTTCGCTGCGCATCTTTTCGATCACTTCGCGGTAATCGGGGGCATTGAAGATCGCAGAGCCGGCCACGAAGGTATCGGCACCGGCGGCGGCGATCTCACGGATGTTGTTGACGTTGACGCCGCCGTCGATCTCCAGACGGATGTCGCGCCCCGAGGCGTCGATCAAAGCGCGTGCTTCACGCAGTTTGTTGAGGGTGCCGGGAATGAACTTCTGGCCACCGAAGCCTGGGTTGACGCTCATGAGCAGGATCATGTCGACCTTGTCCATGACGTACTCCAGCAGGTTCAACGGCGTCGCCGGGTTGAACACCAGACCCGACTTGCAGCCGCCTTCACGGATCAACTGCAGCGAGCGGTCGATGTGTTGGGTGGCTTCAGGGTGAAAGGTGATGTAGGTGGCACCGGCCTCGACGAAATCGCCGATGATCCGGTCCACCGGGCTGACCATCAGGTGCACATCGATAGGGGCTGTCACACCATATTTACGCAGCGCGCTGCACACCATCGGACCAATGGTCAGGTTCGGGACGTAGTGGTTGTCCATGACATCGAAATGGACGAAGTCCGCGCCAGCGGCCAGGACATTGTCGACTTCCTCGCCCAGGCGGGCGAAGTCAGCGGAAAGAATCGATGGGGCAATAACGAAGGGCTGCATGACGCACCTGTTTGAGCAGAATCACGGTGGCGCGCATTGTACTCCAACGTTTCTTAATATGTCGCAGATCGCCCGCTGACGTAGGCGCTCCCCTGTTCGCGAAATGCCCGTGCAGACGCTGGAAATGCGGCGTTTTGATAAAGCGTTCGCGGACAAGTTGGCTCCCACGGGCGCCTCACAGAGCGAAGGCCTGGTCGAGTGGGAGCGAACTTGTTCGCGAAGAGGCCCGGGCAGGCGCTGGAAATGCGGCGTTTTGATAAAGCGCCGCAAGACACGGTCAGGCCACCTGAGTCCTCAATTTCTCGCTACGCCCACGCAACCATTCCAGCACCAGCAGCAACACGACCGAAAAGCCGATCAGCAAGGTCGCGGCGGCAGCGATGGTCGGGCTGAGGTTTTCGCGAATGCCGCTGAACATCTGGCGTGGCAACGTCGCTTGTTCAGGCCCGGCCAGGAACAGTGTGACGACCACCTCATCGAACGAGGTCGCGAACGCGAACAAGGCACCCGAAATCACGCCCGGAGCGATCAGAGGTAAGGTCACCCGACGAAATGCCGTCAATGGCGAAGCACCCAGGCTGGCCGCCGCACGCACCAGATTGTGATTGAAGCCCTGCAATGTCGCCGACACGGTGATGATCACGAACGGCACGCCCAATACCGCGTGCACCAATATCAGCGAGGTATAACTGTTGCCCAACCCAAGCGGAGCGAAAAACAGATAGCTGGCCACACCGACGATGACCACCGGCACCACCATCGGTGAAATCACCAGCGCCATGACCAGCGCCTTACCGGGAAAATGGCCACGCGTCAGGCCAATCGCCGCCAGCGTGCCGAACACCATCGCCAGCAGCGTGGCGGCCGGGGCGACGATCATGCTGTTCTTCAGCGCTCGCATCCACTCGGCCGAATTGAAGAAGTCCTGATACCAGTGCAGGGAAAACCCTTGCAGCGGATAGACCAGAAAACTGCCGGAATTGAACGACAG
This sequence comes from Pseudomonas floridensis, assembly GCF_002087235.1. Classification (GTDB taxonomy): domain Bacteria; phylum Pseudomonadota; class Gammaproteobacteria; order Pseudomonadales; family Pseudomonadaceae; genus Aquipseudomonas; species Aquipseudomonas floridensis. The sequence goes on along the minus strand of NZ_MUIO01000075.1, from coordinate 56,413 downwards.
CGGCACGATGACCAGCACCGGCAGCACGAGAAACAGCAGCACCAGCGCACAGAGGATACGCAGCGCGTAATGCCAGATACGCTCGATCGGCGACGTGTAGGGATTCAACATGGTGACGCTCCTCAGCTCAGACGCAGGCGGCTGGCGCCGACCAGCCAGCTATAGATCAGATACAACACGATGGTCGCCAACAGCAGCAGACCGCCCAGCGCGGTGGCCATGCCCCAGTTGATACTGGTGTTGGTGTAGAACGCGACGAAGTAGCTGACCATCTGATCGTTCGGGCTGCCCAGCAATGCCGGGGTGATGTAGTAGCCGATCGACAGAATGAACACCAGAAGGCAACCGGCACCGATTCCGGCATAAGTCTGTGGAAAGTACACACGCCAGAAACTGCTGAACGGATGGCAGCCCAGCGAAATGGCGGCGCGCATGTAGGTCGGGGAAATGTTCTTCATCACGCTGTAGATCGGCAGGATCATGAACGGCAGCATGATGTGCACCATCGAGATGTAGACGCCGACCCGGTTGAAGACCAGCTCCAGCGGCTTGTCGATGATGCCCATCGCCAGCAGCGCGCTATTGATCAATCCGCTGGACTGCAGCAGCACGATCCAGGCCGCGACGCGCACCAGAATCGAGGTCCAGAACGGCAGCAGCACGAGAATCATCAGCAGGTTGCTTTGACGCGAAGGCAGGCTGGCCAGCAGATAGGCCAGCGGATACGCCAGCACCAGACAGATGACGGTGATGACAAACCCCATCCAGAAGGTACGGGCGAAAATATCCAGGTAAATCGCCTGATCGGGTGTCGCTGGCGCCACTTCACCGAGATCGTCGATACGATGATCGACGGCGGCCAACACGTAGTACGGCGTGATGCTGCTGGTGTTGCGCCGCACGGCTTGCCAGTAGGCGGGATCGCCCCAACGCTCATCCAGCGCTTCGAGCGCTTCTTTATAAGAGGCAGGTTCAGTCTTGAACGGCAGCGCGCGAGCAGTCTTGCTCAGCAGACTGCGGTAACCGGCCAGTTCCATGTTCAGGCGCTTGGACAGCTCGCCCAGGGTTGAATTTTTGCGGGTTTCAGCCAGGTCCAGGCTCAGCGCCTTGTAGACCGACTCGGGCGGCAGCCCTTTTCCATCCCATTTCTGAACTTCGATGACGGTGCTCGGCAAAGCGGCAACGACTTCCGGGTTACTGACGCTTTTGTAGAGCAGCGCGGCGATCGGCACCAGAAACACCAGCAGCAGGAAGATGACCAGCGGCGCGATCAGCGCCTGAGCCTTCCAGCGATTGACTCGCTCTGCACGTGCGAGACGTTGCTTCAAGTTGGGGCTGGCGCCTTCAGTCAGGGGCACGGCGGTGGCCATAGCGAACTCCGGAATCTTTCAACGAAGAGGGTGCTCCCTGACACAGGAAGCACCCGGATCTAACTCAACGTGACACGGTTACCTGGCAGCCCAGGCAGTGAAGCGCTGCTCCAGGGATTCGCCGTTATCGGTCCAGAACGCAACATTCATCTGCACCTGATCCTTGATGTTTTCAGGGGTGGTCGGCATGTTCTGCAGGGTTTCCTTATCCAGCAACGCGACGGCCTGAGTGTTGGCCGGACCGTAGGCGATGTTCTGCGAGTAAGTCTTCTGCTGCTCAGGGCTCAAGCTGTAGGCGATGAACTTCTTCGCCGCTTCTGCGTTTTTGGACCCTTTTGGAATGGCCCAGGCGTCGAAGTCGTAGACGCCGCCGGTCCACACCACTTTCAGGTTGCTCTCTTTCTGTACGGCAGCGATGCGGCCGTTGTAGGCCGAGCTCATCACCACGTCGCCGGACGCAAGGTACTGAGGCGGCTGCGCGCCTGCTTCCCACCATTGAATGTTAGGCTTGAGCTCATCGAGCTTCTTGAACGCACGGTCCTGACCGTCTTTGCTGGCCAGCACTTTATAGACGTCTTTTGGCGCTACACCGTCGGCCATCAGAGCGAATTCCAGCGTGTACTTGGCGCCCTTGCGCAGACCGCGCTTGCCCGGGAATTTCTTGGTGTCCCAGAAATCGGCCCAACCGCTCGGCGCACTGGCAACCTTGTCGGCGTTGTAGGCCAGCACCGTGGACCAGACGAAGAAACCGGCGCCGCATGTGGTAATCGCACCCGGCACGTAGTCCGCAGACTTGCCCAATATGGCCGGATCAAGTTCTTCGAACATGTCTTCGTCACAGCCGCGCGCCAGCTCGGGCGACTCGACCTCCACCAGGTCCCAGGACACGCTCTTGGTGTCGACCATGGTCTTGACCTTGGCCATTTCACCGTTGTACTCACCGGCGATGATCTTGCCGTTGCCGGCCTTTTCCCACGGCGCGTAGAAGGCTTTTTCCTGCGCGGCCTTGTTGGCACCGCCGAAGGAAATGACAGTCAGGTCAGTGGCTGCCATGGCTTGCGCTGCGCACATCATGCCCAAGGTGATGGCGGTGAACTTCAATGGTTTCAGCATTTATTCTTTTCTCCACGAGCAGTGTTGGTAAGCGATTGGAGGTGGGCGATCGATTCGCCTCTGTTGTTGCTTTTATCGATGGATCAATGCTCTTGCTGCAAGGGATCGAGCGCGCGGACATGCTCGACTTGCCATCCGATGGGCACGACGTCACCAACGCTCAGCGCCGGATCCAGCTCGGCGATGGGCTGCTTGACGAAGAAGTCCGTCTTGCCCGCCACTTCCAGACGCACACGTACGTGATCGCCCAGGTAGATGAACTCGGCCACACGACCGGAAAACCGGTTCGCGCAGTTCTCGCTGCGGCCGTTGAGGTTGATGCGCTCAGGACGAATCGACAGGGTGACCGGAGCGCCCGGCTGACCGACGTTGACTGCCAACGCATGCACCTTTTCGCCACGCTCCAGCTCGACCACGCAACGATCGCCGTCATGACTGACCAGACGCCCGTTGAGACGGTTGTTCTCGCCAATGAAATTGGCCACGAAGGTGTTTTTCGGCTCTTCATAAAGGCTGCGAGGCGGCGCGATCTGCTGGATTTCGCCCTGATGAAACACTGCGACACGATCGGACATGGTCAAGGCCTCGCCCTGATCGTGGGTCACGTAGACCACGGTCACACCGAGACGCTGATGCAGGTGCTTGATTTCCATCTGCATGTGTTCACGCAGCTGTTTATCGAGTGCGCCGAGCGGTTCGTCCATCAATACCAGTTGCGGTTCGAACACCAGGGCGCGAGCCAGCGCCACGCGCTGCTGCTGCCCGCCCGACAACTGCGCCGGGTAACGATGCGCGAACGTATCCAGCTGGACCATGCCCAGCGCACGCTTCACTTTTTCTCCGATGTCGGTCTTGCTCATGCCACGTACCGACAGCGGGAAAGCCAGATTCTCGGACACGGTCATGTGCGGGAACAGCGCGTAATTCTGGAACACCATGCCGATGTCGCGCTTGTGCGGCGGCACGTTGTTGATGGCACGGCCGCCGAGCAGGATCTCGCCCGCGGTCGGGGTCTCGAAACCGGCGAGCATCATCAGGCTGGTGGTTTTGCCGGAGCCGGACGGCCCGAGCAGGGTCAGGAACTCGCCTTTGCGAATGTCCAGGTTGAGATCTTTGACGATCAGTGCTTCGCCGTCGTAGCTCTTCTGCACACCACGAAAGCTGACCAGAACATCACTTGCTCCAGCGCTTGTATCGACGTCGCTCATTACCCACACCTTTGTTTTGTCTGCGTGGCATCAAGACTAGAACAGCCTCGAGGCCCCGAAAATCGGGGGTGATGAGAGATTAGCCTAGGCGGGCTGGAAGGCCTGGGGTAGGGATTGCCCTACAACGATGGCGGGAATGGACATGTTTTCGAAATAACACGGCATCGGGTGGGGGCGGACCGGGCGACGCTCCGCTTGTCCGCGATGGATCGCCAACCCTGCGCATCTGCGTCGCCTGCCCATTTGTCGCGGACACGTCCGCTACCACGAGCTGGTGTTCAGAATCTGATGCATGTCGTTTTCAGACTCAGAGCAGCTTGTGCTCCATCGCGTATTTGACGAGGTCGGCCAGCGAGTTGAGTTTCATCTTCTGCATCAGACGAGCCTTGTGAGTGCTGATGGTCTTGCTGCTCAGCGCCAGTTGCTGGGCGATATCGTTGACGTTCGCCCCTTGGGCCAAACGCTCGAAAACGGAAAACTCGCGTTCCGACAGCAGTGAATGCAAAGGGCGATTGTCGGTGAGGCCAACCTCGAACACCATCCGGTCGGCCAGTTCCGGATCGATATAACGCCCGCCCGCCGCGACCCGGCGGATCGCTGTCAGCAACAGAGCCGGGTCACTGTCCTTGGTGGCGTACCCGGCGGCGCCGATCTTCAGCGCACGCGCGGCCATCTGCGCCTCGTCGTGCATCGACAGCACCAGAATGGCTGGCGGATTGTCCAGCGCACGAATCCGCGGAATGGCTTCCAGACCGTTGACGCCGGGCATGGAAATATCCAGCAGCACCACTTCGCAGGTCACATGGCGCAGGGTGTCGAGCAACTGTTCGCCGTTACTCGCCTCGCCCACCACTTGCAGGTCTCTGGCCAGGCCGATCAATTGCTTGATCCCCTCGCGCACGATAGTGTGGTCTTCAGCTACCAGTACACGAATCACTTTTCTCGCTCCTGTCCAGCGGGGTCCAACGGAATATAGGCGCGCAAGGTTGTGCCCTCACCCGGCTCGCTGTCCAGCTCCAATCGACCGCCCAGCATCAGAACACGCTCGCGCATCCCGACCACACCAAACGACACCGTTCTGCCGGGTTCGATGTCACCGCTGACAAAGCCCTGCCCGTCATCGGCAATGGTCATGCACATCACGCCCCGCTCCAGGGTCAGGCTGATCTCGACCGTGTGCGCCTGCGCGTGGCGCATCACATTGGTCAGCGCCTCCTGAAGAATCCTGAACATGCCGGTCGCCCGCGCATCGCTGAGGACCGGCAAATTGTCCGGAACCTGCACCAGACAAGGGATCTGCGTGCGCGCCTCGAAACGACGGGCCTGCCACTCAATGGCCGAAGCGATACCCGCGTCGAGAATCGGCGGCCGCAGCGCTGTGGCCACGTCGCGGACCAACTGGAACAGCTGCGCGATTAGTTTCTTCATGCTGACCAGCCGCTCACTCAAGCCAGGGTCAAGTTCAGCGTAGGCCAGTTCGCACATCGAGGTTTCCAGCTTGAGCACGGTCAGCATCTGCCCAAGCTCGTCATGAACCTCGCGTGCAATTCGGGCCTTCTCTTCTTCACGCACGCTCTCCAGATGCGCCGACAACTCACGCAACTGATCATGGGCGCGACGACGCTCGCTGACATCGCTGAGAAACACCACCAGGTACTCTGCCTCACGAAAACGCAGGAAGCTCAACGAGACATCCACCGGCAATACGCTGCCGTCGGCGCGCACGCAGTTGGTTTCAAAGAGCTGCGGACTGTCTTCAGCGGAGCGTGCGTTTTTCCACAGGTTGAGCCAGCGATCCATGTGCAGACCGGGGTCGAAATCGATCAAAGGCCGCTCGATCACCTGGCCCGTGCCATAGCCGAGGATGCTCTCGGCGGCACGATTGGCGTAACGCACGCGGCTGTCCCAGTTGACCCAGAGGATGCCGACGGTGCTCTGATCAATGGAAAACTGCGCCAGCCGCAACGCCTCCTCGCCCTGCACCCGGCGAGCGATGTCCTCGCGGGCGGCGAGCAACTCCTGCTCGAGCGCCTGCTGCTGGCGACGCTGCCAGACCACGATGGCGAAACAGGCCAGCAACATCACCAGCAACAGAATGCAGAGGTTTTTCCACAGTCCCGGCGACTCGCCGAAATGCGAAGGCGTCAGCGGCATCCAGCGGGTATGCAACTGATCAAGGTCCTTGGCCGGAACGGCGCGCAGCGCCTCGCCGATGATGGTCGCCAGTTCCGGCACATCTCGCCGTGAAGCGACTCGCAGCAGCAACGGCAGGCCGATGTCGCCCACTACCGCCAATCCGGAGAACTCGGGCTCGCGCAGCAGCCGACTGAGCTGAGCCTCATCGACCACTGCGTAGCGCGCCTGCTGGCTGAGCAGCAATTGCAGCGCCTGACGCTCAAGCGGCACACCCTGCAGATTGAGGTGTGGATAATTGCCGTGCAGATAGTCAGCCGTCGTGCTCGGCATGCGTACCGCAACGCGCGAACGGTTGTCGAGCTTGTCCAGATCCACGGCAGTGCTGCCGTCGCGCTCGCCGATCAGCAACTGTGAAACACGCAGGTACGGATCGGAAAACAGCCAGACCTTCAGTCCGGCAGGCGTCTGCGTGAGGCCTGGCGCGACATCCACTTCGCCATCGGCCAGCGCTTTCTCCAGCGCTGCCTGGTCAGAAAAATTGCGCCACACCAGCTCGACCGGCAACGTTGCAGCCAGCGCATTCATGAAATCGACATTGGCCCCGGACAGTTGCTGAAGGCGTTGATCGAATTGCGCATAAGGCGCACGCATCACCAACCCGACGCGCAGCGGGCCGTGCCGATTCAGCCAGTCGCGCTGGGTCTGACTCAATTGCGCACGCGACGACACATCGGGCTCATCAAGCTGTGCATTCGCCACTTGCGCCATCAAGAGCACAGCCAGGCAGCCGATAAAACCGATGCGCCGAAGACGAGTTAGCAACGTGTCGTTCTCATATGGTTATGTGACGGTCGCAGACCGCTCAGGCTCAGGCCTGACAAAAGCCGATCAACCCATTAGGCTGCCGGTATAGTTTCTGGCTTGGAATATCCGATGTCCCACACCATTCGCGCAATGTTTCCTGCATTGTTTCTGTCATTGATCGTACCTTGTGCGCCGTTTGCGACAGCGGCCGAGCCCGCCAAGGATGCCGCCGCCGAAGCACCTGTCGAGCGTGCACCCTTGCCCAGCCGGGCGCAGGAAGATGCAATTGCCCTTGAACGTCAACTGCCCGCGCAGGATATTCAACAGCTGCAAGCCGGGGAGGACACCTTTCTGGCGCTCTGGAAACCGGCCAACAGCGACGAGCCGCAAGGCACCGTCATCATTTTGCCCGGCGCGGGCGAATCGCCGGACTGGCCCGACGTGGTCGGACCGTTGCGCCGCAAATTCCCCAATGTGGGCTGGTCCAGCCTGAGCATTACCTTGCCGGATGCTCAGGACGACGCATTGATGCCGCGCGAGGCGGATGTCGCAGCCGATGCCAGTGCCGAAAAACCCAAGGACGCACCAAAGGATGCGCCTGCCAAGGACGCTGCCGCAGATGCTGAGGCGCAGGCGAGCGCCGACACGGCCAGAGCCGCGGCCGACGAAGAGCGCAACAAGGCTCAGGCCGAGCAGGTCTTTGCGCGCATTGAAAGCGCGATTGCCTTTGCGCAGCAGAACAAGGCGCACAGCATCGTCTTGCTCGGCCACAGCAGTGGTGCCTACTGGGCGACGCGCTTCATGAGCGAACGGCCTTCGCCGCTGGTGCAGAAACTGGTGATGGTGGCCGCACGCGAACCGGCCAATCGTCCGCCGACGCTGCTGGACATGGTGCCGACGCTGAAGGTCAAGACCGCCGATTTCATCTACAAGAACCAGGGCCAACAAGCTGCGACCGCCCGCCTGCAAGCCAGCAAGCGGGCCAAGGGACCAGGCTTTACTCAGGTCGGGCTGATCAACATTGTGGGCAATGAAGAGACCGAACAAGAACAGATATTCCGGCGCGTTCGTGGCTGGGTCGAGGCGCAATAGTCGGCAACGCGCCTCACCGACGTATCACTTGAAGCCGCGTCGCGCTTTGATCAATCGATAGGCGTTATGCAGCTCGCTGGTTTTCTCGGTCGCCACCCGCACCTGCAACGAACTGGCACCCGAACCCGCCACCTTGTCCGGATGATGGCGGCTGAGCAGGCGTCGGTATGCACGCTTGATGGTCAACGGATCCGTATCGGCCTGCACACCCAGCAGGAGCATCGCGCCTTTGTACGCATCGCCGCTGCTGATCGGCGGGCGCTTCATCGGATCATGGTCGGTGGCCAGGGCTTCGATCTGCGGCTCGGACCAGCCTAGCCACATTCCCCAGACACCAATCAACTCACGCTCGGCACGCGATGCCTTGCCGTCGGCCCAGGCCATTCGCCAGCAGGCGCGCAGCAGCCCTTCGGCACTGTCGGACTCGCCACGCAGGCGGCGCAGATAGCTGCGCAGCCCATCGCTGCCGTCCTTGCCCCGCTTGAAAGCATTGATCGCCCGAAGCTGATCTGCCTGACTCATGTTCAGACGCTGCATTTCGGCACGCGCCTGATGAATGTGGCTGGAAACCACCCGGCCATCGCATTTGGCCAGACGCCCGAGCAGCACGAACAGCAATTCGTCGTCATGGATGGCCGGACGCCCACCCAGACGCTCACGCAAATGCGCCCAGCTGTACAGCTTCAGACGGCGATCCAGTGCCTGCCCCAGCAAGGCGCCCAGCATCGCGCCGGGGATATCGGCAATTGCGTAACCGATCCCGGCGCCAGCCAGCGTACCCGGCCAGATCATTCAGCGCGTCCCGCCAGCAACTGCTCGACTTCAGCCAGCCGTTCATGGGTGCCGACATCCACCCAGCGCCCGCTGAAATGCTCACCGGTGACCAGCCCCTGCTGCATGGCACTGCGCAGCAAGGGGGCAAGCTTGAACGCACCCGCTTCACAACCGGCGAACAACCGCGGATGCAGAATCGCGATGCCACTGTACGTCAGGCGCTGTCCGGCAGACTCGTCATCGCGCACCTGTCCGTCGACCAGCGAAAAATCGCCCGTCGGGTGATGCGCCGGGTTGTCGATCAGCACCAGATGCGCGAGCCCGGACAGCGGTGTACGCAGCGCGGCGAAATCGTAGTCGGTCCAGATGTCGCCATTGACCACCACAAACGGTTCCTCGCCCAACAACGGCAGGGCGCGAAAGATGCCACCCCCGGTTTCCAGCGGTTCGCCTTCGGGGGAATAACGGATATCGAGGCCAAACCGCTCTCCGTTACCCAGGTAATCCTCAATCTGCTGACCCAGCCACGCATGGTTGATGACCAAGTCGTGAAACCCGTCCTCGCGCAAAGCGTTGAGGTGGTATTCGATCAATGGAACGCCGCCCGCACGCACCAAGGGTTTTGGCGTGTGCAGGGTCAACGGGCGCATCCGCTCGCCTTTTCCTGCGGCGAGAATCATCGCTTTCATGCAGTCCTCTTCAACACAATCGGTACCTTTTCAAAAATGATCGGCGCGCTGCCTTCAGACCGCTGTTTCGGCAGGCTGCTGCAGGCTGGTCAGCAACTGGCCCAACTGTGCCAGTTCCGGACGCCGCGAAAGAACGGCTTCTATATAGGCGAAAAAACGCGGAACGTCGCCCAGATAACGCGGCTTGCCATCGCGATGACAGATGCGCGCGAAAATCCCGATGACCTTCAAGTGACGCTGCACGCCCATCAGGTCGCTGGCCCGCTCGAACGAGGCGAAGTCGTCGTGCACCGGAATGCCCAGCACCCGCGCCTTGTCCCAATAGGCTTTCAGCCAGCCAGTGACACGCTCCTGAGGCCAGCTCAGAAAAGCATCCTTGAACAGGCAGGTGATGTCATAGGTGACCGGCCCGTAGACCGCGTCCTGAAAATCCAGCACGCCTGGATTGGGTTCGCTGATCATCAGGTTTCGCGGCATGTAGTCACGGTGTACCAGCACTTTGGGCTGTATCAGCGCACTCTCGATCAGCAGCTCACTGGCCTGCTGCCAATCGGCCAGTTGCGCTTGATCCATGTCGACACCCAGATGACGTTTCACGTACCACTCGGGAAACAGTTCCAGCTCACGGCGCAACAGGGCCACATCGTAAGAAGGCAACGGCGCCTCCATTGGCAACTGCTGATAGGCCAGCAACGCATCGATGGCATCGGCGAACAATTCATCAGCGTTATCGGCATCGATCACGTCCAGATAAGTCTGCCGACCCAAATCGTTGAGCAGCAAAAAGCCTTGAGCGAGGTCTTCGGCGTAAATTTTCGGAACATTGATGCCCGACTTTTCCAATAAATGAGCGATATCCACAAACGGTTTGCAGTTTTCCTGAGGCGGCGGCGCGTCCATGACAATAAAAGTGCGACCCTCGCCCTCCCAACGGAAATAACGGCGAAAACTGGCGTCACTACTGGCCGCAGTCAACGTGGCCGGGGGTACGGCGCCCCAATTCTGCGCCGCGAACAGCGCTGGCAACTGCTCATCGAGCCAAACTTTCAGGGATTGCAGGCGTATATCTTGATCTGGCATTACAAGGGTCTCCGACGGCGCTAGCCGTCAAGCGGGTCATGCTTTATTATCCGGAATCTTTTTCAGCCCATCGAGAGGCGTGCGGCCCCCCCGCGGGCAGATGGCGCGCAGGAAGCCCGGACTAATAAGATGGCATTGAAATCCCCCGCGTTTCGTAAAAAATTTCCGTTGCTCGTAACCGGCAGTCTGCTGGCGATGCAACCTCTGGCCACTCAGTTCGTGGTTGCCGCGGAACAGTATGACTGCTCAGTCTCTGCTTCGGGTGCCTGGAACTGTGCGCCGAAATCCGCTACCGCTGCCGCTGAGCTGCCTCCACGCCCCGTGCACAGCACGACGTCGGTCAGTTCCAACGGCGCCGTAACCTCGGAAAGCACATCCACTGGCGAACAGGTTGCGTCCACGCAACTGGTGACCGAAGCCAAGGGCAAAGGCCTGAAGTCGCGTAGTGCTGACTACAGCCACCTCGATTGGGTTCCTCGTGACAAGCTCACCGCAGCGCAACTGGCCGAAACCGGTCCGTATTGCTCGGGTGCCTACGTGGAGCCGATTCGCCCTGGCATGGATGACAAGACACCCATGAGCGAAGCGCCGATGTTCGTCGGTGCCAAAGCCTCGCGTTACGAGCAGGAAGCACAGGTTGCGACCCTGGCCGGTGACGTCGTGTTGCGTCAGGGCAGCATGCAGGTACAGGCTCAGGAAGCCGCCCTACATCAGGCCGAGAACCGTGGTGAACTTAACGGTGACGTGCGTCTGCGTGACAACGGCGCGCTGATCGTCGGCGACAAGGCCGAACTGCAGCTCGACACCGGCGAAGCCCGTGTCGACAACGCCGAGTACGTCCTGCACAAGTCGAACATTCGCGGTAACGCGCTGTACGCCAAGCGTGCCGAGAACGCGATCATTCGCCTCAAGGACGGCACGTACACCACGTGCGAACCGAACAGCAACGCCTGGACGCTGAAAGGCAACAACGTCACGCTGAACCCGGCGACCGGTTTCGGCACCGCGACCAACGTGACGCTGCGGGTCAAGGACATACCGGTACTCTACACGCCGTATATCTATTTCCCGATCGACGACCGTCGCCAGTCAGGGTTCCTGCCACCGACCATCGGCACGAGCACCGACACCGGCTTCACGCTGGTCACGCCTTACTATTTCAACCTGGCACCGAACTACGACGCCACGTTGTACCCACGCTACATGGCCAAACGCGGCCTGCTGATGGAAGGTGAGTTCCGCTACCTGACCAAGAGCAGCGAAGGCCAGTTCGGCGCTGCCTACCTGAACGACGAAGACGACGAGCGCAAGCTGCAGTCCGACTACGACAAGACGCGCTGGATGATCAACTGGCAGCACAAGGGCGGGCTGGATTCGCGCTGGCTGACCCAGGTCGATTACACCGACATCAGCGACCCGTACTATTTCCAGGATCTGGAAACCGATCAGATTGGTGTGAGCAGAACTGACTACATCAATCAGCAGGGTTCCTTGACCTATCGTGGCGATAGCTACACCGCAATGTTCAATGCTCAGGCCTACAAGCTGGCGACCATTGCCAACATCACGCCGTACAACCGCCTGCCGCAGATTACCTTCAACGGTACCTTGCCTTACAACCCGGGCGGGTTGAAGTTCGATTACCAGACCGAAGCGGTTCGTTTCGAGCGTGATCTGCGTGATGGCACATACTTTGATGAAAATGGTGGTCCGTTCGCAGCTGACGGTACTCCTGTTGGTACACCGAGGCTCGACAGAAACATTGCAGGACTCGCCCGTGCCAATGGCGACCGTCTGAACCTCGCACCTTCGGTCAGCCTGCCGATGAACTGGACCTACGGCTTCCTGACACCGAAGCTCAAGTATGTCTACACCCAGTACGATCTCGACCTGGACAGCCAGGGCAAGGCTTCATTGCTGGCTGACGAGGAATACAGCAGCAGCCAAAGCCGTAGCGTACCTGTCTTCAGCGTCGACAGCGGCCTGTACTTTGATCGCGATACCCAATGGTTCGGCAAGAACTACCGCCAGACCCTTGAGCCGCGCCTGTTCTATCTCTACGTTCCCGAGAAAGATCAGACTGACATTCCGGTCTTCGACACTGGCGAAAGCACCTTCAACTACTCGTCCCTGTTCCGTGATAACCGATTCACTGGTTCCGACCGTATTGGCGATGAGAACAAGCTGTCGCTGGGTATCACCAACCGCTGGATTGAAGACAACGGCTTCGAGCGTCAGACCTTCAGCATCGGTCAGGCTCTCTATTTCGAAGACCGCAAGGTTCAGTTGCCAGGTATTTCGTTCGCTGATCGTGACGACGCCAAGGCGCAGGTTTCGCCATACGCGCTGGAATACGCCTACCGCTTCAACCGCGACTGGCGCTTCAACTCCGATTTCAACTGGGATCCGGACAGCAAGAGCACCCGTTCGGGCAGCGCGATGTTCCACTACCAGCCTGAAGACAATCCGAACAAGGTCATCAACGCTGGCTATCGCTATCGCAACGACCAGGTCCGCTTCGACCAGACCACTGGCCGCTGGACCGTGGGTGGTGGCGACTACGGCACCCCGGGTACTCCGGGCTACGTGAAGGACTACTACAAGATCCAGCAGCATGATTTCTCGGTCATCTGGCCGATCATCCCGCAATGGAGCCTCATCAGCCGCTGGCAGTATGACTACAACCGCGACCGTACCATCGAGGCCTTTGGTGGTTTCGAATACGACAACTGCTGCTGGAAACTGCGCCTGATCAACCGCTACTGGATTGATTACGACGAATTCAGCCAGGAAGCGCCTCAGAACGAAAAAGGCGACCGCGGCATATTCCTACAAATCGTGTTGAAGGGACTCGGCGGCGTGACCGGCGCCAAGGTAGAGAGCTTCCTCGACAAAGGCATCCAAGGTTATCGTGAACGTGAAGACCAAGCTTTCTGATTGTCTGCGCCCGCTGATGCTGGGCGCGTTACTCCTGAGCGGCGCAGTGCATGCAGCGGTTCAACCTCTGGACAGTGTCGTGGCCATCGTCGACAACGACGTGATCATGAAAAGCCAGATGGACCAGCGTGTTCGCGAGGTTCAGCAAACCATCGCCAAACGCGGATCGGGCGTACCGCCTGCCGAAGCGCTGCAACAGCAGGTTCTGGATCGTCTGATTCTGGAAAACCTGCAGTTGCAGATTGGCGAGCGTTCCGGCATTCGCGTCACTGACGAAGAGCTGAATCAGGCGATCGGCACCATTGCCCAGCGCAACAACATGAGCGTTGACCAGTTCCGTGCTGCTCTCGCCCATGACGGCCTGTCGTATAACGATGCACGCGAGCAGGTTCGCCGGGAAATGATCATCAGCCGTGTGCGCCAGCGCCGCGTGGCAGAGCGTATCCAGGTCTCCGAACAGGAAGTGAAGAACTTCCTGGCCTCCGATCTGGGCAAGGCTCAGTTGTCCGAAGAGTTTCACCTGGCCAACATCCTGATCGCCACGCCTGACAGCGCATCTTCCGATGCGATCCAGGCGGCGGCGCGCAGGGCCAAGGACGTTTACGACCAGTTGAAGAAAGGTGCCGACTTCGCCCAGATGGCGATCGCTAAATCCTCGAGCGAAAGCGCGCTGGAAGGCGGCGACATGGGCTGGCGCAAGGCAGCCCAACTGCCGCCACCGTTCGGCGACATGCTCAGTTCGATGCCGATCGGTGACGTAACCCCTCCGGCGCGTACGCCGGGTGGTTTCATCATTCTCAAGCTGCTGGAAAAACGCGGTGGTCAAGGCCAGGCCCAGATGCGCGATGAAGTGCATGTGCGTCACATCCTGATCAAGCCAAGTGAAATCCGCAGCGAAGCAGAGACCAGGCGTCTGGCAGAGAAGCTGTATGACCGCATCGAAAACGGCGAAGACTTTGGCGAACTGGCCAAGAGCTTCTCGGAAGATCCGGGTTCGGCACTCAACGGCGGCGACCTGAACTGGGTCGATCCCAACTCGCTGGTTCCGGAGTTCCGCGAAGTCATGACCGAAACGCCTCAGGGCGTGGTCTCCAAACCCTTCAAGACCGCTTACGGCTGGCATGTTCTGGAAGTCCTCGGCCGTCGTGCAACGGATGCCACCAGCCAGGCCCGTGATCAACAGGCCCTGAACGTGTTGCGTAACCGCAAGTACGACGAAGAGCTGCAAACCTGGTTGCGTCAGATCCGTGACGAAGCCTACGTTGAAATCAAGCTTCCTGGCGCAGCCCAGGCTGCTCAGTGAAACCAAAGCGCTTCGCCCTGACACCCGGCGAGCCGGCCGGCATAGGTCCTGACCTTTGCCTGCTGCTCGCCACGCAGCCTCAGCCACACCCCCTGATTGCCATCACCAGCCGCGACCTGCTCAATGAGCGGGCCGCGCAACTGGGCGTGGCCGTCGATCTGATCGACGTAACCCCGGACGCCCTCCCCGACTCGCCCGCACCCGCTGGCAGCCTTTACATCTGGGATACGCCACTGGCCGCGCCGGTGGTCACAGGCGAACTGAACACAGCCAATGCGGGGTTCGTGCTGCAAACCCTGACCCGTGCCGGACAAGGCTGTCTCGATGGCCTGTTCAGCGGCATGATCACTGCGCCGGTGCACAAGGGCGTGATCAACGAAGGCGGCTTCGCCTTTTCCGGGCATACCGAATTTCTCGCAGAACTGACGCACACCGAACAAGTGGTGATGATGCTGGCCACCGGCGACCTGCGTGTCGCGCTGGTGACCACTCACCTGCCGCTGCGCGATGTGGCGGATGCCATCACGGCGGATCGACTGGAGCGTGTCACGCGCATCCTGCACGCCGACCTGGTGAACAAGTTCGGCATTCCTCATCCGCGCATCCTTGTGTGCGGCCTCAACCCCCATGCCGGTGAGAGCGGGCATCTGGGGCGCGAGGAAATCGACATCATCGAACCAACTCTGGAGCGTCTGCGCAGCGATGGACTTGACTTGCGCGGCCCGCTGCCCGCCGACACTCTGTTTACCCCCAAATATCTGGAGCACTGCGATGCGGTGCTGGCGATGTACCACGATCAAGGCCTGCCCGTGCTGAAATACAAAGGCTTCGGCGCAGCCGTCAACGTGACGCTCGGTCTGCCGATCATCCGCACGTCCGTCGACCACGGCACCGCGCTGGACCTGGCGGGCAGCGGCAAGATTGACACCGGCAGCCTGCACGTCGCGCTGCACACCGCCTACCAGATGGCCGAGACCCATTCATGACCGAGCTCTACCAACACCGGGCGCGCAAGCGTTTCGGGCAGAACTTCCTGCACGACGCAGGCGTTATCGACAAAATCCTGCGCGCGATCCGGGCCAAACCCGAAGACCGTCTGCTGGAAATCGGCCCGGGCCAGGGCGCACTGACCGAAGGCCTGCTCAACAGCGGCGCGCGTCTGGACGTCGTGGAACTGGACAAGGACCTGATTCCGATCCTCAACAGCCAGTTCGCCGGCAAGCCCAACTTCAACCTGCATCAGGGCGATGCGCTGAAGTTCGACTTCAACAGTCTGGGCGCCGAACCGCGCAGCCTGCGCGTCGTCGGTAACCTGCCGTACAACATTTCCACGCCGCTGATCTTCCATCTGCTGCAAAACGCCAGCCTGATTCGCGACATGCACTTCATGCTGCAGAAGGAAGTGGTCGAGCGTCTTGCCGCAGGGCCCGGCGGTGGCGACTGGGGCCGCTTGTCGATCATGGTGCAGTACCACTGCCGTGTGGAACACCTGTTCAACGTCGGACCCGGCGCGTTCAATCCGCCACCGAAAGTCGACTCGGCAATCGTGCGTCTGGTGCCTCACGAGACGCTGCCTCATCCCGCCAAGGATCACCGCCTGCTGGAGCGCGTCGTTCGCGAAGCCTTCAACCAGCGTCGCAAGACCCTGCGCAACACCCTCAAACTGCTGTTGAGCAGCGACGACATCACCGCTGCTGGCGTGGACGGCAGCCTGCGTCCGGAGCAGCTGGATCTGGCCGCTTTCGTTCGCCTGGCAGACAAGCTGAGCGAAAAGCCCGTAGCGGAGTAAGCTTCGGTAACAGGTAAACGGCAGACGGCCATTAGTCATTTTCCGTTTACTTGTCCTAGACTGATGCTTCTATCGAGTGCCCCAGTTTTTTAGCTATGGATTTCAAGGCCTACTGAATGTCCGATTCCCGTTATCAGGTCGACGTCAGCGTCGTCACGCGTTTTCTCTCAGAACAGTCTCAGCCCGAGCAGAACCGCTTCGCTTTTGCCTACACCATCACGGTCCAGAACAACGGCCAGTTGCCAGCCAAGCTGCTGTCCCGACACTGGGTCATCACCGATGGCGACGGCCATGTCGAGGAAGTTCGTGGCGAAGGCGTTGTGGGTCAGCAACCGCTGATCAAGGCTGGCCAGAGCCATACCTACAGCAGCGGCACGGTCATGACCACCAAGGTCGGCAACATGCAAGGCTCCTATCAGATGCTGGCCGAGGACGGTAAACGCTTCGACGCCATCATTGCGCCCTTCCGCCTTGCCGTACCGGGCGCCCTGCACTGATGGCGGTGTACGCCGTTGGTGACCTGCAAGGTTGCCTGGAACCGCTGAAATGCCTGCTTGACCATGTGCAGTTCGATCCGCAAAAGGATCAGCTGTGGCTAGTGGGTGATCTGGTCAACCGCGGCCCGCAGTCGCTGGAAACGCTTCGATACCTGTACGGCATCCGGCAATCGGTGGTCTGTGTGCTGGGCAATCATGACCTGCACCTGCTGGCGGCCGCACGCAACATAGAACGCCTGAAAAAAGGCGATACCCTGCGCGAAATCCTTGAAGCACCGGATCGCGACGACCTGTTGAACTGGATACGCCAGCAAAAGCTGATGCATTACGACGAGCAACGTCATGTCGCCATGGTTCACGCCGGGATCGCGCCGCAATGGTCGCTGAAAAAAGCGCTCAAACACGCGGCTGAAGTCGAACGCGCCCTACAGGACGACAACCTGTATGAGCCGTTTCTGGACGGCATGTATGGCAACGAGCCTGCCAAATGGGACAACGACCTGAGCGGCGTCACGCGCCTGCGGGTCATCACCAATTACTTCACCCGCATGCGCTTCTGCACCAGCGACGGCAAGCTCGACCTCAAGGGCAAGGAAGGCGTCGAGACCGCAAAGCCCGGTTACGCGCCCTGGTTCAGCCACAAGAACCGCAAGACCCGCGCAGTGAAAATCATCTTCGGTCACTGGGCCGCGCTGGAAGGCCGCTGCGACGAGCAAGACGTGTTTGCGCTGGACAGCGGCTGCGTGTGGGGCGGCGCCATGACACTGCTCAACGTCGACACCCTTGAACGTCATCGATGCAATTGCGATGCTGTCGGCCACGTGGCAGCACCGACCGTCACCCGAATACCGGCAGACGCCAGCCGTCATCAGCCGCCCCAGGCTCAGGAGTCCCCGCAATGACCGAATTCAAACGTATTCCCCCCGAACAGGCTCAAGCCCTGCGCGAACATGGCGCGGTGGTGGTCGACGTTCGGGATGCCCAGACCTTCGAGAGCAACCACATTCCCGAATCGCTGCACCTGGATAACCACTCGATCGCCGACTTCATCGCCAACGCCGACCTGGACAAACCCCTCGTCGTGATCTGCTATCACGGCAACTCCAGCCAGAGTGCAGCCGCCTACCTCGTGGGTCAGGGATTCTCGGACGTCTACAGCGTAGATGGCGGTTTTGAGCTGTGGCGCTCCACTTTTCCGGCCGAAACCGTGCAAGGCCGATAAAAAATATTTTTATGACAGTCGATCCCGCGTTCTACGCGGGTTCGCGCCCTAACTGACGAACGGTCAGCCCGTCTTCTCGCTCATCCCTTCTTTATCTTTCCGAATCCGAACTATCCTTAGCCTCAGGCCATCCGAAATCAGGGGAGAGCCGGTACACCGGCGCGTGGGTCATCGGTAGTTACTTTTATGGTGTTCTGGGGGGTAAACGGCATCTGGATACTCAGCTGCTGCCAGCATCGACTGACGATCCGCCGCCGGCTCAACGTATCGAGCGAGGTGACGTCATGAGTATTTTTAGCCACTTCCAACAACGCTTTGAAACCACACGTCAGGAAGAGCTCTCGCTACAGGAGTATCTGGAGCTCTGCAAACAGGATCGCAGCGCATACGCCTCGGCGGCAGAACGTCTTCTGCTGGCCATTGGCGAACCTGAGCTGGTGGACACCTCCACCAACTCGCGGTTGTCGCGGATTTTCTCCAACAAGGTAATTCGTCGCTATCCGGCGTTCGCTGACTTCCATGGAATGGAAGAATGCATCGACCAGATCGTTTCGTATTTCCGCCATGCCGCTCAGGGCCTGGAAGAAAAGAAGCAGATTCTCTATCTGCTCGGACCGGTTGGCGGTGGTAAATCTTCGCTGGCTGAAAAACTCAAACAACTGATCGAAAAAGTCCCGTTCTACGCCATCAAGGGCTCGCCGGTCTTCGAATCACCATTGGGCCTGTTCAATGCCAATGAAGACGGCGCGATTCTGGAAGAAGATTTCGGCATCCCGAGGCGTTACCTGAGCACCATCATGTCGCCCTGGGCGACCAAGCGTCTGGCTGAGTTCGGGGGCGACATCAGTCAGTTCAAAGTGGTGAAACTCTATCCATCGATTCTCAATCAGATTGCGGTCGCCAAGACCGAGCCGGGTGACGAGAACAACCAGGACATCTCGGCGCTGGTCGGCAAGGTTGATATCCGCAAGCTGGAAGAGTTTCCGCAGAACGATGCCGATGCCTACAGCTACTCGGGCGCACTCTGCCGGGCCAACCAGGGCCTGATGGAATTCGTCGAGATGTTCAAGGCACCGATCAAGGTTCTGCACCCGCTGCTGACCGCCACTCAGGAAGGTAACTACAACAGCACCGAGGGCCTGGGCGCGATCCCGTTCACCGGTATCCTGCTGGCGCACTCCAACGAATCGGAATGGCACAGTTTCCGCAACAACAAGAACAACGAAGCCTTCATCGACCGTATCTATATCGTGAAGGTGCCGTACTGCCTGCGGGTCAGCGACGAGATCAAGATCTACGACAAGCTGCTGTTCAACAGCTCACTTTCCAAGGCTCATTGCGCGCCGGACACGCTGAAGATGCTGGCGCAGTTCACCACGCTGTCGCGCCTCAAGGAGCCGGACAACTCGAACATCTACTCCAAAATGCGCGTGTACGACGGCGAGAACCTCAAGGACACCGACCCGAAAGCCAAGTCGATTCAGGAGTACCGCGACAGTGCAGGTGTCGATGAGGGCATGAACGGTCTGTCGACCCGTTTCGCGTTCAAGATCCTGTCCAAGGTGTTCAACTTCGATCCGCATGAAATCGCCGCCAACCCGGTGCACCTGCTCTATGTGCTTGAGCAGCAGATCGAACAGGAGCAATTCCCGGCCGAAACGCGCGAGCGTTATCTGCGCTTCATCAAGGAATACCTGGCTCCGCGCTACATCGAGTTCATCGGCAAGGAGATTCAGACTGCGTACCTGGAGTCTTACAGCGAGTACGGTCAGAACATCTTCGACCGCTATGTGCTGTATGCAGATTTCTGGATTCAGGATCAGGAATACCGCGATCCCGAAACCGGCGAGATTCTCAACCGTGTCGCACTCAACGAGGAACTGGAGAAGATCGAGAAACCGGCCGGCATCAGCAATCCGAAGGATTTCCGCAACGAAATCGTCAACTTCGTGCTGCGCGCCCGCGCCAACAACAACGGCAAGAACCCGACCTGGCTCAGCTACGAGAAGCTGCGTGTGGTGATCGAGAAGAAAATGTTCTCCAACACCGAGGACCTCCTGCCGGTCATCAGCTTCAATGCCAAGGCCAGCAAGGAAGACCAGCAGAAGCACAACGACTTTGTCACTCGAATGGTTGAACGGGGCTACACCGATAAACAGGTACGTCTACTCTCCGAATGGTATCTGCGCGTACGCAAGTCGCAGTAATGGCAGCGGCAAGCGGCAGGCTGTAAACCTCAGGCGTGCATTACGCACGCTTGAGGTGCTGTTTTGTGCCAGCGCTTGCTTTTAAGCTTCAGGCTCACGGCTTGAAGCTTGTAACTTGAAGCTGCCCGGAGGGCCTATGAGCTATGTGATTGACCGACGTCTCAACGGCAAGAACAAAAGCACGGTAAACCGGCAACGGTTTCTGCGGCGTTATCGTGACCACATCAAAAAGGCAGTGGAAGAAGCTGTCAGCCGTCGTTCCATTACCGATATGGAGCATGGCGAGCAGATCAGCATTCCCGGCCGAGACATTGACGAACCGGTGCTGCATCACGGACGTGGTGGTAAACAGACCGTCGTCCATCCAGGCAACAAAGAATTCACCACCGGCGAGCACATTGCGCGTCCGCAGGGTGGCGGCGGCGGCAAGGGGCCTGGCAAGGCGAGCAATTCCGGCGAAGGCATGGATGAGTTCGTGTTCCAGATCACCCAGGAAGAGTTTCTCGAATTCATGTTCGAGGACCTCGAATTGCCCAATCTGGTCAAACGCAACCTGACCGGCACCGACACCTTCAAGACCGTTCGCGCCGGGATCAGCAACGAAGGCAATCCGTCACGTATCAACATCATTCGCACGCTGCGTTCGGCCCATGCGCGACGCATTGCGCTGTCCGGCAGCAGCCGCGCCAAGCTCAAGGAAGCGATCAACGAGCTTGAGCGCATGAAGCGTGAGGAACCTGACAACTTTGGCGACATTCAGGAACTGGAAGTCGAGATTGACCGACTGAAGGCGCGCATTCGTCGCGTGCCTTATCTGGACACCTTCGACCTCAAGTACAACCTGCTGGTCAAGCAGCCCAACCCCAGTTCCAAGGCCGTGATGTTCTGCCTGATGGACGTCTCCGGATCCATGACCCAGGCGACCAAGGACATCGCCAAACGCTTCTTCATCCTGCTGTACCTATTTCTCAAGCGTAATTACGACAAGATCGAAGTCGTGTTCATTCGCCACCACACCAGTGCCCGCGAAGTGGACGAGGAAGAGTTTTTCTATTCCCGGGAGACCGGCGGCACCATCGTCTCCAGCGCATTGAAACTGATGCAGGAGATCATGGCCGAGCGCTATCCAAGCAACGAATGGAATATCTACGCCGCCCAGGCATCCGACGGCGACAACTGGAACGACGACTCGCCGATATGCCGCGACATCCTGACCAAGCAGATCATGCCGTTCGTGCAGTACTACACCTACGTGGAAATCACACCGCGCGAACATCAGGCCCTGTGGTACGAATACGAGCGCATCGGCGAAGAATATGCCGACACGTTCGCCCAGCAGCAGCTCGTCTCTGCCGGTGATATCTATCCGGTATTCCGCGAACTCTTCCAGCGAAGGTTAGTGTCATGACCGCCAGAGAACAGAAACGCCAACCCATCTCCACCGGGTCAGAGTGGACGTTCGAACTGATCCAGGCATACGACCGCGAAATCAGCCGTATCGCCGAGCGTTATGCGCTGGACACCTATCCCAACCAGATCGAAGTGATCACCGCCGAACAGATGATGGACGCCTACGCGTCAGTCGGCATGCCGCTGGGCTATCACCATTGGTCCTACGGTAAGCACTTCCTCAGCACTGAAAAATCCTATACGCGGGGCCAGATGGGTCTGGCGTATGAAATCGTGATCAACTCGGACCCGTGCATTGCTTACCTGATGGAAGAAAACACCATCTGCATGCAGGCCTTGGTGGTGGCCCATGCCTGCTACGGGCATAACAGCTTCTTCAAGGGCAACTACCTGTTCCGTACCTGGACCGACGCCAGCTCGATTATCGACTACCTGGTGTTCGCCAAGCAGTACATCATGCAGTGCGAGGAGCGGCATGGCATCGACGCGGTGGAAGACCTGCTCGACTCCTGCCATGCGCTGATGAACTACGGTGTAGACCGCTACAAGCGGCCGTATCCGATTTCTGCCGAAGAAGAACGGCGTCGGCAGAAGGACCGCGAAGAGCACTTGCAGCGTCAGATCAACGACCTGTGGCGCACCATTCCGAAAAGCGCGGACAAAGGCAGCAAGGAGGACAACGCGCGCTTCCCGGCCGAGCCGCAGGAAAACATCCTGTACTTCATCGAGAAACACGCGCCGCTGCTGGAACCCTGGCAGCGCGAAGTGGTGCGCATCGTGCGCAAGATCGCGCAGTACTTCTACCCGCAGCGCCAGACTCAGGTAATGAACGAAGGCTGGGCCACCTTCTGGCACTACACGCTGATGAACGACCTGTACGACGAAGGCCTGGTCACCGACGGCTTCATGCTGGAGTTCCTGCAGTCGCACACCAGCGTCATCTATCAGCCCGGTTTCGACAGCCCTTACTACAGCGGCATCAACCCCTACACCCTGGGTTTTGCCATGTACCAGGACATTCGCCGGATGTGCGAACACCCCACCGAAGAAGACCGCCAATGGTTTCCGGAAATCGCCGGCACCGACTGGCTGACCGCAATCAAGTTCGCGATGAGCAGCTTCAAGGACGAAAGCTTCATCCTCCAATACCTGTCGCCCAAGGTCATTCGTGACCTCAAGCTGTTCAGCATCATGGACGACGATCAGAAAGATGACCTGCTGGTGCCGGCGATTCATGACGAAAACGGCTACCGGACCATTCGCGAAATACTCGCCGCGCAGTACAACCTGGGCAATCGCGAGCCGAACGTGCAGATCTACAGCATCGACCGGCGCGGTGATCGCTCGCTGACCCTGCGTCACCAGCAGCACAATCGCAAACCGCTGGGCGATTCGACGGACGAGGTGCTCA
This sequence comes from Pseudomonas floridensis, assembly GCF_002087235.1. GTDB lineage: Bacteria > Pseudomonadota > Gammaproteobacteria > Pseudomonadales > Pseudomonadaceae > Aquipseudomonas > Aquipseudomonas floridensis. The sequence goes on along the minus strand of NZ_MUIO01000075.1, from coordinate 33,371 downwards.
AGCACCTGCATCGCCTGTGGGGCTTCGATATTCATCTGGAGACGCTACAAGGCGACCAGATCGTGAAAACCCATCACGTACCACCGCGAGGCGAGCACGCCGACGGTGAATATCCCCGGCTCGATTTGGCGGTCGTTCACCTCTAGGCACCTGAGCCGTTGAGTCTTAAACGGGTAATCGTTCGGTTTTAGCCTCCGTAAGGTCGACGCAAGGTTTATCCTGTCGCGCTTACGGAGGTTTTTTATGCAGATTTATAAAGTTGGCGGTGCTGTTCGCGACCGCCTGCTGGGTCAACCCGTTACCGATATCGATTGGGTGGTCGTCGGCGCTTCGGCCGAAGAAATGCTGGTGAAGGGCTATCGCCCGGTCGGCACGGATTTTCCGGTGTTCCTTCACCCGCTGACTGGCGAAGAATATGCCCTGGCGCGCACCGAACGGAAAAGTGGCGTGGGCTATGGCGGATTCGTTTTTCACGCCAGCCCCGACGTCACACTGGAGCAGGACCTGATTCGCCGCGACCTGACGATCAACGCAATGGCCGAAGACAAAGACGGCAATGTGACCGATCCGTACCACGGCCGGCAGGATCTGGAAGCGCGCATCTTGCGCCACGTTTCCCCTGCGTTCGCCGAAGATCCACTCAGAGTGCTCCGCGTTGCGCGTTTCGCGGCCCGCTACGCGCCGCAGGGTTTCAGCATCGCCGCCGAGACGCTGGACCTGATGCGCCAGCTCAGCGAATCCGGTGAACTGAAGGCACTGACTCCTGAGCGCAGCTGGAAAGAAATATCCCGTGCGCTGATGGAGAAGCAGCCCCAAGTGTTCATTGAGGTGCTGCATACATGCGGCGCGCTCAAGGAATTGATGCCCGAGGTCGAGGCGCTGTTTGGCGTGCCTCAGCCTGCAGCGCACCATCCTGAAATCGACACCGGCGTGCATGTGCTCAGCGTCCTTGAGCAGGCGGCCATTCATGAGCATCCGCTGAGCGTACGCTGGGCCTGCCTGCTGCACGACCTCGGCAAAGGCCTGACACCCGAAGCCGAATGGCCGAGGCACATCGCTCATGAACACACCGGCCTGCGCCTGATCAAAGCCGTCAACGAACGATTCCGCGTGCCACGGGAGTGTCAGGAACTGGCGCTGCTGGTCGGCCAGTACCACACGCACGGACACAGGGCGCTGGAGCTCAAACCGTCAACCGTGCTCGAGCTGTTGCACAGCTTCGACGTGTACCGCAGACCGCAGCGCTTCGAGGAGTTCATCGCGGCGTGCGAGATGGATGCGCGAGGTCGTCAGGGTTTCGAGCAGCGCAGTTATCCACAGGCGGATTACCTGCGCGGCGCAGCGCAGGCGGCGCGCGCAGTGTCGGTACAGCCGCTGCTGGAGAAGGGTCTGCAGGGCAAGGAATTGGGCGACGCCCTGAAAAACGAGCGACTGGATGCCCTGAAAATCTACAAGGCGGAATATCACGGCTGATCGCCCGATGAACCTGGCGCACGCTCGTGGGAGCCAACTTGTCCGCGAAGGCAGCGGATCAGGCGCTAAATGCCTGGCGCCTGTACCGGCCTTTTCGTGGACAAGTCCACTCCCACGACGCAGTGACAAGTGAGGGCGGGCTTGCTGAGTGCAGCGTCTGAAAAGACCTCTTCGCGGACAAGTGAGGCCGGGGACGATCAGGCGGCGCGCATGTCAGCTCTGCAGCAACCCGGCAGGCGTCAGCGCTGTGCCCTGCCATTCGAACGCCACGGGCCAGAGCTGCTGATCGATCTGCGCATCAGCCCACAGCTTGCTGAATGGCACGCCTGCGCCGGGATGCACGCGATCCGGAGCGATCAGCGACAGTGGCCATAGCACGAAAGCGTTCTTGAGAATCTCTGCACGAGGCAGGATCAACCCGTCGAAATTGCCGACCTGTTCGCCGTACAGCAGCACGTCGATGTCCAGCGGTAACCCTTTGCGATCCGGGGCGTAGCGGCCGTTGTCGGCCTCAATGAATTTCAGGCGGCGATCCAGTTCCAGCAGGGGCAGATCGGTCAGGGCCGACACCACCAGGTTGAAGAACGGACCGCTCTTGATGCCCACCGGGTGACTCTCGAACACCGGCGAGCACTGCATGTCACTCAGGAAGCCGTGCAGCGCATCCAGCCCGGCATGCAAATGCCTTTCGCGCTCGATGTTGCTTCCGAGCCCGAGGAAAATCCGCGTCAGCGACATCCGCGCTCGATCTCCACGCCCACACCGGCAGCGGCAGCCACGGCACCGGGCTTGGTTAGCCTCAGATGCAGCCAGGGAATGTTGAATTCAGCCATCAGCACTTCGGCCAGACGCTCGGCGAATGTCTCGACCAGTTGAAACTGTGCCTGTTCGGCGAAGGCCTGAATGCGGGTCGATACACTGGCGTAGTCGAGCGCCTTGCTCAGGTCATCGCCCGCTGCGGCAGGTCGATTGTCCCAGGCAAAACTCAGGTCCAGACGCAGGCACTGACGAATGCCGCGCTCCCAGTCATAAGCGCCGATCACTGTATCGACCTCAAGACCCTGGATGAAAACTCTGTCCACGCACTACTCTCCGCTGCACGACAAGGGCGCGATGCGCCGTTAGAATCAGGGCATCCTCGCCCGGAATGGTTAGCATGTTTTGGTTACTGGCGACTTTCGCCTACCTGCTCGGCTCACTGTCCTTCGCCATCCTGCTCAGCCGCCTCAGCGGCAATCCCGACCCGCGTGACAGCGGCTCGGGCAACGCGGGCGCTACCAACATGTTGCGCCTGGCCGGCAAGAAAATGGCCGTCTTCACGCTGCTCGGCGACCTGTGCAAAGGGCTGGTCCCGGTGCTGATCGCCAGCGCCTGGGGCCTTGATCCTTCGCAACAGGGCTGGATCGGTGTCAGCGCAGTGCTCGGCCATCTGTTCCCGCTGTACTTCCGCTTTCGCGGCGGCAAAGGTGTCGCGACTGCCGCTGGCGTACTGCTCGGGCTCTACTTGCCCGCCGCCATACTGGCCATTGCCGTCTGGCTGCTCACGCTGCGTCTCACCCGCACCAGTTCGCTCGCCGCCTTGATCGCCACCCCTCTCACGCTGCCACTGCTGGCCTGGCAGGAACCCCGGGCCTTGCTGCCCATGAGCGTCCTGACCCTGCTGATCGTCTGGCGCCATCGCAGCAATCTACGCGACCTGCTCGCCGGGCGCGAACGGCATTTCTGAAGGGCAAGGTGGATCACGCTCATCCGCCCTTCGAATCACCCCACACCCTCACAGGCTCGACAATTGCTCCATCGGCCAGCGCGCCTGCACGCTGATGCTCAAATCCTCTTTCTGCCCGGCCTGCAAACGCTGGCATCCGGCGAACGCGATCATCGCGCCGTTATCCGTGCAGAACTCGGGGCGTGCGTAAAACACCTGCCCGCGCAACTCGCCCAGCATGCTCTCCAGCGACGAGCGCAACGCCTTATTGGCGCTGACGCCCCCAGCAATCACCAGGCTCTTGAGCCCGGTCTGCTTGAGCGCACGCTTGCACTTGATGGTCAAAGTCTCCACTACCGCCTGCTGGAAGGCCAGAGCGATGTCGCAACGGGTTTGCTCGCTGTCGTCCCCGGCGCTTTGGCATTGCTGCCAGGCATTGAGCGCGGAGGTTTTCAGGCCACTGAAGCTGAACATCAGGCCCGGACGATCGGTCATCGGTCTGGGGAAGACAAACCGCCCCGCTACACCCTGCGTCGCCAGCCTGGAGATTTCCGGACCGCCGGGATACTGCAGGCCCATCATCTTGGCCGTCTTGTCGAATGCCTCGCCCGCCGCGTCGTCCAGGGTCTCGCCCAGCAATTCGTACTGACCGATGCCGTCGACGCGCACCAACTGCGTATGCCCGCCCGAAACCAGCAAGGCGACGAACGGAAACTGCGGTGGATTTTCTTCCAGCATCGGGGCCAGCAGATGGCCTTCCATGTGATGCACGCCGAGCGCCGGGATATCCCAGGCGAAGGCCAGCGCCTGAGCGCATGAAGCACCGACCAGCAAGGCACCCACCAGACCCGGCCCGGCGGTGTAGGCGATGGCGTCAATGTCGGTCGCCACGCAGTCAGCCTCGGCCAGCGTCTGGCGAATCAGCGGCAGCATGCGCTTGACGTGATCACGCGAAGCCAGCTCAGGCACCACGCCGCCATAGGCGCGGTGCAAGTCGATTTGACTGAATAATGCATCGGCCAGCAAACCGCGCTCACTGTCGTAAAGCGCGACGCCGGTTTCGTCGCAGGACGTTTCTAATCCCAGTACTAGCATGGGTTTGCGCCTTGTAGGGGGCAGATTTGAAGGCGCGCATAATAGTCGCCGACCGAGGTGCCGACCAGCGGTTTTCGATCAGAGGCTTTGCATTCCTCTCAATGAGGGGTTAACATCCGCAACCCTTAAAAACCGACGTACTTTTGTGCAGTGTTTGCACGAAGCGTTGACCCCGGTAATGAATGAAGGTAGCTCTGGATGCCAGCCGTCAAAGTTAAAGAGAACGAACCCTTCGACGTAGCTCTGCGTCGTTTCAAGCGCTCCTGCGAAAAAGCCGGTGTTCTGGCTGAAGTTCGTAGCCGCGAATTTTACGAGAAGCCGACTTCCGAGCGTAAGCGTAAGGCAGCTGCTGCTGTCAAGCGTCACGCCAAGAAAGTACAGCGCGAACAGCGCCGCGCCGTTCGTCTGTATTAATACAGACTGACGTCGAAAGCTTCTGCCTTGCCCGGCCTTACAGTCGGGCTGTCGGCAGTTGCAATACAGCATCACGCTAGATTGACCGAGCAGGTCCAAGGCCGCACATGCGACCCGGATTTCAGTCAAGCACGTCCCAGCCTGCTTACAGGCAACATTGGTCACGTCCACTCGGACAGCAGATCGACCAATGGACAAGACGAGTATGCCTTGATGACTTCGCAAGAAGCTCAGCCAAGGCAGCGTCTCGTGTGCAGCCCGGCCGATGGGCACGCATTTACCACCTTTCCAGGCCTCAGCACCGACTTTCGGATGCCAAGACGTGCCCGCTTGTTGCACTGCCATTCAAAATGGCGGCTGACAGGCTGACGCAACGCTCGTAGAGTCACCCCGATACTTTCGCAACACGCTTGATATGAGACTGCCATGGCCGGGCTGATTCCCCAGAGCTTCATCGACGACCTTCTGAACCGTACCGACATCGTCGACGTGGTCAGTTCACGCGTGCAGCTCAAGAAAACCGGGAAGAACTACAGCGCCTGCTGCCCGTTTCACAAAGAGAAGACCCCCTCTTTCAGCGTCAGCCCGGACAAACAGTTCTACTACTGCTTCGGCTGCGGCGCAGGCGGTAACGCGCTGGGCTTCATCATGGACCACGACAACCTGGATTTTCCCCAGGCAGTCGAGGACCTCGCCAAGGCGGCCGGCATGGAAGTGCCGCGCGAGCAAGGCGTCAAAGGCCAGAAGCCGCGCCAGCCGACCGACTCGCCGCTGTACCCGCTGCTCACCGCCGCGGCCGAGTTCTACCGCCAGGCCTTGAAGAGCCATCCCAGCCGCAAAGCCGCCGTGGACTACCTCAAGGGCCGCGGCCTGTCCGGCGAGATCGCACGGGACTTCGGCCTGGGCTTCGCGCCACCGGGCTGGGACAACCTGTACAAGCACCTGAGCAGCGACTCATTGCAGCAAAAGGTCATGATCGATGCCGGTCTGCTGATCGAGAACGCTGAAACCGGCAAGCGCTACGACCGCTTCCGGGATCGGGTGATGTTCCCGATTCGCGATTCACGCGGACGGGTGATCGCCTTCGGTGGTCGCGTACTGGGTGACGACAAGCCCAAATACCTGAACTCGCCGGAAACCCCCGTCTTTCACAAAGGCCAGGAACTGTATGGCCTGTTCGAGGCGCGCAAGCACAATCGCAACCTGGACGAAATCATTGTCGTCGAAGGCTACATGGACGTGATCGCGCTGGCCCAACAAGGCTTGCGCAATGCCGTAGCCACGCTGGGCACAGCGACCAGCGAAGAGCATTTGAAGCGGCTGTTCCGGGTGGTGCCCAACGTGCTGTTCTGTTTCGACGGCGATCAGGCTGGCCGCAATGCCGCCTGGCGTGCGCTGGAAGCCACCCTGTCGAGCTTGCAGGACGGGCGGCGTGCGCGCTTTCTGTTTCTGCCCGAAGGCGAAGACCCGGACACCTTGGTGCGCTCCGAAGGCACTGACGCGTTCCGGGCGCGAATCAATCAGCATGCGCAGCCGCTGGCTGATTATTTCTTCGAGCAACTGACCAAAGAGGCCGATCCGCGCTCGCTCGAGGGCAAGGCACACATGGCCACCCTCGCCGCCCCGCTGATCGATAAGGTGCCGGGCGCGAACCTGAAGACACTGATGCGTCAGCGCCTGAGCGAGATTACCGGCCTGACTGGCGAAGCCGTCAGCCAACTGGTGCAGAACGCGCCCAGCGAAGCGCCGCCCAGTTACGACCCCTACGTCGATTACGACGCCATGCCTGACTTTGCCGACTACCAGCCACAAGGCGGCTACGAAGCGCAGCAGGAATGGACGCCGAAGAAAACCGGCGGTCAGAATCAGAAAAAATGGGAAAAGAAACCCTGGGACAAGAAAGGCAAGCGTCCGGACTTCGAACCGCGCACACCCCGGGTGCCGACCGCTGTCGAACCGCCGATGCAGGCCGCACTGCGAACTTTGCTGCACCATCCTGAACTGGCCGAGAAAGTCGAAAATGCCAGCCATTTCGCGGCAGAAGACCAGTCACAGGCACAATTGCTGGTGTCGCTCATTGAAGCGCGGCAAAAGAATCCCAAACTTCGGTCGTTACAGTTGATAGCGCGGTGGCATGGAACCGAACAGGGCCGTTTGCTGCGCGCATTGGCCGAAAAGGAATGGTTGATCGAGGCCGATAACCTTGAACAACAGTTTTTCGACACTATAACTAGCTTATCCGCTCGCCAACGCGAGCGTAGCCTGGAACATCTGATCAGCAAAGCACGTCAAACCGAGCTGAGTGCAGAAGAGAAAATTCAGCTTCGTGAACTGCTAAATCGCAATGTTCCTGCACAAACCCCGACCTCAACTGGCGCGTGAGGTCATAGCTCGGGTATAATCCTCGGCTTGTTTTTTGCCCGCCAAGACCTTCAGTGGATAGGGTGTTATGTCCGGAAAAGCGCAACAGCAGTCTCGTATCAAAGAGTTGATCACCCTGGGTCGTGAGCAGAAGTATCTGACTTACGCAGAGGTCAACGACCACCTGCCCGAGGATATTTCAGATCCTGAGCAGGTGGAAGACATCATCCGCATGATCAACGACATGGGGATCCCGGTACACGAGAGTGCTCCGGATGCGGACGCCTTGATGCTGGCCGACGCCGATACCGATGAGGCAGCCGCAGAAGAAGCGGCCGCAGCACTGGCAGCGGTCGAAACCGACATCGGGCGTACCACCGATCCCGTTCGCATGTACATGCGTGAAATGGGCACCGTTGAACTCCTGACCCGTGAAGGCGAAATCGAAATCGCCAAACGTATCGAAGAAGGCATCCGTGAAGTGATGGGCGCAATCGCGCACTTCCCTGGCACGGTTGACCATATTCTGTCCGAATACACACGTGTCACGAGTGAAGGCGGCCGCCTCTCCGACGTTCTCAGCGGTTACATCGACCCGGATGACGGCATTGCGCCGCCTGCCGAAGTCCCTCCGCCCATCGACCCCAAGGCCGTCAAGGCCGAAGGTGCCGATGACGACGATGAGGAATCGGCAGACGCTTCCGATGACGAAGAAGAAACCGAAAGCGGTCCGGATCCGGTCATCGCAGCACAGCGTTTCGGTGCGGTTTCCGATCAGATGGAAATCACCCGCAAGGCCCTGAAGAAGTTCGGTCGCGAAGACAAGCACGCCATTGCCGAAATGGTTGCCCTCGCCGAACTGTTCATGCCGATCAAGCTGGTGCCCAAGCAGTTCGAAGGTCTGGTCGAGCGCGTACGCGGTGCACTGGATCGTCTGCGTGCCCAGGAGCGCGCCATCATGCAGCTGTGCGTACGTGATGCACGTATGCCGCGCGCCGACTTCCTTCGCCAGTTCCCTGGCAACGAAGTTGACGAGAGCTGGACCGATGCGCTGGCCAAAGGCAAGAGCAAGTACGCCGAAGCCATTGGTCGCCTGCAACCTGATATCCAGCGTTGCCAGCAGAAGCTGTCCGCGCTCGAAGAAGAAACAGGTCTGAAGATCGCCGAGATCAAGGACATCAACCGTCGCATGTCGATCGGTGAGGCCAAGGCCCGCCGTGCGAAGAAAGAGATGGTTGAAGCGAACCTGCGTCTGGTGATCTCGATCGCCAAGAAGTACACCAACCGTGGCTTGCAGTTCCTCGACCTGATCCAGGAAGGCAACATCGGCCTGATGAAGGCGGTGGACAAGTTCGAATACCGTCGTGGTTACAAGTTCTCGACTTATGCCACCTGGTGGATCCGTCAGGCGATCACTCGCTCGATTGCCGACCAGGCACGCACCATCCGTATTCCGGTGCACATGATCGAGACGATCAACAAGCTCAACCGTATTTCCCGCCAGATGCTGCAGGAAATGGGTCGCGAACCGACTCCGGAAGAGCTGGGCGAACGCATGGAAATGCCAGAGGACAAGATCCGCAAGGTACTGAAGATCGCCAAAGAGCCGATCTCCATGGAAACCCCGATCGGTGACGACGAAGATTCGCATCTGGGCGACTTCATCGAAGACTCGACCATGCAATCGCCAATCGACGTTGCAACGGTTGAAAGCCTGAAAGAAGCGACACGCGAAGTGCTGTCGGGCCTGACCGCTCGTGAAGCCAAGGTCCTGCGCATGCGTTTCGGCATCGACATGAACACCGACCACACGCTGGAAGAGGTCGGCAAGCAGTTCGACGTCACCCGCGAGCGGATTCGTCAGATCGAAGCCAAGGCACTGCGTAAACTGCGTCACCCGACCCGAAGCGAACACCTGCGTTCGTTCCTCGACGAGTAAACGCACCACGCTACGCGCTCAAACAAAACCCCCGGCCTGCCGGGGGTTTTGCATTTCTGGCCCTTGTGCTTCACTCAGCGCCACGCCCCACCCCTCATCGGCAGCCAGCCTTTTTTTGCGCCACGGCCAGTCGTCGCTCGAGAGGCAGACTTCAAAAATTTGACCTACAACTATGTGTCACCTCAGGCGAAAAGCCTGCTGGCTACCCTTTGGCCTATCGGTTGTTGCCAAGGTTTTTACCGCAGCATCGTGCGCACGAAAACGCCGCCGATGCTGAAGCCTTCTGCAAGCAATAAACCAGCAGCGGTAACGACCACAGCCTTGGCCCATTCGTGCGCAACGATCGGGAATCGAGTGCTCTGGACCCCGCGATATCGGCAGCCAGACCAAGCACGGACGTGAGCACTTATGCGTGGATTAATGACCGACATCAGTGACAGCAAAAAAACCGAAGAAGCGTTGCGTGTATCCGAAGACCGATTTGCCTCAGTCTTTGCCCATTGCCCGGACATCATGGTGATCGCCAGCCTCATCGACGGTCAGATCCTCGAAGCCAACAAAGCCTTTGTCGAACAGACCGGCCTCACCACCGACGAAGTGATTGGCAAGACCCCGACCCAGATAAACATCTGGGCCGTGCCGGGCATCGGGCCCGGCCTTCTGGAACAGTTGCAAAAAGGCCATATCCGTAATCTGGAGATGCCCTTCCGACGCAAGGACGGAGAGACATTCTCAGGACTGATGTCGGCGCAGCCTTTCGAGCTGGGCCCGGAACCGGCCGTGCTGGTGGTGGTTCGCGACATCACTCCGCTCAAGCAGGCGCAGCAACAACTGCAACTCTCCGAAGAGAAATTCGCCAAAGCCTTTCACGCCTCCCCTGACGGCCTGACCATCAGTCGCGTCCACGACGGGGTGATCCTCGAGGTCAACGACGGCTTCTGCCGCATCACCGGCTATAGCGAAAAACAGTGCCTTGAACGCTCCACGCTCGACCTGGGCATCTGGGCCGACCAGAGTGAACGTCAGACCATGATCCACCACATCAGGCAACATGGCTCCGTTCGCGACTTTTACGCCAGGATTCGCGGCTCCGAAGGCAATATCCGGCTCTGCGAGCTGTCTTCGCACCCCGTGCCTATCGATGGCGAAGACTGCCTGCTGACCATCTGCCGGGACGTCACCGAGCGCCAGCACATGCAGGAAAAACTGCACCTGGCCGCCACCGTTTTCGAAAGCACTGCCGAAGGCGTGCTGATCACCGACACGCGCCAGCGCATCAATGCGGTCAACCGTGCCTTCAGCCAGATCACCGGCTACAGCGAAGCCGAAGCCATCGGCCATACGCCCCGCCTGCTGGCCTCGGGGCAGCACGACAGCGCTTTCTACGCAGCGATGTGGCACCAACTGACAGCGGACGGTCACTGGCAAGGCGAGATCTACAACCGGCGAAAGAACGGCGACATTTACCCGAGCTGGCTGACGATCAGCGCGGTGCGCAACAAGGATCACCTCATCACCCACTTCGTCGCCGTATTCGCCGACATCTCCAGCCTCAAACACGCTCAAGCCCGCCTCGACTATCAGGCCCACCACGACCCCCTCACCGGCTTGCCCAACCGCACCCTGTTCGAGAACCGCCTGCAAACCGCCCTGCTACACAGTGAAGAGTCAGGCAGCCTGGGCGCCGTGCTGTTTCTGGATCTGGATCGCTTCAAACACATCAATGACAGCCTCGGTCATCCGGTCGGCGACCTGCTGCTCAAAGGCATCGCGCAGCGCCTCAAGGAAAACCTGCGCGACATCGACACCGTGGCACGGCTGGGCGGCGACGAATTCATCGTCCTGCTGCCCGGCCTGCTGCAACCCAGCGATGCACAGACCATCGCCAACAAACTGCTGAGCACCTTCAACGCGCCCTTTCAGGCAGGCGAACACGAGTTCTTCATCAGCTCCAGCATCGGCTGCAGCCTGTTCCCCACCGACGGCACCGACGTCGCCACACTGGTCAAGAACGCCGACGCCGCCATGTACCGCTCCAAGGCCAAGGGCCGCAACCGCGTCGAAAGCTACACCCGCGACCTCACCTCCCAAGCCAGCGAACGCATTGCGCTTGAACAGGAGCTGAGGCGCGCACTGGACCGCAACGAACTGAGCCTGTCCTTCCAGCCCAAGACCAGCGTGCTGAGCAACACGATGGTGGGCGCAGAAGCCTTGATTCGCTGGAGTCACCCCACCTTCGGCGAAGTACCGCCCGAGCACTTCATCCCGTTGGCCGAAGAAAACGGCATGATCCTGCAAATCGGCGACTGGGTGCTGGAACAGGCCTGCCGCCAGATGCACGAGTGGCGCAAAGTCTACAAACCGTTCGGCCCGCTGTCCGTCAACCTGGCCGGGGCGCAGCTGCGCCAGCCCAACCTGGTCGGCCGCATCGAACAACTGCTGGCCGACAACGGCCTGGAGCCCGGCTGCCTGCAACTGGAAATCACCGAAAACTTCATCATGAGCCAGACCCAGGAAGCCCTGGCCGTGCTGCACAAACTCAAGAAACTCGGCGTCCAGCTGGCCATCGACGACTTCGGCACCGGCTACTCCTCGCTCAGCTACCTCAAACGCCTGCCGCTGGACATCCTCAAGATCGACCAGTCCTTCGTCCGCGGCCTGCCCGAAGACACCCACGACGCCGCCATCGTCCGCGCCATCATCGCCCTGGGCCGCAGCATGCAACTGACCGTCATCGCCGAAGGCGTGGAAAACAGCGACCAGCAACAATTCCTCGCTGCAGAAGGCTGCGAACAGATCCAGGGCTACATCGTCAGCCTGCCCCTGCCGCCGGAGGAATTCTGCGCCAGGTTCCTTCTTATCGACGTTTCGGACTTTTCGGATAGCACAGCCGCGAAACCGCCGTTATAATCCGCGTCCTGCTGAGGGCCCATAGCTCAGTTGGTTAGAGCAGAGGACTCATAATCCTTTGGTCCACGGTTCGAGTCCGTGTGGGCCCACCACCTTTGAAAGCCGCGCATTGCGCGGCTTTTTGCTGTCTGCGACAAAAACAGCCGAGCCAGTTCTATGGTCCACGTACGAAATCAGTACTGTGCCAAAACAACAGCACGTTTTTGAAGCAGAAATAACATGGCCGCCATCGTCAAAGCACACTGACATCTTGAAGGCCATAGGGCGGACAACCGGATGGCCCGCCAACGAGAAGACCTTTCGTGCAAAGCGTGATGCCGAAGACTGGGCCCGTCGCACAAAAGATGAAATGCTCAGAGGCGTGTACATCCAGCGGAGCGGTTCAGAGCGCATGACATTGGCCATGGCTTTAAAGCGATATCCGACCGAGATCAGCCCAACGAAGAAACCGACGACTCAGCGCGCCGAAGCAACCAAAGCTCAACAGTTGATAAGCCATCTAGCCAAGTACTCGATGGCTGCGCTCTCCGCAGAAATCATTGCCAATTACCGAGATACGCGTCTGGTATCAATCACCAGTCGTGACAAGCCAACAAGCAACAACACCGTGCGTCTGGAGTTGGCCCTTTTGAGCCACTTGTACACCGTGGCAATTCAGGAGTGGGACTAGGTAGTGGTCAACGAAACGCAGAACAGCAGGTGCAACAGGCAAAGTTGGAAGCTCAGAATCAGGCACGTCAAGCAGAGAGAGACGCCAAACCAGCATAGCTGCCGAGGCGACACGCCGAGCAGAGCAAGATTCCGAGCACCGACTAGCTGCGGCAAAACGCCAGTCGGAAGCAGCAGCCGAGGCGAAGCAAAGAGAATGTACGAGCATCATGGCAAGAGCCAGATTCGCGGTCCAAGGTTACAACCCTCTAACGGGAGCTAGAAATTGATAGCCGTAACAGATCGACGGGCTGTATCTACTTTCGAAGGATCTCTTCATTTTCGCGCGCGCGAAAATCACTGGACTTCGAAAGCTCATCTTCGCGGTGACTAAATAGTATGCGTCCAGCCAAGTCACCTTGCGTGATTTCACCAGATATCAGCTGATATGCGAGCAATTTGCTGTGCATCGCTTACCGATCGGCTTCCCTTGTCAGCGCCAAGACGGAGCATCATGATTAAGCAATGACTAAGAATGAGGAACACACGCTTGCGTAGCTCAAGCAGGTATCCATTGATATGGCAGTAACTGGCCGATGTCATTCGCCCGCTGCGTAGGTACCTCTTCAAGTGTCGACATTGCGCCACGCTGGGCGCTTACCAAGACAACCATTGACACCCAAAGTTGAAGCCTGTGAATAAAACCGAATGGCAAGCCCTAAAGCCCAGGCTGAAAAAGTACCTCGCAATAGCCTCGCTGCTCTGCTTCGTCGGCTTTCTCACCTATGGCTACCTGCACAAACCGGAGCTTCCCCCGCAAATAGTACTGAAGCAAAACTTCATCCCGGGGGGGTGGCTATATATCGTCGAGGAAGCCAGGGATCGTTCGGAGCCCAAGACGCTGAAGTTCTATATGGATAACCGTGAATCGACTGACGAAACCATGAAGGTGTATCTGGGCAAGACGCCGCCGTTTCTGGTCTCAGACACCGATTTGAAAGACGTGGTCATTCAACGCGTCGCCAACGGCCTGCACATAAAACTCAAAGGCGCAGTACTGAGATATCGAAGCGACCTTTATCTTGAGGATGGCGACACCTACACCACATATAGGGTAAGCCTTGAACAAGTTGAGACCCGACCGCCCTTGCCGAGCGGTCGGTAATCTTTTTTGAATAGAGGGGCCAGCGTGATCGCCAGCGCCGGCCATTACATGGACATGAAAAAGAAGTAATCGCCCACGGAGTCGGCGTGAAACTAGCGCCCTCATTCAGGCTTGGCGTCAGGCATGAAGAGCCGAGGATGAGCTAGACGCAGCCTAACAGTAAATGCTGCTGGTCAGAACGCGGCACTCAGTCACGAGTATCGTGGCGGGCCGACCGGATCAGGCTCCAATTTGCAGCAATACCCTGATGTAGAGGGTGCTCATTTAGGCTGATTCGCTCTATGGGGCAAGGTTAGTGGCATGAGCGAGGTGTCGCATTTTGCAAGAATTTGTTCCCAATGAGGGTGGGCTTCGCGTTTCGACCAAAGGGAATACGTGTTTAGCAGCCGCTTGCTATTAAGAAGCCACTAAATTAGGGTTAGTGGCTGCAAAAAGTGGGCATCGGATAACGTGCGGAAATTCACTATCTGAAACTCCTCATGCGGGAGCATGTTTGAAAATTAATGACTTCCATATTGTCACATCAGTACCATGGCTTTCAGCCTGGGTGGTGGGCTTCACCCTTCCAGTTTTTTCAATAACTCCATTTCTCTTGGCTCGGGCCATTACGCCTCCTAGAGCACGTGCCTCTGCTGGCTTTGGAAGGCCAGTATTCCATACGTCGTCGGGCGTGAATTCCTTATTAGCCTCTGCCACCCTTACTACCGCATCATAAGCGTGTTCCGCCCAGTTACTTGGAGCCATTTTTGCATCCTCCTTTTTGCGTTATTTTATTAATTGCCCAAATTGAATGTCGAAAAGTTTGTCTGACGGCCCTTCTCGCAGTTCAATAATATGATCCGGCTCAGATGCGCACCAGGCGTAAGATCCCCACGCCAGCTCAGCGATACACTTTCTGAATGGTGCACTGGCGCGATCCATAAAAGCAGTTAAAAACATTAAATTTTTTTCGTCAAAGCTGGATTCAGCTGAAATTGCTTTCAGAGCTAATTTCCTATCGCGATTTATTGGCCCATCGCTAGCAACTACTTCGACAAACAGGACGAACATGTCAGCTCCACCGGCGTCAGACCCTAGATCTACTAAAATAATATCCGGCAAAGCTTTAGATGCGTCTATTTTGAAGCCAAGAGCAAGTGCTAGGGTTTCATCCCTAGAAACGACTTTGTTACCCGATTCGGAAAGCCATAGTACTGCGGGCTGATTCAGGAAGCGGGGCGCAAACTCCTCAATGACAGACTTTGTTATTACACTTGACGGACCAGGAGATAGGGAGCGAGTTTCACCATTAGGGAAATTTATCTTTACGGCATCAGTCGCGACAGTCGCGCCATGTTTTACTAGGCGAAGCCTGGAGAGCGCCGCCTTGGACAGATGCGATTCTTGCCAAGCAAGGACAGCGGCTTCTAGCTCTTCGTACATCAAACTTGGATCAAATAGCCGGGCGAACGAAGCCTCCAAAGCATGCTTGGGTTTGGAAGAAGTTGTGGGTATACCAGGGCGTGCCAGCACCGCACGTAACGACACCAAACCGTTACGCAGCGTTTCGTCCCGGACCGGCTCTCGACTGTCCACTGCGTACCAAGCTGATGCTGGACGCCAATTTTTTTGCTCCAACGACATCTTGGCCCACGCCTCACGGCTATCTTCATCTGTGAGCGCGGCTTGGATATCAGACATACCAGTTATCTGACTAGGCCTTACCCACCGATCAGCCCCCTCAATAGCCCCAGTATAAAACATCACGAAAATCGTCTTCGCAGCCATTTCCCTGATCACGTAGTTTCGGTTCTCAGTACCCTCAGGAAAAATCGCTGGCAATCGTTCGATAATCAGGTTCAGCGGGGGAAGGGGTGGCAAAGACACTGTCAAGAAATTCCGTAGAAAGACGATACCAAGCGTTCCACGGCGCTCATAGGAGAACCGTTAAGCAGCATAGTTTCTAGCCTACACAACTGCGCCACATCAGGCAGCGGTAAAGCGTTCAGTTCATAGGCCGAGACCGCAACGCTACCACTGATGCACCGAAATACTCGATCTAACGCTTCGGTGCCCAGGAGCGCGGCGATCGTCATGGGAGTAACACGCGCTAGAGATGCTGAAGGGGCATACACCATATTCAGGTGGTTTTCTATGACCGCTCCGCCGTTGCTATCCAAGAACTCTTGGGGTAGGACCGCAACCACTAAGCGTCGCCCCTGCTCTTTGGATGTCGTTCGTTGGACCAATACGCATGTAGTTTTCGTTATCAAATGGGGTTGAGAGCGTTCGGGGGCAAAATAGGGTACATGACCGCGACGATCTGCCTTGAAAGTAAAGCCACTCGTCGTCACCGATTCAGCCCAAATCAACGGCAACGTATCTACATTTAGCTCGGTCCGAAGCTGGGTTCGGTGGCGGTTCCATACCAGGGGCCCCGTTGAAACCGCGTACCCTAGCCCAGCTAGTCGGGTAGGCATGTTCTCCATAGCGCTTAGGATAGCGGCGTCCTCCCTGGTACGGGGCAGCAGCCACGGCTCACCCGTAGTACAGACATTCACCGAGCCTAACTTTTCCACCCGAGCTACATTTAAGCCTTGTGGAATCAGCGCAGAAACCTCCGCAGCAACGTCCCGAATTTCGCACACATATGTAGCAAGCATGGTTTCCTGTAGAACGTTGTCAAAGACACCTTCCCGGTCAGACACGAAGTCAAATCCAACAGCTGTGACTTCAGCGGTAACCAAACGGCGTAGAGCCTTAAAGTATTGCCCTCCCAAGAAAGATGTAGGGGTGAGATAGGTAATTACTCCGCAAGGCTTGGCCAAGCGAAGTGCCAAATCAGTGAACAGTCCGTAAAGATTCGCATGACCGTAGAGTGAGCGGGAGTAGGAGTTGCGCATTGACTCGTCGAGCGTGACTCGCCCATAGGGCGGATTGCCAATAACAAGATCAAAAGTTGCTGCTCCGGAAACTGGGCGCAGCGCATCCGCGACAGTGACAACGTCAGCTAGCCTGCGGCGAGCCGACACGCATATCGGCATTACTGCGGCCTCAACCAGAACCTGTGCCATCCAGGCGGCGAATGGGTCTATATCCGTGCCCTTCAACCTTACCCCTAGCTGGCGAAGCGTCCAGGCGGGGTCAACTCCGTTCGCATGAGCAACCATGCGCAATGCCAACGGGGCGAGGATAGCTCCGCCGCCACATGCGGGGTCGATTGCGCTACCTGTTGAAAAATCGAAACCCGCTTGTTCCGCCATATCAAGCAAGCGGCTCACCAAGGGCGGCGGCGTATAGTAGGCGCCCATGGCAGAGCGCTGCGCGTCAGGCAACATAACGGTGTAAAGGCTGCCAATTAGGTATCCGGCGTCCTCGACAGGAAACTCGGCAATCAAACGGCCCGTCTCATCCGCAACATGCTGTACATCAACGACAAGCGGTGGAACATCAACGGTCAACGGTTTAACGCTGAAATTTGTGTTGGATCGCTCACAAATCACGCCCCAATAAGAGCAGACGACCGCCGCGCAGAAAGCATGAGCATGTCCCAAACGCGCTTCCACTGACCTTTCCGCGTTTGCATACCCTCTCGCCATAGCCTTGCATGACTGATAGCGCTGAATAGGATCGATTCTCAGATCGATCCAGGGAGCATTCGCAGCAACGGTATTCATACACTTCCTTTTTAGGTGCGCCAACTTAAGCAGGTCCTACCTCGATGCACGCTCGATCAAATCGATAGCACGTTCAGCCCTTGGGCTTATCTGACGCTATCCGCCTCGGGTGCGGCAGCAAAAATGCTGCACTTCCCCCCGGCAACAAAAATGCTACGTGGTGCGCTGAGGCTTTCTGCCAAAACGCCTATCTATGCAGCGCCGGCAGTTTACGGCATCCGAGGTTAGGAGGTCACCTGCATCTACCATGGAGGTCGACCTTCGTCCTCTGTTTTAATAGGTGCCTCCAGCCAAGCCACGAAGCTCGATCTAGATAGCCGCCCTCAGTGGTCCTCAACCGACAAGAGCAAGCCTGGAGAATACCTAGCACCTGACCACCCAACCCACTCCCTCTGACCAGCTGTTTGCACTCGATTTGGCCATCTCTTTGCTTAGGCAACGCCACTGGACCAAAGCTCAGGATTAGGCGTAGCGTGGCATCGATTTTGTGACCACAGTCGCTTAGGACAGCTGTCAGATGGCTATCGATCAGGGTAGGTCAATGGGTTCCGGCAGCCTGGGTCAAAATCGCATCAGCGGCAACACCCTTGAACCTATTTCGTTTCCCGGCGTGTCAGGTAAGGACCATACAACGCACCCTCAAACGAAAAAGCGAAGGGAATTCATTCAAAGAAGCCTTCACCGGTCAACGTGGACCACGATGAGGTTCGTGCAGGTTTTGGAGGTCGTGCCTGGCGAGCCCCTCGTGCTGGCCGAGCTTGACGCGCACCTGTTGCGGGCCGTGCCTGTCTTGCAGGTCGTGCAGGCCCTCCGCTGCAATCAGTGGTGAAGCAGACCGCGTTACCCCTTGCGTCTCGGATCCAGCCATCAACAAACCAACCGAGATGAACGCCAGAGTAAGCGTAAATTGACTCCTCACTGATCCACGCTACCGGTCGACCACTGTACATGTAAATGGCCGGGCTATCCTGTTCGTCGTCGTACCAAGCAATCGCTCTACCGTGGCGATCATAGAAAGAGACATTTGCCATCCACTAGCTCTCCAAGCTATAGAAATGAGACCCGGAGTATAGGCTGGACTTGCCCCTTATCAATCCGGACACCTACCCCGGCCTAACCTGCCCACTCTCCGGTGCCACCTCCCCGGTGGTCAGCCAAAGCGCGTACTTCCTGAACCGCTCGTGATTGGCCACCTTCAGAAAAGGCTGCAGCCCCATCTCGGTGATCCCCGCCTCATATTTCTTCCAGCTGCTGATGCTGATCCCCACGACTTCACAAAACTCGCTTTGGGTCAGGCCCTCCTGTGCTCGGATGGCTTTCATTTTTTCTGGCAGATCCACGCTTTGATTTCCCCTCTTGACAGGTTCCTTGCAAGGAACTAAATTAGTTCCAAATAAGGAACCCTAAATCAAATACTCGACAGAGGTTATCAGAGTGCGGATCGTCTGCTGATACGGCCTGCGTAACTGCAGGTGATCAGCCTGAACCCAGACTGACATCTAAGCCTTCCAACCCCCCACGTAAAACCCAAAAAGAAACCGGTGCACAAGCGCCAACGGGATCGGCTTGCCCGGAAAAAGCCAATCGCCCCGCGTCATCAATTATCCAAGGAGGTATTCCATGACCAAAATTACTCTGCACTGTCTGTCGCAACTCCAACCCCGCCCCGGGCATGCCACTGACCACACCGGTAAACGTCGAGGCAAACTGACGGCGATTGCCTGGTGTCGCTCTAGCCGCTCGGGGAAAGGCGCTGTCTGGGTCTGTCGGTGTGACTGCGGGGTGTTCGAATATCGACGGCCCGGCACATGGGCAAGCAAGTCTTCGCCTGATGACATGTGCGACGGGTGTCTACGTAGCAAAGGGCCGAACGCCAGGGAGACGGCTCCGGTACGGCTCCAGCGGTGGGTTGATAGCCTGCGCGGTATCGGACTGACTGAGGCGGAGATTGGGTTGATCCAGGCGCCGGGGATGATGGTCGAGACCAGAGGGCTGTCCATCGAAGAGATACGTGAGCAGCTAGCCCGGAAGGTGTAGCTGAACTGCTTATAAGGGCTGCGTCATTCGGCGTTGGCGAATCCAGGCGGCCAAGTGATAGCCGCCGCCTGCGGTAAATACGATGGCGAACAGGCCCGCCAGCAGGCTCGCGCCCCATAGCGCGCCTCGGTCTTCAATGATCGCGGTGCTGGATGGGGCCTCGGCACGGTAGAGCACGGTCACTGAGTCTCCCACTGCATAGCCGAAGATGAATCCGCTTTCAGGGTAGCTGAGCGCTTTTCCCGTGGCGTCGGTGAAGTCGATCTGAGGATGACTGCCGCCCGAATTCAGAGCGCTGACCTGCCCTTCGGCGCGTTGTGCCTGGGCCAGAAAGCCAAGCCGGTCCTGAGCCATCCAGAGGGTGATATAGAGCAGGCACAGGCCCAGCGGTAAGAAAATCAGTGCACGGAGCAGGTCGCCCCGTTCGGAAGATGGTGCGTTGCTCATCGCAGATCCCTTGCATCGCCTGTGAACGGCGGCCATTACAATGAATCCACCGGAACGTGTCAATCAAACAGAAGCTGGCTTTGGGACTGCCCGGGCGCTTTGCTCTGAAACTCATCTGTAGTTCGAAATACGCCTGTCGTCATCCACCAATTACCTGCAATCGCCACATAACTGCCGCTGCAATTGTCTCGCTCAAGTTGACAGACAAACCTTTTCCAAGCGCTTTTTCAACCTTCAGATGGACATTAATCTAGCCACACGTTGAAACGACGCCACTCACCACTTCGAAAAGGACTCCACCATGAGCAATGCAACTTACAACCGCCTGAACAAAGACGACGCCGTAGTTCTGCTGGTCGACCACCAGACCGGTTTGATTTCGCTGGTGCAGGACTTCACTCCGAACGAGTTCAAGAACAACGTGTTGGCGTTGGCCGATGTGGCGAAGTTCTTTGAGCTGCCGACCATTCTGACCACCAGCTTCGAACAAGGCCCGAACGGCCCGTTGGTGCCGGAACTCAAAGAGATGTTCCCGGACGCGCCGTACATCGCTCGCCCTGGCCAGATCAACGCCTGGGACAACGAAGACTTCGTCAAAGCAATCAAGGCTACTGGCCGCAAGCAACTGATCATTGCCGGTGTGGTGACGGATGTCTGTGTCGCGTTCCCGACCTTGTCGGCGCTGGCTGAAGGGTTTGATGTGTTCGTGGTGACTGACTCGTCCGGCACGTTCAACACGGCGGTGCAGCAGGCCGCCTGGAACCGCATGACACAGGCCGGCGCGCAGATGATGAACTGGTTCTCGGTGGCGTGTGAGTTGCAGCGTGACTGGCGCAACGATATCGAAGGCCTGGGCAATCTGCTGTCGCAGCGTATTCCGAACTACCGCAACCTGATGAACAGCTACGCAGCCTTGACTGCCCGCTGACAGGTAATCGCAGGAGGGCATTTTGCCCTCCTGCATGCACCTCGATATCAAGTCTGACTAAGGCGGTATTACTATCAGTTCAGCATCCCTCTCAGCCTGACCACTTCGCCAGCCTGAATCGCCGTCTCCTCTGCATTCAACACCCGCTCGCAATACTCACGACTCAAGAAAAGTATGACGTCGTTCCCATCCGGCTCGGATGCATACGCCGGATGACCTGCAACCTCCGCAAGCAGTGCCTCAGTAACCGGCGCGACATGAAAATGCAGACTGAACCCTGTAGAGAATCCCAATTTATACACCACCACTTTTCGAGGCTCATACGCCCGCATCAGGAGCTGTTCTGTCCTGCGCAAAACCCCTCCCAACTCAGCCAGCGCCGCGTCGTTCAGGTCGCCCAGATCAGCAGCCGGTGCAACTGACGCAACCATCAGATACCCGCTGTACCGCGCGTCCCGTCGATGGCTGACCAGCCAGTGCTTCGTCTCAAAGATGCCCAGTTCAGTCATGTGCCCCTCCTCCGGCGCCTCATCGCCAACTGATTTACAACGGGAGAATAGGACACCGCACCTCAGACATGCGAAATTGCATGGGACTTCGCCAATCCGCCGCATCATCTGGAACACTTCTCAATGGACCTGAAATTCAGCCACATCGACGTCCTCGTCACTGACCTGGAAGAAGCCTGCAGCTATTACGCCCGGATCCTGCAAGCCAGAATCTCGAAAACCCTGGTCTGGGAACGCGGCGGTTTGCATGTGCGCTACGCCATCGCAATGATCGGTGCGGAGCGCTTCATGCTGGTCCAGCCGTTGGCGGGGAATTTGAAGGAGCTGCTGGACACGTCGGGCGAGGGAATGATTTATCGGCATTGTTATTCGACGCCGGACATCGAGACGGCTTACGACGAACTCATGGCAGCCGGTGTTCAGCCTGAAGACGAGAATGGCAAGCCCTTGGATCGTTCGAACCTGCAATCGCCCTCCGGAGGAAGGATCATCTGGCTGCCCAAGCGGTTCGGGCATTTCTCGGTGGAAATTCTCGAAGAGAAGACGCTGGAGGCATTTATCGAGGCGGCGTTTGCGGATTAGCGAGTAGCACGCAGGTTCATGAACGCACTGTGAGCAAGCATCCGGCCCGCTCCGCCAATCTGCCAGGGTGCGAAAAAACTTGAGGAATACTGATGGATACCGATCCGATTTGCCTTGTTTTCGTACCTGCGCTGGTAGTCATTCTTACAGCGGCTGAAAACGAAAAAGGTTCTCCACTCACCGAGGAAGAAGTCGTCAGCATCCGGGACAAGGCGACGTGCATCGCACTTCGGTTCAGTGCCGCGCTCAGCATGGAAGAGAAACGAGGCTACCCGGATATCGTTGCGGAGAACTGCTGGGAGCAATGGCAGCAATATCGCGAACGCAGCGCCTGAACGGTTGCGAGGGTTAAGCGTACACGGCGGCTAAAGGTGCTCACTCTCCACCCGTGGCAACAGCAAGCTGTACCCCTGAAAAAACATGTTTTCGTGGGAGCAGACTTGTCCGCGAAGAGGCCCGTGCAAACACCCAAAAACCAGCGCCTGACACACCGTTTTCGCGGACAAGTCCGCTCCCACCAAGGGGCTGCGTGCACGTCCGCTCCTACCAAAGGGGCGCGTGCACGTCCGCTGCCACGGGTGCGCCTTTCCTAGCAATTTCCAGAATCACAGCTAAACCTGTATGCAGGTATTTCACGCTGATTTCGCCAATCTGTCATCAACCGGACGGGTGGCGTCCGTGCGGTCTAAAGTTGCCATGGTCGAGGCAGATAACCCCTTAGTTGCTTCCATCCGCTGTAACGTTCAAGGATCGAACCCATGACGTCGAGTCAATACGGCAGTACTCCAGGTCAAAGTCATCCGCGTTTTCTCTGGTTTCCCCTGGTCCCGGTCGTTCCGGCCGTTGCGTGGATCCTGACGCAGTCCGGCACCACACCTTCCCATCTTGCTGCATCGGCTGTGCTCACCCTTCTGGGTGTTGGCGCGGGCTGGTGGAGTGCGCGTTCGCAACGTGAAGAAACCATGCGCGCTGCGGCGTGGGCACTGGAACAGCATCGGGCCCAGGAAGCGTCACTCGGTGCACAGGCGTCGCGGGCACAGATCAATGAAGTGTTTCTGGGTGCCATGCCGATCTGGGTCAAGCAGGTCGAGAGTTCGCGTCAGCAGACTGAAACCGCGATTGTCGAGCTGACCAGCCGCTTCACCGGCATCTCCGAGCGTTTGCAGGAAACCGTGCAGGCTTCGCAGCAGGCTGCGGGCGAACTGGATGGGCAAAATGCCGATGGCGCGCTCAAGGTGCTGGCGCAGAGTGACAGCGAGCTGAGTCATGTCATCGACTCCTTGAAGGCCACTCAGGCCAGCCGCGATGAGACGCTGACGCAGGTGCGCAGCCTGACAGCGTACACCGGCGAATTGCGCACCATGGCCGCCGATGTGGCGGCCATTGCCGCGCAGACCAACTTGCTGGCCCTCAACGCCGCCATCGAAGCCGCCCGCGCCGGGGAAGCCGGTCGAGGTTTTGCGGTGGTGGCCGATGCGGTGCGCAGTCTGTCGAGCAAGTCCAGCGAGACCGGCCAGCAGATGTCGGCCAAGGTCGACATCATCAACAACGCCATCACTCAATTGGTGCAGGCCGCGTCAAGCGGTGCGGATCAGGACAATCATTCGGTGGCCGAGTCCGAACAAAGCATTCAGCACGTGCTGCAACGTTTTCAGAGCATCACCAGCCGCCTCGCCCAGTCCGCCGATCTGCTCAAACAGGAAAGCTACGGCATTCGCGACGAGATGACGGAAGTACTGGTCAGCCTGCAGTTTCAGGACCGGGTCAGCCAGATCCTCTCTCATGTGCGTGACAACATCGATTCGCTGCACAGTCATTTGCAGCAGTCCAGCCAGTCGCCCGACCTGGCCATTGCCATCGACGCCCGTGAATGGCTGGCGCGCATGGAGTCCACTTACGCCACCGACGAACAGCGCCGAACACACCGTGGCGAATCGGCTGCGCAGCAGAATTCTCAGGAAATCACGTTCTTCTAGGAGCGAATCATGGCTAAGAGTGTATTGGTGGTCGACGACTCAAGCAGCGTTCGGCAGGTAGTCGGCATCGCGCTGAAAAGTGCCGGGTACGACGTGATCGAAGCCAGCGACGGCAGGGACGCACTGGGCAAGCTCACCGGGCAGAAGGTGCACCTGATCATCAGCGACGTGAACATGCCGAACATGGACGGCATCACCTTCGTGAAGGAAGTGAAGAAGCTGGCCAACTACAAGTTCACGCCGATCATCATGCTCACCACCGAGTCGCAGGAGTCGAAAAAAGCCGAGGGCCAGGCCGCCGGAGCCAAAGCCTGGGTGGTCAAACCGTTCCAGCCCGCGCAGATGCTGGCGGCGGTTTCCAAGCTGATTCTGCCCTGAGCCCTGGGGCCACGGAGGCCAGCATGCCGATGTTGAGCGAAACGACCGGTGACACCACGCGTGTGCACATCGATGGCGAACTGACGATTTACACGGTGACCGAACTGGCCGCCGGGCTGCTACCGCAACTGGGTGCGGCGCCACACCTTGAAGTCG
This sequence comes from Pseudomonas floridensis, assembly GCF_002087235.1. Classification (GTDB taxonomy): domain Bacteria; phylum Pseudomonadota; class Gammaproteobacteria; order Pseudomonadales; family Pseudomonadaceae; genus Aquipseudomonas; species Aquipseudomonas floridensis. The sequence goes on along the minus strand of NZ_MUIO01000075.1, from coordinate 8,992 downwards.
ACCTGTCGCAGGTCACCGAAATGGACGGCGCAGGCTTGCAGTTGCTGGCGGTCATCGAGCGTGAGGCGGGCAGGAATGGCGTCACGCTGAGTCTGACCGGCCAGAGCAAGGCGGTGGTGGACACATTCGGACTGTGTAATCCGGGCGCCGTGCTGTAGCGCGTTCCGTTGGCAGCAACGTTCAGTGATCGACAAAGGAAGTCCACGTGAGCATTAATCTCGATCAGGCACAGCAGACGTTCATCGTCGAGGCTCGCGAACTGTTGCAGGCGATGGAGGAATCCCTCCTGCAACTGGAAAGCGAGCCGGGCGATCAGGATGCCATCGGCGCAGTGTTTCGTGCCGCTCACACCATCAAGGGATCGGCCGGGTTGTTCGGCCTGACGCCGATTGTCAGCTTTACCCACATTGTCGAAGACGTGCTCGACCGTCTGCGTGAAGGCAGCGTTTCGGTGGATGCAGCGCTGATCGCGGTGTTGCTCAAGTCCGGCGATCACATGCTGGAACTGATCGATGTCGTGGCCAGCCGGGGTGAGCCGTTACAGGCGCCAGCGCTGGAGCGGGAGGCCGCGTTGCGTGAGGCGTTGCAAGCGTATCAGGCACCCGGCGAAGCGAGCGTTGCCGCCGAGGCCGCGCAGGCGACGGCGGGCAGCGCTGTTCAGGCCGAGACGCTGTGGCACATTTCGCTGCATTTCGGCGTGGACGTGTTTCGCAACGGCATGGACCCGCTGTCCTTCCTGCGCTACCTCAACACGCTGGGCCAGATGGTTCAGGTGACGACCGTGACCGACAACATTCCGCCTGCGCAGTCGTGGGATCCGGAATCCTGTCATCTGGGCTTCGAAATCGACTTCCGCTCGGCAGCCGGGCACGCCGCCATCAATGAAGTGTTCGACTTCGTCCGTGAAGACTGCGTGGTGGAGATCACCGCTGTAGACGAGAGCCACGACGACACCGCGCCCACCGGCACCGAACTGGTGGCGCAGGAGGTTCAAGGCCAGGTGATCAGCACTGGCGAGTTGCTCGGCGACCAGCGCGCCGTCCCCAGAGGCCAGGCGCAGGTTCCCGCAGAGCGGACATCGCCGACCTCGGAGCAGAAGGGCAAGGATGGCCGCTATGTGCGAGTCAACGCAGACAAGCTCGACGAACTGATCAATCTGGTCGGCGAACTGGTGATCGCCAGCGCCGGTGCGAACCTGCTGGCCCGCTCTTCGGACAATGCGCCGCTTCAGGAAGCCAGCTCCACGGTGTCGGGCCTGGTCGAAGAAATTCTCGACGGCGCGCTGCACCTGCGCATGATCCCCATCGGCGACACCTTCAACCGGTTCCGTCGGGTGGTGCGTGATGTCAGCCAGGAACTGGGCAAGGACATCGACCTGATCATCAGTGGCGCAGAGACGGAACTGGACAAGACGGTGGTCGAGAAGATCGGCGACCCGCTCATGCATCTGCTGCGCAACGCCATGGACCACGGGATTGAAAACGCCGAGGCACGGCGTGCTGCGGGCAAACCTGCAAAGGGCCACTTGAACCTCAATGCGTACCACGACTCGGGCAGCATCGTCATCGAAATTGCCGACGACGGCGCAGGCCTGAACCGCGAACGCATTCTGGAGAAGGCGCAGGAGCGCGGTCTGGTGGCCAACGGCGCGCTGCTTACCGATCAGGAGATATACAACCTGATCTTCGAGCCCGGCTTCTCGACCGCCGAAGCGGTCACCAACCTGTCCGGGCGAGGCGTCGGGATGGATGTGGTCAAGCGCAACATCACCTTGCTGCGCGGCACCGTGGATCTGGACAGCCAGCCCGGTCAGGGCACCATCGTGCGCATCAGGCTGCCACTGACACTGGCGATCATCAACGGGTTTCTGGTGGGCATCGATCAGTCGACTTACGTCATCCCGCTGGACATGGTTCAGGAGTGCATCGAACTCGACGATCAGGATCGCCAGTCCAGCCGCAGCAACGGCTATCTGGATCTGCGCGGCGAAGTGCTGCCGCTGGTTTACCTGCGCGATCACTTTCATCACGAAGGCCCCGCCGCCCGGCGCCAGAACGTGGTCGTGGTGCGTTACGCCGAACACAAGGCCGGGCTGGTGGTAGACGACCTGCTCGGCGAATTCCAGACCGTGATCAAACCGCTGGGCAAGCTGTTCGGCGGCCTGCGCGGCATCAGCGGCTCGACCATTCTGGGCAGCGGCGCGGTTGCGCTGATTCTCGACATACCGGCACTGCTCAACCAGATCATCCAGCTGGAAGCGCGACCGCCGCACACCCCTCATTCGTTTTCGGCCGCTGCTCGCTGACGTATTTGCACTTCCATGGAGGTAACCCCGATGAAATGGTTTTACGATCTCAAAATCTCTACCAAGCTGATCACCTCGTTTCTGGTGGTGCTGGCGCTGACCGCAGCCATGGGCGTCTTTGCCATTATCCAGTTGGGCCAGGTCAACCAGGCCGCTCAGGACATCAAGGACAACTGGATGCCGTCCATGCGCGCTGCGTCGGGCATGCGTTTCTATGCCGCCAACTACCGGCTCAAGGAAAACCGCCATATTGCGGCCGACAACGAGCAGGAAAAAACCCAGATGGAGCAGGAGGCGGCGGAGGCGCGCAAGCAGTTCGAATCGCGCCTGGCGATCTACGAGAGGCTGCTCGTCAACGATGAAGACCGTCAGATGTTCAACAACGTGAACACTGCCTGGTCGGCGTACCTGAATGTCAGCAAGGAACTGTTCGCGCTGTCACGGCAGAACCTTGAGGCCCAGGCACGCAACCTGCTTCGCGGCGAATCCAAACTGCATTTCGACGAGGCCACCAGCCAGTTGCAGAAAATGGTCGAACTGAACGATCAAGGCGCCACCGTGGCCAGCGAAAAAGGCTCGGCCCTGTACGAAAGCGCACGCATCTCGATCGTCGCCGTGCTGGTCGTTGCACTGCTGATTGGCCTGGCGCTGGCCCTGTTCATTTCGCGCATCATCTCCCGTCCGCTCAAAGAAGCCGCCATCGCAGCCGGTCAACTGGCCGAGGGCAATCTCAACGCGCAGATTTCGGTCGGTTCCAGGGATGAGACCGGCATGGTGCTCAATGCCATGCGCAACATGGTCGGCAAGCTGGCGCAGATCATCGGCGAAGTGCGCAATGCTGCCGACAACCTGGCCAGTGCGTCGGAAGAAGTGAGTGCCACGGCACAATCGATGAGCCAGGCGACCAGCGAGCAGGCCGCCAGCGTCGAGGAAACCAGCGCGTCAGTCGAGCAGATGAGCGCCAGCATCAACCAGAACACCGAGAACGCCAAAGTCACTGACGGCATGGCCAGCAAGGCCGCCAAGGAAGCCACCGAAGGCGGCGAGTCGGTGCAGCAGACCGTGGTGGCGATGAAAAAGATCGCCCAGCGCATCAGCATCATCGACGACATCGCCTACCAGACCAACCTGCTGGCGCTCAACGCGGCCATCGAAGCGGCGCGTGCGGGTGAGCATGGCAAGGGCTTTGCGGTAGTTGCCGCCGAAGTGCGCAAGCTGGCCGAACGCAGCCAGGTAGCAGCACAGGAGATTGGCGAGCTGTCCTCGAGCAGCGTCGATATGGCGGAGAAAGCGGGCAAGCTGCTGGACGAAATGGTGCCGTCGATCAACAAGACGTCGGACCTGGTGCAGGAAATCAGCGCAGCCTCCGAGGAGCAGGCGGCAGGCGTGGCGCAGATCAATACCGCCATGACGCAGCTCAATCAGGTAACGCAGCAAAACGCGTCGAGCAGCGAAGAACTCGCCGCCACGGCCGAAGAAATGAGCAGCCAGGCCGAACAGTTGCAGCAGGCCATGAGCTTCTTCGTACTGGGCGCCACCACCCAGGCGGTCGCGAGCAGCGTCAGCATCGACCACTCCGGCGGCAATCCGCCGCGCCAGCCATCGCGGCCGGTCCAGCACGCACCGAAAAAGGCTTTCGCCTACAACATGGCCAGCGCCCCGGATGAATCGGAATTCACCCGTTTCTGATCGCAGGCCCGACACAGGTCATACAGGGAGAAACACATGGGCGCATTGGCCAACAGTCATCAACCTGCGGCAGCGGTCGAGGAAGAGGCGCAGTACCTGACATTCAGGCTCGGCGACGAGATGTTCGCCATCGGCATTCTGGGTATCAAGGAGATCATCGAATACGGCAGCCTGACGGTGGTGCCGATGATGCCCTCATTCGTGCGCGGCGTGATCAACCTGCGAGGTGCCGTGGTGCCGGTGGTCGATCTGTCGGCGCGCTTCGGCCGGCAGAACTCCCAGACCACCCGGCGCAGTTGCGTGATCATCATCGAGGCGAGCAGTGAAGACGGTCAGCCGCAGGACATCGGCCTGCTGGTCGACACGGTCTCGGCGGTGCTGGAAATCCCCGCGTCGCAGATCGAGCCGCCGCCGAATTTCGGCGCGAGGATCCGCGCCGATTTCATCAGCGGCATGGCCAAGGTCGACGGCAAGTTCGTCATCGTGCTGGAGGTCGATCGCGTGCTGTCCATCGACGAAATGTCCAGCCTCGCCGAAGCGGGCCAGGCGCCTGCTCTCGACGTCGACGTACACTGAGCCCGCCCATGCCAAACACAGCGTCGCTCAACGATCACGAGTTCGGTCAGTTCCAGTCCTGGCTGTATCGCGCAGCGGGCATCAACCTGTCGCCCGCCAAAAAGGCGCTGGTCGCCGGGCGTCTGTTCAAACGCCTCAAACACTATGAACTCAACAGCTACAGCGACTACTTCAAGTTGATCATGACCGATCAGCGCAACGGAGAGCTGCAAATCGCCCTGGACCTGCTGACCACCAACGAGACGTATTTTTTTCGCGAGCCCAAGCATTTCGACTTCCTGCGCCAGCACGTGCTGCCCCATGCGACACCGGGCAAGATGTTCCGCCTGTGGAGCGCCGCCAGTTCCTCCGGCGAAGAGCCCTACAGCCTGGCCATGACCCTGGCCGAAAGTCTGGGAACGACACCGTGGGAAGTCATCGGCTCGGACATCAGCACTCAGGTGCTGGCCAAGGCGCGCAGCGGCCATTACCCCATGGAGCGCGCCGAGACGCTGCCTCAGCCCTTGCTGGTCAAGTACTGTCTGAAAGGCACCGGTCGCCAGAGCGGCACGTTCCTGATCGAGAAAAACCTGCGCAACCGGGTCAGCTTCGTGCAGGTCAATCTCAACGAAACCCTGCCCGATCTGGGCGAGTTCGACGTGATCTTTCTGCGCAATGTGATGATCTATTTCAACCAGGAAACCAAACGAAAGGTGGTAGCGCGATTGCTGCCGCGCCTGAAGTCCGGGGGCTACTTCATCATCAGCCATTCGGAAAGCCTCAACGGGGTGAACGACACCCTGAAACTCATCACCCCTTCGATTTATCGCAAGCCATGAAAAAGCCTGTCGGCGCGGCCGAAGTGGTACTGGCTCCAGGCGAGGTGAGTTTTGCGACTCGCCCTACCCGCCTGCGCACGCTGCTCGGCTCCTGCGTGGCGATCACATTCTGGCACCCAAAGCGGCGGATCGGCGGCATGTGCCACTTCATGCTGCCAGGGCGTATCCGCAAAGGTCTGCCACTGGACGGCAAGTACGCCGACGAAGCACTGGAACTGCTCATCCAGCACGCCCGGACCCATGGCACTCAACCTGAGGACTATCAGGTCAAGTTGTTCGGCGGCGGTGAGATGTTTCCCTGTCACCGTCAGAACCTGCACATGCATGACGTCGCCAACCTCAATATTCGCGCCGCGCTGAAGCTTGCCGAGCGGCACCATCTGCACCTGATCGCTCAGGACATGGGCAGCACCGGTTACCGCAACATCATCTTCGACCTGTGGAACGGCAACGTCTGGGTCCGGCATAAACCAACAGGAACCCTCGACAACGATGCCCACCAAAAAAATCAGCGTACTGCTGGTCGATGACTCGGCCGTGGTTCGCCAGGTACTGCTGGCGATCCTCAACGATACGCCGGATATGCATGTGATGGGGGCCGCCTCGGACCCGATCTTCGCCATGGACAAGCTGGCCCGGGAATGGCCGGACGTCATCGTGCTGGACGTGGAAATGCCGCGTATGGACGGCATCACTTTTCTCAAGAAGATCATGAGCGAGCGCCCCACGCCGGTGGTGATCTGTTCGTCATTGACCCAGAAAGGCGCAGAGACTTCGTTGCAGGCGCTGTCTGCCGGGGCGGTGGAAATCATCACCAAGCCCACCACGGGCCTGAAGAACTTCCTCATCGAGTCGGCGGCCGAGTTGGTCGCAGCGATTCGTGCCGCGGCCAATTCGAACGTCAAGAACCTGGGAAAACGTGCTGCGCCCACCGTGCTGACGCCGGCCAGCAAACTGACCGCCGACGCGATACTGCCGGCCGCCAGTGGCCACGCCATGGCGCAGACCACCGAACGCATCGTCGCCATCGGCACGTCGACCGGCGGCACTCAGGCACTGGAAGCGGTCCTCACGGCGCTGCCCAGGGTGTGTCCTGGCATGGTCATCGTGCAGCACATGCCGGAAAAATTCACCGCGTCCTTTGCCGCCCGCCTCAACGATCTGTGCCAGATCGAGGTCCGCGAGGCGAAGAACAACGACCGTATCCTGCCCGGCCTGGCGCTCATCGCCCCCGGCGGCAAGCACATGATGGTGACCCGCAGCGGAGCGTATTATCACACTCAGGTCATTGACGGCCCGCTGGTCAACCGGCATCGACCTTCAGTGGATGTGCTGTTTCGTTCGGTGGCCAAATTCGCGGGCAAGAACGCCACCGGGATCATCATGACCGGCATGGGCGATGACGGCGCTCGCGGTCTCAAGGAAATGCTCGACGCAGGCAGCTCGACGGTGGCTCAGGACGAAGCCAGTTGCGTGGTGTTCGGCATGCCCAAGGAAGCCATCAAGCTCAACGCGGCGCAGCGCATCATACCGTTGCAGGAAATCCATCAGGCGATCCTGCACCGGTGACGCTTCGCGAAAGACCGTCACCGGCTGGGCGGCGTGGCGTGGCGTGGCGTGACGGCCTTAAAGCGCTGAAGCCGGCCGTCAATCGTAAAACGGCGCGACCAACGCCCGACTGCCGACGAAAAAGCTGTCTGCGACCAGCCGCAAGGGTTGTAGGTCCAGATCGCTTGTCCGGTCGCCAATCAGTTGCTGGAAATGCCGGTACACCGCTGCGTATTCGCCCTCTTCCGACACGCTCTGGCTCACGCCATCGATGCTTAACAAGGCGCCGCCATTGTCCAGACGCAACGTGCCTTCGGTGCAGCGGATTTCGATGCTCCAGAGTTCGTCATGACCGTGATCGAAATCGAACTCGGCACGGATGTCGAGGTGATGAGCGTCGGACATTTTGATGTCGGCAGCGATTGGCGACTGGCAGTTGTCAGGTACGCGCAACTCGGCGGACTCGACGAACAGCTGCAGCGGCAGCAGGTGAGTCACGATCGACAGGGCGTTGATGCCCGGATCGAAGACGCCGAGGCCACCGGGTTGCCAGATCCAGGCCTGACCGGGGTGCCATTTGCGCACGTCTTCCTTCCACTCGATCTTCACGCTTTTTAGGGTGCGGGATGCCAGCCAGTCGCGGGCGGCCTCTATTCCAGGAGCGTAACGCGAATGCCAGGCGAACAGGCCGCTGACGCCTTGCTCGCGAACCTGGTTCACCAGTTCCATCGCCTCGCCGAGGGTGGCGCACGGCGGTTTTTCAACCAGCACGTGTTTGCCGGCGGCGATGGCTTGCTGCACCAGGGCGAATCGACCTTGCGGCGGCGTGCAGAAGGCAATTGCGTCGACCTGAGGCCCGTTTTCGAGCAACTCGGTCAGGGACTTGAAGTTCTCTACTGCGGCGCAAGGCTGCCCTTGCGTGGCAACGGCGACGAGTTCGAAAGCGGGGTTGGCGAGGATCGCGGGGACGTGCTGGTCCTGGGCAATCTTGCCGTAGCCCACCAGACCGAGACGAATGGGTTGCATCAGTGACTCCTGGGTTTTTGTACTTATTGGTGGAGCAAACTAGACGGAAATCGCGCAGCAGACAATGGGAACGCTCAGCATCCGTCCGTTTCTGCGTCAGGCGGCGGTCATGACATTGGAAATCCTGCCCAGAAACGGGTCGAGTCGCTCACCGGGGGCGTCTCGCTCGACCACCAGCGCCGCGACTTCTTCACACTGCGCTACTTGGTAATGGGCCACGCTGGACAGCTTTTCATTGGTCACGGCCACCACAATCTGGCCGCTTGCTGCGACGACTGCACGCTTGAACTCGGCGTCCTCCAGACCGAACGCGGTTACGCCGTTATCGGGATCGAGGGCGCAGGCACCGAGAAAACACAGATCGAAACTGAACTGGCGCAATTGCTGGACTGCCGTCAGCCCGATTACACCGCCGGCGATGGGATTCAGCCGTCCGCCAAGCAAAATCACCTCTGCGTTCGGCAGGGTCATCAGTTGCACGGCAATCAGGGGCGAGTTGGTGGTGAGGGTCAGTTGCAACTGCGGATCGATGGCGCTGGCGATGGCGAGGTTGGTCGATCCGGCGTCGATGAAAACGTGTTGCCCGTCGCTGAGCAGCGAAGCGGCCGCTTGGCCAAGGGCGTCTTTTCGCGAAGTGTCTTGCTGAACGCGAGCGGCCATCGGGCCTTCGGCGCTACGCAGCAGAATGGCACCGCCATAGACGCGTTTGCACAGCCCCGCTGTCGCCAAAGCGCTGAGGTCGCGGCGTATCGAGTGTTCAGACACGTTGAATTCGCTGGCCAGATCCGCCGCAATCACCCGGCCATAACGGGCAAGTCGTTCACTGATCAACTGCTGGCGTTCGCCGGGAAAGGTTTCGTGGGTAGGCGTCATGGAAATCAAAACCTGCATAATCGAGCATTAACGATCACAAACGAGCGAAATATGCCGAGTATGCATCGGGACGTCAATCCTAGGAGCGAGCTTGCTCGCGAAGGGGCCTGTACATCCGCCCCAGATCCAGCGCTCAAGACACCGTCTTCGCGGACAA
>NZ_MUIO01000074.1 GCF_002087235.1 Pseudomonas floridensis | reverse complement strand
CAGGTGGGGTTTATGGATCACATACATCTGATCGGCGGGTGGAAGCTTCTGCGAAGGCGATGTTCTCCCTGGCTGGAATTTCAGTGCTCGCAGCGTCTTTGGGACCGGCGTTATTCGTTTGGGTGGGGCCTATATGGGCAATGATAATCAACGCCTTGGCCTTCATCTGTTCGGCGCTGTGCATCGCTTCAACCCAAAACCTTCGCACGCGCTTTTTGGGCGAACATGAGCGATTGCCGTTCTGGAGTGGATTCATGAGTGGCCTGCGGTTTTCCTGGAAGCACGCTTCAATCCGGACGCTGCTGGTGGGTATCGCGCTGTATGGCTTTTCTTTGGGAGTCAACAACGTTGCTCTTTCGCTTTATGCGTTCAGAACCCTGGAACTAAAACCTGAACAATTCGGACTGGTTCTTGCCGCATTTCCTGTCGGAGGCCTGATTGCGAGCTTACTGGCACGGCACGTTTTGGCGTTGTTTAGCGTCGGCCAGGCATTTACGGTCTCCTTGCTATGCATGGGGCTGAGCTACATAGGGTACTCACTCCACCCTCCGTTTTATTTAGCGCCGATACTCATGCTGTGCTGCGGGCTCTTCTTCTCTATTTTTGCAATTGTGCAGGGGCCAATGCTTCAAGAGGCTGTGCCTCAAGGTTACATGGGACGAGTGTCTGCAACGATCACACCCGTGCTGTCCATTTCTTCATTGACAGGGACTCTTTTGTGTTCACAAACCGTTCAATGGACGCAGGGTTTGATAACCGACTTCAGACCAGGTGCGTATGGCGTTTACATCCTCATCGCCGCAGGTTTGCTGCTGGTCGGCGGCGCGTTCATGTTAGCCGGCCAGCGAGTCCGAAAATACCAAGTGGCGGTGCTATAAAACGGTATATGCCCCTCCTGATCCGCTGGACACCACACCGGATCGTGACAAAACGCGAAAGCCTCTTTCAGCTCACACGGCATATATTGAATAAGGCAATGCACATGCCGTGTACGTTAGATGCCTGCCAGATAGCTGATGCCTGTTCCTGGCCGCGTTCTGCTCTTCTTTAGTGGCAGCTTGGGATCGAGAGTCACCGGGCGTGAGAGGTAACTCTCGACCCCAAACGGACGGTGGGGACGGGCTGTTGCAGCTGATACAGAATGGACATAGCTGCCGAAATTTTGCTGAACCAAGCTTCTACTTCGTAACGCGTTGGCAGGTTTAACACTAGCCTCCGCCACCACAAGCAATCAGCTCAATAAGACCCATCTGATACCATTTATTTTGGCAGCTCCAACCATTTTCAAATGTCCAGGCACTGGCAGTACCGCTAAATGCGAGTGCCATTGCAAGGGCTGTAGCTGCTCCGACTTTTGACGAAAGCGTCTTTTTGATTTTCATAAAACCTCCACAATTCACATAACCTAGCTAACTATGAGCCTGATCATGTTTCACCACTTGTAAAAGTGGTTTAAGCCATTTCAGGCTGCTCGGATGCGGGCTTGCCAATGTATTTGATGCCTGAATCTCAATGACATCAATAGTACAGATGAGCTATGGGAGGAGAGTTGCTGAGACGACAGATTCAATTTCATGTTGCGGCGACTCCGGTTCAACGCACGCCTCCGTCGAACGCTTGCCATCGACGTGCCGGGCATGACGCACGCAGGCGTTCGGTTCTTTCAGGCGGATAGCGGGGTGTGGTCGGTGGAGTCAGTTCCCGCGACCTACCTGACCCGCCTCGCCACCCAATGACATTGAAACGGCCGCTCAGCTCGCACAACCCATTATGTTTCGCCATTTTCCACCCCTGCCCGACCTGACCCGGTTAATGCTTTAATCGCGGTCCCTCCGCGTTCACGGGATCTTCGGCAGTATGGACATTCAATCGCTCTGGCTCAGAACTCAGGAAATCTGGGGCATGCTCGATCAGCATCCCTGGGTGCGCACCGGTCTGGCGCTGTTCCTGCTGCTCACCGCCGCGCTGGTTCTCGGTCGCGTGGCGCGTTTTCTGATTCTCTACGCGATGAAGATGCTTGGCCGGCAGCCAGCGTTGCACTGGCTGAATGACTTTCGCCACAACAAGGTCTTTCATCGACTGGCGCAGATCGTGCCGTCGGTGGTCATCCAGTTTGGCCTGAATCTGGTTCCCGGTCTGAGCGCGACCGGCAAAGGTGTCATCGCCAACATAGCACTGGCGTTCACCATTCTGTTCATGACCCTGACCATCGGCACATTGCTCAACGCCCTCTTGGATATCTACGCCCGCACCGAACATGCCCGCACCCGTTCAATCAAGGGTTATGTGCAACTGGCGAAAATGATCCTCTACATTTTTGCCGCGATCATCATCGTCGCCACGCTGATCGACCGCTCGCCTCTTCTGCTGCTCTCAGGTCTGGGTGCCATGTCGGCGGTCATTCTGTTGGTCTACAAGGACACCCTGTTGTCTTTCGTGGCCAGCGTACAGTTGACCAGCAACGACATGCTGCGCGTCGGCGACTGGATAGAAATGCCGCAGGTCGGTGCCGACGGCGACGTGGTGGACATCACCCTGCACACTGTCAAAGTACAGAACTTCGATAAAACCATCGTCTCCATCCCGACCTGGCGCTTGATGTCCGAGTCGTTCCGCAACTGGCGCGGCATGCAGCAATCCGGCGGGCGACGCATCAAACGCAGCCTGTTCATCGACGCCAGCGCTGTGCGCTTCGTGCGCGACGATGAAGAACAACGCCTGATGCAGGTTCACCTGCTGACCGACTACATCGGCCGCAAACAGGCCGAACTGCGCGCCTGGAATCAGGCCCAGGGCAATGTTGCCGAACTCTCGTCCAACCGCCGCCGCATGACCAATATCGGCACCTTCCGCGCCTACGCCCTCGCCTACCTGAAGAGCCACGCTGACATCAATCCCGGCATGACGTGCATGGTCAGGCAACTGGAGGCCACAGCGCAGGGCATACCGCTGGAAATCTACTGCTTTACCCGTACGACGGTATGGGTGGATTACGAGCGAACTCAGGGGGATATTTTCGACTACCTGATCGCGGTGATGCCGGAGTTCGGGTTGAGTCTGTATCAGCAACCGAGTGGGGCGGATATGCGGGTGGCGCTGGGCGCGGCTCACGATTCGCCCTGAGCCAGCGTGTTTTTCTGTGCCGATGGCGTCGGCTGGTGCGATCCACTGACCCGATTCACCGCCATGTCGACTGAACTCCAAAACCCCGGGCAAGGTCAGGATGGTCAAGCCTCCATCGAGCATCCGCCATGCCCACCTACCGCCTCGATTACCTGTTCAACGACCAACCCCGTAATCACGCGCTGGAACTCGACCAGCCAGAATTGCTCCCTCATGCAGCGACCCTGCACCTGCTTGAACTGCATTTCGGCGATGCCGAAAACAGCCTGATGATGCCCAATGCTGACGCGACGCCGGACGAGATTACGGCCAAGGCCGGGCTGCTCGGGCTGACGCAGATCGACGTCAGCAGGCAACAGGCTTGATCGTTGGGTCTGAACCATGAACCCGACAACCCTGGACGGACGTTACTTTGTGGTCAAAGGGCAGTTGTGGCGCTGTTCGAATCCTGCGCTCGATGAAGACGAGCGCCAGCGGTTGGTCAATGCGCTCATGGCGGCGCGGCGAGCAGTGAAGACGGCCAAAGGCGCTGAGGATCCTGACGAGCTCAAGCGTGCGAGGGCGGATGTGAATGCCGCCAAGATCGCCTTGGGCGAACGTGGGCCTGTCTGGTGGGAAGACGGCGCGCCGGACTTCAATCGGCACAAGGTCGATAACACGCCATATGCCGAGTGGTATGAATCATTGAGCGGCGACGATAATCGGCAGTAACCCTATCTGATCCATGAGACGGCAGGATTTTCCAGCCACTCGCCGAGCACTGATAACGCTCACGGCATCGGTGCTCGACTTTGCATCCAGACAACTGACTTGCCAGTTATTCTCTTCGATAAACAGGCCACGTCCAGACACCAGGTCACGTTAATGGCTACATCCCTAAGCCAGCGCCTTTAATTTCGCCATAGACAGCTCCAGACAGCTCGCCAGTTCACTGGACGTCAAACCCTTTTGAATGACCACGCGACGCCGATCACTCTCAGGATGCTTCGCAAAGGCGGCATCAAAGCTTTTGAGTTTCTCACGCAGCTCATAGGCGCTTTCGTCATTTTCTGCGCCATTGATATCCCAGATAAGCGACAAGTCATATCTGACCTTGGCACCCTCTGAACAGATCACATTAAAATAGACTGGCCACCCGTAGTCACTGTCATGCTTCTCCCACCCCGCAGGTCCGACCGCCAACCACCCTCTGGAATGGTTTACACGCTCACGCGCCAGACCTGAAACCTTCCCCAAGAGAGTTTCTTTCACTGAGGCCATGCCTTGGGTCTCTCGCATCAGAGAAATCACCGCCTTATTCTGCAAGCGAAACATCATTCGGTGATCAGTACGCGATTCCACCCAGGCTTTTTCCAGGCGGGTTGTACTTCCCTCCAGCATTTCCCTTATGGCTGACTGATGCGCCTCGTGCAAATCGACCGCCAAAGAAATTGCTTGCCTGGTGGTGGGACTTTCCCAATCTGTTTGTCGATTGCAATAGGTCACCACCAGACGAGCAGCTGCATTTCCGCGCTCGACATGCAGAAGTGCACGGTCTGCTGATGATTTAAGCCAGTCATAACCCATGTGAAGCCAATGACCGCTTGAGGGCAGATCGTAACGGTCGTCACCTGTGAACTCACGGTCAAGAGCAATGAAGACGCTACTGAAACCACGAAGATGAGCAACACCGTTGACCGTTCGCATCCAGCTTTCACGATAACGGTCAAGTTGATCACTGTTGTGAGCCAGGCGTGCTTTATTCTCGATAAGCAGAACAAACTCGTTGACCGGGTCGATGACAAAAAGATCAACGCGCTCATCCGCGCTCATGCCTAATTCACGAGCGACAAACACGGATCCGAAACTGGCAGTTCTGATTCGCGACGCAGGCCACGCTGCCAGGAAGCGAGCCGTGGTGCCACGCCCGTCGAGACTATAATCTTCCGAGTAAATCCTGGCGGCCCCAAGTAGCAGATCACGAACAATCTGGTCGCCCTGACCATGACCCTCCCGCGGATCAAAGAGCCACGCCAGTACGTCGGAATGCTGATTTTCGGTCAGCGAGATCATGTCGAGGATGTCTTCACCGGTACGAAGCGTGTCACACAGCTTCGTCAGTTTGTCGTCCAATAAAAACCGCTCTACCGCGCTATCAATATCATCGTCCATGCTTATCGCTTGCCGTTCCCTAAGGTGTTTATTGAGGATCAAGGTCCCGCCAGGTGCTTGATGATTAGTTTCATCGGCGCTATGAGCAGATACTTAAAATCATATTCCAGAAAGATTGGCCGACCGCCTTGGCCTGCTGAGAATGGCTTATATATTGATTATGGTCGGCCGTGGCTTTACATGGGAGCCTGGAGTGCCAGCTGCCCCTCTCAAGTCAGATCATGCAGCCCCTTGCCCAGCGCATTCCCTACCCAGAACCTGGAGAACACGACATCCAGCCCGCCTCGTTCCGGGCTGCAGCACATCGGTCCGACCAGACACTCACCGACTGGAAACGGCGCCAATCGCAGCAACGGCCAGCGCACGCCATCCGTCGAGTGCTGAATGCGCATCACGCCTTCGGCAACCGTCACACGCAGCCAAAGCCCTGAAGCCGAAGGGTCGAACAGTCCGGTCGCCCAATCCGACTGGTCGCGGGTCAATACGCTGCCGAGCATGAGCGCGCCGTCGCTGACTTCGACGCCGGTCTTCATCCAGTTGCGCTCGTCGATGCGGACCATCAGGCCGGCCTGGTCGTAGAGCGTCTTGAAATTGCCCTGCACATGCACCTGAGCAGTAAATGCGCCGCTCACCGGTACACCGAGAAAATGCCCGCTGTCACGACAGAAACCGTAATGGGTCTCGCGCCAGAAATCAGTGGCCGGATCTGTGGTGATGCTCAGCCTGTCGTCAGTCAGGTGCCACGCTGTGGGTTCGTTGTACCAGTGCCCTTTGTCGAACATGCTTCGCTCCTCGCTATCAGTGCCCATCGAGACGTCGATGATGTACCGATTGCTTGATAATTCGAATGAACTGAAAACATGATGCATCAAACATCAAGAAACGGCAGGTGATCATGAGCGAGAAGAAAACGCTGTTGCTGACAGGCGCGAGCCGGGGTATCGGTCATGCCACCGTCAAGCATTTCAATGCCGCAGGCTGGCAAGTGTTCACGGCGTCCCGGCAGAACTGGGTCGCGGACTGCCCTTGGGCCGAAGGCCTGCTCAATCATATTCATCTGGATCTGGAAGACATCGACAGCGTCAGCGCCAGCATGGCGGCTATCAAGGACAAACTCGGAGGCCGTCTCGACGCACTGGTCAACAACGCAGGCGTTTCGCCCAAAGGTCCTGAAGGTGCGCGCATGGGTGTTCTGGAATCCGATTACAGCACCTGGATCAAGGTCTTCAACGTCAACCTGTTCTCCACCGCTCTTCTGGCCCGCGGCCTGTTCGACGAACTCAAGGCAGCCAAAGGCAGCATCATTAATGTCACCTCGATTGCAGGGTCGAAAGTGCATCCTTTTGCAGGCGTCGCCTATTCCACGTCAAAGGCTGCCCTGTCGGCGCTGACCCGGGAAATGGCTTATGACTTCGGGCCACATGGGGTCAGGGTCAACGCAATAGCACCGGGTGAGATCGACACGTCCATTCTGTCTCCGGGAACTGCGGAAATCGTCGAACGGTTGGTGCCGATGCATCGTCTGGGTAAACCTGAAGAGGTGGCCTCTCTGATCTATTTCCTCTGCACCAGTGGGGCGTCCTATGTGAACGGCGCGGAAATTCACGTCAATGGAGGCCAACACGTCTGAGCCTGGCGGGAGGGCAACCACGATCTGCTTGAGATCAGGCCACCTGAGCCAGTTTGGCGAGGGCCTGGTTCATGCCTTTCTCCACAAAATCGCCCCCCATGTTCAGGCCTTCCGCGTGAATGAAGGTGACGTTATGGATGCCAATGAAGCCCAGCACCTGACGCACGTAGGGTTCCTGATGATCCAGGCTGCTGCCGGTGTAAATGCCGCCTCGAGCGGTGAGCACGAAAGCGCGTTTGCTGGTCAGCAAACCTTGCGGCCCGGTTTCGGTGTATTTGAACGTCACACCGGCACGCAGTACATGATCGAACCAGGCCTTGAGCGTGCTAGGGATCGCGAAGTTGTACATCGGTGCAGCCAGCACCAGCACATCGGCGGCAAGCACTTCATCGGTCAGGGTATTGGAACGATCCAGCGCCGCCTGCTCGGTTTCGCTGCGCTGCCCGGCAGGCTTCATCCAGCCGCCGAGCAGGGTTTCATCGAGGTGCGGGACGGGGTTGGTCGCCAGGTCGCGCACGGTCACTTCATCATCCGGATGCACGGCCTGCCACTGGCTGAGAAACTGCCGCGTCAATTGACGCGAAACCGAATCCTGTTGGCGGGCGCTGCTTTCGATGACAAGTACGCGGGACATGGCTCTGCTCCATTGAATGAGGGGTGTTTGTTCGATGGAATCGAGGTTAAACGTGACGTTATCGATGAAAAAGCGCAAATACCTGCTTCAACCCATCTAAGAATTTGTTTTATACGGGGCGGCGCTCTACTCTCAAGCAACTCAGGCGGGTTGGCAGTCAAGTTTGATGCGTAACTTGATGATGCTGCGATTGAATTTGGCTGAAACCTCAACGCTTTTGCCTGCAGCGACCTGAACCCGTCGCGTGCGCGGCGCTTCAGGGCCGTTGGCGAAAACGACCGAGCATTTGGCGTCCACATCACCGTAGTTATTGACCGAGATGGAACCGATGTCGTGATAGACGTCATGGGTGACGTAATCGATCTTGACGCCCTGGTACTGTTTTTCCACGTCAATGGGGTAGGCAAAGGCTGTCAAAGGCAGCATGGCCAGCAATCCATAGCACACTCGATTCATTGGGCAGTCTCCGGAACGGGATTGTCAGAGTAGAACAACGCACAGCAAAAAGAAGAGGAATTACAGCATGAAAGCGCCCCGCGTGACCCTCGACCAATGGCGCACGTTGCAAGCCGTGGTCGACCACGGTGGCTTTGCCCAGGCCGCCGAGGCTCTGCACCGTTCGCAGTCGTCGGTCAGTTACACCGTGGCCCGCATGCAGGACCAGCTTGGCGTCCCGCTGTTGCGCATAGACGGCCGCAAAGCGGTGCTGACCGAAGCTGGCGGCGTGCTGTTGCGTCGTTCACGTCAACTGGTCAAGCAGGCCAGCCAGCTCGAAGACCTGGCCCATCACATGGAACAAGGCTGGGAGGCCGAGGTGCGGCTGGTCATTGATGCCGCCTACCCGTCGGCACGCCTGGTCCGCGCTCTGACGGCGTTCATCCCGCAGAGCCGTGGTTGCCGGGTGCGGCTGCGCGAAGAAGTGCTGTCGGGCGTCGAGGAGGTTCTGCTCGAAGGCGTGGCGGACCTGGCGATCAGCGGCCTGAGCATTCCCGGTTATCTGGGCGCGGAAATGAGCACCGTCGAATTCGTTGCCGTCGCACACCCCGAGCATGCCTTGCATCAGGCCAACCGCGAACTGACCTTCCAGGATCTGGAAAGCCAGTTGCAAGTGGTGATTCGAGACTCGGGCCGGCAGCAACCCCGCGACGTCGGCTGGCTCGGCGCGGAGCAGCGCTGGACCGTCAGCAGCCTCGCCACGGCAGCGACCTTCGTCAGCAGCGGCCTGGGCTTCGCCTGGCTGCCGCGTCACCTGATCGAACGCGAACTCAAGGAGGGTGTACTCAAGATGCTGCCGCTGGATCGGGGTGGCAGCCGCAATCCCTCGTTCTATCTTTATTCGAGCAAAGACAAACCACTGGGGCCGGCCACGCAAATCCTGATCGACCTGATCCGTACCTTCGACACCGCGCCGCTGACCGCCGCGTTCGCAGCCCCTCAACAAGCCTGACACGGAGTAGGCACATGGCATTCTTCGAGCACGACGACTGTTCACTGCACTACGAAGAGTACGGTCAGGGCGAACCGGTCCTGCTGCTGCACGGACTGGGCTCGAGCTGCCAGGACTGGGAGTACCAGATCCCGGCGCTGGCCGCGCATTATCGGGTGATTGTCATGGACATGCGCGGCCACGGGCGCTCGGACAAACCGCACGAGCGCTACAGCATCAAGGGCATGAGCGACGATGTCGAAGCGCTGATCGAACACCTGCGCCTGGGCCCGGTTCATGTGGTAGGCCTGTCCATGGGTGGAATGATCGGCTTTCAATTGGCAGTCGATCACCCGTCGCTGCTCAAGAGCCTGTGCGTCGTCAACAGTGCGCCGCAAGTCAAGGTCAGAAGCCCCGGCGACCTCTGGCAGTGGGCACGACGCTGGACACTGTCTCGGCTGGTCAGCATGGAGGCCATGGGCAAGGCGCTGGGCAAGCTGCTGTTCCCCAAACCGGACCAGGCCGAACTACGGCGCAAGATGGCCGAACGCTGGGGACGCAACGACAAGCGCGCCTATCTGGCCAGCTTCGACGCCATCGTTGGCTGGGGCGTGGAGCGCAAGCTTGCGCGCATCATCTGCCCGACCCTGATCATTGCCGCCGATCACGACTACACTCCGGTGTCGCTCAAGCAAGCCTATGTCAAACGTATTGCCAATGCTCGACTGGTGGTTATCGAAGACTCGCGCCACGCTACGCCGCTGGACCAGCCGGAACAGTTCAATCGCACGTTGCTGGAATTCATCGCCAGCAACGGGGTCTGAAAAACGCGCACACGCCTTTCCCGCACGAAACACTCCTGCCAATCACGCTGGGCAAAAAAAGCCAAACGTGGTTACCTTGCCAGCTACAGTCGATATCTCTATTGAAGGACCTGCTGCCCCATGTTGAAAAAAATCGCCCTCGCCGCCTGCTCCGTATTGTTCGCCGCCAACCTGATGGCGGCTCCGGACAAAGCCACGCACGTGGTGCTCAACACCAGCTTCGGCGAAATCGAAATCGAACTGGCGGACGCCAAGGCCCCGATCAGCACCCAGAACTTTCTGGGCTACGTCGACAGCGGCTTTTACACCAACACCATTTTCCACCGTGTGATTCCGGGCTTCATGGTTCAGGGTGGCGGCTTCACCCCGCAGATGGTTCAGAAGCAGACGAAAGACCCGATCAAGAACGAAGCGCAGAACGGCCTGCATAATGTGCGCGGCACCATCGCCATGGCCCGTACCTCGGACGTGAACTCGGCCACCAGCCAGTTCTTCATCAACACCAATGACAATGCGATGCTCGACAACGGCGTGCGTGACTACGGCTACGCGGTGTTCGGCAAAGTGGTCAAGGGCATGGACGTGGTCGACCAGATTGTCAACGTGCAGACCGGCAACCAGAAAGGCATGCAGAACGTGCCAAACGACCCGATCCTGATCAAGTCCGCCAAGCGCGTCGACTGACAGGAACCTGTACCGCGTGGAGCAAGGGTTTCACGCGGTCCGGACGGGAGAGCTTCTACTTATCAAGGGAGATCCCACGCCACGTGGGTGTGATAGCCAATGCTTTATCGTCGTTTTGAAAAGCTGATCGATATCTTCAAAGACGCCCCTACCGCTGCCCCGCCCAACACTGTTTTCGCCTTCTATGCCTACTACCTGCGTCAGGTCTGGCCGACTTTCACGGCGCTTCTGGTAGTGGGTCTGATCGGGGCCCTGATCGAAGTCGCGCTGTTCAGCTACCTGAGCCGCATCATCGACCTGTCCCAGACCACGCCGGCCAAGGACTTTTTCAGCCTGCACGGTCCGGAACTGATCTGGATGGTGGTGGTGACCCTGTTGCTGCGCCCGATCTTCGTCGGTCTGCACGATCTGCTGGTGCATCAGACCATCAGCCCGGGCATGACCAACCTGATTCGCTGGCAGAACCACAGCTACGTGCTCAAACAGAGCGTCAACTTCTTCCAGAACGATTTCGCCGGGCGGATTGCCCAGCGCATCATGCAGACCGGCAACTCGCTGCGTGATTCGGCGGTGCAGTCGGTGGATGCGCTGTGGCATGTACTGATCTACGCGATCAGTGCAATGGTGCTGTTCGCTGAAGCCGACTGGCGCCTGATGATTCCGCTGGGCACCTGGATCGTGGCCTTCATTCTGGCGCTGATGTACTTCGTGCCAAGGGTCAAGCAACGCTCGGTGGACTCCTCGGATGCGCGCTCCAAACTGATGGGACGCATCGTCGACGGCTACACCAACATCACCACGCTCAAGCTGTTCGCGCACACCAACTTCGAGCAGCAGTACGCGCGCGAAGCCATGCGCGATCACACCGAGAAGAGCCAACTGGCGGGTCGTGTGGTGACCTCGATGGACACCACCATTACCTCGATGAACGGCATTCTGATCGTCACCACCACCGGTCTTGCGCTGTGGCTGTGGACCCAGTCGCTGATCTCAGTGGGCGCCATTGCCCTGGCCACCGGCCTGGTGATCCGTATCGTCAACATGTCCGGCTGGATCATGTGGGTGGTCAACGGCATTTTCGAGAACATCGGCACCGTACAGGACGGCCTTGAAAGCATCTCGCAACCGGTTTCGGTCAACGACAAGCCGAACGCGCAACCGCTGAAAATCACCCACGGTGGCGTGAAATTCGATGGCGTGGATTTCCACTACGGGAACGGCAACGGCATCATTCACAACCTCAACCTGGACATCAAACCGGGTGAGAAGATTGGCTTGATCGGCCCTTCAGGTGCCGGCAAATCGACGCTGGTGAACCTACTGCTGCGTATGTATGACGTGCAAGGCGGCAGGATTCTGATCGATGGCCAGGACATTTCCGACGTTACTCAGGAAAGTCTGCGGGCACAGATCGGCATGATCACTCAGGATACGTCGCTGCTGCACCGCTCGATCCGCGACAACCTGCTGTACGGAAATCCCGGTGCGACGGATGAACAATTATGGGAAGCCACTCGCAAGGCCCGAGCCGACGAGTTTATCCCGCTGCTGTCGGACTCCGAAGGTCGCACCGGCTTCGATGCGCATGTCGGCGAGCGCGGGGTCAAGCTGTCCGGCGGACAACGCCAGCGCATCGCGATCACGCGTGTTCTGCTCAAAGATGCGCCGATCCTGATCATGGACGAAGCCACCTCGGCGCTGGACTCGGAAGTCGAAGCGGCGATTCAGGAAAGCCTGGAAACCCTGATGCAGGGCAAGACCGTGATCGCCATCGCCCACCGCCTCTCGACCATCGCACGCATGGATCGGCTGGTGGTGCTGGAAAAAGGCCAGATCGCTGAAACCGGCACTCACGCTGAACTGCTGGCTCACAACGGTCTGTATGCACGACTGTGGCAGCACCAGACCGGCGGGTTTGTCGGGGTGGATTGAGGACCTCGTGCACGCTCAACGGCACCGGGAGCGATATTGCTCACGAAGACAAGGGCACATCCAACACAGTTGGGGTTCCTGATATTAAGCCTTCGTGAGCAAGCTCACTCCCACGGCTGACGCGGCGACAAGTGAGGGCGTGCTCGTGGGAGCCAACTTGTCCGCGAAGGCTTTGGATCAGGCGCTACATGTCTGGCGCCTGTACCGGCCTCTTCGTGGACAAGTCCACTCCCACGGCTGGTGACAAGTGAGGGCGGGTTTGCTGAGTGCAGCGTCTGAAAAGCCCCCTAGACACATCCATTCCAACAGCTGTCCACCCCTCAGCGTCAGGGCTCGTGGGAGCGGACTTGTCCGCGAAGGCTGTGGATCAGGCGCTACATGTCTGGCGCCTGTACCGGCCTCTTCGTGGACAAGTCCACTCCCACGGCTGGAGTGGGCATGCCGCCCGTGATCAAACCTGCCGATACGGCAACGCGGCCCGTGCTTCTTCGGCATACGCCATGACCCCGACCCGTTCCTGCTCGAGAAACTCGCTCACGGCGTCTTTCAATCCGGGATGCATCAGGTAGTGCCACGACCGGGTGATCTGCGGTTCGAAGCCGCGGATCAGCTTGTGCTCGCCCTGAGCGCCTGCGTCAAAACGCTGCATGCCGTTGGCGATGGCGTAGTCCATGCCCTGATAGAAACAGGTCTCGAAGTGCAGGCGGTCGAACTCGGCCAGGCAGCCCCAGTAGCGCCCGTAGAAACTGTCGCCACCGATCAGGCTGAAGGCCATGGCGACAGGCCGTGAGCCCTGAAGCGCCAGAACCACGCGAATCGATTCAGGCATGCGCTCGGCCAGCAGACTAAAGAATTCACGCGTCAGGTAAGGCGCCTGCCCACGCACTTCATAAGTGTTGGAATAGCAGGCATAGACAAAATCCCACAGGATTTCAGTCATCTGCTGACCTTCGAGCCATTCAAATGCAATGCCCTGCCCCGCCACCTGCTCGCGTTCCTTGCGCATCTGCTTGCGTTTGCGTGAGCTCAGCGCATCCAGAAAATCCTGAAAGTCCCGATACCCGCGGTTGTGCCAGTGAAATTGGCAGCCAATGCGCGACAACCAGCCGGACTGTGCTTCCAATACGGCATCGGCAGCCGGGTCGGTGAAATTTACATGAGCGCTCGACAGCCCCTCACTTTGCAAGTAAGCCGGCAGTTCACTCAGCAGTTCCGATGCGCCCTGCGGCGTTGCAGCCAGAAGGCGCGATCCGCCCACCGGACTGAACGGCACTGCCACCAAGAGCTTGGGGTAATAGGCGATACCAGCGCGACGGCAGGCGTCGGCCCAGGCATGGTCGAACACATATTCGCCGTAGGAATGCCATTTGCGATAAGCCGGAAGCGCAGCAACCGGTTGCTCGTTTTCGTAATGCAGAATGTGCTCGGGACGCCAGCCGGAACGCGGACCGAGGCTGCCGCTGTCCTCCAGCGAACTCAGGAAGGCGTGACGCAGAAAAGGCTGATTGCCCGGCACCAACGCATCCCATTGGGCGGGCGTGACGGTGCTCAGGCTGTCGACGACGTGAACCGGCATGCAGGTTCCCTCGGTGGATAAGCGTGCGACGAGTATCACCGATTGAGACTGAATGTAAACGGCTGCGAACCAACGACCGCTCTACATCAGGCCTTGCAACGGGCGGGCCGGCGCCCCGCGCATCGGGAGGCCGGCCGCCGCAGGCATCAGCGCTTGCGCAGAATCACGCTGCCGATCGAGTAGCCCGCACCGAACGAACTCAGCACGCCCAGTGCGCCTTTCGGCAGGTCGTCCTGATAGGTGTGAAACGCGATGACCGAACCTGCCGAGCTGGTGTTGGCATAAGTGTCGAGAATCACCGGTGCCTCTTCGACCGTGGCGTCACGGCCCAGCAGTTTCTTGACGATCAGGTGATTCATGCTCAGGTTGGCCTGATGCAGCCAGAAGCGTTTCACGTCCCTGACATTGAGGCCGTTAGCGTCCAGATGCGCACCGACCAGCTCGGCCACCATCGGGCAGACTTCGCGGAACACTTTGCGCCCTTCCTGCACGAACAACTTGTCTGGCGCGCCCTGGCCCTCATCCGACGTGCGGTTGAGGAAGCCAAAGTTGTTGCGGATGTTATTGGAGAACTTGGTTAACAGCCGGGTGCTGACGATATCGAACTGGTACGGCGAAGTCGCCAGATCAGCGCGCTCCACGACCACGGCCGTTGCGCCGTCGCCGAAAATGAAATGACTGTCGCGGTCACGGAAGTTGAGGTGCGCGGTGCAGATTTCCGGGCTGATGACCAGAAGGGCGCGAGCCTGACCCAGTTGCACACTGTTGCACGCCGCCTGGATGCCGAAGGTCGCCGAGGAGCAGGCCACGTTCATGTCGAATCCGTAGCCCTCGATGCCCAGTGCTTCCTGGATCTCGATGGAAATCGCCGGATAGGCGCGCTGCAGATTGGAACAGGCGACGATGACGCCATCGATGTCCGCCGTTGTCCTGCCCGCTCGCTCGAGGGCCTGTCTGGCAGCCGCGACACCCATCTCGCAGAGAATCGACCACTGCTCGTTGCTGCGCTCCGGCAGGTCAGGCTTCATGCGTTGTGGATCGAGAATGCCCTGCTTGTCCATCACGAAGCGGCTCTTGATGCCCGAAGCCTTCTCGATGAACGCGGCGCTGGACTCGCTGAGCGCCTCTATTTCGCCACGCTCGATGGCTGCCGCGTTCTCGCTGTTGAACTGGTGGACATAGGCATTGAAGGACTGCACCAGCTCTTCGTTGGAAATGCTGTTGGCCGGGGTAAACAGGCCTGTGCCGCTGATGACGACGTTGTGCACGGTCGTTCCTCTCTTATTGAAGGTCGCAGGTATTGGCCTGCCAAGGCACGGTAGATGGCGATCCACAACTGTTCTGGGACCAACGTACCAATGTTTATCTAAAACACGCGCTTGAATCTGAACGCGCGAGGCTCGGGCCACGTCTACGGCATTGTGAAAACAAACGCGGAGTGTGCCACAGCGCCCGGTTTTAGCGCCATCGGGCCAATGAATATTGGCCCGGAGATCCTTCTCGCCGCGACCCGCGCATTCCGCACGGGCCTTGATTCGGTGCAGCTCAGGCTCGGAATCAGCCTTCCACGAGACTCCACTGCTTGCTCAACCGCTTGTCAGACACCGGCATTCTGGTGCCCAGCTGCTGAGCGAAGAGCGAGACACGGTACTCTTCCATCCACCAACGATAGACCGCCAGTTCCGGATCGCGCTTGCCTTCCTGGCTGTGTTTGTCGGCACGTGCCTGATACTGCGCCCACAGCCCCGCCAGCTCGATACTCCAGACCCGGTCCTTTTGCACCTGGCCTGGCAGTTTTTCCAGGCGCATCTCAATGGCCTTCAGGTAGCGCGGCAGCTCCTTGAGCCACTGCGCAGGGGTTTCGCGTACGAAGCCCGGATACACCAGTTTGCCAAGCTGCGCCTTGACGTCATTGAGCGCAACCGCCTGAGCCAGGTCGATCTTGCCTTTGAAACGTTTCTGCAAGCCGTGCCACAGCTTGAGGATTTCAAGAGTCAGCTTCGCCAGACGCTCGGCATGCCCGGTCCAGTCGGCGCGCTTGCGTTCGGCCAGCGACAACAGCCCGGCGCCGTCACGCGGCAGCTCGGCTTCGCCTTCCAGTATGCAACTGTCGAGGCTGGCCAGCAGGATGTCTTCGATCAGCGCATCGACCCGTCCCAGCTCGCGATACAACAACGCCAGCTCGGTCTGCCCCGGCAATTTGCTGCGCAAGAACTTCGCAGACTCAGCCAGCTGTTGCAGCAACAACCGCTGCAAGGCCCGGCGATGCTGATACCCGGCCTCGGCCTGGGTCGAGAAACGTCCTTCCTTGACCGCACCGCCCTCTTCGACCAGCGCCGGATACACCGTCATCGACAGACCGGCAATGTTCTGCTGGGTCTTCTGCGCCACTGGCGCGAACACCTTGGCTTCCACCGGCTGCTGACTCTTTGCCGTCTGCGGTACCGCGAGCGCGGCCTGACTGGCTTCGGCAAAACGCGCCGTCAGTTGGTCCAGATCGCGGCCCTCGCCGAGGAACTTTCCGTTTCCATCGACGATTTCGAGGTTCATCTTCAGGTGACTTTCAAGTTGCTGAGCCGCTTCACCCCAGGCCTCATCGGTCACGCGGGCACCGGTCATGCGCAACAGTTCGCGACCCAGCGCGTGGGGCAGCGAGCCTTCGCCGAACGTAATGCGTTGCAACGCCGCCTTGATGAAGTCCGGCACCGGCACGAAATTCTTGCGCACGGCCTTGGGCAGACTGCGGACCAGCGCGATGCACTTGGTTTCCAGCAGCCCCGGCACCAGCCACTCCAGCCGCTCGGCAGGCAGTGACAGCAGCAACGGCGCAGGCACGCGCAGGGTCACGCCATCACGCGGATGATTGGGTTCGAAGTGGTAACTCAGCGACAGGCTCAACTCACCCAGACGCAAGGTGTCCGGGTATTGCGCAGCCGTGACTTCACTGGCCTCACGCGCCAGCACGTCTTCTTCGCGCATGATGAGCAACTGCGGGTTCTTCTGGCTTTCGGTCTTGTACCAGCTGTCGAACGTCGCGGTCTGATGGATCTCGGCCGGAATGCGCGCTTCGTAGAACGCGTAGAGCGTGTCTTCGTCGGCCAGGATGTCGCGACGTCGGGCCTTGGCTTCCAGCTCGTCGAGCTGCTCCAGCAAACGGGTGTTGGCGCTCAGGCATTTAGCGCGGGACTGAATATCGCCGCGCACCAGGCCTTCGCGGATGAACAGTTCGCGTGACACCACTGGATCGATCGGGCCGAAATGCACCGGTCGACGGCCGACCACGATCAGGCCGAACAGGGTGATCTGCTCGAACGCCACGACCTGTCCGCGCTTCTTCTCCCAGTGCGGCTCGAAATGGTTTTTCTTGATCAGGTGCCCGGCCAGCGGTTCGATCCAGTCGGCATCGATCTTGGCCACCATGCGCGCATACAGTTTGGTGGTTTCCACCAGTTCGGCGGTCATCAGCCACTGCGGACGCTTCTTGCCCAGCCCGGATGACGGATGTATCCAGAACCGCCGCTGCCGCGCACCCAGATAGTCGCCTTCGTCGGCTTTCTGGCCGATCTGGCTCAGCAGCCCGGACAGAATCGCCTTGTGGAATTTCGGGTAATCGGCCGGTTCCTTGTTGACCGTCAGTTGCAGGTCGCGACAGATCAGGCTCAACTGCCGGTGGGAATCGCGCCACTCGCGCAGACGCAGGTAATTGAGGAAGTTGCGACGGCACCAGTTGCGCAACGGGCTGGCGGTCAACGCCTGCCGCTGCTCTTCGAAACCGCGCCACAGATTGACCAGCCCGGCAAAGTCCGAATCGGCGTCTTTCCATTGCGCATGCGCCTGATCGGCGGCCTGTTGACGCTCGGGTGGACGCTCGCGAACGTCCTGCACCGACATCGCGCTGGCCACGATCAACACTTCCTGCAGACTGCCCTGCTTCGCGGCCTCCAGCAGCATGCGGCCCATCCGCGGGTCCACCGGCAGGCGTGCCAGTTGACGGCCCAGCGTTGTCAACTGGTTCTCGCGATTGACCGCCGACAGTTCCTGCAACAGGTTGAAGCCGTCACTGATCGCCTTGCCATCCGGCGGCTCGATGAACGGGAAGTCGGTGATCTCGCCCAGACGCAGGTGCAACATCTGCAGAATCACCGCCGCCAGGTTGGTGCGCAGGATCTCGGGATCGGTGAATTCAGGCCGGGCGTTGAAATCTTCTTCGCTGTACAGGCGCACACACAGGCCTGGCTCGACGCGGCCGCATCGGCCTTTACGCTGGTTGGCGCTGGCCTGGGAAATGGCTTCGATCGGCAGACGCTGAACCTTGGCGCGATAGCTGTAACGGCTGATGCGCGCCGTACCGGTGTCGATCACGTAACGAATGCCGGGCACGGTCAGCGAGGTTTCAGCCACGTTGGTGGCCAGCACCACGCGACGGCCGGAATGGGACTGGAAAATACGCTGCTGCTCGGCGGGCGACAGGCGCGCGTAAAGCGGCAGGATTTCAGTGTGCTTGAGCTGAGCCTTGCGCAGGACTTCGGCGGCGTCACGAATCTCGCGCTCGCCAGGCAAAAACACCAGCACGTCGCCGGGACTCTTGCGCTCGCTGCGTTCGAAGGCCGCCAGTTCATCCAGCGTGGCGAGAATCGCCTGATCGACGGTCAGGTCATCCTCGACACTGTTGCCCTCTTCGTCCTGCTCGCTGGTCAGCGGGCGATACCAGGTATCCACCGGGAAGGTCCGGCCGGAAACTTCGATGATCGGCGCATCGTTGAAGTGCTCGGAAAAGCGCTGCAGGTCGATGGTCGCGGAGGTGATGATGACTTTCAGGTCCGGGCGACGCGGCAGCAGCGTTTTCAGATAACCGAGCAGAAAGTCGATGTTCAGGCTGCGTTCGTGGGCCTCGTCGACGATGATCGTGTCGTAGCGCTCAAGAAAGCGGTCGTGCTGGGTTTCAGCCAGCAGGATGCCGTCGGTCATCAGCTTGATCAGCGTGTTGCTGTCGCTCTGGTCCTCGAAGCGCACCTGATACCCCACCAGCGCACCCAACGGTGTGGCCAGCTCATCCGCGACCCGGCTGGCGACACTGCGCGCCGCGATTCGACGCGGCTGCGTATGGCCAATGAGACCATGCTGCCCGCGTCCGATTTCCAGGCAGATCTTCGGTAATTGGGTGGTTTTACCCGAACCGGTTTCGCCTGCAATGATCAGCACCTGATGCTTGAGCAGCGCGTCCTTGATTTCGTCGCGCTTGGCGGCGATGGGCAGGTTGTCGTCATACCGGATCGCCGGCACGCTCTCGCGCCGCGAAGTCACCTGCGCACAGGACGCCTGCACTCGCGACACCCACTGCGCCAGCTTCGTCTCGTCGGGCTTCTTGCGCAACTCGTGCAACTGGCGGCGCAGACGATGGCGGTCGCCAATCATCGCTTGATCGAGGTTTTTCAGGAGTTGGTCGATGGAAGGCGATTCGTCGGTCATCAGGCGCGCAGAGTCTTTTCTTGATAGAGGCAGGGGCGCAATTGTCGCAGATTGCTCAAGGCAGGACGACCGACTTCATTGAAAGGACGGGTAGCGCAGGAGCGAGCTGGCTGGCGAAGGCACGCGGAACACCCGGTCTTCGCCAGCCAGCCGGGTCCCTCGAGAGGAGTCCCGGGTAGCTTGTATTACTTCTTCACGCCCAGTTTTTTCAGCTCTTCGTCACGCAACTCGCGGCGCAGGATCTTGCCCACGTTGGTGGTCGGCAGTGCATCACGGAACTCCACGCTGCGCGGCACTTTATAGCCTGTCAGGTTGGCGCGCATGTGCTCCATGACCTGTTCCTTGGTCAGCGTCACACCCGGCCTGGCGACCACGAACACCTTGATAGCTTCACCCGATTTTTCGTCCGGCACGCCGATGGCCGCGCATTGAAGGACGCCAGGCAGCGTGACCAGCACGTCTTCCAGTTCATTGGGATAGACGTTGAAACCGGAGATCAGAATCATGTCTTTCTTGCGATCGACGATGCGCAGGTAACCGTCAGGCTGAATGATCGCGATATCGCCAGTCTTGAGCCAGCCATCGGCGTCGAGCATTTCGTCAGTGGCTTCCTGGCGCTGCCAGTAGCCCTTCATGACCTGCGGTCCCTTGATGCACAGCTCGCCGGTTTCACCGAACGCCAGCTCAGTGCCCGCATCGTCAATGACTTTGCAAAAAGTGGACGGAACGGGAATACCGATGGTGCCCATCTGGATCTTCTGAATGGGGTTTACCGTCGCGACCGGACTGGTTTCAGTCATGCCGTAACCTTCGCAGATCGGGCAGTTGGTGACCTGCTTCCAACGCTCGGCCGCCGCCAGTTGCAGGGCCATGCCGCCGGAAAGCGTGACTTTCAGCGCCGAGAAATCCAGGTTGCGGAAAGCCTCGTTGTTGCACAGGGCAACGAACAAGGTATTCAAGCCGACGAAGCCAGTGAACTTCCATTTGGACAGTTCCTTGACCATTGCCGGCAAGTCACGCGGATTGCTGATCAGCACGTTGTGGTTACCGATCAGCATCATGGCCATGCAGTGAAAGGTAAACGCGTAAATGTGGTAGAGCGGCAACGGCGTGATGAGAATCTCGCTGCCTTCATTGAGGTTGGACGCCATCAGCGCCCTGCACTGCAGCATGTTGGCGATCAGGTTGCGATGGGTAAGCATCGCGCCCTTGGCCACGCCCGTGGTGCCGCCGGTGTATTGCAACACTGCGACGTCCGAACTGCTGGGCGACACGTCGGTAACCGGCTGGCCATGGCCTTTTTTCAGGACATCGTTGAATTTGACGGCCTTGGGCAGATGATAGGCAGGAACCATCTTCTTGACGTACTTGATGACGCTGTTGACCAGCAGGCGCTTGAGGGGCGGCAGCAAGTCGGCGACTTCGGTGACGATCACGTGCCTGACCTGGGTCTTGGGCACGACCTTCTCGGCCAGATGCGCCATGTTCGCCAGGCACACCAGCGCCTTGGCGCCGGAGTCGTTGAACTGGTGTTCCATTTCGCGCGCGGTGTACAGCGGGTTGGTATTGACCACGATCAGACCAGCACGAAGGGCGCCAAATACGGCAACCGGGTACTGCAGCACGTTGGGCAACTGCACGGCGATGCGGTCGCCAGGCACGAGGTCGGTGTGTTGTTGAATCCAGGCGGCGAATGCGCCGGACAACTCGTACAGCTCGCCGTATGTGAGAGTCTTGCCCAGATTGCTGAAGGCGGGTTTGTCGGCGAAACGCTGGCAGGACTGCTTCAGGACCGCCTGGACGTTTGGATACTCATCGGGATTGATATCGGTGGGGATACCAGACGGGTATTTATCCTTCCAGAAGTTTTCAATCATTCAGCCGGCTCCATAGCGATAGCGAATTCTTCACATCGCTTTAGGCGATGATTTTCTTGTGTTTTGGAATTGTGCAGTAGACGCCCATTCGCTTCATGACAGGTCAAAAAGCGCGCCGAGAGTAGCAGCTTTGCCAAGGGCCGACTAGAGGCAAACCGGGCCTCTACGGTCACAATAATGACTATCGAGCCACTATTGGTCACACCGTTTATTCTGACACAGAGAATAACGCGATCTCTGAAAGCATTGAGCCAGAGCGCTTGTGACACGCGTGTTCAGATTAGTCAAAAAATCAGGCCCCGCTTGCAAGTCAATACAAGCGAGGCCAAAGACGCAAAAAGAGACAATTCCTACACTCAGGCGATGTCGCGAAGCTCCCTGCGCAGGATCTTGCCCACCGGCGTCATCGGCAGGGATTCACGCAGCACAATGTGCTTGGGGACTTTGTAACCCGTGAAGTTCTCTTTGCAGAACGCTTTGAGTTCGTCGACGCTGACGCCTGCCTCGCGCGGCACTACGAACAGCTTGACGGCCTCGCCCGAGCGCTCGTCCGGCACACCGATGCAGGCGCAGTTGGCGACTTTCGGGTGAGCCATGACCACGTCTTCGATCTCGTTGGGGTAGACATTGAATCCGGAGACGATGATCAGGTCTTTCTTGCGGTCCACGATACTGACGAAACCGTCGGCACCGATCACCGCGATGTCTCCGGTCTTGAACCAGCCCTCGGCGTCCAGTGCTTCGGCAGTGGCCTCAGGGCGATTCCAGTAACCCTTCATCACCTGCGGGCCTTTGATGCACAGCTCGCCGCGTTCGCCGAACGGCAACTCTGCGCCCTCGTCATCAATGACCTTCATGCCGGTGCCCGGCACCGGAATGCCGACCGTGCCCAGCCGTACCAAGGCTCCGTACGGGTTGGCGCTGGCCACCGGAGATGTTTCGGTCAGGCCGTAGCCCTCGACGATCGTGCATCCGGTGATCTCGGCCCAGCGTTCGGCGGTGGCCTTGACCAGCGCGGTGCCACCCGAGTTGGTGCTCTTGAATGCCGAGAAATCCAGACGCTTGAAGTCCGGGTGGTTCATCAGGGCCACGAACAGCGTATTGAGCCCGATCATCGCGGTGAACTTCCACTTGCCCAGTTCCTTGATGAAGCCGCCGATGTCCCGTGGGTTGGTGATCAGGATATTGTGGTTGCCGCTGATCATCATGCACATGCAGTTCGCCGTGAACGCGTAGATGTGATAGAGCGGCAACGGCGCGATCATCACTTCCTTACCCTCTTCGAACATCACGCCACGCTCGGGACAATGCTGACGCATGCAGGCATACACCTGCTGCATGTTGGCAACCAGATTGCCGTGGGTCAGCATCGCGCCCTTGGCCGCTCCGGTGGTGCCACCGGTGTATTGCAGCACGGCGACGTCATCCAGCCCGACTGACACAGGTTTCATCGTACCGCCACGGCCCAGTCGCAAGACGCTCTTGAAGCCGGTGGCCTGGGGCAGGCTGTAGGCAGGCACCAGTTTTTTAACCCTGGCGACGATGGTGTTGATCAACCAGCCTTTGGCCGGCGACTGCATATCGCCCATTTTCACTTCGATCAGGTAACGCAGCTCGGTGTCAGGCAGAACTTCCTGCACCAGCTTGCCGAACAGGTTCAGGTACACCAGCGCCTTGGCCCCCGAATCCTTGAACTGATGCCGCATTTCACGTGCGGTGTAGAGCGGGTTGGTGTTGACCACGATCAGACCGGCGCGCATCGCTCCGAATACCGCGATCGGGTATTGCAGCAGATTGGGCATTTGCACGGCGATGCGGTCGCCAGGCACCAGGTCGGTGTGATGCTGCAGGTAACGGGCGAAGGCCGCCGAATGGCGTTCAAGGTCGGCGTAGGTCAGCGTCACGCCCATATTGCTGAAGGCAGGTCGATCCGCAAATTTTCTGCAGCAGCGTTCAAACACATCAACGACCGATCGATAGGCTTGAAGATCCAGCTCAGAGGTCACCCCGGCAGGGCGTTTATCGTTCCAGAATTCAGGTAGCATTATTTTTATCCTCTTCCCTGCTTATGCCTGGCCCGCTGTTGAAAATCGGGTCTGGCCCGACGTTAGCAGTTAAAACCAGGAAGGCAAATATCCGTATTGGCGTCATCAACGCCGTGAATCTTGCTGCCCATCCGGCTGCAATCACTCACGGGTTATACACTCAAGCATACATTCCAAGGCAGCCGCTCCAGATCGGGAAATCGCCATGAAGCACACTACATTCTGGCTCGACAGCAACGACCATTGCCGTCTGTACGTCAATGTCTGGCTGCCGGACACCGCGCCCAGGGCCGTGATGATGGTAGCCCACGGTATGGCAGAACACAGCGGCCGCTACGCACGACTTGGCGCGGCGTTGAGCGCGGCGGGCATCGCCTTGTATGCACACGATCAGCGCGGTCACGGCAAAACCGCCTTGCAGGGCAGGCTCGGGCATTTCGCCAACCAGGACGGCTGGAGCAAGGTGGTGGACGATCTGGCCACACTGCATCAGTCGATCGGCCAGCGGCACGCCGATCTGCCGCTGTTTCTGCTCGGCCACAGCCTGGGCAGCTACATTGCCCAGGCTTACCTGATGCACCACGGTGCAGGGTTGCAGGGCGCCATTCTCAGCGGCTCGAACTTCCATCCACCGTCTTTCTATCGCAGCGCACGTGTCGTCGCCCGGTTCGAGCGCTTGCGTCAGGGGCCCAAGGGGCGAAGCAGGCTGATCGAATGGCTGTCGTTCGGCTCGTTCAACAAGGCGTTCAAACCGGCCCGCACCTGTTTTGACTGGCTCAGCCGCGACCCGCACGAGGTGGATGCGTACATTCAGGACCCGCTGTGCGGCTTTCGATGCACCAATCAGTTGTGGGTGGATCTGCTTGGCGGGCTGCAACACATCAGTCAGCCTTCGAACCTTGCACAGATCGATTCGAGCCTTCCGCTACTCATTATTGGCGGCGAATGTGATCCGGTGAGTGCCGGCAAGCGTCTGAAAGATCTTGCCGATGCATTGGCAGAAGCGGGTCATCAAGTGTTACAACTTAATGTTTATCCGAAGGCCCGGCACGAACTGCTCAACGATACGAACCGCGACGAAGTCACCCGTGACCTGCTCGACTGGGTGCAGTACGCCCTCGATCAGCCAGGCGCGCACCGGGCCGAATGATGTTGCGCGTTTCACCTTCTTTAATTGTCCAGGACAGCCACATGACTCAAGTCACCAACACGCCCTACGAAGCCCTTGAAGTCGGTCAGACCGCCAGCTACAGCAAGACGGTTCAGGAACGCGATATTCAGCTGTTCGCGGCCATGTCCGGCGATCACAACCCGGTCCACCTGGACGCTGAATACGCGTCCAGAACCATGTTCAAGGAGCGCATCGCGCACGGTATGTTCAGCGGTGCTTTGATCAGCGCTGCCGTGGCCTGCGAATTGCCTGGGCCGGGCACGATCTACATCGGTCAGAAGATGACTTTTCAGAAGCCGGTCAAACTGGGCGATACCCTGACCGTGCGTCTTGAGATTCTGGAAAAACTGCCGAAATTCCGCGTGCGCATCGCGACCCGTGTGTTCAACCAGAACGATGAACTGGTAGTGGACGGCGAAGCGGAAATCCTCGCGCCACGCAAACAGCAGAGCGTGGAGCTGACCGTACTGCCCGAGATCACTTTCGGTCAGGCCTGAAGTCCTGGATATGCGTGGTCTGTGACGCATATCCCGACCTGCTGCTCTGACAATGCGTGGGGCGGGAAGCTGACAGGCAACTGATTCATCAAGGCTCGCTGGCCTGGCAACGTTCATGGCGGGTATTGCGGAACTCTTTTTGTGCAAGCTCCCACTCAGGGTGCAGACAGCACTTATCCGGGATCACCTATTGCCTACTCCCGCAGGCGGGGAACGCACCATGGCCAGCATCAACAGAAGTTTCAACTCCGTACCGGACATACCGACTGTCACGAGCGCAAAACCCGAGCAGGACAATGCCCTTTCTCAGTTGCAATTGCGGCCCACGTACAATCACTCCAGTACGCAGATCGACTTCGGCCCGCCGCAACGTGTGAGCGGACCACAGTCATCGATCGCTGATCTGCGCGCCGGGGCTCGGCCGTTTCACGCCAACCCGCTTTCTTCCAGCCCTCAAGGCGCGGGTGGTGCCCTGACGCTCAATAAGCTGGTGGAGGCGATTCGCAGCATTCTGAGCGAAATAAAAGAGCTGTTCACGCGCTTGCTGGGCAATCAACGGCAGCGCCCCATGGAAGCGTCAAACCCTCAAGCCGAAAACCCGACGGGCACCGACAACCCATCGTTCAAGCCAGCAATGCTTTCGTCCACATCGCCTTCGAGCGCTCCGGTCACTCCCGGTTCCCAAGCGGAAAAACCCTTCGAGGTCCGCAACGCACAGCCTGCCGATCAGCCGCAGGCCATGCCGAAAAACACCATTGAGGCGCCTCCCGGCAAGCCAGTCAGCCAGCCCCGGAAGACTGAACAGACAGACGCCGAACCTTACAAGACACCTGTAAGTCACGATCCAGTGAAAGCACCGGTGATAAAAGAGCCGGAGTTGTCCAAAGTCACGCCACCTGCTAACGAACACGCCAACATCACGCCACAGCCGAAACCCACGCCTGTCGCCCACCAGCCCGCCGGCAACGGCACGGGTGCCGACATGTCCGGCATAGTGGGCTTCGCGAAGGAGGCCAAGACCACCGGCGGCAACGGCGGTGAAGTCGTCACCGTGAACACCGTGGAGGAACTGCAGAAAAGCATGGCCGACGACAAGACCCGGACCGTACGTCTGGGTGCCGACCTGTCGGCCGATAGCAAAGTGACGGTGAAGTTCGGTGCCAACAAGACGCTGCTAGGCACGGACAAAGGCAATGAGTTGCACAACATCTACCTGGCCAGCGGCGAGACGGCCGGCAACGATATTTTCCAGAACCTGAATTTTTCCCACGATGCCCGTTATCGCGAAAACGGTGACATGCAGATGTTCATCAGCAACGGGGGCCGTTACTGGATTGATCACGACACCTTTACCGGCACCAAGGATCAGAAACCCAAGGGCCTGGACAAACTGCTTTACGTTGGCGGGAAGGCCGACAATGTCACCCTGACCAACTCGAAATTCCAGAACAACGAATATGGCGTGATTCTCGGCCAGCCGGATGATTCGGCAGCGGCCAAGGCTGAATACAAAGGCTACCCGCGCATGACCATCGCCAATAATTCATTCAACAATCTGGACGTTCGAGCGCCGGGCCTGATGCGTCACGGCGACTTTGACGTTTACAACAACCGGATCGACAACTTCCATCTGGGCTTTACGGCCACAGGCGACGCGACGATTCTGTCGCAATCGAACTATTTCGAGAAAGGCGTGGACGTTAACAACAAATCGAGCAATCAGGGTGTGCTTGACGATTATGGCGATGCCCATTTCAAAGACATCGGCAGTAACGTCAGCTTCACGCAGAAATCACCAGTGACGGTCTGGACGCCGCCCTACCAGCGTGACGTGATGACAGCGGAAGCGGCCAGGGCCTACGTCCTGGCCAATGCCGGCGCCCATCCTTGATCCATAAGCCCCTATCGTTTTGCGCCTGACTTTCAGGCAGGCACTGAAACAAAAAAAGGGCGACCGAAGTCGCCCCAAGTGCCTTGCGTGCTCATGCGCGGAAGACCTGCCGCATCCATTGCGACGCAGGCCCTTACCGCCGTGCAGTTCGAACAGGACAATGAAGGCACCGGCCCCACGCCGTCTTCACGTCTGTGAAGATGGAATCAGGCTAACCGCACTTGCGCTGAAGGACATTGACCCAGATCAGTCATCCCGCCGCCAGCTAACGCAGGAGACGGCCGGATCGGGTCGACGAGCAGGTGATACCAGTAGGGATCAACGTTTTTTCGGCTTTTTCTTCGGTTTTTTCTTGCCGCTCAGCGGCATTGCCTGCTCGAAGGCATTGCGCACTTCGTTCAGGCGCTTGTCGTTCAGATCGTGGATACGTCTGGCGCGCTCGGCGCCCAGGTCGATCAATTTGTCATCGTCGCTCATGGCGTGCAGCTCTCGGACACTCGGAATCAGTGCCAATAATGCTCAATAGCATCGGCCATGACCAGTCGCGAGGGTGAGGCAGGTGTGAAACGCTCGAAGGCTGGCATCGGTGGCGTCCTCTGACGGGACGCTCGACCTCAGATCTGAATATCGACCCACAGCCCCTGGCGTGGCTCATCATCGATCAACGGCACAACCGGCACCGTGTTGTCGGCGTTGAGCGAATCACCCGGAATGACCAGACCCTGATATTCCCCGGCGGCTTCTTCTTCACCGCCATGGGCCTGTTGATGCTGTTGCTGCTGACGTTGCTGTTCTTCGCGCAACAACAGCGCACTGCGCTCGGTGTCTTCGTTGCGCAGGTCGATGGACGTCTCGTTGGAGCTCTGCTGTACAGGGGCGACAGGCGGAATTTCCGGCATACGCTTGGCCGGGTCCAGCTGTGATGTCACCGGTACCACACTTAACGGAAGCATAGGTTGCAGCATGGTTTGGTCTCCTCTTACCGGGCTTTCGGCCGTCTGCGACGCAACTTGAACAGCCATGTAATAGGCTGTAATAATTTATACGGCCTTTTTTCACTATGTTTAATGAAATTAGTGCCATGAAAGGCGGGTTTTGTCGGTTCGCAGAGAATCCCAAGGTTTTTCCAACGTCACCTTTGGTCTTCACGGCGCGTTCCGTTAACATAGTCGGCTTTTTCAAGTCGGGAGACAGGCAGCATGGCGCAGCAGTATCAACCGGGGCAACGCTGGATTAGCGACAGCGAAGCCGAGCTGGGTTTGGGCACCGTTCTGGCACAGGACGGCCGCTTATTGACCGTGCTCTACCCGGCCACTGGCGAAACACGCCAATACTCACTGCGTAATGCACCGCTGACCCGCGTACGCTTCTCTCCAGGCGATGTGATCACTCACTTCGAAAACTGGAAAATGACCGTTCGCGAAGTGGACGACGTCGACGGATTGCTGGTCTATCACGGCCTGAATGCCAGGAACGAAGTGGTCACGCTGCCGGAAACCCAGCTGTCGAACTTCATTCAGTTCCGCCTGGCGACCGACCGTCTGTTTGCCGGGCAAATCGACCAGTTGTCCTGGTTCTCGCTGCGGTACAACACGCTGGAACACACCAGCCGCCAGTTGCAGTCCTCGCTTTGGGGGCTGGGTGGCGTACGTGCACAACCCATCGCCCACCAGTTGCACATCGCCCGCGAAGTCGCGGACCGTATTGCGCCGCGGGTTCTGCTGGCAGACGAAGTGGGACTGGGCAAGACCATCGAAGCCGGTCTGGTCATCCATCGCCAGTTGCTGTCGGGGCGCGCGAACCGCGTACTGATCCTGGTGCCTGAGAACCTTCAGCACCAGTGGCTGGTCGAGATGCGCCGCCGCTTCAACCTTCAAGTAGCGCTGTTCGATGCCGAACGCTTCATGGAAAGCGATGCGGGCAATCCGTTCGAAGACACCCAACTGGCGCTGGTGGCGCTGGAATGGCTGGTTTCCGACGAAAAGGCGCAGGATGCACTGTTCGCCGCGGGCTGGGATCTGATGGTGGTCGACGAAGCGCATCACCTGGTCTGGCACGAAGACAAGGCAAGCCGCGAATACTCATTGGTCGAGCAACTGGCCGAAGTCATCCCGGGCGTACTGCTACTCACCGCAACGCCTGAACAGTTGGGTCAGGACAGCCACTTCGCTCGTCTGCGCCTGCTGGACCCGAACCGTTTCCACGACCTGAACGCCTTCCGCGCCGAGAGCGACAACTATCGCCCGGTCGCCCAGGCGGTGCAGGAGCTGCTCGACAAAGGCGTGCTCTCCGCAGAAGCGCAGAAAACCATTCATGGTTTCCTGGGGGCTGAAGGCGACACCTTGCTGGCGGCCGTCAACACCGGCGACGACGAAGCCAAGGCGCGTCTGATTCGCGAGCTGCTGGACCGTCACGGCACTGGCCGCGTGCTGTTTCGCAACACCCGCGCTGCAGTGCAGGGTTTCCCGGAGCGCAAACTGCATCAATACCCGCTGCCCTGCCCGGCCGAATACCTCGAGCTGCCGCTCGGCGATCACCCCGATCTGTACCCGGAAGTCAGCTTCCAGGCGCACTCGGACGTCAGCGAGGAAGAGCGCTGGTGGCGCTTCGACCCGCGCGTCGACTGGCTGATCGATACCCTAAAGATGCTCAAGCGCGTCAAGGTGCTTGTGATCTGCGCCCACGCTGAAACCGCGATGGATCTGGAAGACGCGCTGCGTGTGCGCTCCGGCATTCCGGCCACGGTCTTCCATGAAGGCATGAACATTCTCGAGCGCGACCGTGCCGCGGCCTATTTTGCGGACGAAGAATTCGGCGCGCAGGTGCTGATCTGTTCGGAAATCGGCAGCGAAGGCCGCAACTTCCAGTTCTCTCATCATCTGGTGCTGTTCGATCTGCCCTCGCACCCGGACCTGCTGGAACAGCGGATCGGTCGTCTGGACCGTATCGGCCAGAAACACGTCATCGAATTGCACGTGCCGTTCCTGGAAACCAGCCCTCAGGCGCGCCTGTTCCAGTGGTATCACGAAGCGCTCAACGCGTTCCTCAACACTTGCCCGACCGGCAACGCGCTGCAGCACCAATTCGGCCCTCGTCTGCTGCCGCTGCTGGAAAGCGGTGACGACGACGAATGGCAAAGCCTGATCGACGAGGCGCGTGCCGAGCGCGAGCGTCTTGAAAGCGAACTGCACACCGGCCGCGACCGCCTGCTGGAACTCAATTCCGGCGGCGCGGGCGAAGGCGAAGCGCTGGTGGAAGCGATTCTGGAGCAGGACGATCAGTTCAGCCTGCCCATCTACATGGAAACCCTGTTCGATGCGTTCGGCATCGACAGCGAGGACCATTCGGAAAACGCCCTGATTCTCAAGCCAAGCGAGAAAATGCTCGACGCCAGTTTCCCGCTGGGCGACGACGAAGGCGTGACCATCACCTACGACCGCAACCAGGCGCTGTCCCGCGAAGACATGCAGTTCATCACCTGGGAGCACCCGATGGTTCAGGGCGGCATGGACCTGGTGCTGTCGGGTTCGATGGGCAACACCGCCGTGGCATTGATCAAGAACAAGGCGCTCAAACCGGGCACCGTGTTGCTGGAACTGATCTACGTCAGCGAAGTGGTTGCACCGCGCTCGCTGCAGTTGGGCCGTTACCTGCCGCCAGCCGCCCTGCGCTGCCTGCTGGATGCCAACGGCAATGATCTGTCGAGCCGCGTGTCGTTCAACACCCTGAACGATCAGCTCGAAAGCGTGCCACGCGCCAGCGCCAACAAGTTCATCCAGGCACAACGCGATGTACTGACGCCACGGATCAACGCCGGTGAACAGAAAATCACCCCCAAACACGCGGAACGCGTGGCACAGGCACAGCGTCGTCTGGCCGCCGACACCGAGGAAGAGCTGGCACGCCTGACAGCATTGCAGGCGGTCAACCCGACGGTCCGCGACAGCGAACTGGTTGCTCTGCGCACCCAGCGCGAACAAGGCCTGGCAATGCTGGAAAAAGCGGCACTGCGCCTGGAAGCGATCCGGGTGCTGGTCGCGGGCTGATCGGCGTCACTGCAACGCCGGACGCCGAGCGCCCTGAAAGGCAACGCAACGGCGCGTGAGGCACGATCATCAACTCTGACCGTGTCCTCGCGCCTTACGCGAATCAGCCCGAAACGCTCCACGTTAAACCGTCGCCGGGTCCGCCACACCTTGCGCAGGTTCTTCGGCCAGCATCCTGGCTTGCATGCGTTCGGCATCTTTGCTGAAGCAGCGCGATGCCAGAAACAAAAATCCCATGGTCATCAGCAATGCTGCGGGAATCAGGTACATGGCGTCGTGAAGACCAATGGCCTTGAAGCCCTCGCTCATCACTTCTACACCGGCAACCGCCATGGCCGCGTGCGCAAAATAATCCGACAACAGACCGACCACTACCGGTCCCAGCCCGCCGCCCAACAAGTACAGCCCGGCAAAGAACAGCGCCATTGCCGTCGCCCGCAGACGCGGTTCGACCACATCCTGAATCGCCGTATATACGCAGGTGTAGAAGTTATAGGCAAACAGCCAGCCCACACTGAACACCGCCACGAACACCCCGATTTCGATACGCCCCGCATGCAAGGCGTACCCCGTGGCAATGGTCGCGACCAGCATGCTGAAAGCGGCGAACAACAACCTTCCGTTGGGCGAGCGTTGATGCAGCTTGTCAGCGACCCAGCCGCCCGCCGTAAGACCGATCAGCCCTGTCATGCCGACAATCACACCTGTGGCCACGGCCGCCTCCTGCAACGGCAGCAGGAAATAGCGCTGCAGCATCGGCACCATGAACGAGTTGCAGGCATAGGTGGCGAAATTGAAGGTCAGGCCGCCCAGCACCAGCCAGCGAAAGGTCGGGATCGACAGCACGCGACGAATCGGCTTGTCGATCTTGACTTCCGACATGCGCACGCTTTCCGCCGCGCCGCGTTTGGGCTCCTTGATGAAAAAAATGAACACCGCCAGCACCAGCCCCGGCACCGCAGCGATGAAAAACGGTGCGCGC
Source organism: Pseudomonas floridensis (assembly GCF_002087235.1). Lineage (GTDB taxonomy): Bacteria > Pseudomonadota > Gammaproteobacteria > Pseudomonadales > Pseudomonadaceae > Aquipseudomonas > Aquipseudomonas floridensis. The sequence goes on along the minus strand of NZ_MUIO01000074.1, from coordinate 52,234 downwards.
CAGCTGTCGAAAGCCTTGACCATCGCACCTATGGTAAAGAACGCCAGCAACAGACCCAACGGCAGGCCCAACATGAAGATGCCCATGGCACGGGATCGTCGATGGGCTGGAAACAGGTCACCGATCAGGGAGTTGGCCGCCGGGGCATAGCTGGCCTCACCAATGCCGACACCCATGCGCACCAGCAGAAAGGTCCAGAAGCTGCCGACCATACCGTTCACCGCGGTCAGCCCGCTCCACACCGCCAGACCGCAGCCCATCAGTTTCTTGCGCGATCCGTTATCGGCCATGCGCCCCAAGGGCAGTCCGGCGATGGCATATACCAGCGTGAACGCAGTGCCTAACAGCCCAAGCTGAAAATCGCTCAGGTGCCATTCCATACGAATGGGCTCGACGATGATGGCCGGAATGGTGCGATCGAAAAAGTTGAACAGATTGGCGAGAAACAGCAAAAACAGGATACGCCAGGCATTGGCTGCCTGAACCGGGGTGTCCGTACGAAGCGTGTTCATGAGCCGCCCGTCCCTTCTTATTAGTGATGACAATCTAGAAGGCGAACGCTCAACTGTCTGTAAACATTCGTAAACCGCAGCGTCATTGATGTTTTTTTATAACTATTCGTTATTGAGAAGATTCCAAATTCGTGGGTTCGCGTACTGGCAGTCTGACAACAGCTTCTATACTCACCTCGAATCGCCGGGCCTCAAGCCTTGGCGCCCTGGCAGTGAATAAATAGGGCTCGCTATGGAGTGGCTGGGTTTGAATATGTTCGCCGGTGTCCCGGCGGACGGGCAATTGTTGATCAACTGCAGTCACAATTTGTTTCTGGTAGCGCTGGCCTACGGCGTTGCCTGCGCGGCGTGCTTTGCCACGCTGGACATTGCCGACCGGGTCATTCAGGTCGATGCGGTAAAAAGCCGGCGTATCTGGAAAGGGCTGGGGGCGTTGTGCCTGGCCGGCGGCGTGTGGGCGATGCACTTCATCAGCATGCTCGCGTTCCAGGCACCGCTCACTATTACTTACGACCTGGGCATCACTCTGGGGTCGCTGTTGATCGTACTGGCGACCGCAATCGTCGCGATGCGTGCCCTGACCATCAAAACACTCACGCTCAAACGCTGCCTGACCAGCGCCGTGGTCATGGGCATCGGCATCAGCGCCATGCATTACATGGGCATGGCCGCCATGCGCTCCGATGCAGTGCAGTATTACGAACCCCGGACCTTCGCGCTGTCGATCCTAGTCGCCGTCCTGGCCAGCCTGGCCTTGCTGACGCTGTCCCGGCACTTGCGTAATTACAGCGGTATGTTCCATCAGATGTTCCGCTACGGCGTAAGCCTGTTTCTGGGCGCGGGGCTGCTGACCATGCACCTGATGGGCATGCGTGCCCTGCAGCTGGTCATCCATGAAGGCGCACAGCTGCACATAGCCAGCACGGCCAACAGCCAGCAACTGGGGCTGACCATTGCGGCCATTACCCTGCTGATCATTGCAGGCAGCATCAGCGCGGCGATGGCCGACAAGAAACTGCAAGGTAAGGAGCACGACTTGCAACGGGTCAATGCCTTGCTCAGCCAACTCGATCAGGCACGGGTATCGCTCCAGCAAGTGGCGCATTACGACCCGCTGACCAACCTGATCAACCGTCGCGGCTTCAATCAGATATTTGCCGAAAAGCTGCTCGAACACACCATCGGCAACGGCATGCTCGCGGTGATGTTTCTCGACATCGATCACTTCAAGCGGATCAACGACAGCCTGGGCCACGACGCAGGCGACGAGTTGCTCAAGGTGATTGCCGAGCGCATTCGCAGCGCGACCCGGGTGCAGGATGTGGTCGCACGCTTCGGTGGTGACGAGTTCTGCATCCTGCTGAGCATCCCCAATTACGAAGAAGCCCGACATCTGGCGCACCGGGTCATGCACAAAATGAAGGAAACCATCGCGCTGGCCGGACGGCGCATGGTCATGACCACCAGCATCGGCATCGCAGTGTTTCCGCGTGACGGCTCGACCTGCGACGAATTGCTCAAGCACGCTGACCTCGCGCTGTATCAATCCAAGGGCAATGGCCGAAACCGGGTCAATTTCTTCAGCCCGGCGCTCAAGACCAAAGCCAGTCTGGAACTGCATCTGGAAGAAGAACTGCGTAATGCCTTGCGTGAGGAAACCGGCCTGGAGGTGTACTACCAGCCAATCGTCGATCTGCGCACAGGGCATGTCGCCAAACTGGAGGCACTGGTGCGCTGGAACCATCCGCAACACGGGCTTCTGGTGCCCGACCGGTTCATCAGCATCGCTGAAGCCAACGGTCTGATTGCCGAGCTGGACAACTGGGTGTTGCGCCGCGCGTGCCGGGATCTGGGGACATTGCGCCTCGACGGCCTGGACAAGCTGATCATCACGGTGAATTGCTCTGCGCTGAACCTGAGCCGCGACGAACTGGTCGAGGAAGTCGAACAAGCCTTGAGCGAGGCAGACGTGGCGCCCGGCCGCCTGGAGCTGGAAGTGACCGAGAACGCCCTGATGGGCAACATCAGCAACACCATTCTGATGCTCAAGCACATTCGCAGCCTGGGCGTCTCGCTGTCAATCGATGACTTCGGAACCGGCTACTCGTCACTGGCTTATCTGAAACGCCTGCCGCTGGATACACTGAAAATCGACCGCTCCTTTATCATCGACATCCCCAAGTCGCCGCAAGACATGGAGATCGTTCAGGCGATCATCGTGATGGCGCACACCCTGCACCTCAAAGTGGTGACAGAAGGCGTCGAAACCCCTGCGCAGCTGGAGTTTCTGAGTCAGTTTGGCAGTGATTACGTACAGGGTTATCTGTTCAGCAAGCCTGAGCCACTGGACCGGATACTGCCGCTGGTGAAGCAGATGAACGAACGTGAGCCCGCCAGTCTGTGGCCAGCGTCACTGATGCTGGACGCCAGACCGATGCAAACCGACATACCCCGATCCCTTGACCTGTTCGACGACTTGCCTGGTGGCGAACACGCACTGGCTACGCGCAGTCCTGTGCGCACTCAACGTTCGCGCTGGACAGACTGACGAGACAACTGACAGCACAAGCCGCAGTCAACGCTGTGGCTTTTTGCTACGGGTGCGCTGGAGAAGTTACCTTCCCACCCATCACAGCGCCACTATCGGCACCAAAAAAAGGCATCGATCAGTCCGACGCCCTGTTCTGAATCAGCACCCAAGGTGCCACTACCACCGCCCACAGCGACGGATCACTCTCAACCAGCTCCATTGCCTTTGATTCAGACACCTTGCCGACCTTTCCAGCATCCAGCCACGCAGACACTTTGGTCGCGTCGTTTTCGGCCACGGCCTCGGCAACTTCGATCAGATCCAGCGGTAGCTCGACCCACAACAGGGCACCCTTGGCAAAGAATGGTTGCAATTCTTTCCAGGAAATAGCGGCGGTCTCCCCAAGCAGTTTGGCATAGAGGGTGCTAGGTTCTTGCGTCATGGGTTTCACCAAAAAGGAAATCGGCGCAATGATACCGCCGCCGTTCCCGCAGACAAACCCAGAAGCGACTGATTGATTGCCGGAAAGTCCCGAAAACCATCACGATCAGTGCGGTCTTGCAGATCGTCGACCGGTTGGATTCTGTAACTTTCTTTCGATTAAGCGACACGTACAGATCGACTCCCCTGCCCCATGCTTTCCAAGCGATTCACCGGCACTCTAAACTGTTCCGGTACAGTTGGCGGAGCGGGGAAAGGACGGTGTCGAAGCCGGTCCTGTAGCCTTGGCCAGCAGGATTATAAAAACTACAACGCAAGAGTGGAGCATCATGACTAAGGGTACCAAGAAGCTTTCCAGGCTGTTTGCCGCATTGGTTATGGCCGGGGTTGCCAGCCATTCGTACGCAGCCGACACCATCAAGATAGGTATCGCCGGCCCCAAGACCGGCCCGGTCGCCGAGTACGGCACCATGCAGTTCAACGGCGCCAGGATGGCCATCGAGCAGATCAACGCCAAGGGCGGTGTCGATGGCAAGAAACTCGAAGCTGTCGAATACGATGATGCCTGCGACCCGAAACAGGCCGTGGCAGTTGCCAACAAGGTCGTCAACGATGGCGTGAAATACGTGATCGGTCACCTGTGCTCCAGCTCCGCTCAACCTGCATCCGACGTCTATGAAGACGAAGGCATCATCATGGTGACCCCGGCAGCCACCAGCCCTGATATCACCAGCCGTGGCTACAAGCTGGTATTCCGTACCATCGGTCTGGACAGCGCGCAGGGGCCTGCAGCCGGTAACTACATCGCAGACGTCGCCAAGCCGAAAATCGTTGCAGTCATTCACGACAAGCAGCAATACGGCGAAGGCATCGCTTCCGCAGTAAAAACCACGCTGGAAAGCAAAGGCGTCAAGGTTGCCCTGTTCGAAGGCATCAATGCCGGTGACAAGGACTTCTCGTCGCTGATCGCCAAGCTCAAGCAAGCCAATGTCGACTTCGTCTACTACGGCGGCTACCACCCGGAGTTGGGCCAGATTCTGCGCCAGTCCAAGGAAAAAGGCCTGAACGCCAGGTTCATGGGTCCTGAAGGTGTGGGCAACGACTCCATCTCGCAAATCGCAGGCCAAGCCTCCGAAGGCCTGCTGGTCACCCTGCCGAAATCCTTTGACCAGGATCCCGCCAACCAGGCGCTGACAAAGGCATTCCAGGACAAGAAACAGGATCCGAGCGGTCCGTTCGTGTACCCGTCCTACTCCGCCGTTCAGGTCATTGCCGACGGCATTGCTGCCGCCAAGTCCGAAGACACCGACAAGGTGGCAGCCGCCATCCACGCCGGTACGTTCAAGACGCCGATGGGCGAACTGAGCTACGACGCCAAGGGCGACCTGAAGAACTTCCAGTTCGTGGTCTACGAATGGCACTTCGGCAAGCCGAAGACCGAAGCCGCCAAATAAGCTGCTTGCGTTGACAACCGAAGCCCACTGCACATGCAGTGGGCTTTGTTTTACGAATCATGGCCCGCCTGCCGAGATCCGGTGGCCAGGCCCCCTGAAAATCTTAAAACCGTTACCAGCGGTTCGCTGGCGGCGTCATCGGCAACGCATCGACAGAATGCGTACCCGACGCAGGCCGGAGAAATGCAGATCAGGTTTTTAGGAGCGCGGTAAATGCCCGAGTTATTCCACTACATGCAACAACTGGTCAATGGCCTGACCATTGGCAGTACGTATGCATTGATCGCCATCGGTTACACGATGGTTTACGGCATCATCGGAATGATCAACTTCGCCCATGGCGAGGTGTACATGATCGGTTCCTACGTTGCATTCATGGCGCTTGCCGGCCTGGCAATGATGGGCATCGACAGCCTGCCGCTGTTGATGATCGCAGGCTTCGCCGCGTCAATCATCGTGACCAGTGCCTATGGCTACAGCATCGAACGCGTCGCCTACCGTCCGTTGCGCAACAGCAACCGTCTGATTCCACTGATTTCTGCGATCGGCATGTCGATCTTCCTGCAGAACTCGGTTCAGCTTTCCCAGGGTTCCGGCAACTTTGCCATTCCCAACCTGTTGCCCGGCAGCCTGTCCTTCGGACCGGGCGGTGCGCAGGAAGTACTGATTTCCTACATGCAGATTGTGGTCTTCATCGTCACATTGCTGGCCATGACCGGCCTGACCCTGTTCATCTCCCGCTCGCGAATGGGCCGCGCCTGCCGCGCGTGTGCCGAGGACATGAAAATGGCCAACCTGCTGGGTATCAATACCAACACCATCATTGCCCTGACTTTCGTGGTCGGTGCCGCACTGGCCGCAGTCGCCGCCATGTTGTTGAGCATGCAATACGGCGTGATCAACCCGAGCGCGGGTTTTCTCGTAGGCCTGAAAGCATTCACGGCCGCCGTGCTGGGTGGCATCGGTTCGATTCCGGGTGCAGTGCTCGGCGGTCTGGTGCTGGGCGTCGCCGAAGCCTTCGGTGCCGACATCTTTGGTGATCAGTACAAGGACGTCGTGGCCTTCGGCCTGCTGGTTCTGGTGCTGCTGTTCCGCCCGACCGGCATTCTGGGTCGTCCGGAGGTTGAGAAAGTATGAGCAAGTCCTTCAAACAGGCGCTGTTCAGCGCTGCGCTGGTGTGGGCCGTCGCCTACCCGGTGTTCGGCCTGAAACTGGCCTTTTCCGGCGTAACCCTGCAAGTGCATAACGCCAGCCCCATGACCCTGACCATCATCGCGGTCTGCTCGGTGCTGCTGTTTCTGCGGGTGCTGTTCGCCGACAAAATCAGCAACCTGCGCAGCGGTGATCGCGCCCCGCTGATCTCACAGAAAACCAGTGACTTCATGACCCGACCGACAACCCAGCGTTGGGGCCTTGCCGCCCTGATCGTACTGGCGTTCGTCTGGCCGTTCTTCGGCTCACGCGGCGCGGTCGACATTGCCACTCTGATCCTGATTTACGTCATGCTCGGCCTGGGCCTGAACATCGTGGTCGGCCTCGCCGGTCTGCTGGACCTGGGCTATGTCGGGTTCTATGCGGTCGGTGCCTACGGCTATGCCCTGCTCTCGCACTACTTCGGCCTGAGTTTCTGGGAGAGCCTGCCGCTGGCCGGTCTGCTGGCTGCGCTGTTCGGCTTCCTGCTCGGCTTCCCGGTGCTACGGCTAAGAGGCGATTACCTGGCCATCGTGACGCTCGGATTCGGTGAGATCATCCGTATCTTCCTGCGCAACCTGACCGACATCACCGGCGGCCCCAACGGCATCAGCAACATCGAAAAACCGACCCTGTTCGGCCTGAGCTTCGAACGCCGTGCCGCCGAAGGTGCGCAGACGTTCCACCAGTATTTCGGGCTGGACTACAACCCGATCAGCAAGGTGATCTTCCTTTACCTGATCGCCCTGCTACTGGCACTGGCCGCGCTGTTCGTCATCAACCGTCTGCTGCGCATGCCGATCGGTCGTGCCTGGGAAGCCTTGCGCGAAGATGAGATCGCCTGCCGGGCGCTGGGCCTGAATCCGACCGTGATCAAACTGTCGGCCTTCACCCTGGGCGCTGCATTCGCCGGTTTCGCGGGCAGCTTCTTCGCTGCTCGTCAGGGCCTGGTGACCCCGGAGTCCTTCACCTTCATCGAGTCGGCAATCATCCTGGCCATCGTCGTTCTCGGCGGTATGGGCTCGCAACTGGGCGTGATTCTGGCGGCCATCGTGATGATCCTGCTGCCAGAGCTGATGCGTGAATTCAGCGACTACCGCATGTTGATGTTCGGTGCCCTGATGGTGCTGATGATGATCTGGCGCCCTCAAGGTTTCCTGCCCATGCAACGACCCGTCATGAAACTGAAAGCGGAGGTGGCCAAATGAGCCAGCCTCTATTGCAAGCCACGGGCCTGAGCATGCGCTTTGGCGGTCTGCTGGCGGTCAACGGCGTGGCCCTGACCGTTCATGAAAAACAGGTCGTATCGATGATCGGCCCCAATGGCGCCGGCAAGACCACGGTCTTCAACTGCCTGACGGGTTTCTATCGGCCCAGCGCCGGTACGATCCTGCTGGACGGCGAGCCGATCCAGGGTCTGGCCGGTCATCAAATCGCCCGCAAGGGCGTGGTGCGTACCTTCCAGAACGTGCGCCTGTTCAAGGAAATGACCGCCGTCGAGAACCTGCTGGTGGCCCAGCATCGGCACCTGAATACCAACTTCCTGTCAGGCCTGTTCAAAACCCCGGCCTTCCGCCGCAGCGAGCGCGAAGCCATGGAGTACGCCGAGCACTGGCTGGAAGCCGTCAACCTCAAGGAATTCGCCAACCGTCCGGCCGGCACACTGGCCTACGGTCAGCAACGCCGTCTGGAGATCGCCCGCTGCATGATGACGCGCCCGCGCATTCTGATGCTGGATGAACCGGCAGCCGGACTGAACCCGCGGGAAACCGAAGACTTGAAAGCGCTGATCGGTGTGCTGCGCAATGAGCACAACGCAACCGTATTGCTGATCGAGCACGACATGAAACTGGTGATGAGCATTTCCGACCACATCGTGGTGATCAACCAGGGCACGCCGCTGGCCGACGGTACGCCGGAACAGATCCGTGACAATCCTGAAGTGATCAAAGCCTACCTGGGGGAAGCGTAATGCTGCAGTTCGAAAACGTTTCCACTTTCTATGGCAAGATCCAGGCGCTGCACAGCGTCAATGTAGACGTGCGTCAAGGCGAAATCGTAACCCTGATCGGCGCCAACGGTGCGGGCAAATCGACTTTGCTGATGACCCTGTGCGGCTCGCCTCGCGCCCAGAGCGGCAGCATCCGCTACATGGGTGAGGAACTGGTCGGTCAGGAGTCATCGGTGATCATGCGCAAAAGCATCGCCGTCGTGCCGGAAGGCCGTCGCGTGTTCGCCCGCCTGACCGTGGAAGAAAACCTGGCCATGGGCGGTTTTTTCACCGAAAAGGGTGATTATCAGGAGCAGATGGACAAGGTCCTGCACCTGTTTCCGCGCCTCAAGGAACGCTTCACGCAACGCGGCGGCACCATGTCCGGCGGCGAACAGCAGATGCTTGCGATTGGCCGCGCGCTGATGAGCAAGCCCAAGTTGCTGTTGCTGGACGAGCCGTCGCTGGGTCTTGCACCGATCATCATTCAGCAGATTTTCGAGATCGTCGAACAGTTGCGGCGTGATGGCGTGACCGTGTTTCTGGTCGAACAGAACGCCAACCAGGCGCTGAAAATCGCCGACCGCGCCTATGTACTGGAGAACGGTCGCGTGGTCATGCAGGGCACCGGCGAAGAACTGCTGGTCGATCCGAAAGTGCGAGACGCCTATCTGGGCGGGTAACCGTCGTATGATTGCGCCCATGTTCTGCATGGGCGCAGTCAGCCCAACTGCCCCAGCGCCGAACCGCTGCGTTCGAACCAGCCCACCAGATAATCCGCCAGCACCTGCACCCGCCTGGGAACGCTCCCTTCGTAGGGATGCACCAGAAACATCGGCGTGGTTGCCGTCTGGTAATCACGAAACAGCCAATGCAAGCGCCCGTCGTTGATTTCCTCATGCACCATATAGGACGGTAGCCGAGCGATACCGGCACCGGCCAGTGCGGCCTTTTTCAGCAAGCTGTAGTGATTGCTGGCAAACGGACCGTCGACCTGCACCCGTGTCAGCTCGTGATTCTGGTGATAAAGCCACTGGTAGCGACTGCTGTAGTGACTGTTGATCAGGCAACGGTGTCGGGCCAGTTCGTCCGGCGTTTGTGGCCAGCCCTGTCGATCCAGATAACGCGGACTGGCGCAGGTCAGTTCCTGCATCGCCAACAGCGTTCGGGCCACCAGACGTTCGTCGCCAGGCACCTGTGAACGTATCGCCAGATCGAACCCGTCGCGGCGCAAATCCCGCAGGCTGTTATTGAGTTCAAGTTCGATCTTCACTTGCGGGTAAGTGTCGTAGAACTCCATCAGCAGACCGTCGAAGAACGTTTCCCCCAGCGAAACAGGCGCAGTGATGCGCACCTCACCCACCATGTCATCACGCATCAGCGCCACGATACCGCGCGCCCGCTCCATGTGGGTCATCAACTGCTGCGCCTGGGGCAGCAAGGCGAGTCCCGCCGGCGTCAGACTCAAGGCGCGGGTGGTACGGTGCAGCAGTTGTACGCCGTAGGTCTTTTCCAACTGAGAAATCCGTTTCGACAACCGCCCTTTGCTGCACCCCAGACGCGAGGCCGCCGAGGTGAAACTGCCTGTTTCGATCAGGACCGCGAAAGCCGCCAGATCCTCCATCTCGCTCATGGATTGTTTCCTTTAGAGAACCAAAGGTTTCCAATTAGCATCTTTATCGAAGGCTAACCAGCTTTCTACACTGACGGCTCATGTGATCCATCTGGAGCGGCGCAATGAAAGTCCTGTTGATTGGTGCAAGTGGAACCATAGGCTCGGCGATTGAACGCGAACTGGCACCACGCCATGAGATCCTGCGAGTCGGCCGTAAGGGTGGCGATGCGCGTGTCGACATCAGTGACAGTGCCTCGATCCGCGCCTTGTTCGAGCGCGTAGGCCGTTTCGATGCGTTGATCTGCGCCGCCGGCAGTGTGAAATTCGTGCCGCTGGACAGCATGAGCGAAGCCGACTTCGCCCTGGGTTTGCAGGATAAGTTGATGGGCCAGGTCAATCTGCTGCTGATCGGTAAAGAGTTTGCCAATGACGGCGCATCATTCACCTTCACCTCCGGGGTGCTGAGTCAGGAACCGATTCTTTCCGGCATTTCGGCCAGCCTGGTCAATGGCGCCATCGACGCCTTCGTGCGGGCAGCGGCCATCGAACTGCCGCGCGGCATGCGTGTGAATTCGGTCAGCCCGACCGTGCTGCTCGAATCCATGGACAAATACGCGCCCTACTTCCGGGGCTTCAAGCCTGTTGCGGCTGCCGACGTGGCACTGGCCTACGCCAGAAGCGTAGAAGGCATGCACACCGGCCGGACATATCAGGTCTTGTGATGCGGCAACAGTCTGCGTAACGTGGCGGCACCTGTCTGGAGACCCGCCTCATGTTCGCTGCTCGTTCCGTCCTCGTATTCGCTCTTCTGCCGCTATTCGCCGGATGCCAGATGCTCGGCATCAAGGCCGACACACCGAAAGTTTCAACGGCCGGCATGATCCGCATGCAGGGCGACCTGACCGGCGAGAACGGGCAATTGATGTTCAAGCCCTGCAACGAACAGCGTCGCTATGCAGTCAAGGACCGCAACAACACCGGCCTCCTTCAGGAGGCTGCCAGTCTGGCAGACAGCAAGGGTCGCGTGTTCGCCGATTTGCGTGGCTCATTCACCGCCAGCAAGGCTGTTAACAGTGACGGTCAACTGGACCTGCATCAGGTGTACCGCGTCGAGCGTCCCGGGCAGGCTTGCGAAGACCTCAACTTCAAGCGCCTGACCCTGCACGTCAACGGCAACAAGCCAGCGTGGAACGTCAATGTCAGCGGCAAGGGCATGGTGCTCGAGCGCGAAGGTCAGCCTCCGTTGGCAGTGCCGTATCTGGAAGAACAACTGCCGGACGGCAGTTTCAGCGTCAGCAGCGAAGCCAACAACCAGCGCATCGAGCTATGGGTGGCGCCTCAACGCTGCATCGACAGCGTCAATGGCTCGGTGCAGCACCTGACCGCCGAACTGCGCCTCAACGGTCAGGCCCAGCGCGGCTGTGGCTATTACGGCGGTTCGCGAGACGACTGATGCCTCGCGGGGCAACGATTTTGGCGACCGACGGCACCCGTCATCGCCAAGACTGCACACCCCGACTCGCCGCCCAAGGGGTTCAGCGCTTATAATCGCCGGTTCTTGAAGTGCTGTCGGGCTGAACCTGCGGCCCGAAAACTGGACCCCTTAATGTTACGAATCACCGAACTCAAGCTGCCGATCGATCATCCGGACGAAGACCTGCGCCCTGCCCTCTTGCAACGCCTGGGCATCGACAGCAGCGAATTGCTGGACTTCACGCTGTTCAAGCGCAGCTACGATGCGCGCAAGAAGTCCTCCGAACTGTGCTTCATTTACACCATCGACTTTCAGGTCCGTGACGAAGACGCCTTGTTGCGCAAGCTGGCCAATGACCGTCATGTCGGCCCGGCACCCGACATCAGCTACAAGGTGGTGGGCCACGCCCCCGAAGACCTGAGCGAGCGGCCGGTGGTCGTGGGCTTCGGTCCCTGCGGGATCTTCGCGGGCTTGTTGCTGGCGCAGATGGGTTTCAAACCGATCATCCTCGAACGCGGCAAGGAAGTGCGACAGCGCACCAAGGATACTTGGGGCCTGTGGCGCAAGAACGTGCTCAACCCGGAGTCCAACGTTCAGTTTGGCGAAGGCGGCGCGGGCACCTTCTCTGACGGCAAGCTCTACAGCCAGATCAAGGACCCTTACTTTCACGGTCGCAAAGTGCTGCACGAGTTCGTCAAAGCCGGCGCGCCGGAAGAGATCCTCTATGTCAGCAAACCGCACATCGGCACTTTCCGCCTGACCGGCGTCGTCGAAAACATGCGTCACCAGATTGAAACGCTCGGCGGCGAAGTGCGCTTCCAGCAACGTGTCACCGACCTGACGATCGAAGACGGTCAATTACAGGGCGTGGTGCTCGATGGCGGCGAACGGATTGCGTCACGTCACGTCATTCTCGCGCTGGGTCACAGTGCCCGTGACACCTTCCGCATGCTGCACGGCCGTGGCGTGTTCATGGAGGCCAAACCGTTTTCGGTGGGCTTCCGTATCGAGCACCCGCAGTCGCTGATCGACCGTGCCCGCCTGGGCAAATACGCCGGGCACCCGAAACTGGGCGCTGCGGACTACAAGCTGGTGCACCACGCCAGCAATGGCCGTTCGGTCTACAGCTTCTGCATGTGCCCTGGCGGTACGGTGGTGGCTGCAACGTCCGAACCAAACCGTGTGGTCACCAACGGCATGAGCCAGTACTCGCGCAACGAGCGCAACGCCAACTCGGGCATCGTGGTCGGCATCACGCCGGAACAGGATTTTCCAGGCAGCCCGCTGGCGGGTATCGAATTGCAGGAACGCCTTGAGTCTCATGCTTATCTGCTGGGTGGCAGCACCTACGAGGCACCCGCGCAACTGGTCGGTGACTTCATCGCAGGCAAAGCCTCTACGGCGCTGGGCAGTGTCGAACCTTCGTACAAGCCAGGGGTGAAACTGGTCGATCTGGCCGAGGCCTTGCCGGCTTTCGCCATCGACGCCATTCGTGAAGCGCTGCCAGCGTTCGACAAGCAGATCAAGGGCTTCTCGCTGCACGATGCCGTGCTGACCGGTATCGAAACCCGCACATCCGCACCACTACGCATTACCCGAGGCCCGAACATGCAAAGCCTCAACACCAAGGGCCTGTACCCGGCCGGTGAAGGCGCGGGTTACGCCGGCGGCATTCTGTCGGCGGGTGTCGACGGGATTCGTATCGCCGAGGCGCTGGTACGCGACATGCTGGGGATCGAGGGCTGAGCCCGTCCTGAATGGTGTTCTCGGCCGCACTGCCACACAGTGCGACCGTGACATCAACGTCACACCGTTTACAGTAATACCCAACCACTGCCGACTGAACTTATAAAGTTACAATTACGTAATAAAAAGAGTCTTTGGGAAATCTCCTACATACAAAAAAGACCTGATTAAGACTTAATAAGTTACACATTAATTAGACTCTTCCGGCTTCCCATACAGCCGTCATTTTTAGATCAAAAACGACTATAACTTTTGTTTTAACTTCTCTTTCAACGCGTTACGGTGACGGCCTCTTTTTACCGGATACGGAGAATGGTCGCGCCCATGCGAAATACCATTACACGCTTTTTTCAGCTTGAAGCAGCCGGCGGCCTGCTATTGATCGCCGCTGCCGCACTGGCCCTGATCATCAACAATTCGCCATTGTCCTGGCTCTACATGGCCTTTCTCGATACACCGGTCGCCACCTGGATCGGCGCACTGCAAATCAACAAACCGTTGCTGTTATGGATCAACGACGGCCTGATGGCGCTGTTCTTTCTGGTCATAGGTCTGGAAGTCAAACGTGAAGTCCTGGAAGGCCACCTGTCGAAACCTTCGCAAATAATCCTGCCCGGTGCTGCCGCACTTGGCGGTATGGTAGTTCCAGCGCTGATCTATGTTGCGCTGAATACAGGCAACGCCGAAGCTTTGAACGGCTGGGCCATTCCGATGGCGACCGACATCGCCTTCGCACTTGGTGTTCTGGCGCTGCTGGGAAAGCGCGTACCGGTGTCCCTGAAATTGTTTCTGATGACCCTGGCAATCATCGACGATCTGGGCGCGATCATTGTCATTGCACTGGTGTATTCAGGCGAGCTGTCACACACCTCGCTGATGCTGGCAGGGGCCTCTATCGTCGCGCTGATCGCAATGAACCGTTTCGGCGTGTCCAGACTGGCGCCCTATCTGCTAGTGGGCCTGGTGCTGTGGGTTTGTGTGCTGAAAAGCGGAATCCACGCGACGCTGGCAGGCGTGGTGCTGGCATTCTGTATTCCGCTTCGCACCCGGGCCAAGGGTTCACCACTGCTGACTCTGGAGCACGCGCTGCACCCATGGGTCGCGTACGCCATTCTGCCGCTGTTCGCATTCGCCAATGCCGGCGTGTCGCTGGCTGGAATAACCCTGGACAGCTTCATCCATCCGGTGCCCATGGGCATTGCGGCGGGCCTACTGCTGGGCAAGACCCTGGGCGTGTTCGGACTGACATGGCTGGCGGTCAGGACGCGGGTAGCCGCCCTGCCCAAAGAGGCAAACTGGGGCCACGTGCTCGGCGTTTCGATCCTGTGCGGCATTGGCTTCACCATGAGCCTGTTCGTCGGTTCACTGGCATTCGAACCGGGCGTCAGTGCGTATGCGGGTGAAGACCGGATGGGCATTTTGACCGGTTCGATACTGTCGGCCATTATCGGCTACGCGGTGATGGCAATGGCTTGCAAGGCCTCATCGCCGCGCTGAAAACCGGTATGACAGACACAAAAAACCCCGAGTCTTTCGACTCGGGGTTTTGTTGGAATCGCTACCGATCAATGAGTCACGCGGCTCGTGCCGTTGACGGTCATGATGCGTACCCGCTCGCCGACCCGGAAAATCTCGTTTTCCTGAACCTGCTGAACATAGGCGCGCATGCTGCCGTCATCTTCGCGAACGGTGATCTCGACGCCTTGGGTACGGGTCAGGCCTTCTTCAGTCGCGGAACCCAGCAAGCCACCCGCAACTGCGCCGATCACCGCAGCCACGACGCTGCCACGACCGCCACCGATGGCACTGCCGCCGACACCGCCGACGACGGCACCTGCACCGGCACCGATTGGGGTCTTGGTGCCTTCGATTTTCACGGGACGCAACGACTCGACAGTGCCCATGCGTACAGTCTGTACGGTTCTGGCTTCATCACGGGAATACGAGTCACCGGTGAGATTCGAAGTACAGCCGCCCAACGTCAACGCCATGGCAGTGAACGATGCAACCAGAAGAGCAGACTTGCGCATAAAAGGTATCTCCAGAGGAACTAGTGGCCATTAGACTACCCAGGGCGGGCACTGTCACGACCCTCGTTCCGCAATTTAAATTCATTCAGGCGCCATACAGCGACAACCTACGTAACGCTCAGACGGCCCGGCAGACAAATAATTCAATCAGGGCGCCAAACGCTCGCGCGTCCATTGGCCCTCTATCAAACGATAGTTCAAACGGTCATGAAGGCGGCTCGAACGGCCCTGCCAGAACTCGATTCGCTCCGGCAGCAGGCGATACCCACCCCAGTGCTCCGGGCAATGAGGCGCGGTATCGAGAAAGCGCTGCTCGGTCTGTCTGATCAGCCCCTCGAGTTCTTCTCGGTCGGCGATCACCCGACTCTGCGGAGACGCCCAGGCCCCGAGCCGACTGCCCAGCGGCCGGACCTGATAATAGGCGTCCGACTCCTGAGCGCTGACCTTCACCACCCGGCCTTCGATACGCACCTGCCGTTCGAGGGTCGGCCAGAAGAACGTCATCGCCGCGAACGGACGCGCAGCCAGTTGCTGCCCCTTGGCGCTGTCGTAGTTGGTGAAAAAGGTGAACCCTTGAGTATCGAGCCCCTTGAGCAAGAGCACCCGGCAGTGCGGACGCCCTTCTTCATCAACCGTCGCCAGAGTCATGGCGTTGGCTTCCACCGGTGCCTGTTCGGTTTGCACCGCTTCGGCGAACCATTGGTGAAACAGGGCAAACGGCTCGTCCGGTGACTGTGCTTCGGTCAAACCGTCGCGTGTGTAGTCACGACGCATGTCAGCCAGGGTCTGGGTCATGGTGTCATTCCTGAGTTTGCGACTACAAATCTTAGGCTCTGTACGAAAAGTCGGCGAGCGCGGCCACTTTTCCTGCAGAGCCCGGCGCGTCACCCCTGGGGATCGCATGCAATGGTGACTCGCTACGGCACATTACACGCAGCGCGTCTGGGGGAGGCATTCCCACGCAAGCATGGGAATGATAAGGGTGACGACAGGATCAGTTGCTGGCCTGGGTATCGGTCTTCTTGGCAGCTGCATCCTTGGCCGGAGTCTTGGCCGCTGCAGGCTTTTTCGCCGCCGCGGTGGTCTTGGCCGGCGCTGCCTTCTTGGCTGTGGTGGCCTTAGCCTTGGCCGGTGCAGCTTTCTTGGCGGTGTCCTTCTTGGCGGGCGCAGCCTTCTTGGCAGGAACGGCCGCGGGCACGACAGGCTTGACGTCCTGAGTCGCGACCATGGTCGGTGCAACCGGCGGCAGCGCATAGCGGCTCATCAGCGCAACCATGGTGTCCTGCGGCGTCATGAGGATTTCGACACGGCGGTTGAGCGCGCGACCCTGCGCGCTGTCGTTGGCGGCACGTGGCATCACGGCGCCCATGCCGCGCTGACTCAGGCGCTGGCGCTCAAGGCCGCTGAGACGGAAGATCGCAGCAACCGATTGCGCACGTTCCTGGCTGATTTTCTGGTTGGCGTCGGTAGGGCCCGACGTGTCGGCGTGGCCCAGAATGAGTACAGCCGATCTCTTGTCACCCTCGACCGCTTTGGCCAGACGGGTGATCGGGCCCAGAGTGACCGGCAGCAACATGGCCGGACGATCCGGGTTGAACGAGCTGTCTACCGGTGCGGTGATCGCCAGCAGGTCGTCGCGACGTTCCAGCTCGAACGGAGTGTCCTTGATGGCGGCACGCACGCGTGGCTCGTATTCATCCAGCCAGGCCTTGGTCACTTTCGGATCGGGCATCGGCAGCGCCTTTGGCTCGTCCTTTTTGGCTTCCGAACTGCCGAAAGGCCACCACCAGGTCTTGTCGGCTTCGGATTTCGCGACCAGCGCTGGCTTGTCGGCAGGCTTGCTGGCAACGGCGTCAGGCTTGGCCGCAGTGGCGTCATCGGAACCGAACGGCCAGTACCAGGACTTGCCGCTCTTCGCTTCGCCGGCCGGTGCGGGTGCATCAGTTGCCTTGGCAACCGGTGCAGCAGGTGCCGGGCTGGAAGCCGGAGCCTTTGCAGACACATCGTCGGCTGCGCTGCCCGAACCGAATTGCCACCAGTGGCCTTCAGTCGCAGCGGAATCGGATTGAGGGGTTTGAGCACAGCCGGTGACGGCGATACACAGGGCGAGAACGAGGCTTTTATTGGACGACATGGATGACCCACAACAGTTTTTGATCAGACAGAAGGAACGTTGTTACGTCCGTATAACACGCATGAAGTTACAGGTGTAAAGAGAAACCGTCGTACGGCCTCTGTTATACCCGATTACCTGACAGTCGGTATGAAACAAGCACTTATAAGCGAAACTTACTGCAAACACTCACGCAGCGTTCTGACCAGTCCCTGAGCACGCGGATCCATCAGAATGTATGGCCCCAGGGTGTTGGTGACAAAGCCGAATGCCACCTCGTAGTCGGGGTCGGCAAACCCTACCGAACCGCCAGCTCCCGGATGGCCGAAGGCTTTCGGACCCAGTCCGTACGTAGCGTTGGCCACGGCCGGTTGGTCGAGCATGCAGCCCAGCCCGAAGCGGGTCGAGGTCAATAAGGTCTTGTCCTGCCCGACGCTGTGCTCGCGGGTCAGTTCGTTGAGCATGTCCGCTTCCAGCAGGCTGCCATCCAGCAGACCGTTGTAGAACCCGGCCAGGCTGCGTGCATTACCGTGACCGTTGGCGGCCGGTTGCTGCATGCGCCGCCATTCCGGCTTGTTGGTGCTGGTCATGATCGACGGCGGATTGGTGAAAGCTCTGGCGGTGATCGACGACGGTTCGCGCATGGTTGCCTGCAGCACGCGCTGTGCGGCTTCATCGCCCACGTTGCCCTTGCCTCGGGCGATGTGGGCGACGCGGTGGAACTGGTCATCCGCCAGCCCGACATGAAAATCCAGCCCCAGCGGGCGGGCAACCCGCGCGACGATGGATTCGCCCGGACCACGACCGTCAGCGCGACGCAGCATCTCGCCGATCAGCCAGCCGTAGGTGATCGCCGCATAGCCATGCCCCTGACCGGGAACCCACCACGGCTGCTCGGCGGCCAGCGCCGATGTCATGGTGTCCCATTCATACAGGGCTTCTGCGGGCAGTTGTTCGCGAAGCGCAGGCAGCGCGGCCTGATGGCACAGTAACTGACGCAGCGTAATCGACGCCTTGTCTGCTGCCGCGAACTCGGGCCAGAGCCTGGCGACGGGCTCGTCGAGGTTGAGTTTGCCCTCCTCCACCAGTTGCAGGATTGCCACGCTGGCAAACGTCTTGGTGCAGGAAAACAGGTTGGCGATGGTGTCGGTGTGCCAGGCTTCGGCGCCATCCTTGTCGGCCGTGCCAGCCCAGAGGTCAACGACGGTTTGCCCGCCAACCTGAATGCACAAGGCAGCGCCGCGCTCCTGAGGATCGTCAAAGAGCGCTGCGAAGGCTTCCCGCACCGCTTCGAATTGAAGCTCGAAATGACCCTGGATCTGCAAGACGGCTGACTCCTGAATGACAACGCGCGGCCTGAAAGCGGCCAACGGAATGGCGGCATATTGTTCCAGCGATTGAACGCTTTGGGAACTGTCGCCGCTCGCCCGTCAGCCGCGGTTCAGGAGATTTCCCGGTGAAACGGCGGCAACGCATTGAGAATCGCCTTGCCGTAACGCTGAGTGACCACACGCCGGTCCAACAGCGTGATGGTGCCGCGATCTTCTTCGGTGCGCAGCAGGCGACCACAGGCCTGCACCAGGCGCAACGACGCATCCGGCACGGCGATCTCCATGAACGGATTGCCGCCACGTGCCTCGATCCACTCGGCCAGGGCCGCCTCGACCGGATCGTCCGGCACCGCGAATGGGATCTTGGCGATGACAACGTGCTCGCAATACGCGCCGGGCAAGTCCACCCCTTCGGCAAAGCTGGCCAGCCCGAACAGCACACTGGACTCGCCGCTGTCGACCCGCGCCTTGTGCTTGTTCAGCGTTTCCTGCTTCGACAGATTGCCTTGAATGAACACCTGTTTGCGCCAGTCGCGGTCCAGCCCGTCGAACACGTCCTGCATCTGTTTACGCGAGGAGAACAACACCAGCGTGCCGCGCGAGCCTTCGACCAGACCAGGCAGGTCACGAATGATCGCCGCCGTGTGCGCCACCGCATCACGCGGGTCGGCCTTGAGGTCGGGAACACGCAGCACCCCGGCATCGGCGTGGTGAAACGGGCTCGGTACAACCGCCGTGACCGCGCCCTTGGGCAATCCGGCACGCATGCGATAACGGTCGAACTTGCCCAGCGCGGTGAGGGTCGCCGAGGTCACCAGCGCGCCGTAGGCAATGTTCCATAGATTGCGGCGCAGCATCTCGGCCGCCAGGATCGGGCTGGCGTTGACCTCGATGTCGAACAGCGCACCGCTGTCGGCCAGGGTCAGCCAGCGCGCCATCGGCGGACTGTCCTCGGGGTCTTCAGCCGTGAAGGCCGTCCACAATTCCCAGTTGCCGTGGGCACGGGCCAGCAGGCTGCCGAATAACGGATACCACTCTTCGGCCTGATGGCTGGCGATGCCGATGTTGACCTCGCCGTCCATGCCTTCCTTGAGCAGCTCGGTCAGGCGGGTGAACAGGTCGTCCAGACGGGCGAAGCCTTTCTTCAGCTCGATGCCCATCTCGCGGATGTGCTCGGGGATGACGCCGCCGATGAAACGATGACGCGGACGCTCACGGCCCTGCATGTCTTCACCGGCGCGGAAATCGGCCAGTTGCTCGCAGGCACCGAACATGAACTGCTGATGGCCCTTGATCTCGCGTGCCAGCTCCGGAACCTGCTCGATCAGCTTGCCCAGGTCACCGGGCAGCGGATGCTGGGCCAGCAGCTTGGCGAGGTTCTTGGCGGTCTGCTCCAGCCAGTCGGCGGTGGAGCGCAGGCGTGTGTAATGAGCGAAGTGGCCGATGGCCTTGTCCGGCAGGTGATGGCCTTCGTCGAACACATAAAGTGTGTCGCGCGGGTCCGGCAGCACCGCACCGCCGCCCAACGCCAGGTCAGCCAGTACCATGTCATGGTTGGTAACGATCACATCGACCTTGCCCATCCCTTCACGCGCCTTATAGAAAGCGCACTGCTGGAAGTTGGGGCAATGGCGGTTGGTGCACTGGCTGTGATCGGTGGTCAGGCGTGCCCAGTCCTGATCGGCCAGTTCCTGAGGCCAACTGTCGCGGTCGCCGTCCCATTTGTTGCCCGCCAGCTTCTGCAACATGTTGGTGAACAGTTTCTGGCTGGCTTCGTCGACCTCGATCTTGAAGCCTTCTTCCTCGAACAGTTGCGCGGTCGCGTTGGTGGCGTCGCTTTCCTGCAGCAGCATGTCGAGCTTGGACAGGCACATGTAACGACCGCGACCCTTGGCCAGGGCGAACGTGAAGTTCAGGCCGCTGTTGCGCATCAGGTCTGGCAGGTCCTTGTAGACGATCTGCTCCTGCAGCGCGACGGTCGCGGTAGCGATCACCAGACGCTTGCCAGCCGCCTTGGCGGTCGGAATCGAGGCAATGGCGTAGGCCACCGTCTTGCCTGTACCGGTGCCCGCTTCCACGGCGACCACGGCCGGGTCGCCCGAGCGCCGTCCCTCCTCATCGGTATCGATGTCCCCCAGCACCTTGGCGACTTCGGCGATCATCAATCGCTGGCCGTAACGTGGCTTGAGGCTCTTGGCTTCCAGAAAGCGCGAGTAAGCACCCTGGATCTGGGATTTGAGTTCGGTACTGATCATTGGCTTCGGTTCGGGGGCACGGCAAAAAAGGCTGGATAAATTTTCAGTGGTTCTGAGTGGGCGCTATCATAGCGCGCTAATTCCATCCGCGCAGAACGGAGTACCCGATGACCGCATTTTCCTCTGTCTATACGTTGCATCTGCTGGCTGCTCTTATCTGGGTCGGCGGGATGTTCTTCGCCTGGATGGTATTGCGCCCAGCCGTCATTGCAGCACTTGAAGGACCGTCTCGCTTGAAAGTGTGGGTCCAGGTGTTTCCGCGCTTCTTTATCTGGGTCTGGGCCGCCGTAATTGCGCTGCCCGTCACGGGTATCGGGATGATTCAGCTGAATTTCACCAGCTTCGAAACCGCCCCGCGCTACGTCCAGATCATGATGGGCCTGTACGTGGTGATGGTCGCGCTGTTCCTGCGTATCCAGTCGTTGCAGTTGCCAGAACTGCGCCGCGCAGTGGAGACAGAGCAATGGGCCGAGGGCGCCGCAGCGTTGGGCAGAATCCGACGGCTGGTCGGCATCAATCTCATCATCGGGCTGGCTGTGGTCGTGATCGCGGCGGCACGTCCGACGTTCTGACCGGCCGAACACCTCAGTGGTGCGAAACGAAACATCGTGGGGCACCCAGAGTGATACCGCGCACAGCGGCCGGGCAAAATCCTGCCCGATCAGTCACGTTATTTCTCGAATAACCTTGTCTTTCAGGCAGTTGAATTCCTTTGGCACGTCCTGTGCAAACGTTTGCGGATTGTCGTACGTGCCGTTAAAAGGAGTTTCAATACCGATGCAGTCCTCCAAGCAGTCCGCCCCAGCCCCCAGACTTCTGATTCCTCTCATGCTCACTGCCGCTTTCGGCATCTCCTGCACGGCCGTGCAGGCGCAACCGGCAACCGCTGAAGACTCCGCACAGGGCGAAAACCTGAGTCCACCCGCCGCGCCCAATGAAGGCAAGGGCGCGTACCTGTCGGACTGGTTCAATCAGGACCTGACGCTGATCGGCAGCAAAGACATCAGCTTCGGCCCACAGCCGGTGGATGACGTGTATCTGGAGTACGAATACTTCGGCCGCAAGGGGCCGTTCGAACTGTACGGTTACATCGATGTACCGAAGATCCTGGACATCGGCAACCGTAACGACAAAGGTGTCTGGGACCATGGTTCGCCGGTGTTCATGGAGCACGAGCCACGCATCTCCATCGACTATCTGGCCGGTCGCAGCCTGGCCGTTGGGCCGTTCAAGGAATGGTACGTCGCCTTCGACTGGATCTACGACCACGGCAGCAACTCGGCGAACCGCGCCAACACGTTGTACAGCGGTATCGGCACCGACATCGACACCCAGTCGCGGGTCAACCTTTCAGCCAACTTCTATGGCCGCTATCAGTGGGAAAACTACGGCGCCAGCAACGAGTATTCCTGGGACGGCTATCGCGCCCAGTTGAAGTACATCGTGCCGATCACCAAATTCGACAACGGTGCATCGCTGACCTACATCGGCTTCACCAACTTCGACTTCGGCTCGGACCTCAAGGACGATCCGGCCCGCACCGCCAATTCGACGGTCGCCACCAACGTACTGCTTTACGCCTTCACTCACCTGCGTTTCACGCTGGTCGGCCGCTATTTCCACAATGGCGGCAACTGGCAGGACGGCAGCGAGCTGAACTTCGGCGACGGCAACTTCCGCGCCCGCTCCGATGGCTGGGGTTATTACGCCGGCGTGGGCTATCAGTTCTGAACATGACGTTGACTACAGGAGTACTCATGAAACACATCACTCGTAACGCCCTCTGCGCCACGCTGGCCGTGCTCAGCCCCGGCATCTGGGCGGCGACGGCCGCACCCGTCACGCCCAAGGTGATGCTGATCGCTATGTTCGCCCCGGAAGCGCAGAACTGGATCGATCGCCTGCACCTGACCAAAGAGATAGAAGTGCCGGGGCTGGCCGCCGAGTACCCGACCATCCGCTGCAACGATCAGGACACCTGCCTGATGGTCACCGGCATGGGCCAGACCAACGCCGCCGCCTCGACACTGGCTCTGGCGCTGTCGCCGCAGTTCGATCTGCGCAAGACGTATTTCATCGTCGCCGGCATTGCCGGGATCAATCCGCATCACGGCACCCTCGGCACCACGGCCTGGGCGCACTACCTGGTGGAGTTCGGCACTCAGTGGGAAATCGATTCGCGGGATGTGCCCAAGGAATGGCCAACCGGCTACCTGGGCATCAACACCAAAGGTCCGAACGAAAAGCCGCCGCTGGATTACAAGACCGAAGTCTTCGAGCTCAACCCCAAGCTGCAGGCCAAGGCATTTGCGCTGTCGCAAAAGGTCGCCCTCAGCGAGAGCAAGGAGTCAGCCGCGTGGCGCGTGAAGTACCCTTACGCACCCGCCAATCAGCCGCCGCAAGTGACGCAGTGCGACACGCTGGCCGGCAATACGTGGTTTTCGGGCACACGCCTGAGTGAGCGGGCGGAGGTCTGGACGCGCCTGCTGACCGACAATAAAGGCGTGTATTGCACGACCCAGCAGGAAGACAACTCCACCTACGAGGCACTGTTACGGGCGAGTAAAGCGGGCAAGGTCGACGTTAATCGCCTCGCCGTGGTCCGCGCCGGTTCCGATTTCGACCGCCCGTATCCAGGCTATAGCGAGGTGGACAACCTGCTGAAGTATGCCGATCAGGGCGCATTCGTCCCGGCGCTGGAAAACCTGTACCGCACCGGCAATCCGCTGGTGCAGGCAATCGTCGAGGACTGGAAGAGCTGGGAGAACGGCGTGCCGCAGTAAGCGCTGCGCGCTGACAGGCTGCGGACATAGGCTCCACAGCCTGTCAGTCACCGGTCAAAGGCGCTGAAGAATCAGCGCACCGGCAGGTCCGGCAGCACCTGGCTGGCCGGGCTCACCCGGTCTGCCGGCCTTGCCGCCATCGGCGCGATAGACGATACAGCCTTTGGACGCACCGCCTTTACCCGCCTTGCCGCCCTCGCCGCCCTTGCCCGGCGCACCGCCCTCGACGTTCACCTTGATGCGCTCGGCCGCAAAGCTGTAAGGCAGCTCGAGACGAACCTGCGCACCGGCGGCACCGTCGTGGCCGTTGCCGCCATTGTCGCCGTTATAACCCCGACCGGCCTGTCCCCAGGCGCAACCCGGCTCTTCGCCCGTACCACCATCGAGGCCCGCATAGCCCGGCCCACCCGCGCCACCACGGGCATCGATCGACAACTGCTCGGCGTTGAGGCTGTTCACGCGCAAGGTCAGGTTGCGCCCCGGCAGCGCCGGCTTTTCGAACGTTCCGGGAGCGCCCCGCGCAGTGATCTGGCTGCCAGCGCCAAATTCGCCACGGTCCACCACCAGCTTGAAGGTCTGCACGCCGGGCACAATGGCGATGCGTGATTCGTGTCCGAGCACCAGCTGACCGATCTTCACGTCGTCGATACCCGCCGGGATCAACAGCGTACCGTAGTCGGCTACTTCCAGACGTTCGACCTGCAGGACACTGCTGTTGCCGGGAAGGCGCATCAGGGAATGTGGCGCGACGATGATTGCCTGGGCCATGGCCAGCGGACTGAACAATGCTGCCAGTAGAACGAGATTACGCATGGGTATGCCCCGAAGCCGAACGGCCGATGGATTGGAGATGGAAAATCCCGAACAGGATGATTTTGCCTCTGTCACGCCATGGGTGCCTGCGACCCCGGAGGCTGCCGTTGAACAGGATCAGTTCCAGCAGGTGCGTCAACAGCACCAGGCTGCCCGCCATATCGATCATCACGCCGAACGGGCTGGGCGCTTCAACGATTGCGTTGACCAGCACCACCAGCCAGAAGCCCAGCATCAACAGTTTTCCCAAACCCCAAACCCACTTCATCGCCTGCCCCCTGATCATGATCCTGGTGTTACGAATTCCTTGTCACGACAGCGAATTCTTCGCACGCTTTTCGTCGCCGCACAGTAGACGTCCTGTCCACCGAATATGCCAGCAATGTGTGAAAAAACATGCAGTCAGGACAGATATAGTCCGAAACCCGGCTGACGACACCCGAGGATTGTTGCGCCAGTCGCGTTTGCACAACCCGGTGCGCGCTTTTCAGCATTCCTCGGGCAGGCTAGTCTTGTCAGTCAATGAGAGGACTTTCGATGACCGTCGGTTATTCCACCCGCACGCCCCAGCAAGCGCTGGCCGCGCTACTCGACCGCTATGCCCCGCAGCGTCTGCTGCTGATCGGTGCGCAGGCGTTTCCCGCCTTGCAGGCCTTTCAGGACGCGCATCCGCAGACGGACGTGGCGCTGGCCGAGCCCGGCATCCTGCCGGCACATCTGGCAGCGCAGCGCTTCGATCTGGCGCTGGTGGTCGATTGCCTGGAGCACATGCCCAAGCGCACCGGGCTGGAACTGCTCGGTGGGATCCGCAACCTCAACGCCAGCCGCATCGCCGTGCTGGCCGACCTGAGCGCCTGCGGCTGGCAGGAAACAGACTTCTTCTCGCTGGCCCTGCAAGCCAGCGAACGCTTTGCCCGTGACGAGCAGGTTCTGACCCTGTTCACCTACGACCTGCGCGAATACAAACAGGTGCCTGACTGGCTGAACGCCAGGTTCTGGGCCAACCCGGAAATGTTTGGCAAGCACTGGTGGTAAACCCATGAATATCAAGGGCTTACCTCACCATGAACGCTATCGAAGCCATGCCCGAGCAGGGCCAACTGTCACCAGCCTGTAACCAGCCTTGTCACCAAAGACCATCTCAGGCCCTTTCGGTCTGGCATTACAGACGGTCAGGAATCTACTACCTGAGGGTTCGCCCTCGGGGATGCTCTACCCGTAGTCTCGCCATCTCTCTCCGCTCCACCGATAGGCCAACCGCTATGCAGTTCTCCAAGGAAATCCTCACGACACTGGCTGTCTTCCACCTCGACCGGCCTGAGGCTTCATGGGAGGACCTCAAGGAACGCCTCAAGGAGATCGCTGAGGACGCCATGCAAGGCCATAGCGGTGACACTCGGGGCCTCTACATGGAGATATATGACCAGATGAGCAACCACCTTGCTGAGGCTGCCTCGCTTGGTAGATTCACTGAGACTCAGCAACGGGCCATAGGCACGGGTCACCGGGTGCTGAGGGCTGCTCAAGACCGCCTTGAAGGTCGCCCAGAGGAACTCACAGGGATCATTGGGGAGCTGTCTTGTAGCACGTCTGTAGCCCAGTCTCCGTCCCTATCTGTATTACGCTCCGATGAACCGATGACCTTTGAGACCCTCTCAGGGCTCTATCTGGCTGAACGAAGAGGCAATGTCACCGCAACTACTCATAAGTCTGTTACGTCTGCCTGCCGAACCCTCAGTGGGCTACTTGGAGATTTGGACATCAAGACTCACACGAGGGCAGATATGGTCGCCCTTAAGGAGAAAGTCTTGGAGGGCCGCAAGCCTCTAACGTCCAATAAGCTTCTGACCCAGCTATCAACGGTCATGGGCTGGGCGGTGAATAACGGCTATCTCGATAGGTCATTCGACAAGGGACTGAAGATCGAGAAAGGCGCTGAGAGTACCCGTAAGCCGCTTACTCAAGACCAAGTGGTCAAGATCATGGATCACGCCAATGACCTGTCTGAAGAGGACTGGAAGCGTTGGGCGTTGTCTATCGGGGTTCTCACGGGTGCCCGTATAGGCGAGATCTACCAGTTGACCAAGGAAGACATCAAGCAAGTCGATGGCATCACGGTCATTGATATCAACAAGGATGAGAATGGTGGTAAGACCCTGAAGAATAGCTTCTCTGTCAGGCAGGTGCCGCTCGTCGATGGGGCCTACGGGTTTTCTCTTGAGGTATTCCTTGAGTGGATCAACGCCAATGAAGGCCGACTGTTCAAGGTCATGGAACACTCATTCAATAAGCCACTCAATGAGGCTCTCAGGAAGCCCTTGGGGTTGTCCTCTGGTGGCAATCAATCTTTCCACTCGCTACGGCACTCCATTACGGGGCTCATGAAGGCCGCTGTGATTCCTGAAGGTATCGCGCAGGCAATCACCGGGCATAGCTCAGGGACGATTACTTATGACCTGTATGCGGGGTCTCAGAAGCTGCCTGTAAGGACGCTCCATGAAGCTCTCGTGAAAGCGTTCTCGTTGGTGAAATCGTAAAGGCCGCTGAGATTCCGGTGTGGACCGCAGAGACAATCTTGGGCACGCCTCGAGCGTCGATAGCTGTCTAAAGCTGGTAGGACGGTTGAGCTCCCCCCGCATGATGGCGGAGACGTTGAAGACAGAGCTGGAATAAAAAGGAAGGCACATCGATAGCACAACCGATGCGCCCTCAGCAATCATTCCCCGGCGGTGTTTGTACGCACGTTCAACTTCCATTTAACAGCGCCTTGAGCGGCAGAATGCTGATGATGATTCTGAGGCGGGAATGGATCATCTGCGTTTGACGTTACCTCTTTCTTACAACCCGTGCAGCGATAGATGCCAGAAACTGGGACTTTGTCGCTCGGACCGTAGGTGTCCGTCCACCACTTTTTGTTCCCGTCACTTTTAGACAATACACTGCTATCAATCCACCAGCTCATAACACACTCCTTGTTGGTTGAACTTGGAATACTTCATCAAGCGTGAAGAGAGTGTCAATAGGCCATTCTGGGAATTGACTTGCCGGGTCCTTACCTTGCTGCGTGAGCACAGACGCCTGCTTATAGAAAACCTTGAGCCGCCCCCGGAGCCTCGTATTTGTTGATCGAAACGCCTGTGACTGTAGCCGTAGGGTTTAAAGCCCTCACTATTGCACTACACCCAGTCACCAATCAATCAGCACGGGAGACCACCAATGACAACACCAACCAAAATCCGCCTTCAGGGCACCAACGTGATGGCCTGCGTGCTACCACCGATACAAATCCTTGAGGCCCGCTACAAGCTCGCTGAGGACCACGATGGAATCGTAGCTCGTGACTTCAAGCTCATCCCCGGCAAGACCCGTAGAGGAACCGTAGAGGGGGCCCCTGTGGGCTCATACACCAATGGATCGTTACGGCAGCAAGTTGAAGTCACATGGATGGACGGCGAGACCAAGCATAAGATCCGCGTACAGAAGGCCCGCATTGTTTATCGGATGGCTCATGGCCCGTTCGATGAGTCCCTTGTCATTGATCATATCGACGGCAATCCAAACAACAATCATCCAAGCAACCTGAGACCACTGACCTACCACGAGAACATGGGCAACCGTGTCGTGGGGCTTCAGGGTCGGAAAATGCCTAAGAGGGATTCAGACTTGCCAGTCGGCGTGACCAGAGACAAACACTTCACCAAGGGCGAGCGATTCATTGCAAAGGCAACCATCCGTGGCGTCACTCATCGGGCCATCTTTGAGAACCCCAAATCTGCTCAACACTGGCTTGCTTCTGTCCGTGAGGCTGGTCTCGGTGATGGTGCTCGTAAGGATGCCCATGGAGTCATCGTTGGGGCACCTCAGTGGAAGATTATGAAGGCAAAGCAGGGTTAATGATCCTACACCTATAGACACCCTCACTATTGGTAAAGACCCTCTGAGACTCCCCTGTGAGATATCTAAAGATTAGCCATAAACTAAGTTAACTGGCATTCATAATCATGAACCCTCCTTAGCCATATTTCTGTAGGAGACTCTATGCGATTCTATTTCGTACTTGACGATCTCAGCATTGAACAGACCAATACCTTGTTATCTATTGAGTCGTCTATGAATGGTCGATCAGCCACCGCTATATTCAACCTGAAGACCCTCGCTGTCCGCACCAATCGAGACACAGACAAAGACAAAGCGTTTGTAACAAGTAAGCTGGGAGCATTCTACATGGAAGCCCTTGAAGGTTTACTGATTGCGACTGGTCTGGATTTGATCATGCTGTACCACACCGTAAAAGGCGTACCTGTGGTTCTCACGGCTCGCCCTAAATAGCAAACGATCGTCGCCACGATTGTCCATAAAGATGCCCTCTCAGGTTTCGCCATTTCCTGTTAGATCATCTGCAATAACCCAAACCCCAGAATCTATTAGTCAGCTTTAGTTGAGGCCTCGTGGTCTTCTCTCCTTGGCCGTCTGGTCGTGTGCCTCAATGGCGCTAAGGCTGACTAATGGATCAACTCATAGGAGATCCAAACCAATGAAAATCACAATCACCAAAGTCCTGAAGAACGAAGTCACTGTATCGGGACAAGTTCTGAACCGTGAGTACGTAGAGAACATCATGCTGCCCATGCTGGTTGCTCAATGTGGCACCGTTAAGAGTCGCCAATTCGAGATCGTCCAAGTGTTTGATGAGGCCGGTCTTTCGCTCAAAGCGATTCCTGATGTTGCCCGCGGGTACCACGGAGACAAAGCCGCAAAGGCATCTGAGCGAGCGCGTCAACAACGTGAAGCCGATGCCCACGCCGAGCGCTGCCGTGAGTGGACGCCTCGTGAACTGGCTCAGGCCAAAGCTGATAAGGAAGCCCGCGCCGCTGCCATTCGTGAGCAGGGTGCCCGTGTCCGTGCGGCATCCCGTGGTAACTCCGGCTGGTAAACCAAGACCGAACTTCAATCATCTAACTCAGGAGAAAATTCTATGAAACCTAATCAGTACGTAGCACCGCATGTAGACACCGTCAAATGGAACATCAACGCCATTGACGATAACAATGCATCAATCCACTTCAGCACTTCCGATGTACGAGCAGAGACACTTGCAAGCACTGATCCATCGGTCTATGTGCAAGCCCTTGTGGAAGCCGCTGAGGACTTTTTGAATGGCGATGAGTGGCGCGAGGCTGCTATGGAGAGAACCCCTTGTGAGTTCCGCCCTGCGGGCTCTGAGGCTACCGGCCAACAAGTCATCACTATGACTGATCGCTCCGTTGAGTTCGACCCTCGCAAGAACTGGGATAACCAAACCATTAGCAAAGGCGAAGTATTGGCCGGGTCGATCATCTTTACGGAGCCTACCGATTCCGCTCTGGTTATCAGTCATCGCGTGACGATCCTCGACCACAACTTGATTGCTGGTTTTACCGAGTCTTCAATGGCTCAAACCGCTGACAAGATCTTACGTGACATTGAGTTAAGCGCAGCGGGTAAGATCGCTGGCATCCTTTCGACCGCTGCAAGCACCGAGGTTTTCTCTGAAGTTAAGCCAACGGGCAAGCCTGTAGAAATCGCTGAGGATCTTATTGACCTCCTAACGATGCACATCAATCAGACCGTGGGCACCTCTTTATCTGACTTCGTGGTGTTGCTGCCTGTGTCGATGGTGGCTGTACTTGAGCGTGCTGCCCAGCGTGCTGGTGTGGGTGAAATCGAAAACCTTATTGGAGCGTCTGTGCAGCCTTACAGCGGTACTGACTACGGTTTGTTCTTGCTGCCGAAGATGTTCACCGCGCTGAGCTACCGTGAGAACCGTGAGGGCGACATTTGGAAAATCCTTGCGACCCGCAACGGCAATGCTCAGGCGTGGGACATTGAGATTATGACAACCGTAGACATCGTGGCTAACGGCAAGGTCAAGGTGAAGCTGACCGAAGATGGTCTTCAAACTGAAACTGTAGCGTTCCCGATGATCACCAACGTGAAGCTGTTCACTCCGGTGTCGGGTGTATCCCTCAAGGTCTCCTCTAAGGACCTCGCCGTGGGTGCTTCATACTCAAACGCTGCCACTGTGTCCCCTGCAAATGCCACCAATCAGAGCATCACATGGACCACATCTGATTCGTCAGTAGCAACGGTATCCCCAACGGGTTCTGTAAAGGGTCTCAAAGTGGGTAAGGCGACAATCAAGGTAACGACTGCTGAGGGTGGTTTCTCGGCCTCCTACACAGTGAATGTAATTGCCGCTGCTTAAGAAAGTTTGAAAGATGACCCGTAAGACCGGCCCGAGAGGGATCGGCAGGGTCAGCTCAAAAGTGAGCTAACGTCATTAACTGGTTTAACGCGCTCAAATCTGAGCTGGTTGAATTTGCAGATTATCAACCCGACCAACTTCAAGGCCCGACCGCCTGGGGTGCTGGTCATCCAATCACAGACTCTTTTGGTTTGAACCTTATGGAACCTTGACGATTGCCCGGTGGGGCGTCTGTGGGTCTTCAGGGAGGTCGGCCATAGGGTTCAAACCAAAAGGATTACACGACCATGACAATCGACATCAAACACAAGCACGCTTCCCACGTCATCATCATCGAAGGTCAAGCCTTCAAGGCAAATGACCGGGGCCAATGGGACCTGACGGACATCTGGCGAACTCTGAAGTTGCCCAAGGGTAAACAGCCGGGTCAGTGGCGAACTAAAAGCGCCGAACGCTTGGAACGAATGCAATTTCTGCATGCGTTAAACAATGGGCGTTCTGGCTCAATGATCCTTGCGAGCAAACGGGCGACCATTGAGTACGCTGGCTGGGTCTCCGATGAATTCAAGGACATGGTCTATGACGCCTTTGAGGCCATCCTTGAGAGGCCAGAGGTCGCCCTGATCGTTGCTGGGATCATGACTGATATTGGTCACGACCATAGCGCTGCCATCCTTGAACGCACCACTGAGAACCAAGACCGCAATAGCATCCTCAGAGGACTCAACCGAAGCCGTAAACCTCGCACCTTGAGCCCCGGTGAGAAGGCCATGAGAGCAGCTATGGGAGTCGCCAAGCGCCACGAGAAGGCAAACCCAATCCGTTAACCGATACCTCAAGGAGAACCTCATGGACACGCTACAGGCTGCCTACTGGGTCTGCGTAGCTGTTCATGTGGCCTTCTGGCTGTATGGGACACTCAAGGTCCCTCAATGAAAATCTGATAGAAAAATCTGAATGACCACCTTTCACATGCATCCCAGCGGTTACCCCCGTAGGCCCTCGCGCAGGTCGTTAGCTGCTCGCCAGCTCAGAGCCGCACGGTGCGGTAAGGACCCCATTGCGATGACACTCAATGAGCACCTCAGAGGCTCGCCAACTGTCACCAACGCTGTCACCATGCTGTCACCAGAAACCCTTGAGGTCCGCTATGAAGCCCGCTACGCTTGGCCTGCCATCAGTCGCCTCTCAGTTCTGGGCCAACCCGGAAAATTTTGGAAAGTATTGGTGGTGAATCATGAGTAGTGCCATTTGCCCATGCGGCAGCGGCGACCTGTTGCCGGCCTGCTGCGGGCATTACCACGCGGGCCTGCCTGCCCCCTGCGCAGAAAAGCTGATGCGCTCACGTTACAGCGCCTATGTGCTGGGGCTGACCGATTATCTGGTACAGACCACGCTGCCCGCGCAGCAGAGCGGGCTGGACCGTGAGGCCATCGCTCAGTGGAGTGCGCAGAGCACCTGGCTGGGTCTTGAGGTGGAGAGTTCAGAAGTATTCGGTGGCAAGCCCGAGCACGCCTTCGTGACCTTCACCGCACGCTGGCACGACGGCACCGGCGAACACAGCCACAAAGAACGCTCGTCCTTCGTGCAGAGCCAGGGCCGCTGGTACTTCATCGATTCGACCGTCCCGCTCAAGGCCGGCCGCAACGATGCGTGCCCGTGCGGCAGTGAGCAGAAATTCAAGAAGTGCTGTTCAGCGTACGTGAGCTGACAGCCTCGCCCCTGATCACTGATTTCACTGATTTCACTGATGCGGCGCTGCAAGTGCCGAAAGGCCGCACTCGATGATCATGCCGATGCTCCGCGTCGGCTTGCAGCCCGGGACGCTCTGCGTCCCATTGCACCAGTCACGCAGGGTTCTCGGGGTGCGCACTCAGCTCACCTGTTGACCTTCAAAACTCCAACTGCGCCGAGAACGCCACGGTCCGTGGGTCACCCAGGTAGCTGCTGTTCAGCCAGTACTCTTTGTTGGTCAGGTTGCTGACGTTTACCCGGAAGGTCAGGTCGTTTTCGGAAACACGCATGCGATAGCGGGCACCGGCGTCGAAGGTGGTGAACGACGGCAGGTCGTTTTCGTTGCTCTGATCGGTGTACTGCTTGCCGGTGTAGAACGCACCGCCGGTCATAGCCAGGCCCGGCACCTGATTGATGTCGTACTCGGCGTAGACCTTGGCCAGTTGCTTGGCGACGTTGGTCGGCGCATTGCCTTCATCCGCCGCGACGCCGGTTTTCTTGATCTTCGGGTCGAGCAATGTGAAGCCGCCGACCAGCGTCAGCTCCGGGACCACCTTACCGGTTACGCTGAACTCCAGACCATTATTCTCCTGCCGTCCATCCACCACGTAAATGTTGGAACCGGTGGTGTAACCGTTGGGCTTTTCGATGTTGAACAGGGCCAGGGTGAACAACGTTTCGCCCAGTGTCGCCTTGGCACCGATCTCGTACTGTTCGCTCACTTCAGGTGCAAACGCCTGCCCTGCGTTGGCCGTCCCGCTTGGCGCAACGCCACCCGATTGCAAGCCTTCGATGTAGGTCGCATACGTGGTCAGCCACGGCACAGGCTTATAGACCAGCGAGATGTTGGGCGAGGTCTTGCGCTCATCGTAGCGGGTCTCGGTTTCTGCCGAACCAAAGGCACGGGCATAGACGAACTCATTGGCGTAAGTCTTGATCCGGGTCTGGGTCAGGCCAAGGATCGTCGACCACTGCTCGTTGAACGTAATGACGTCGCCGATCAGGAAGTTGTCGCTTTCGGAACTGTTGGCCAGCCGCTGGTTGCCATGGCCGATGGAATAGGCAGGTTTGCCGACCTGCGGCGTCTGGTCGAAGCCAATGGTGCCGACCGGCGAGGTGTATTGCGGGCCGGGCTGCGTCGGCGTGTAAGGCACGTGGTCCTCATACTGCTTCTGCCGGGAGGTGTTGCCCTGATAGCCCATCGTCACCTTGTGCCCGATAAACCCGGTGTCGAAAGCCGCGTCGAGGAACAACGAACCGGATTTTTCTTCGCTATCGATCGGCGCGAATGCGTAGAGCGGCTGCGAATACAGACCTGCGCTGGACACCGTCGGGCCGGTGTAGGTGTTTTCACTGGTGTACTGCTGCGCGGCGAAGGCAGCACGCAAAGTAAAGGTGTCGTTCAGGCGCCATTTGGCGCGCATGCCGGCCTTGTCCGACTCGTAGTCGGAAAACGACCATTTCTGGCTGTACAGCTTGTCGTTATCCAGCGACGCTGCGCTCGGACGCAAGGATTGATCGCTGAAAAACCAGTAGCTGGTCAGGCCACGGATTTCGGTCTTCTTATGCGAGGCGTCGAACTGCACCAACAGGTCGTCGGACACGTTCCAGTCCAGTGCCAGCGAGATCATTTCACGGCGGCGCTTGTTCATGTCGACCGCAGTTTCGCCGTCCTGAGTCAGCATATTGAGGCGATAGGCGAATTTGCCTTCGCTGTCGATCGGACCGCCGAAGTCACCGTGCAGGTAGTAATTCTCGCCCCCGGCATTGCCCAGGGTCACGCTGTTGTAACGCTGGTAGGTCGGACGCTTGATCACGTAGTTGACCAGACCGCCCGGTGAAGCAGGACCATACAGAAAGCCGGTCAGCCCAGTGATGACTTCAAGCTGTTCCATTTCTTCCAGATAGTTGCTGCCGTCCGCGCCATTGGTGAAACGCAGGCCGTCGTTGGCAATGTTCAGGCTACCCGCGCTGCTGAAACCCCGAATATTGACCGCACTGGCGTAACCGGCGCTGGTCGGCGAATACATCTGGGTGAAGGGGTTGTGTTTGATCACATCGTCCAGCGAAGTCGCCTGAATGTTTTTCAGCAGCGCCTGCGGTGTCACGCTGATCGAGTAAGGCGCGTCCTGCAGCTTCATGCCGCCCAGGGCCCCGACGCTGCTGACATTCTCGCTGCGATAACCCGCCGCTTCGGAACCTTCTGCGGCCGATTCGCGCGCATTGATGTTGACGTCGGAGAGACTCAGCGTGCCCTCTTCCATCGCCATCAGGGTGTAAGTTCCGGCGTTGCTCTGCACCAGTTGCAGACCGCTGCCGCGCAAGGCTTCGCGCAATGCGGCGGGCGCATCGAAACGGCCTTTGACCGGCGCACTGGATTTACCGGCCGCCAGCGCCGGATCGAGGCTCAAAGCCAGGCCGCCCTGACTGGCGATCTGGTTCAGCGTGGTCGCCAGCGGTGCGACTGGCAGGTCATAGGCCAGAACGCCGGCATCCTGTTGCGCCGCCATCAGCAAGGGGCTGGTCAGCGGGGCACCAAGGGCAATGGCCACCGCCAGCATGCAGGGACGCAAAAGGGTGTCTAACGAGCGGGACATCGGGCAACTCCTGACGGGAACATTCTCAATGCCTGTTAGCCGGACGAGCGGCCAAAAGTGACAGGGCTGATTGAAAATAATTCCGTTTCAGGGAATCGAGCGAATCGGTCGAAGCTGAAGACGTCCTCGTCACTCCAGCTTCAGGTGCGAGGTATCCGGCGCGCGACGCGTGGTGGTGCGAGCCGCCTGCCCCATGTCGCTGCCCACCGGTGCCACGCTCAATCGTGACAGGTCGAGTTGCGGCGCAACGGGCGCAGGTTTGGGGTCCTGCATGTCGCTGCCAGCCTCGGCCACTGAATAATCCGGCGCATCGACGTCCGAAAAGGCAGCCATATAGGCGTCACGCGGCTTGATCTGCAGGCGGCCAGGCTTGGCGGAAACCTTGCGCAACCAGGTCGGTTCATCGGGTGGACGGGCCAGTTCGACTTCTTCCACGTCCGCTGTCGGCGGCACCTCGACAGCCTGCACCGCGGACGATTTCATCAGGAGGACGTCGGCTCGGGCCCCTGCCCGCTCCAGCGTTGCACGGTATTTCTCGGCGGTTTCAGCGTCGAGGTTGTTTTTGAGCACCAGTCGTCGTCCGGAAAACAGCAACTCCAGGCGCGACGCGTCGGCCTGAAACAGCTTTCCCAGGTTTGCCTTGACCCTCTCGGGCTGGGCTCCGGCGACCAGCTGGCCGTCGAAGACGATCTCATAACGACTCATGCGATATACCCGTTGGCACATGAACAAAGTATGGCGCAGCCCCGAACGACCGAACAAGCAGGTTACCCGCGCCCGTCGAATTGCTAAACTCCAGGCCACTTACGGAGCAACCTCATGATTTCTCAGGCGCACATTACAAGAACCATAAGCCTTGCGCTGCTCATGTTCGGGCTGTCAGGTTGCTCGCTCTGGAGTTTTGACCGCTTTCAGGACCCGGAAGTGCATTTACTGAAGGTTCAGGTGGTTAAGGCCCGACTGACCCAGCAGGATTTCAAACTGCACTTCGAGGTCGATAACCCCAATGACTCTCGCGTACTGGTTCGGGCGTTTCAGTACAAGATCACCCTCAACGACATTGTGCTGGCCGATGACCGCTCCAACGAATGGTTTCTGGTCGACGCCCACAGCCGCCGGACGTTCATGGTGCCGATCCGCACCAATCTCTGGCGGCACGCCAAATACATTGCCCAACTGTTGAAAAAACCTGATGAAGCCATTCACTACCGCCTCGATGGCAAGCTCAAGACAGGCCTGCTGTTCAGAAACACGATCCGCATCGGCCGCTCAGGCGATGTGGCGCCCGAGGACCTGATCCACAAACGCTGACACGTTCGGTTAACCACCCAGCCTGCCTTTGACCAGTTCCATCAGAAACTTCCAGATGTCTGCGGCCCATAACGCCCGGTTGATCGCCGAGATCAGCGCACCGCCGAATGAGCCCAGCAGAAAGCCGACCCCGGTAATATTGCGCGGATCCGCAACACCCAGGTAATTGCTGGCAATACCGGTCAGAAACACCGCGCAGGCTACTCCCGTGATCAGAAAAACCATCCAGGCACGCCAGTCCAGCAGGCTCGCCTTGTGCCACCACCCGGAAATGATCGCGCCGACCAGACCGGCCGCCAACCATTCGAATCTGTCAACCAAGCCATTCAAAAGCTCCATGAGCCTGACTCCGTACAAGAGTTAATGAGTTCACGCACTGTCGAGTTTCAGGATTGAGACCAAATTTCAGCATACTTAAATAAATTGTCAAGCTTGCTGAACGTAAAGCAGTTGCGAAAGGGGTGTTCTGCTCGTGCATCACTGCGTGGCGTCATGCGGAGCGTGATGCTACCTGCGTGCGTGCATCGAGAAGCCGATCTTCAGTTGTCGATATACCGCTGCCATCCGATCCACACTGAACCGTCTTCCCGGCGTCGGACCTGAATGCCTTCTGTTTCTTCGATTTCCTGCAGCACAATGTCCCACAGCTCGCAAGGCTCATCGTCACGCCGCGTGACAGTGACGGACTGAACCTTCTGCACCTGCGGCGCAGCCACCATGCGCTGAATTCTCCTGCCGATCTGTTCGTACGAACACGGCGCGCGAACCGTTGAATCAAGACCGTTAGCCATGACAACCTCCTCGGCATAACTGTATTTATATACAGTATTCCAGCAATAGGAAGTCAGCAAGGTGGCCGTAGGAAAACTATTCAGGCAGCGTTTGTAAAAAAGTGCCGAAAGCCTTGTCCAGCATGGCTCATAGCTTGCCGGTCATCCTCACCGCGACCCCGATAATGCGACAGTCGGCACCGCACTCGATCATCCGATACGCTGGATTGAGCGGTTTGAGGTAACGCACGCCCCCATCTTCCACCAGTTTCTTGAACGTTGCCTCGTTGCTGGCCGGCAGCTTGGCGATTACCAGGCGACCGGGCTGAACATCGGCCTCGGTGTCCACCAGAATCATCATCCCCTCGGGCACGCTGACGCCGGTGGGCGCGGTCATGGAGTCGCCTTTGACTTCCAGCCAGAACGCCGGCCCCTTGGAGTCGTAATCGGAGATTTCATACCGGTCGGAGAAACCTTCCGGGTAGGGCTCGACGGCCTCTTCCCACGACCCCGCCGAGACCCAACTGATGACCGGATAGCGGAAGGACATCCGGGGCTGATCGATCAGCGCGACGTTGGCGTCATGGGGCGACTCCCGTTCAGGGCCTTCGCCAATCGCCAGCCACTCGGCGCGAAAGCCCGTGGCCCTGGCCAGTGCATAAAGGTTTTCAGGGCGCAGGCTTTTGCTCTCGCCACTGACCCATTGCGTGACCGCCGAATTGGCAACGCCACACGCGGCAGCGATTTCACCTTTTTTCTTGCCGCTGACGGTAATAGCCCGGGCGATGCGTTCGTGTCTGTTCATAGGCCTGTCTCTATCGCTGAAAGGAAATCAAGTGAGCGCTTGACGCCATGCAATGTAAGCATGCTTAAAAAAGCGCACTATTTCCAACAAAAAACAGTTCAGTACAGCTTGTGGGCCATTTGCGAGATAATGCGCGTCGATTTAATTGCGGAGTAACCCCGATGAACCAGCAAGCCCATGTTCATGGTCCTGATTGCAACCACGATCACGATCATCACGACCACCAGCATGGCCACGTGCATGGCCCCAATTGCGGTCATGCGCACCAGGAACCCGTGCGCAACACGTTGAAAGACGTAGGTCGCAACGATCCGTGCCCGTGTGGCAGCGAGAAGAAATTCAAGAAGTGCCACGGCGCGTAATACGCCGGGGATCCTGCCAACGGCCTGCCTCGCAGGCCGTTTTCATTTGTGCCTAACGTCGCGCACAGAGTAAAACAGAGCATTACGATCACTTACAAGGAGCGCTCAATGATCGATCTGCACTACTGGACCACGCCCAACGGACACAAAATCAGCCTGTTTCTGGAAGAGTCCGGCCTGCCCTATAAGGTGTTTCCCGTGAACATCGGCAAGAACGAACAGTTCGAGCCTGACTTTCTGCAGATTTCCCCCAACAACCGCATCCCGGCCATCGTCGATCACGACCCGGCCGACGGTGGCGCACCGCTCAGCCTGTTCGAGTCCGGTGCCATTCTGTTGTACCTGGCCGAAAAGACCGGGCGCTTCATACCGCAGGACCTGCGCGGTCGTCAGGAGGTCTCGCAGTGGCTGTTCTGGCAAATGGGCGGGCTGGGACCGATGGCCGGGCAGAATCATCACTTCAATCGGTTCGCCAAGGAAAAGATTCCGTACGCCATCGACCGCTACGTCAACGAAACCGCCCGGCTGTACGGCGTGCTGAACAAGCGTCTGGCTGATAGGGATTTCGTGGCGGGCAGCGAATACAGCATCGCGGACATGGCGATTTACCCATGGATCGTGCCGCACAGCTATCAGCAGCAGGACCTGAACGATTTCCCGCACCTGAAGCGCTGGTTCGGCAGCATTGCCCATCGCGACGCGACCAAACGTGCCTACGCGCTGGCCGAGCGGATCAATCCATCAAAGCCTTGAGGCGTTCGAGCGTGCCGGCCTGCATGCTGGCACGCCGCTCTTTGTAAAATCCTGAAATAAACTCGCCCTGCCCGCTTGCGTGCTGCCTGCCTGCTCTCTAACGTAGCGACTTTTGTACGTGACCCCCTCCAGGAGCTTGCCCATGGCCTCGCCAGCCCTTTTACGTTTTCTGCCTCGATGTGGCGCTGCCGCTGCTGCGGTCGGCTTTCTGAGCCTGGCCGGTTGCCAGTTGGGCGGGGGTGACAATGACACGGTACTGCCTGCTTCCGGGACTTTTGCACTAAAAGGCCTTGCACAGAATGTATCGGTGCGGCGCAACAGCATGGGCATGCCGCTGATTGAAAGCAGCACTTACCACGACGCGCTGTTCACCTTGGGTTACGTCCACGCGGGAGATCGCATCAGTCAGATGCTCGGCATGCGCCTGCTCGCACAGGGCCGTCTGTCGGAAATGGCAGGGCCCGATGCACTGGAAGTCGACCGCCTGATGCGTTCGGTCAACCTCAAACAGAACGCCAGTGATCTGTACAACGCCTCGTCGCCACGCCTCAAGCGTTTCTTCGATGTCTACGCACGCGGCGTGAACGCCTACCTGTTCCGTTATCGCGACAAGCTGCCGGCCGATGTCGCCAACTCCGGCTACAAGCCCGAATACTGGAAGCCTGAAGACTCGGCGCTGATTTTCAGTCTGCTCAACTTCAGCCAGTCGGTGAACCTGCAGGAAGAATTGTCCGGGCTGGTGCTCGCCCAGAAAGTCGGCGCCGACAAACTCGCGTGGCTGCTGCCGACCTATCCCGATGAAGAACTGCCGTTCGCCGAAGCCGACAAGCTCAAGGGCTTGAACCTCAACAATCAGGTGAATGGCCTGAGCGACCTGAACAAGGTCGCCCTGCAACTCTGCGACCTGAACATGTTGGGCGTCGCCGCCTCGAGCAACTGGGCCATCGCGCCACAGCGCAGCCGCAGTGGTAAAAGCCTGTTGGCCAGCGACATGCAGTTCCCCGGTGGCCTGAACTCGGCCTGGAGCTTCGTGCAGATCCGCGCTCCGAAATATCAGGTGTCCGGCGTCTCCATTGCAGGCCTGCCGCTGGTGCTCAGCGGCTTCAACGGCAAGCTGGCGTGGAGCATGAGCAACGTCAAAGGCGACAACCAGGACCTGTTTCTGGAGAAAATCAAACGCGAAGGCAATCGTGTGTCCTACATGGCCGATGGCAAGTGGGTACCCGCCACCGCTCACGAAGAAACCTTTCTGGTCAAAGGCAACCGCGCCGTTCGCGAAACGGTTTACGCCACCCGTCACGGAGCGCTGCTCAATGCCAGCGCTACGCCGCCCGGCAACGGCCTGAGCCTGGCACTGCAAACGCCAAGCCTGAAGGATGACAAGACGCTGGACGCATTCTTCGACCTGTCCCGCGCGCCCAACGTGGAGAAGGCGTTCGACACCAGCCGCGAGATTCGGGCGATCACCCTTAACATGATTTTCGCCGATTCCTCCAACATCGGCTGGCAGGTGACCGGCCGTTTCCCGAATCGTCGTGAAGGTCAGGGCCTGCTGCCTTCGCCAGGCTGGGAAGACAAATACGACTGGGACGGCTTCGCCGATTCGATGCTGCACCCTTATGACCAAGACCCGCGCCAGGGCTGGATCGCCACCGCCAACCAGCGCACGATCCCGAAAGGCTATGGCATGCAGCTCTCCAATTCATGGGGCAACCCGGAGCGCGCCGAGCGGATTGCCGAGCTGGCCAACAGCGGCAAGCAAGACCTGCGCAGCACTGTCGCGATGCAATATGACCAGACCACGACCTTCGCCGCCAAGCTCAAGACCATGTTCGAAGCACCGGGCATGAGCAAGCCCTTGAAGCAGGCCATCGACGCGCTGCCCGACGCCGACCGCAACAAGGCCCGCGAAGCCTATACCCGTTTGATGGCATTCGACGGCAAGCTCAGCGCCACCTCGGCCGACGCGGCGCTGTACGAGCTGTTTCTGCAGGAAAGCGCCAGACAGATCTTCCTCGATGAACTGGGCCCGGAAACCAGTCCGGCGTGGCAGGCACTGATCGCCAACGCAGGCTCGTCCTATTCAGCGCAAGCCGACCACCTGCTGAGCCGCGACGACAGTCCTTATTGGGACGACGTCAAAACCCCGCAGAGCGAAGACAAGCCCGCGATCCTGGCGCGCAGTCTGGCGGCGGCAGTGACCAGTGGCGATAGCCTGCTGGGCAGCGATCACAAGGCCTGGCAGTGGGGCAAGCTGCATCGTGACAACTGGACTTCGACCAATGCGCTGGTCAAGCAGATGGGCGGCGTCGAGTACAACCGCAGCGCGATGCCAGCGGGCGGCGATCACACCACGATCAACGCCTCCGGCTACGAATGGGGTAAAGGCTTCGATGCACGCATGGCCCCCGGTCTGCGCATGATCGTTGACTTCAGTCTGGTCGAGCCCATGACCGGTGTGATCAGCACCGGCCAGTCCGGCAACCCGGCCAGTCCGTACTACGCCAACAGCATCGAGCCTTGGCTCAAGGCGCAATACATGTCGCTGCCGTTGCAACAGTCGAACTACGAGAAGGGCTACGGCAAGCAACGCCTGACGTTGACGCCCGGCAAATAAGCCGTGCGGGTATTGCTCGGGTACCGCCTGAGCTGATGACTTGGCGGACTCGTCGTTCATGCCTATCGCTATGCGTTACATCTGCCGCCCTCATACAGATTCGAGGGCGGCACTATCAGTGGCAAATGTTCGGCACGCACCGTCGATCTGTGGTCGTGCCCATCAAACTCCACGAACTTCCCGCCCGGCCCCGGCTCATAGCTAACAAGCCCATCCATACGGTTGTCCCATGGATCTTGTCGTTGCTCGACCCGAAGGTTTGTACTGTCCACCCGGTGATTTCTATATCGACCCCTGGCGTCCAGTCGAGCGGGCGATCATCACTCACGCGCACGGCGACCATGCCCGCACCGGGAATGAGCGCTACCTGTCGGCCGCCAGCGGCGAGGGTATTCTGCGCTCGCGTCTGGGTCAGGACATCAACCTGCAAACCCTCGAGTACGGCGAGCAGATCACCCATCACGGCGTGAAACTCAGCCTGCACCCGGCCGGTCACGTGCTCGGCTCGGCGCAGGTGCGGCTGGAATACGAAGGCGAAGTCTGGGTTGCCTCGGGCGATTACAAGGTCGAGCCGGACGGCACCTGTGCCACGTTCGAACCGGTGCGCTGCCATACCTTCATCACCGAATCGACGTTCGGCCTGCCAATCTATCGCTGGGCACCGCAATCGCAGATTTTCGACGGCATCAATGAGTGGTGGCGCGCCAACGCCGCACAGGGAAAGGCGAGCGTGTTGTTCGCCTATTCCTTCGGCAAGGCCCAGCGCATCCTGCACGGTATCGACGCCAGCATCGGCCCGATTCTGGTGCACGGCGCAGTCGAACCATTGAACCGGGTTTACCGTGAAGGCGGCATCCGCATTCCGGAAACCCAGTACGCCGGAGACTTCAAGAAAACCGATCCGGCACTGCGTCAGGCACTGATTCTGGCGCCGCCTTCTGCTGGCGGCAGCAGCTGGATGAAGCGCTTTGGCGAGTACAGCGATGCGTTTGCCAGTGGCTGGATGATGTTGCGCGGGACCCGACGTCGGCGTGGCGTCGACCGGGGGTTCGTGCTGTCCGACCACGCCGACTGGCCAGGCCTGCTGTGGGCCATCGAACAGACCGGTGCCGAACGCGTCATGGTCACCCACGGTTCGGTCGGCGTACTGGTGCGTTACCTGCGTGAACTGGGCCTCGACGCCCAAGGCTTCACCACCGAGTACGGTGACGAGGACGACTCGACTGCACCGGCGGCCGAAGCGGCGGCCGAGAGCAATGGCGAGGCGCAGTCATGAAAGCCTTTGCCGAACT
The DNA here is from genome assembly GCF_002087235.1 of Pseudomonas floridensis. Lineage (GTDB taxonomy): Bacteria > Pseudomonadota > Gammaproteobacteria > Pseudomonadales > Pseudomonadaceae > Aquipseudomonas > Aquipseudomonas floridensis. The sequence continues at coordinate 9,471 of NZ_MUIO01000074.1, read as the reverse complement.
GTATTCCCGACTGGACGCCACCACTTCCAGCAACGCCAAGCTGGCAGCGATGCGCGAGTATTTCGAGCAGGCCGAACCGCAGGATGCTGCTTGGGCGGTGTACTTTCTGTCCGGCGGACGCCCCCGCCAACTGGTGCCGACCCGCATCTTGCGCGAACAGGCCATGACCTTGGGCAGCCTGCCGGAATGGCTGTTCGAAGAAAGTTATCAGGCCGTGGGCGATCTGGCGGAAACCCTGTCGCTTCTGCTGCCGCAAGCCGAGCACAGCAACGACGAAGGCCTTGCGCTGTGGATGGAAGAAAAGCTCTTGCCCCTGCGCGGCCTGCCGCCTGAAGAACTGGCCGAACGCTTGCCGACCTTCTGGTCGCAACTGGATCGCAGCAGCCTGATGGTTTGTATCAAGTTGATCACCGGCAGTTTCCGGGTCGGTGTTTCCAAACTGCTGGTGACCCGTGCGCTCGCCTCGCTGGCAGACATCGACAGTAAACGTGTGACGCAGCGGCTGGTGGGTTACACCGATCTGTCGCACCGTCCCAGCGCCGAAGGCTATCTGAAACTGATCGCGGCCGAATCCGAAGACGAACATGCACAGCGCGGCGGCCAGCCCTACCCGTTCTTTCTCGCCCACTTATTGCAGCAACCAGCAGATCAATTCGACGAACTGCTGGGGCCGGCCGAAAACTGGCAGGTGGAATGGAAGTGGGACGGCATCCGGGCGCAACTGGTCAAACGCGACGGACGCCTGTGGATCTGGTCGCGGGGCGAAGAATTGGTCACCGATCGCTTTCCCGAACTGCATAGCCTTGTCCAGTGCTTGCCCGACGGCACCGTCATCGATGGTGAGATCGTGGTCTGGAAGGCGCCGGAAACAGCTCCCGCCAGCGACGCCGAATTCGCCCTGGACAGCGACGCGCCGCAGGCCAGCCCTTCGGTGCAGCCGTTCGCTTTGCTGCAGCAACGGATTGGTCGCAAGACGCTGGGCAAGAAAATCCTCGCCGATGTGCCGGTCGTGGTGCTGGCCTACGATCTCCTCGAATGGGAGGGTCATGACTGGCGCAGCCGTCCGCAGCATGAGCGCCGCAGTCAGCTGGAAATCCTGATCGCACAGGCCGGCAGCGACGTCTTGATGCCCTCTCCCGTACTCACCGGCAAGGACTGGCTTGACCTCGCCAGTCAGCGTGAAGCGTCCCGCAGCCTGGGCGTCGAGGGCATGATGCTCAAGGCCCGCGATTCGCTGTACGGCGTCGGGCGCACCAAGGACATGGGCGTGTGGTGGAAATGGAAGGTCGATCCGTTCAGCGTGGACGCGGTGCTGATCTACGCGCAACGCGGACACGGACGACGCGCCAGCCTGTACAGCGATTACACCTTTGCGGTGTGGGACGGACCGCCCGAGTCCAGCGAGCGTACTCTGGTGCCATTCGCCAAAGCCTACTCGGGACTGACCGATGAAGAGATGCGCAAGGTGGACGCTATTGTGCGCAAGACCACGGTGGAAAAATTCGGCCCGGTGAGCAGTGTGACGCCGACACTGGTGTTTGAACTGGGGTTCGAGGGGATCGCCCTGTCCAAACGCCACAAGAGCGGCATCGCGGTGCGTTTTCCGCGCATGCTGCGCTGGCGCCAGGACAAACCGGTGGCCGAAGCCGACAGTCTGGCTACGCTCCAGGACCTGCTGAGTTGACGCACTCAAAAGGTGCGACGCGAATCGATCGCACCATTCCTGCACATGACTACCCACTCGTTTGCCAAAGTGACAGTCAGACCGTTACCAATCTGCTGCATGCGTCGCGTCTGGCGCTATTGATGTTCCATCGCTGAGACACCTTCCCGAGACCTGGATGCGCGCGCGAAGGCAGATCGCCATGCTTTGATATGAAATAGCGACAACCAGTTACACTTCAAACGCACGTTCGTCTCTCTGGTTCGGAAATTGCTACTTTTAAAACATCTGGCACCCGCCGGTAGCAACAAGCCTCGCGCGTTCCCAACACCCCCATCAGGTTTTAAGGACTGAATAATGAAAAAAGCATGGCTGACCCTTTCCGCACTGGCTTTGTGCCTGGCCGCTGGTAACACGATGGCCAAGGAGTACAAGGAACTGCGCTTTGGCGTCGATCCTTCTTACGCCCCGTTCGAATCCAAAGCCGCCGATGGCAGCCTGGTGGGCTTCGATATCGATCTGGGCAACGCAATCTGCAAAGAGTTGAAGGTCACCTGCAAATGGGTCGAAAGCGATTTCGACGGCATGATTCCGGGCCTGAAGGCGCGCAAGTTCGACGGCGTGATCTCCTCCATGACCGTGACCCCGGCTCGCGAGAAGGTCATCGACTTCTCCAACGAACTGTTCTCAGGCCCAACGTCGCTGGTGTTCAAAAAAGGGGCAGGCCTGACAGCAGATCCGGCCAGCCTGAAAGGCAAGACCGTCGGCTATGAGCAAGGCACCATTCAGGAAGCTTACGCCAAGGCCGTGCTGGACAAGGCTGGCGTGAAGACCCAGGCCTACGCCAACCAGGATCAGGTTTACGCCGACCTGACCTCCGGCCGTCTGGACGCCTCCATCCAGGACATGCTGCAGGCCGAGCTGGGCTTTCTGAAATCGCCAGCCGGTGCCGACTACGAAGTCAGCAAGCCGATCGACAGCGAACTGCTGCCATCCAAGACCGCCATCGGTATCTCCAAAGGCAACAAAGAGCTCAAAGCCCTGCTCGATAAAGGCATCAAAGCCTTGCACGATGACGGCACCTACGCCGAAATCCAGAAAAAGCACTTCGGCGACCTGAATCTGTACAGCGGTAAATAACACCCCGACGCCCATCGATTTCGGCGATGATTCGCCGCCCTCTTCGATGGGCGTTTCTGTTCGTGACCGCTCAAGGTTTTATCCATGCTCGACGCACTCATGCACACCCTCGGACTTTCGGCCTTCAGCCTGAAGGGCTTCGGCCCGCTGCTGCTGCAAGGCACCTGGATGACCGTCAAACTTTCGGTACTGTCCCTGCTGCTGAGCATCGTGCTCGGCCTGATCGGGGCCAGCGCCAAACTGTCGGGTTCCGCGCTGTTGCGCGTGCCGGCGCAGGTCTACACCACGTTGATCCGCGGCGTACCGGATCTGGTGCTGATGCTGCTGATTTTCTACAGCCTGCAAACCTGGCTCACGGTGCTGACCGACGCCATGGAGTGGGAATACATCGAAATCGATCCGTTCGCGGCTGGCGTCATCACGCTGGGCTTCATTTACGGGGCGTACTTCACCGAGACGTTTCGCGGCGCGATTCTGTCCGTGCCACGCGGTCAGGTGGAAGCCGCCACCGCGTATGGCCTCAAACGCGGCCAGCGCTTTCGTTATGTGGTATTTCCGCAAATGATGCGCTACGCGTTGCCGGGCATCGGCAACAACTGGCAAGTGCTGCTCAAAGCGACTGCGCTGGTCTCGATCATCGGCCTGGCGGATCTGGTCAAGGCTTCGCAGGACGCCGGCAAGAGCACCTATCAACTGTTCTATTTTCTGGTTCTGGCGGCGCTGATCTATCTGGCGATCACCAGCGCGTCGAACTTCGCCTTGCGTTGGGCTGAACGGCATTACGCCGCCGGCAGCCGGGAGGCGCAGCGATGATCGAGCTGCTTCAGGAATACTGGAAACCCTTCCTTTATACGGACGGCGTGAACGTGACCGGTCTGGCCATGACGATGTGGCTGCTCAGCGCGTCCATCGCCATCGGCTTCTGCCTGTCCATTCCACTGTCCATTGCCCGTGTCTCGAAAAACAGATGGGTCCGCTGGCCAGTGCAGTTCTACACCTATCTGTTTCGCGGCACTCCGCTCTATATCCAGCTGCTGATCTGTTACACCGGCATCTACAGCATTGCGGCGGTCCGCGAACAGCCGCTGCTCGACGCGTTCTTTCGCGATGCGATGAACTGCACGATCCTGGCCTTCACCCTGAACACCTGCGCCTACACCACCGAAATCTTCGCCGGTGCGATCCGCAGCATGGCTCACGGCGAGGTCGAAGCAGCCAAAGCTTATGGGCTGAGCGGCTGGAAGCTGTACGCCTACGTGATCATGCCGTCGGTGCTGCGCCGCTCGCTGCCTTATTACAGCAACGAAGTGATTCTGATGCTGCACTCCACCACCGTGGCGTTTACCGCCACTGTGCCGGACATTCTGAAAGTCGCCCGGGACGCCAACTCGGCGACCTTCATGACCTTTCAGTCATTCGGAATCGCTGCCGTCATGTACCTGACCGTCACCTTCATTCTGGTCGGGTTGTTCCGTCTTGCCGAACGTCGCTGGCTGGCCTTCCTCGGCCCCGCTCATTAATCAGGACAGACCCCATGCAGCATCACACCCATGATTTGCTGTCGCCGATGCCGGGCACGGCGCGTTGCGTTCACAGTTTTCACTACGGACCGCAGGATGGCGCAGGCAAGGTCTACATCCAGGCCTCGCTGCATGCCGACGAACTGCCCGGCATGCTGGTCGCCTGGTACTTGAAACAGCGTCTGGCCGAGCTTGAGCATGCCGGCCGCCTGCGCGGCGAGGTCGTCGTGGTGCCGGTGGCCAATCCCATCGGGCTGGAACAGGTGCTGATGGACACGCCGCTTGGACGCTATGAGCTTGAGAGCGGGCAGAACTTCAACCGCGGGTTCGTCGACCTCGCCGAACAGGTGGGCGATGCCATCCAGACACGCCTGACCCAGGACGCCGCGCAAAATCGTGCACTGGTGCGCGAGAGCCTGCTGGCCGCCCTCAAAGCTGTGCCTGCGACCACGCAACTGCAATCGTTACGCCTGACCCTGCAAACGCTGGCCTGCGATGCCGACATGGTGCTGGATCTGCATTGCGACTTCGAGTCGGTCGAACATCTCTACACCACGCCCGAAGCCTGGCCCGACGTCGAATCGCTTTCCCGTTATCTGGGCGCGCAAGCCAGCCTGCTGGCCACCGATTCGGGCGGTCAGTCGTTCGATGAATGCTTCACGCTGGTCTGGTGGCAATTGCAGCAGCGCTTCGGCAAACGTTTTCCGATGCCGATGGGCAGCTTCTCGGTCACTCTCGAACTGCGCGGACAAGGCGACGTCAATCACGCGCTGGCCAGCCGCGACTGCCAGGCGATCATTCATTACCTGATCGACTTCGGCATTATCGACGGGGAACGGCAACAACCTCCTGAACTGCTTTATCCCGCTACGCCGCTGGCTGCAGTCGAGCCCGTCGCGACACCGATTGGCGGCCTGCTGGTGTTCTGCGCGATGCCTGGCGAACAGGTCGAAGCCGGGCAACTGATCGCCGAAATCATCGACCCGATCAGCGACGCCGTCACCAGCGTGCACGCCCACAATGCCGGCCTGCTCTATGCCCGCTCGCTGCGCCGCATGGCCACCGCAGGCATGGTCATCGCGCATATTGCCGGTACGCAGGCCTACCGCAGCGGCTACCTTCTTTCTCCTTGAGGACCTTTCATGTACAAACTGACCATCGATGGCCTGCACAAGCGCTATGGCGACAACGAAGTGCTCAAAGGCGTATCGCTCAAGGCCAGCAGCGGTGATGTGATCTGCCTGATTGGCGCCAGCGGCTCGGGCAAGAGCACGTTCCTGCGCTGCATCAACTTTCTGGAACAACCCAACGACGGGGCCATGAGCCTGGATGGCCAGCAAGTGCGCATGGTCAGCGACAAAGACGGCATGCGCGTTGCCGACCCCGACGAGCTGCAGCGCATCCGCACCCGACTGGCGATGGTGTTCCAGCATTTCAATCTCTGGGCGCATATGACGGTCTTGGAAAACATCACCATGGCGCCGCGCCGCGTGCTCGGCGTGCCCAAGGCCGAAGCCGAAGCCCGTGCACGCAAATACCTGGAAAAGGTCGGCCTGCCCGAGCGAGTCGCCGATCAGTACCCGGCATTCCTGTCAGGTGGCCAGCAGCAGCGTGTGGCGATTGCGCGCGCGCTGGCGATGGAGCCGGAAATCATGCTGTTCGACGAGCCGACCTCGGCACTGGACCCGGAGCTGGTCGGCGAAGTGCTGAAGGTCATCCAGGGCCTGGCCGACGAAGGCCGGACGATGATTCTGGTGACCCACGAAATGGGTTTCGCCCGCAAGGTGGCCAGCCAGGTGGTGTTCCTGCATCAAGGCCAGATCGAAGAATCCGGTCACCCGGATGAAGTGCTGAACAATCCCAAGAGCGAGCGGTTGCAGCAATTTTTGAGCGGCAATCTAAAGTAACAAGCAACGCGCCAGGGCTGCCAAGGCATCGGGCGCGTAACCTTTTAAAACTATTACCCTTTTGCCGCTGTCTCTGAATTATCGCCCTTCAGAGCATTGTCGACCGCATGAGCAGACCCAACGATTTCGCTCAGCGATGGTTCCGGGCCAGAGGCTGGAAGGCGTTCGCGTTTCAAAAGGAAGTGTGGGCGGCGGTGAAACAGGGCGAATCCGGCCTGTTGCACGCCAGCACCGGCTCGGGCAAAACCTACGCCGTCTGGTTCGCCGCGCTCAACCGCTTTGCCAGTACCAACGCACCCGAGCCGGAAAAACCCCGCAAACGAAAGCCACCCGCGGCACCGCTGAGTGTCATGTGGATCACGCCGATGCGTGCGCTGGCAGCCGACACCGCGCGCGCCCTCGAAGCCCCGCTGGACGAACTCGACATCAATTGGTCCGTCGGCCTGCGCACTGGCGATACCAGCAGCAGCGAACGCGCCCGGCAGGGACGGCGCCTGCCGTCGGCCTTGATCACCACTCCGGAAAGCCTGACCCTGCTGCTGACTCGCGCCGATGCACAGGCCACGCTGTCGACGCTGCGGATGGTCGTGGTGGACGAGTGGCACGAACTCATTGGCAACAAACGCGGGGTGCAGCTGCAACTGGCGCTGGCCCGTTTGCGCCAGTGGAATCCGCAATTGATCGTATGGGGTATTTCAGCAACGCTGGGTAATCAGCAGCACGCGCAACAGGTCCTGATGGGCGAAGGCGGCGTCACCGTTCAGGGCAAAATCGTCAAACAACTGCAGGTTGACACGCTGCTGCCCCCTTCCATCGAGCGCTTTCCGTGGGCCGGACACATGGGCCTGCGCATGCTGCCGCAAGTAGTGGCGGAGGTTGAAAACAGCGCCAGTTGCCTGGTGTTCACCAATACCCGTGCGCAATCCGAGATCTGGTATCAGGCCCTGCTGGAAGCCAGACCTGACTGGGCCGGTCTGATCGCTCTGCATCACGGCTCACTCGCTCGCGAGGTGCGGGACTGGGTCGAGCGTGCGCTGAAGGAAGGCTCACTGAAGGCAGTGGTCTGCACTTCCAGCCTGGACCTGGGCGTAGATTTTCTCCCGGTGGAGCGCGTGCTGCAGATCGGCTCGCCGAAGGGCGTCGCCCGCCTGATGCAACGCGCCGGGCGATCGGGACACGCACCCGGCCGTCCATCCCGGGTCACGCTGGTGCCCACCCACAGCCTGGAGCTGGTCGAAGCCGCCGCTGCGCACGATGCTGTCGCGGCCCGCATGATCGAGCCGCGAGAGTCGCCGTACCAGCCGCTCGATGTGCTGGTGCAGCATCTGGTCAGCGTCGCCCTGGGTGGCGGCTTTCTGCCTGACCAATTACTGGCTGAAGTGCGCACGGCCTGGGCCTACCGTGACCTGAGCGACGAACAGTGGCAGTGGGCGCTGGCGTTCGTGCGCAACGGCGGCCATTCGCTGACGGCCTATCCCGATTATCGGCGTGCCGAACCGGATGAAGACGGGATCTGGCGCGTGCCTGATGCGCGGCTGGCGCGCCGACACCGAATGAGCGTCGGCACTATCGTCAGCGACGCCAGCATCAACCTCAAATACTGGAAGAAAGGCGGTGGCGGCGGCAATCTGGGCAGTGTCGAAGAAGGTTTCATCGCCCGCCTCAAGCCTGGCGACGGTTTTCTGTTCGCGGGCCGCCTGCTGGAACTGGTTCGAGTCGAAAACATGACCGCCTACGTCAAGCGCGCCACCGGCAAGAAAGCCGCAGTGCCACGCTGGAACGGCGGGCGCATGCCTTTATCCAGCGAACTGGCGGACGCGGTGGTCGAGAAATTCGACGCTGCGGCGCATGGCCATTTCGACAGCCCGGAAATGCAAGCCGTCAAGCCTCTGCTGGAGGTGCAGAGACAGTGGTCCGGGTTGCCGACACGTGACACGTTGCTGGCCGAGACGCTCAAATCTCGAGAGGGATGGCACCTGTTTCTCTATCCGTTCGCAGGCCGCCATGTCCACTTGGGGCTGGCCAGCCTTCTGGCCTGGCGCTTGAGCCGACACCGGCCGCTGACATTTTCTATCGCCGTCAACGATTACGGCTTCGAACTGCTCAGTGCCAGCGAAATCGACTGGGGTGAGGCCGTACAGAGCGAGCTGTTTTCCGAGACCGATTTGCTGGCCGATATCATCGCCAGCCTCAATGCAGGCGAGCTGGCGCTGCGCCGCTTTCGCGAAATCGCCCGGATTTCAGGGCTGGTATTTTCTGGCTATCCGGGTGCAGCCAAGAGCAACCGTCAGTTGCAGGCCTCCAGCGGACTGTTTTTCGAAGTGTTCAAACAATACGATGCAGGCAATATGCTGCTGACTCAAGCCGAGCAGGAAGTGCTTCGCCAAGAGCTGGATCTGCAACGTCTTGAAGCAACGCTGCGCCAGATCAACAGCCGGACGCTGGATCTGCACGCAATAAAACGCGCCACACCGCTGGCGTTTCCGCTGCTGGTCGAGCGTCTTCGTGAAAGCCTCAGCTCGGAAAAACTGGCGGATCGCATCGCACGCATGGTGCGCGATCTGGAGAAAGCCGCAGGCCCGGAGGCTGAACGATGAATCCCTGGCTGGCCATTACGCTGGCGAACGAGGAACTTTGGCTACTGGCCGACAAGGCCATTTACTACCCTGCCGAGCGCGCGCTGCTGATCGCCGACGCGCATTTCGGCAAAGCTGCCGCCTATCGCAAACTGGGGCAGCCCGTGCCGCATGGTACGACGCAGGCCAATCTTCGGCGTCTGGATCAACTGCTGGACGACTTTCCTTGCGAACACCTGGTTTTCCTGGGCGACTTTCTCCATGCCCCGGAATCACACGCACCTGGAACGCTGACATCATTGCACGACTGGAGGGCAGGCCGCCCAACGCTGCGCATTACGCTGATACGCGGCAACCACGACAAACGCGCAGGAGATCCGCCGCCCAGTCTCGGCATCGAGGTGGTGACTGAACCCTTGCTGATGGGCCCGTTCGCGCTGCAGCATGAACCTGATCCACATCCCACACGCCACGTGCTGGCAGGCCATGTACATCCGGTCTATCGGCTTCACGGTCGTGGTCGCCAGAGCCTGCGACTGGCGTGCTTCTACCTGGGCAGGCGGGTCAGTCTGCTACCGGCTTTCGGTGAGTTCACAGGCGGATTCAATGTCCAGCCCGTTGACGGATCGACCGTTTATGTCACTGGGGACGGCGCTGTCTGGGAG
>NZ_MUIO01000073.1 GCF_002087235.1 Pseudomonas floridensis | reverse complement strand
CCAGCGCGGCCTGATCGCCCTGCTGGCCAGCAGCGTCAACGCCGCCGACGGCAACATCGAAAAAATCAGCATGGATGAGCGCGATGGCCGCATCAGCGTGGTCCAGCTCGTGGTCAGCGTGCACGACCGTGTACACCTGGCCCGGGTGATCAAGAAACTACGCGCACTGACCGGGGTCACACGCATCACTCGCATGCGCTCGTAAGCCAATCCATTCTCAGGAGTTCTTCATGACCAAGACCGTCATCACCAGCGACCAGGCCCCCGCGGCCATCGGCCCTTACTCCCAGGCGATCAAAGCTGGCAATACCGTCTACATGTCCGGACAGATCCCTCTGGACCCGAAAACCATGGAACTGGTCGACGGCATCGAAGCCCAGATCACTCAGGTCTTCGAAAACCTGAAATCGGTTGCCGAAGCGGCTGGCGGATCCTTCAAGGACATCGTCAAGCTGAACATCTTCCTGACCGACCTCGGCCACTTCGCCAAGGTTAACGAGATCATGGGCACCTACTTCGCGCAGCCTTATCCGGCACGCGCCGCCATCGGTGTGGCCGCACTGCCGCGTGGCGCGCAGGTCGAGATGGACGCGATTCTCGTCATCGAATAAATCCCCCGGCGGAGCGTGCCCTGCGCCCCGTTCTCCCTGAAGGAAGGAATCTGTTATGCGTTCCGCGCTCGCCATTTCGCTGCTGGCCGTTGTACTCGGCGGCTGTTCCAGCATTGCTGACCGCAACCCGGACGGCACCTGGATCAACCAGACCGCCATCGATGCGGCGGTCAAACAAGGCAACCTGCGCCAGGCGCTACTCGCCAATGGTCCTAACCTCGAATGGCAGATCAACTCCAAAACCAATCAGGCCGTATATTCCAACGGTTTTGAGCTAGGCGAAGGCAAGATCGTCAGCGCTGCCGAGGGCAAGCTGCACATCGACTTCTACGGCAATTTCTTCGAAGACCTGAGCGTCAAGGGCGACCAGCTGGTTCAAGCGGCCAGCGAATCCGGCCCGGAGCAACACTTCGAGAAACCGAAGAACTCCGTACCTGAAGGTGCGCAACCTGGCAGCAGCTTCGAAAAAGCGTTGTATGGTGCGTACATGGGCGGTAAGTGGACCATCGTCGAAGGCGACGGCCAGGGCAGCACCGTGCAGTTCATGCCTGACGGCAGCGTGCAGGGCCTTCCCGAAAATGATCGCTTCGCGCTCTGCCTTGCCGGCGATTGTGCGGCGATGAGCGGCGAATACGACAGCATGTGGCTGGAAAAAGCCGAACAAGGCAACCCATGGATCTTTGCTCGCAAAGGCAAGCAACTGGAAATTTTCCAGGCAGTGAACAACGCCGGAGCCGACCAGATGCCAGAGTTGCGCCCAGGCACACGTCGCTGGTTGCTCGAACAGCAGTAACCCGCACGCCCTCGAAAAAGCGCCCGTCATGGGCGCTTTTTCATGGCTGAATCATCGGTCCCGCCTTACCCCAGCAGCGCCGCATACCCCGCCCGATAGTCCGGATACACAGGCGTCCAGCCCAAGGCTTTCGCTCGCGCATTGCTGCAACGCTTGCTGCCCACGCGCTGCACGCTGACGTCCTCGGACCATTCGGTGACGCCCAGATACTCGCGTATCCATGACACCACGTCGGCCAGCGCGGCCGGATCGTCATCCACACCCAGATAACAGTCGTCCAGCGCAACACCGCGCTCATCGGCTTCAAGCAGATGCGCCAGCAGGCCCGCGGCATCGTCGGCATGAATGCGATTGGCATAGACCGGTGGATCGACCCTGACGCTGTGCCCCTGACGAACCCGATTGGACAAGTCTGCACGCCCAGGTCCGTAGATACCGGTCAGCCTGACCGCCGTGGCGGGGAATCCACTGTCGCGAGCGAGGTGCTCGGCCTCGAGCATGATCGTGCCGGAAAAACCGACGGGCTCAGTGACCGACGTTTCATCGACCCATTCACCATTCTGTTGACCGTAAACGCCGCTGCTGGAGACAAAAAACACGCGTCTGGGTCGCTGTCCTTGCTCGTTGAGCCAGCCCAGCACATGGCGAAGCCCGTCAACGTAGGCCTTTCGGTAACCGATTTCATCGCGCTGCGAGGGAGTCGCGCAATACACCAGGTAATCAATCGGACCCGTCGGCCAGCCAGCCGGTTTTTCAGCCTGGAACAGATCGCCTTCCACAGCCACTATGCCCTGCGAGAGCCCGGAAATCGTACGCCGCAGCCCATAGACGGACCATTCGTGAGCGAGCAGGCGAGTGGCCAGTCGAGAGCCGATATCGCCACAACCAGCGATCAAAACGGTGGGGGCAGGCATTTCATATCTCCACATGACGGTGATCAGACACCGTGTAAGTCATCAGAAAACATCGGGCATTCAAACCAATATGTAAAAAAGTTACTGTATTACTTTTGTTAACAAGAACGATTTGCAATAATGGCGACCCATTTGTTCCCCAAAGAACGTCGAACGCAACGCACGGCGACTGGAACGACTCACTCTTTTCTTCTCCCAGGTCAGGCCAGCATGACACGTATTCAATCAATCGCTTCGCCAACCAAGCTACTCAGCCTGCCTCGCGCATGGCGTGGTATTGCGGCTCTCGTATTGAGCCTGATGCTCGCACCCGTTGCGCTTGCGGACCAGTCAGCGCCTGCGACACCGCCTGCAGCCACGGCACCTGCCACGAACGGTGCAACTTCCGCGCCCGCTCAGGCCGATGTCGCCGCACCTGCGCCAGCGCTGGAGCCTGCGGTCGAAGACAACAGCCTGGGCATGTCTCACGACCTGTCGCCATGGGGCATGTACCAGAACGCCGACGTCGTGGTTAAGGCCGTCATGATCGGTCTGGCGATTGCCTCGATCATCACGTGGACCATCTGGATTGCCAAGGGTTTCGAGCTGCTGGGTGCCAAGCGCCGCCTGCGTACCGAAATCGCCAACCTGAAAAAGGCCCGCACCCTTTCCGAAGCTGGCGAGACCGCCGCGAAGCAAGGCACGCTGGCAAACCTGCTGGTCCACGACGCCATGGAAGAAATGCGGCTGTCGACCAACAGCCGCGAACGAGAAGGCATCAAGGAGCGCGTCAGCTTCCGCCTCGAGCGTCTGGTCGCCGCCTGTGGCCGTAACATGAGCACTGGCACCGGCGTGCTGGCCACCATCGGTTCCACCGCGCCATTCGTGGGTCTGTTCGGTACCGTATGGGGCATCATGAACAGCTTCATCGGCATCGCCAAGACCCAGACCACCAACCTCGCCGTCGTGGCACCGGGCATCGCCGAAGCGCTGCTGGCCACTGCGCTGGGTCTGGTCGCTGCGATTCCCGCCGTGGTCATCTACAACGTCTTCGCCCGATCCATTGCCGGTTACAAAGCTCAGGTCGCCGACGCCTCGGCCCAGGTGTTGCTGCTGGTCAGCCGCGATCTGGACCACCAGCCGGCGGCCGACCGCAGCCAGTCGCCGCACATGGTCAAGGTGGGCTGAACCTTGGGCATGCATCTGAAGGAAGGCGACGACGATCTCGCCGAAAACCACGAAATCAACGTCACGCCGTTCATCGACGTCATGCTGGTGCTGCTGATCATCTTCATGGTCGCGGCTCCGCTGGCCACGGTGGACATCAAGGTTGACCTGCCTGCGTCCACCGCGACGCCGCAACCCCGGCCTGAAAAGCCGATCTTCCTCAGCGTGAAGACCGACAAGAGCCTGTATCTGGGTGAAGAGAAGGTCGCACGCGAGCAGATCGGTCAGGTGCTCGACGCCCGCACCAAGGGCAAGAAAGACACCACGATCTTCTTCCAGGCTGACAAGGGTGTGGACTATGGCGACCTGATGGAAGTCATGAACACGCTTCGGGGCGCGGGTTACCTGAAAATCGGTCTGGTAGGCCTTGAGACGGTTGGTAAGAAATGATCACTACGCGCCAAAAACTGACGCGCTATAGCGGTAGTCTGTTGTTGGTGCTGGCCGTGCACGCTATCGCGATCATCGTCGCGCTACGCTGGCCGGCCTCTCAGGCTATCGAACTGCCACCAGCCGCCATGATGGTCGAACTCGCGCCTTTGCCAGAGCCCGCACCGCCGCCACCGCCGCAGGTCGTTCAGCCGCCTCAGCCACCTGCACCGGAAGAACAGGTGCCGGTGCCGGAGATCGCCGAAGCGCCGAAGCCGGAAATCGTCGTGCCCAAGAAGGTAGAGAAGCCCAAGCCCAAACCGCAGCCGCCCAAGCCGCAGAAGAAGCCTGAGCCGCCAAAACCCGAGGAAAAGCCCGCCGAAGACAAACCGGTGGATACCCCTCCGACCACGGCCAAACCCGAGAAATCGGCTGCTCCGACGCCGCCTGCACCGGCTTCGCCGCCCAGCAACGCATTGCCAAGCTGGCAGGGCGATCTGCTGCGCCATTTGAGCAAGTACAAGAAGTACCCGGAAGACGCACGCCGCCGTGGCATGCAAGGGGTGGCTCGACTGCGTTTCGTGGTAGATGCTCAGGGCAATGTTTCGTCGTACTCGATTGCCAGCAGTTCCGGCAGCCCGGCTCTGGACCGCGCCACCATGGAGATGATCCGTCGTGCGCAGCCGTTGCCCAAGCCACCGGGGGAAATCCTGAACAACGGCACCATCGAAATCCTCGCACCGTTCGTATATTCGCTGGATAAACGCTAAATCACACTTTTGTTACTCAAGAGTGCTTCTGATAACGTGCGTCTATCGATTGCACCCGCTATGCTGGGGCCGCAACTTCATGGACGCACGTTATGACCCTTACAGAATTGCGCTACATCGTTACGCTCGCCCAAGAGCAGCATTTCGGCCACGCCGCTGAACGCTGCCATGTCAGCCAGCCTACGCTGTCGGTGGGTGTCAAAAAACTCGAAGACGAACTGGGTGTGCTGATTTTCGAGCGCAGCAAGAGCGCTGTGCGCCTGACTCCGGTCGGCGAAGGCATCGTTGCCCAGGCTCAGAAGGTACTGGAACAGGCCCAGGGCATTCGCGAGCTGGCTCAGGCCGGCAAGAATCAGCTGACCGCACCGCTTAAAGTCGGCGCGATCTACACCGTCGGCCCTTACCTGTTTCCTCACCTGATCCCGCAACTGCATCGGGTAGCCCCGCAGATGCCGTTGTACATCGAGGAAAATTTCACCCATGTGCTGCGCGACAAGCTGCGCAACGGTGAACTGGATGCCGTCATCATCGCGCTGCCATTCAACGAAGCCGATGTATTGACACTGCCGCTGTATGACGAACCCTTCTCGGTGCTGATGCCTGCGGACCACCCATGGACCCAGAAAGAGACCATCGACGCGTCGGCGCTCAACGACAAGAGCCTGCTGTTGCTGGGTGAAGGTCACTGTTTCCGTGATCAGGTTCTGGAAGCCTGCCCTACACTGACCAAAGGCAGCGAGGGTGCCAAGCACACCACCGTGGAGTCCAGCTCGCTGGAAACCATTCGCCACATGGTCGCGTCGGGGCTGGGCATTTCGATTCTGCCGTTGTCGGCAGTCGACAGTCATCACTACGCGCCTGGTGTGATCGAAGTGCGTCCGCTGACGCCGCCGGTGCCGTTCCGCACGGTCGCCATCGCGTGGCGTGCGAGCTTCCCAAGGCCCAAGGCAATCGAGATTCTCGCTGACTCCGTGCGCCTGTGTTCAGTGGCTCGTCCGAAAACAGAAGCGAGCTAGGCGGTAGAAAAATGAGCGAGCTTTCCAACGTCTCGGTCACGGCGCTCAAAGGCGTCGGCGAGGCCATGGCTGAAAAGCTGGCCAGGGTCGGTCTGGAAAATCTGCAGGATGTGCTGTTTCATCTGCCGTTGCGTTATCAGGATCGGACCCGCATCGTGCCCATCGGCGCGTTGCGGCCAGGCCAGGACGCGGTGATCGAAGGCGTCGTCAGTGGCGCCGATGTGGTGATGGGCAAACGTCGTAGCCTGCTGGTGCGATTGGGCGACGGCACCGGCGTGGTCAGTCTGCGCTTCTACCACTTCAGCAACGCTCAGAAAGAAAGCATGAAGCGCGGCACTCACCTGCGCTGTTTTGGCGAAGCGCGACCCGGTGCTTCCGGCCTGGAAATCTATCACCCGGAATACCGTGCGATCACGGGCGATGAGCCTGCACCCGTCGAGCAGACGCTCACGCCGATTTACCCGACCACGGAAGGCCTGACCCAACAGCGTCTGCGCCAGCTGTGTCAGCAAAGCCTGGCGATGCTCGGCCCCAAGAGCCTGCCTGACTGGCTGCCGGATGAACTGGCACGCGATTATCAACTTGCCCCGCTGGACGACGCGATTCGTTATCTGCATCACCCGCCTGCCGACGCTGACGTGGAAGAGCTGGCGTTGGGGCATCACTGGGCGCAGCATCGTCTGGCCTTCGAAGAACTCCTGACCCATCAGCTTTCCCAGCAACGGTTGCGTGAAAGCCTGCGTTCGCAACGTGCACCGGCGTTGCCGCTGGCCAGGAAACTGCCGAAGCAATTCCTTGCCAATCTCGGCTTTCCGCCCACCGGTGCACAGCAGCGGGTGGGCAAGGAAGTGGCCTACGACCTGAGTCAGCCCGAGCCGATGCTGCGTCTGATTCAGGGCGACGTCGGCTCGGGCAAGACCGTCGTTGCGGCGCTGGCGGCATTGCAAGCGCTGGAAGCCGGTTATCAGGTGGCGCTGATGGCCCCTACTGAAATTCTCGCCGAGCAGCACTACATCAACTTTCAGCGCTGGCTCGAGCCGCTGGGCGTCGGTGTGGCCTGGCTGGCGGGCAAACTCAAGGGCAAGGCGCGCGTCACTTCGCTGGAGCAGATTGCCAGCGGCACCCCGATGGTTGTCGGCACCCACGCGTTGTTTCAGGACGAAGTGCAGTTCAAGAACCTGGCGCTGGTGATCATCGACGAACAACACCGGTTCGGCGTCCAGCAGCGTCTGGCATTGCGCAAAAAAGGCGTGGGCGGTCTGATGTGCCCGCATCAGTTGATCATGACCGCTACGCCGATCCCCCGAACCCTGGCCATGAGTGCCTACGCCGATCTGGACACCTCCATTCTTGACGAATTGCCGCCAGGCCGCACGCCGGTCAATACCGTGCTGGTCGCCGACAGCCGCCGTATGGAAGTGATCGAACGCGTGCGGGCGGCCTGCGCCGAGGGCCGTCAGGCGTACTGGGTGTGCACCCTGATTGAAGAGTCGGAAGAACTGACTTGCAAGGCCGCCGAGACCTCGTTCGAGGAATTGAGCAGCGCGTTGGGTGAGTTGCGTGTCGGCCTGATTCACGGACGCATGAAGCCCGCCGAGAAGGCCGCGATCATGGCCGAGTTCAAACAGGGTGCGTTGCAACTGCTGGTAGCGACCACGGTGATCGAAGTGGGTGTCGACGTGCCCAACTCAAGCCTGATGATCATTGAAAACCCGGAACGCCTCGGTCTGGCCCAACTTCACCAATTGCGCGGGCGTGTCGGACGCGGCAGCGCGGTCAGTCATTGCGTGCTGCTCTACCATCCGCCATTGTCACAGATCGGCCGTCAGCGCTTGGGGATCATGCGTGAAACCAACGACGGGTTTGTCATTGCCGAGAAGGATCTGGAGCTGCGCGGCCCTGGCGAAATGCTCGGAACCCGACAAACGGGCCTGCTGCAATTCAAGGTCGCTGACCTGATGCGCGACGCCGATCTGCTCCCCGCCGTTCGCGACGCAGCCCAAGCCCTGCTTGAGCGTTGGCCGCAACATGTCAGTCCATTGCTGGAGCGCTGGCTGCGTCATGGCCAGCAGTATGGCCAGGTGTGATGCAGGCAACGCTTTGGCAACCGCACGCGACCCAAATCAAATAAGGTGGTTATACTTCGGTCATTGTAGGAATTTGGACAAAGACCATGACAGAAGTTGCTCACGTCGATGATTCGCATCACGCCCCGTCGGTAATCCGGCAGTTGCTTGAAAAATTGGCGATCAGTTACAACGAAGTCGTCGATGACAAAAACCTGCAACCGGCACGAAAGGTTCAGGCCGTCCTGGTCGAAGATGCAGTCGGTGCACTGCTGATCCTGTTCCCGCAAAACCAGCTGCTCGATCTGAGCCGCATCACTGAGCTGACCGGTCGCCAGCTGGCCGCCGTCCCGCACGATCGACTGCTGCGGATGCTGGCCAAACACAACCTGCACGTTCTGCCTGGCCTGCCTGCGCTGACCAGCTCACCATGTCTCTATGACGAACGTCTGCTGCAAGAGCCGACGCTGCTGGTAGGTTCCGGGGAGCCCGGTGTTCTTCTGGAAATCAGCAGTGACGACTTCAAAAGCATGCTGAGCAAAGCCAGTGCCGCTCATTTCGGCGCGCTGGTGGACAAGATCCATCCCAACATCGACCGCCCTCATGACGACCCGGCCGAGATCACAAAGGCGATGCACGCGTTTACTGCGCGCCGTATCCAGCAGCGCCTGGAAGCGACCCTTGAAATCCCGCCGCTGGCCGGCACTGCTCAGAAAATCATCAAGCTGCGGGTCGATCCCGATGCGACCATCGATGACATCACCGGCGTGGTCGAAACCGACCCCGCGCTGGCTGCTCAGGTCGTCAGTTGGGCGGCGTCGCCTTACTATGCTTCGACCGGCAAGATCCGTTCAGTCGAAGACGCCATCGTGCGTGTACTGGGCTTCGACCTGGTCATCAACCTGGCGCTGGGTCTGGCATTGGGCAAAACCCTGAGCCTGCCAAAGGATCAACCGCAACAGACCACGCCTTACTGGCAACAGTCGATCTATACCGCCGCGGTCATCGAAGGCCTCACACGCGCCATCCCACGTGCCAAACGACCTGAAGGCGGGCTGACTTACCTGGCGGGCCTGCTGCACAACTTCGGTTACCTGCTGCTGGCTCACGTGTTCCCGCCGCATTTCACGTTGATCTGCCGTCAGCTGGAAGTGAACCCGCATTTGCACCACAGCTTCATCGAGCATCATCTGCTCGGCATCAGCCGTGAGCAGATCGGTGCCTGGTTGATGCGCTACTGGGACATGCCGGACGAACTCGCCACCGCGCTGCGTTTCCAGCACGACCCGCATTACGCAGGCGAGCATCATGCATATGCCAACCTGGTGTTCCTGGCGGTCCGCCTGCTGCGTGCCAATGGCATCGGTGCAGGCCCACAGCAGGAGATTCCTGACGAACTGTTCGAACGCCTCGGCCTGAGCCGCGAAAAGGCCAACGAGTCGGTGAAGAAGGTGCTGGAAGCCGAAGTGCTGTTGCGCGAACTGGCGTCTCAGTTCAGTCAGTAGCATCGCTCTTCGCGGACGAGTCCGCTCCCACGGAAGGCTGGATCGCGTCGTGGGGAGCATGGATCGCGTCGTGGGAGTGGACTTGTCCACGAAGCGGTTTCTTCAGGCACTACTTCTCGATCTGGATGCGCAGACTTTTTCGCGGACAAGCCCGCTCCCCCAGAGCGTCTACCAACGCTTGGCCTGCTGAGGAAACACCGGAATCGTGGGACTCGTCCGCGAATAGGCCAATGCATTCGCTGGAGCTGAATCAGCTGAACGCCGGGATTCGCGGACAGGTCCGCCCCACAGTGTTTGCTGCAAAGCTAGCGATGCAGCACAAACTGCCCGGTGAAGTTCACGGCGGGCTCGTCGCTGCCCTGCGCATAGAGGCAGGTGTGCAACTCCAGCCGCGCACGGCCGCGGCGTTGGTAGGTGGCGATGAATTTATCCCATCGGCCAACGTCTGGCGCTTCGCACACGGCGACGGCATCGTCGCGTACCGGCAGCGGATAGCTGATCTGTCCGTCCTGAATCACAATGTGTCCGTCGCTGATGCCCGCTTCGCGCAAGCGCAGGTGCAGCCAGCCCCAACCTGCCAGCACTGCGCCGCAATACAGGCTGCCGCCGAACAGCGTGCTCTTGTGATTGACGTTGGGCGCCAACGGCAGGTGCAGACGGAGCCGCTGGTGCTGCCAGTCGAGCACACGGATGCCCATTTCGCGAGTCAGCGGAATGTCGTGGTGCAGCACGTGCTCAAGCTCCGCCGCTGCGTTGCCTGACACATGCACCTGAGGCTCAGTCGGTTTCATCGGCGGCTCCGCTGTTGTCACCAAAATTCAGGCCGTGTTTGCGCAGTTTGTCGTGCAGGGTTTTGCGCGGCACACCCAGCGCTTCGGCCAGGCTGCGCACCGAGCTGTGCGGACGCGCAAGTTCGGCGGCGATCAACGCTCGCTCGAAGCTTTCTACCTGCTCGCTCAATCCACCACCGACCGGCGGCGCGTCTGGCATCTCGCTGCCTTCCAGCTCAAGTTCCAGCCCCAGCGCGAAGCGTTCCGCGGCGTTTTGCAGCTCCCGAACATTGCCCGGCCAGGTGTGACGCAGCAACAGGGCGCGCTGGCCCGGCTTGAGTTCCTGCTTGGGAATCCCGTGACGCATGCTCGCCGCATCGGCGTAGTGCTCGAACAGCATCAGCGCATCCTCGCCCCGTTCTCGCAAGGGCGGGATGCGCAACGAGGCAACGTTCAGGCGGTAATACAGGTCGGCACGAAAACGCCCCTGGTCCGCTGCCTGACGCAGGTCTTCCTTGGTCGCGGCGATGATGCGGATGTCCAGCGGGATCTGCTGATTGCTGCCCATGCGCTCGACCACCCGTTCCTGCAACAGGCGTAGCAGCTTGACCTGAACGTCCAGGCTCATGCTTTCGATTTCATCGAGAAACAACGTGCCGCCATTGGCGAATTCGAACTTGCCGATGCGGCGTTTCTGCGCGCCGGTAAAGGCGCCCGGTTCGTGGCCGAACAGCTCGCTTTCCACCACCGATTCGGCCAGCGCTCCGGCGTTGATCGCCACGAACGGGCCGTTTCGGCGATTGGACAAATCATGCAGCGCGCGGGCCACCACTTCCTTGCCCGCGCCGGTTTCGCCCAGAATCAGCACGTCGGCGCGAGTGCCCGCCAGCGCGCCGATCTGTTCGCGCAGCCGCAGCATGGGCGCCGACTGACCCACCAGCCGCGTGCTCAGTTGCTGACGGTCGCTGAGTGCCAGGCGCAGGCTGCGGTTATCCAGCACCAGACGGCGCAAAGCCAGGGCGCGGCGCACGCTGTCGAGCATCGCATCGCTGGCGAACGGTTTTTCCAGGAAGTCGTAGGCCCCGGCGCGCATGGCCTTGACGGCCAGCGGTACATCGCCGTGTCCGGTGATCAACAGCACCGGCAGATCAGGGTCCTGCTCGTGCAACTGAATGAGCAGCTCAAGGCCGTCCATTCCCTGCATGCGGATATCGCTGACCACCACGCCCGGCCAGTCGCGACCGATTCGTTCGGCCAGTCCGGTGGCTTCGGCCAATGGCAAAACGTTCAGGCCCGCCAGATCCAGGGTCTGGCGCAGTGCCTGACGCAGATGAGAGTCGTCGTCGATCAGCACCACCTGAATCTGGCTGTCGATGGCTGTTTCCGAACTCATGCCGAAAGGTCCTCTGGCGGTTGAAGGTTAGCACCCGACGCACCGGCGCGCAGACGCAGGGTCAGCAGTGCGCCGCCGCTGGGGTGATTGGCGAACAGCAACTCGCCGCCCAGCGCTCGCATCAGCGTGTCGCAGATTGCCAGGCCCAGCCCAAGGCCTTGCGTGCGGGTCTTGGTGGTGAAAAACGGTTCGCGGGCGCGGGCCAGCGCTTCCTGAGAAAAACCGGGGCCGTTGTCGCGAATGTACAGATTGACGCCTTCACTGGTCTGCTCGGCACTTATCCACAACCTGCGGGGCGGGCCTTTTTCAGTTAGGGCATCCAGCGCGTTGGCCAGCAGATTGCCCAGCACCTGGCGCAGACGGGTTTCGCCAGCCTGTACCCACAGTGTCGCGTCGGGCAGGTCGCGGATCAACTCCACCTCCATGGCGCGCCGACGTTTGGCCAGCAATGCCAGCGCATCGTCCAGCGCCGGCTGCAGGGCCACGCTTTCCGGGGCATGCCGGTCGCGGCGTGCAAAGGCGCGCAGGTGAGCGATGATCGAAGCCATACGTCCGGTCAGTTCGCTGATCAGTTTCAGATTGCCGCGTGCGTCCTCGGTACGCTGGTGATCGAGCAGCACTTCAGCGTTTTCCGCGTAGCTGCGAATGGCCGCCAGCGGCTGATTGAGCTCGTGGCTGATGCTGGCCGACATAGTGCCCAGCGCCGACAGCTTGCCGGTCTGCACCAGTTCGTCCTGGGCACGCACCAGTTCCTGCTGCGCCTGCTCGCGCTCCAGCACTTCCTGTCGAAGCCGACTGTTGAGGCCTTCAAGGTCACTGGTGCGTTCGATGACGCGCATTTCCAGTTCACGCCGGGCCTTGGCCTCGAACGCGATGCGGTCCAGATAATGACGACGCCGCTGCATCATCAGCCCCAGCAACAGCATCAGAACCAGCAGCGTCGCACCACCAATCGCCACCACGGTGCGCACCGGCCGGTCGATCAGCGCTCGGGGCGCGAGAATACTCACGTTCCAGCCGGTTTCGTCGATGAGCTGGCTCTGGGTCAGCCAGGCGCGATCATCGATCTTGAGCGGGCGTGGGTCGCGGGTCGGGTAAGGCTGGATGGAAACGATGGCTTTTTTCTCGTCGTCACTCAGGTCCCGCGTTGCCCGGAAACGCCATTCCGGGTTGGACGTCAGGATCACCACGCCATTCTGATCGGTCAGCAGCAGTTGCTCGGGGGTCTTGCCCCAAAGGGTTTCGGTGTGGTCCAGATCGACTTTGACCACCAGCACGCCGATGACCCGCTCGCCATCGCGCACCGGGCCTGCGAAGAAGTAGCCGCGCTTGACCGAGGTTGTGCCCAGGCCGAAGAAGCGGCCGGTCCGGCCCGCCAGCGCATCGGTGAAGTAGGGGCGAAACGAGAAATTGCGGCCAATGAAGCTGTCACGCTGATCCGAGTTGGACGCCGCCAGAGTCAGACCTTTCGCGTCCATGAGGTACATCACGTCCGCGCCGGTCTGCTGCGAGATATCCCTGAGCAGCCGATTGGCATTGACCTGTGTCGTACCGTCACCAGGGGTTTCCAGCACTGCACGCAAGGCGGGCAGGTCGCCGAGGATCTGGGGCAGCGTTTCATAGCGGTGCAGGGTGCCGAGCAGGTTGGCAACGTACAGGTCGAGGGTCTGGCGGTTCTGATTGGCCAGTTCATTGCGGTAGTAACGTTCGGCGAGATGCTCCAGCGGCCATAGCAACGGGGCCAGACAGATGGCCAGAAGGGCGAGGCTGCGCCAACGGGGGCGGGGAGGCAGGGCAGAAGTCATGGTCATCGTTTGGCAAGCGCCGAGTGGTTGGCGGTGCCCGTAGCGGCTGTCGCAGGCTGGCGCCGCTCACGGATGAAACTTGATCGGTCCGTGGCGACACAAGGCTGCAATGACATCGTTACCGGCAACAGAAAACCCGGTCGATCCTGACGTGGGCATCAAGGGCATAGTATGCCCGGCACGACCGCATCAGGCACTCGGACGAACCGTCCGTTGCCAGAAGGCTCAAGCGAACAGCTCGGCCTCTTTCAGGCTCTTGCCCTGCTGATCCTTCGCCGACAACTGCGGCGCGGCATCGAGTTTCCAGTCGATGGCCAGGTCCGGATCGTCCCAGCGAATGCAGCGCTCTGCAGACGGGGTGTAGTAGTCGGTGGTCTTGTAGAGGAATTCGGCGTAGTCACTCAGCACCACGAAACCGTGCGCGAAGCCTTCCGGCACCCACAACTGACGGGCGTTTTCGGCAGACAGCTCCACGGCCACCCACTGACCAAAAGTCGGCGAGCTGCGGCGGATGTCCACTGCGACGTCCAGCACCTTGCCTACAGTGACGCGTACC
Source organism: Pseudomonas floridensis (assembly GCF_002087235.1). Lineage (GTDB taxonomy): Bacteria > Pseudomonadota > Gammaproteobacteria > Pseudomonadales > Pseudomonadaceae > Aquipseudomonas > Aquipseudomonas floridensis. The sequence goes on along the minus strand of NZ_MUIO01000073.1, from coordinate 15,301 downwards.
AGTTTTCCTTGAGCATTGTCGATCTGGTAGTGCAGACCACGCAGCACGCCTTTTTGCGAGCGCGAGTGGTTGTCCTGCACGAACTGCCGCTCCAGGCCAGTGGCTTCGCTGAAGGCACGCGCATTGAAGCTTTCGTAGAAAAAGCCGCGCTCGTCGCCGAAGACTTTGGGTTCCATGATCAGGACGTCGGGCAGCTGTGTTGCAATTACATTCACGTGGTTTCCCCTGCGATCTTGAACAGATACTGGCCATAACCGGTCTTGCCGAAATAGTCGGCGCGCTTGAGCAGATGGTTACGGTCGATCCATTCGTTCTGGTAGGCAATTTCCTCAAGGCAGGCGACTTTCAGGCCCTGTCGATGCTCGATGGTCTGTACGTAGGCCGAGGCATCGAGAAGACTATCATGAGTGCCTGTGTCGAGCCACGCGAAGCCGCGGCCAAAGCGCTCGACGCGCAGATCGCCACGTTGCAGGTAAGCGTTGTTGACGTCGGTGATTTCCAGCTCGCCACGGGCTGACGGTCTGACGTCTCTGGCAATGCGGATCACGTCGTTGTCGTAGAAGTACAGCCCGGTCACAGCGTAACTGGACTTGGGTGCCGCAGGTTTTTCTTCGATGGACAGCGCCCGGCCGCGCTCGTCGAACTCGACCACCCCGAAGCGCTGCGGATCCTTGACCCAGTAGCCGAAGACCGTTGCGCCGGTTTCCTGCGCCGCCGCCTGCTGCAGTTGCACGCTGAAATGCTGTCCATGAAAGATGTTGTCGCCCAGGATCAGGCACACCGGGTCATCGCCGATGAAGGCTTCGCCGATCAGAAATGCCTGCGCCAGGCCGTCCGGCCGGGGTTGCTCTGCGTACTGAAATTGCACACCGAACTGGCTGCCATCGCCCAACAGCTTGCGATACTGCGGCAAATCCTCCGGCGTGGAGATGATCAGGATTTCCCGAATGCCGGCCAGCATCAGCACCGACAATGGGTAGTAGATCATGGGTTTGTCGTAGATCGGCAGCAACTGCTTGGACAGGCCAAGCGTGATGGGGTGCAGGCGGGTGCCGGGGCCCCCGGCCAGAACGATGCCTTTGGTCATGCAATCAGGGCCTTGTGGTCAGTGAAGCCCAGTCGCTCTCCTTGATAACTGCCATCCTGAACCCTGCGGCACCAGTCCAGGTTATCGAGATACCATTGCACGGTCTTGCGCAGCCCGGACTCGAAAGTTTCTTCGGGCGTCCAGCCCAGCGCTCGTTCGATCTTGCTGGCGTCGATCGCGTACCGCATGTCATGACCCGGCCGATCGACCACGTAGGTGATCAACTCGCTGTACTGCTTTACGCCAGCGGGGTGTTGCGGCGCCAGTTCATCGAGCAGCGCGCAAATACCGCGCACCACGTCGATATTCTTCTGCTCGTTGTGGCCGCCGATGTTGTAGGTCTCGCCAATGACCCCCTCGGTCACCACCTTGAGCAGTGCCCGGGCGTGGTCTTCCACATAAAGCCAGTCGCGCACTTGAAGACCATTGCCATAGACCGGCAGCGGCTTGCCCGCGAGGGCATTGAGGATCACCAGCGGGATCAGCTTTTCAGGGAAGTGGAACGGCCCGTAATTGTTCGAGCAGTTGGTGAGCACCACCGGCAGCCCGTACGTGCGATGCCAGGCGCGAACGAGGTGATCGGACGCCGCCTTGCTGGCCGAGTATGGCGAGCTGGGCGCGTAAGGCGTGGTCTCGGTGAACAGATCGTCGACGCTGTGCAGGTCGCCATACACCTCGTCAGTGGAGATGTGATGAAAGCGAAACGCCTGGCGCTCGGCCTCCGGCAGTGTCAGCCAGTAGCCGCGCGTGGCTTCCAGCAGGCTGTAAGTACCGACGATATTGGTCTGGATGAACTCGGCAGGCCCGTCGATTGAGCGATCGACATGGGACTCGGCCGCCAGGTGCATGATCGCTTGCGGTTCGAACCGAGCCAGCACCGCGCTGACAGCGGCCTGGTCGCAGATATCGACCTGCACGAACTCATAACGGGTGTCGGTTGCGATGGCCTGCAAGGATTCAAGATTGCCTGCGTAGGTCAACTTGTCGAGGTTCAACACCTCGTGCGCGGTGTCGCGTATCAAGTGTCGAATCAATGCAGAGCCGATAAAGCCTGCGCCGCCGGTGACGAGTAATCGCATGAGCTGACCTTGATGAATGTGGGCGAGTGTTGAGCATAGCGTCTGAATGCGTTACAGGATCAGGCAAGAAATCGTGCACGGGGCATGAAATAAATTGATTCGTGCCGCACAAAGCGACAGTAAACCGACGTCGCGTTTTTATGCCTGAAGGTGATTGGGGCCTGCGAGACAATCACTTTATAGTTGCCGCACGGCCGTTGCCGTTGCAGCCCAATAAGAAAACAGAGGTCTACATGCCGCTCGCCACGCTTATCCGCCGATCCAGCCTGCCGTGCCCTGAGGTGAGTGCCGAACAGGCGCTGCAGTTGCTCGAACAGCATTACGGCCTGAGCGGCACGCTGAAAACACTGGGCAGCCAGCAGGACCGCAACTTTCTGCTCGACACCGGGAAGCGTCGCTACGTGCTGAAAATCTGTCACGGTGCCTATTCGACCACCGAACTGGACGCCCAGCACAGCGCGCTCCAGCACCTGGCCGGTCACGCGGGCCTGAACGTGCCGGGTGTAATTCGCACCAATGACACCGAGCAACGGTTATCTCTGGATATCGAGGGTCAGCCGGTGCACCTGCGCCTGCTTGAATTCATCGACGGGCAATCGCTGGGGCATGTGGCGCATCTGGGGCGTGAGGTGGTAGTCGCGCTCGGCGAGTTGTGCGCGCAGGTGGATCTGGCGCTGGCCGATTTCGAACATCCGGGGCTGGACCGCATTCTGCAATGGGACCCGCGCCACGCGTATGCGCTCATCAAGCATCTGCTGCCGGTGATCGAGGACGCCGATGCGCGCGCCTGTGTGATCGAAGCGGGCGAGCAGGCCCATCGGCGCCTGCTGCCGCTAATCCCGGCACTGCCGGTTCAGGCGGTGCATCTGGACATCACCGAACACAACGTGGTCTGGCTGCGCGACGCCCGGCGGCAATGGCAGTTGCAAGGCCTGATCGACTTCGGCGACCTGCTGACCACCTGGCGCATCGCCGACCTTTCCGTCACCTGCGCGGCGCTGCTGCACCATGCCGAGGGCGATCCGCTGTACATTCTTGCGGCGATCAAGGCCTATCACGCCATCAATCCGCTCAAGCGCGAAGAGGTGCAGGCGCTATGGCCGCTGATCGTCGCCCGCTCGGCGGTGCTGGTGCTCAGCAGCGAGCAGCAGGCCAGCGTCGAGCCGGGCAACACCTACATCCAGGCCAACCTTGAGGGTGAGTGGAACATCTTCGATGTCGCCACGTCGGTGCCCATGATCTTGATGGAAGCCGCGATTCTGCAGGCGGTGGGGATGGCGCTTGAGCCCGTCGAGCAACCGGCCTACGTACCCTTGTTGCCCACATTGACCGGCGTGAAACCGGCGCTGGTCGATCTGGGCGTGCTCAGCGAACACTTCGTGGCTGGCAACTGGGAGCAGAGCGGCATCGACGAATACCTGTTGTCTGAAGCGGCCGGGGAGAGCGGACTGGCTGCGAGCCGCTTCGGCGAATATCGCCTGTCACGCACCTTGCCTGACAGCGCTCGCGAGCCTGAAACTTTCGCCTTGCACGTCGAGCTTCACGTTCCCGCTGAAACGCCGCTGCACGCGCCTTTTCCCGGCACGCTGCGGCAGATGGCTGATGGTGCGCTGATGCTGACCGGCGAGGCCATCAGTCTGAAACTGTGGGGCGCACTGCCCAATGTCGCCTTGCAGGAGGCTGTGGGCGCAGGGTGTGTGATCGGTCACGCGGGCGGCTCGCTGCTGCTGCAAGTGTGTACGGCGGCCGACCTGAGTCCGCCGTTGTTCACTACACCGTCCTGGGCCGCTGCCTGGCGGGCATTCTGCCCGTCGCCCTCGTTGCTGCTGGGTTTCGAGTGCGACGCGCCAGCCCTTGAAGACCCGGCCCGGTTGCTGGCGCGGCGTGACGCCAGCTTTGCCCGGTCGCAAAAACACTATTACCAGGCTCCGCCGCAGATCGAGCGCGGCTGGCGCAATCACCTGATCGACATGCAGGGCCGTTCCTACCTGGACATGCTCAACAACGTGGCGGTGCTGGGCCATGGCCATCCGCGCATGGCCCACGAAGCGAGCCGCCAATGGTCGCTGCTCAACACCAACTCACGCTTTCATTACGCAGCCATCGCCGAGTTTTCCGAGCGCCTGCTCAAACTCGCGCCGGACGGCATGGATCGCGTATTTCTGGTCAACAGCGGCACCGAGGCCAATGACCTGGCGATCCGGCTGGCCTGGGCCTACAGCGGCGGGCGCGACATGCTCAGTGTGCTGGAGGCCTATCACGGCTGGTCGGTGGCGACCGATGCCATTTCGACCTCGATTGCCGACAACCCGCAAGCGCTCAGCACGCGCCCGGACTGGGTGCACCCGGTGACCGCGCCCAACGTCTATCGCGGGCCGTTTCGCGGACCTGGCAGTGCGCCGGAGTACGTGCGCAGCGTCGATCAGGTGCTGGAAAAACTGGCCGGGCAAGAGCGTCAGGTCGCAGGCTTCATCTGCGAGCCGGTGTATGGCAACGCGGGCGGCATTTCTCTGCCGCCGGGTTATCTGCAACAGGTCTATCAGAAGGTCCGCGCCGCGGGCGGCGTGTGTATCGCCGACGAAGTGCAGGTGGGTTATGGCCGTCTCGGTCATTACTTCTGGGGCTTCGAAGAGCAGGGCGTGGTGCCGGACATCATCTCCATGGCCAAGGGCATGGGCAATGGCCATCCGCTGGGCGCCGTCATCACTCGCCGCGAGATCGCTGAAGCCCTGGAGGCCGAAGGTTACTTCTTCTCCTCGTCAGGCGGCAGTCCGGTTAGTTGCCAGATCGGCATGGCCGTACTGGATGTGATGGAAGACGAACGGCTCTGGGATAATGCCCGCGCCGTCGGCGACCATTTCAAGGCGCGTTTGCAGGCGCTGGCGGACATTCATCCCTGGGTGGGCGCTGTGCACGGCATGGGCTTGTATCTGGGCGTCGAGTTCGTGCGCGATCGCCTGACGCTCGAGCCCGCGACCGAAGAAACCGCGCAACTCTGCGAGCGCCTGCGTGAACTGGGCATCTTCATGCAGCCGACCGGCGACTACCTGAACATCCTTAAGATCAAGCCACCGATGTGCACCACCCGCCAGAGCGCCGATTTCTTCGTGGACATGGTGTCGAAGGTACTGCGCGAGCTGGAGTGATCCGAAGGTTTGAGTGATTTCTTGATAATTTCAATTGCGGATTAATATCGATAAATAATCCTTAGATTGTTTTGGGGTCGTCTATAACTGCTTCTAATCCGGATTTATATCCGCTATAAAGGCCGCCAACTTGTCATGGCCGGTCTGTAGGGTCACGATCAAACCCTTCGATGTCTCACAGGAGTTCCGCCTGACATGACCACTCTCAACAGCACGCCACGCGCCGATGGCTTTCACATGCCCGCCGAATGGGCGACGCAGACTCAGGTCTGGATGGTCTGGCCGGAGCGCCCTGACAACTGGCGTCTGGGTGGCAAACCTGCCCAGGCCGCGCACGTTGCTGTCGCCAAGGCTATCGCGCGTTTTGAGCCGGTGACTGTCGCTGTGTCCGCCGCGCAATATGACAACGCCCGTGCACGTCTGGACATGCCGAACATCCGCGTGGTGGAAATCAGCAACGATGACGCCTGGGTGCGGGACACCGGCCCGACCTTCGTCATCAATGACCGCGGCGAAGTGCGCGGCGTGGATTGGGACTTCAATGCGTGGGGCGGTTTCGACGGCGGTCTGTACGCGCCGTGGAATCACGACTCACAAGTGGCGAGCAAGATCACGGAGATCGAGCGCTGCCCGCGTTATGTGACCGAAGGATTCGTGCTGGAAGGCGGCTCGATCCATGTCGATGGTGAAGGCACTCTGATCACCACCGAGGAATGCCTGCTCAATCGCAACCGCAACCCGCACCTGACCCGCGAGCAGATCGAAGCGGTACTGAGCGACAACCTGGCTGTGGATAAGATCATCTGGCTGCCCGACGGCCTGTTCAACGATGAAACCGACGGGCATGTGGATAACTTCTGCTGCTACATCCGTCCGGGTGAAGTATTGCTGGCCTGGACCGATGATCCCGAAGACCCCAACTACTCACGTTGCCATGCCGCACTGAGTATTTTGGAAAACACCCGGGATGCACAGGGCCGCGAGTTTATCGTGCACAAAATGCCGATTCCGGGCCCATTGTTCGCAACCGAAGAAGAATGCGCGGGCGTCGATCAGGTGCATGGCAGCCAAGAGCGCAATCCATCGGTGCGTCTGGCCGGTTCCTACGTGAACTTCCTGATTGTAAACGGCGGGATCATCGCGCCGAGCTTTGACGATCCGATGGACGAGCAGGCCCGGCAAATACTGCAACAACTGTTTCCAGAACATGAAGTGGTGATGGTTCCAGGCCGGGAATTACTGCTCGGCGGCGGTAATATTCACTGTCTGACACAGCAGCAACCGGCGCCTCACAAGGTGTAGTCGGTAATGACTAGTAACATCTGATGGTGGCCAAATGGTCCCATTCTTGCTCTCCTAAGCCCATCGCCCGATGGGCTTTATTTCGGGTAACACCTTGTAGCGTTTATCCGAATCTCGACTTTACTCAACAACAGGTCTGATCCGTTTTTAGTGTGACTGTCACACAGCGTCCGTACATTTAGCCCCTCACGAATTAAGAGGTTGTCACTATGAACGCAGGTATGAGCCAGCATCGTGCTCGTGGGTTGTCTGCTTCTTCCAGTAACGAGGCCCGTCAGTTGATGGCGGATTGGTTAAGGACGACCAGGCCAGCAAAACCGAGACCGGACGTACGCGCCATGTTGTTGCAGCGCTATCCGGTGGGTTTTTTCAACGATGCCGAGCTTGAGGCGTTGTTGGGCGTGCTCAAGGACTGAGTGCCGATCGCTCTGTTTCGGCCTTCTCCGCGTTTGACACCCTTCAAGCCCTGGGACTAGGATTCGCGTCCCACCGCTTGTGGCTTCGCCCCATGTACGTGCATCAGTAGTCCACTGCGATGACATCGTGCGGCTGACAGGTTTGGAACCTGAAGGCCCTGAACGGCTTCCGCCGTCGCCACAGCGCGTGTCAAATCGTATAAAAAAAGGGAAGACAGATGTTTAACACACGTATGGGATTGCTCGCGCTGGGCATCATCAGCGCAAGCCAGGGGATGGCTCAAGGGCAGGCAGATTCCAAGGGATTCGTCGAAGACAGCAGCCTGACCGTCAATCTGCGTAACGCTTACATCAATCGCGACTACAAGAACAACCTTGAAGACAAGGCCGAGTGGGGCCAGGCCTTCATGAGCGTGTTCTCGTCCGGCTTCACCCAAGGCACCGTCGGCGTGGGCGTCGATGCGTTCGGGCTCTACGGTATTCGTCTGGACGGCGGCAAAGGTCGCGCCGGTGCCGGCGGTATCGATTTCTTCAAGAAAAGCGACAACGGCCAGGGCAGTGCTGCCGATGATCTGACCCGTGCGGGCGCGGCCGTCAAAGCGCGTATCTCCAACACGGTCATCAAGTACGGCGACCAGATGCCTCAATTGCCGGTGCTGAGCTATGACAACTCGCGTCTGCTGCCGGAAAGCTACACCGGCACCCTGGTCACTTCCAAGGAGATCGACGGTCTCGAACTGGTCGCCGGCCGCTTCACCCAGCAAGCGCGAAAAAGTGCCGAGGGTCGCGATAGCGGTGACCTGAAAAGCATCAATGTCTATGGGGCCAGCTACCAGTTCACCAAGGAATTCACCGCCGCCTTCTACGCCTCCGACAACGAAGACGTGCTCAAGAAGCAGTACGTGAACCTGAACTACGTTTTCGCCCTGCCGCAGGATCAGGCGCTGACCCTGGACTTCAACGGTTACAAGACCCGTCTGGACAAGGACTTCGCCAACAGCGACGAGCGTGACAACAAGATCTGGAGCCTGGCGGCGACCTGGGCTGTGGGTATCCACACCTTCACCCTGGCGCACCAGCGCAGCAGCGGCGACATTGGCTACGTCTACGGCGGCTATCGCAACGATGGCGGCACGAGCGATGGCGGTAACACCATTTATCTGGCGAACTCCTACTGGTCCGACTTCAACGGCAAGGATGAGCGTTCCTGGCAGGTGGCCTACGGCATTGACCTGTCCGGTCTGGTGACACCGGGCCTGAGCTACAAAGCGGCCTACGTGCGCGGCGACAACATCGACGATGGCACGGCAGGCAGCGGCGACGGTACCGAGCGCGAAATCTTCAGCCAGCTGACTTACGTCGTGCAGAGCGGCCCGGCCAAGGATCTGTCGATTCGTCTGCGCAACTCGTTCCTGCGTGTTTCCGACGATGCACAGGCTTACAACAGCGAAGGCAACGAAACCCGTATCTTCGTGGATTACCCGATCAACATCTTCTGATGGGCTGAACAACCAGCGCTGCTCCGAAAATGCCTCGTCCACGCACGGGGCATTTTTGCAGGTGCGGACAGTCCGGAGGCTCAATTCACGCCGATGGCTTTGTTAACATGCGTGCAACTCCTGTAGCCGGTCACCTTCATGGCCCTTGCCGCCCCGCCTGATCTCTCCGATATCGCCTTCCCCGTGCAGCCGCTGTCGCGCACCTATCCGCGTGGGCGCTTCATCGAGCCGCACCAACACGTGTGGGGTCAGGTGCTGTACGCCATGTCGGGCGTGATGTGGGTGGAAACTCCCCTCGAGGCGCTGGTGGTCCCGCCTCAGCGTGCGGTCTGGCTGCCGCCGGGTGTGGAGCACGGGATTCGCGTGGTGTCGGACCTGGAAATGCGCAATATCTACCTGCGCCCGGCCATCGCCCGGACGCTGGAAAGTACAGTGCAGGTGTTCGAGGTCGGCGGACTGTTGCGCGAAATCATCCTTAACCTGGTGGCGCTGGACCGCGACCTTGAGCCGGCGTATTACGACGCGCTGGTGAATCTGGGTCTGCTGGAGCTCCAGCGCGCCCGGCGCTCGCTGCTGAAAATTCCTATGCCGGATGGCTCGGACCGGCGCTTGATGAACCTGTGTCAGGCGGTCATGAGCGAGCCTTCGCTGGACATCTCGTTCGAGCAACACGCCGAAAATGCCGGTGCCAGCATCCGCACTCTGGCGCGCCTGTTCCAGAGCGCCCTCGGCATGGGATTCGCCGAATGGCGCAGGCAGGTGCAACTGGCCACCGCCGTGGCCGAAGTGATTCAGGGCGTTCCCGTCAGCCGCATCGCCCGCTCGCTGGGCTACTCACCCAGCAGCTTCAGCGACATGTTCCGCCGCGAACTCGGCGTCGCGCCCTCGCAGTATCTGGCCGGCCAGATCTGATCACTCCCACGCTGAGCCTGCGCACGATTAACGTATCTGGCCGATAAACAGAAGCCCTTGGCCGATCCACTTTCCGGGCCCTCACTAAACTCTGTACATCACCCAACGGTACGGAGCCTTTTCATGAGCTACCTCATTTCCCTTGCTATCGGTGCGGCCGTCGGCCTGCTGTATGGCGCACTCGATTTCCGCTCACCTGCACCGCCCGCCATCGCGCTGGTCGGGTTGCTGGGCATGCAACTGGGCGAACAGGCCTGGCCGATGGGTAAGCACCTGCTCGCTTCCTGGGTTTCCTGATCTTCAGTCCTCTTCTTCCAAAAAAGGCTTACGCATGAACGCTCTGCAATTCTCCCGAACCGGCGACCTCGCCGCACTGGAATACGTCGAACTGCCCACCCCCAAGCCTGCGAATGGCGAGGTGCTTATACAGGTCAAAGCCGCCGGCCTGAACCCCAGTGACGTGAAAAACGTACTGGGCCGTTTCCCTTACACCACGCTGCCACGCGTTCCCGGTCGCGACTTTGCAGGTATAGTCGTTGAAGGTCCGCAGGCGCTGATAGGGCAGGAGGTCTGGGGCACAGGCCGTGATCTGGGCTTCTTTCGCGACGGTTCACACGCTGACTACATCACCTTGTCCGCTGATGGCGTTGCCCTCAAGCCCAAGGCGTTGAGCTTCGTACAGGCCGCCAGCCTCGGAGTGCCTTACACCACGGCATGGGACGCCCTGCAGCGCAGTCTGGTGAAGCGCGGTACGCGATTGCTGATCATCGGCGCCAATGGGGCTGTGGGCAGCGCCGCCATGGCATTGGGCAAGATACTCGGTGCCCATGTGCTGGCGGCCGCGCGTCGGCAAGATCAGCTCGATGCACTGAAAGCGGAAGGCGTTGACACGCTGCTGCTCGACACGCCAGACAGCCTCGCCAGTCAGGTCAAAGAAGTCTTCAAGGACGGTGCCGAGGTGATTTTCGACACCACCGGTTTCTGGCTGCCCGCCGCAGTCGCCGCCCTGGCACCGTTCGGACGCATCTCGATCATTGCGGCACCGGTCGACGGGCATGTGCAATTGCCGGCGCTGGCCCTGTATCGCAAAGGCGGATCAGTAGTGGGCGTCAACTCGCTGCTATACGACTGCCCCGGTTGCGCGACGATGCTCGATCAGTTTGGCCAGTTTTTCGATCAGGGACTGCTGGCATTACCGACCCAGATGGTCGAATCACCCTTGAGCGAAGGCGCAGCGCGCTACGCCGAAGTCAACGAGGGCAGGGGCGATAAGATCATTCTCGTACCCTGAGCGGCAGTTAGTTATCCAGCGCTAGCAATTGAACGAAGACGGCGAAACTGCCCAGAAACAACCAGAAGAAGCTGAACAACCAGGGCGTACGCTTGGAGAACAACAGGGATTTTTTTGGCCCTGTCTCGCTGGACTCCCAGTCGCTGAACAGCGGCGAGTCGTCATAAGTCATCCCGATGACTGGCTCGCTGCGCAACAGCCCGGCCTGCTTGTGGTGCCAATGCTGAATGATGTCGCACGCCGCCCGTATGCCCGGCCAGGCGGCCAGCGTACTGAACAGACCCAACAACGCGAGCATCGGCGGCACGACCAGCGTGAACATCACACCCCAGTCAGGGTTTGAGTTGGCCATGGACGACGCATAAGCGATCACCAGAAACGACTGCGCCGACAGATAGGCGTTGGTGCGGTTGGACAGGTTGGTGGTTTCGTAGTGAATCTCGCGTCGGTAAAAATCCAGACGCTCCTTGGGCGAACCGAACAACTTGACCTGCTGCTCATCAACGACATGCTCAGGCGTCTCGTCTGTGATAATTCTGGACACTGTTAATACCGGACTATTAAAGATGCTGTGTAGACCCTCACGTTAGTTGGGCAGTTCGAACTAAAGTGGCAGGTACAAAGACCGTTCATCCTGTAAATCCGGCTTAACGAAAAGGACGTCGTCATGAATGCCACCCCAACGTTGCGAACCGGACGCCTGCTGTTGACCCCGCTTGAACTGGCCGACGCACCGGCCATGCAGCAGCGCTTCGCGCACTGGGACATCGTGAAATTCCTCAACAATCGCGTGCCTTGGCCCTATCCCGAAGACGGCGCGCTGCGCTACATCGAAGACGTCGCCCTGCCCGCCGTCGCGCAGGGCACCCAGTGGCACTGGATGATCCGCCTGCACGGCTCGCCGCATGACCTCATCGGCAGCATCACGCTCATGACCACACCCGGCAACAACCGCGGCTTCTGGCTGCACCCCGACTGGCAGGGCAAAGGCTACATGCTTGAAGCCTGCGAGGTGATCAACGCATTCTGGTTTGAAACCCTTGGCCGACCCCTGATGCAAGTCCCCAAGGCCGCGCCTAACGAAGGCTCACGGCGGGTTTCGATCAAGGAAGGCATGCGGCTGGTGTCGAGGGGCGAGAGCGATTACGTCAGCGGGAGATTTGCGGAGGAGATTTGGGAGATGACGCGGGAGGAATGGCTGGGGCGGCGGGTTGCAAACCTTGATGTCCGCGCTGAGAACGGGAGTCACTAGGCAGCCCGGACGTGAAGCTGTACCTACTGCAACCAGCCGCTACGGGGCGAGCTGCATCAACTGCCGCTATTATCGCTCGCAAAGTATGGTCGTCTCCCCCATGCTGCGGATGTACTGCTGGCCCAGGATCCACTGCTTCGCCATTCAGGGCGCGTTTCACGCAAGGCAGCAATCAGCGCGAAGCCCTGCCGCTTTTCCCTGAAACAGCGATACGCGAAGGCGTGGTAAATGCATTTGCGCATAGGGACTACAGCAGCTTTTCTGGGGGGATCAAAGTTGAAGTCAGCCCTTCACGGCTGGAAATCTGGAACTCCGGTAGTCTTCCTAAAGGAGTCGATCCTGAAAAACTGCGACAGGGCCACGTCTCAATTCTTCGCAACCCTGATATCGCGCACGCGCTCTATCTTCAGGGCTACATGGAAAAATTGGGGCGTGGCAGCGTTTTGATTCGTCAGGCCTGCGAAGAGGTTGGCCTTCCGGCTCCTGAATGGCGTTCGGATGCAGCCTCCGGAGTCACTCTGACGTTCTTCACCCCGGAAGTCGAACGGCTCGTTCTGGCGGTCACTGGAGATATCAAGCGTGCCGAGCTTCAGCGCTTATTGAAGTTGGCCGATGCAGAGCACTTTCGCAAACACTACCTGTTGCCGGCGCTTGAGCAGGGCGTGCTTGTCATGACGCTCCCCGATAAGCCCAGGAGCAGCAACCAACGTTATCGTCTGACTGATCTGGGAAGGATCATCCGCGCGCGACTAGCGCATAAGTAAACGCTTGAGGTGGTCAGGTCGCATGGGCAGACCACCTCACGACCGCAATTACGCCGTCACATCGACCTTATGGGTATTACGCGCAGCTTCTCGTGCGGCCAGAACTTCAGGCGTCGCGCGCTCGGCTTTATACGCCATCTGATTGAAGAACATCCCGTCGAACTGCTCTTTGGACGGCGTCGAGGCTTTCGGAATAAACAACGCCGCCAGATCCAGCGTACCGGCAAAGTTTTCTTTGGTCAGGTTGTACTGACCCAGGTAACTGCCAGTCCAGGCGGAATCGGCATTCACCAGATCGATCGCCGAATCCCGGTACGTCACGGCCGCGGATTTCAGGTCACTGGACGCGTTCAGCAGTGTATTCAAGCGCTCCATGTCAGTAGCACTCAACTCCCCGGAATCGTTCAACGCTTTCAGGCTGCCATCTTCCGCAACGGTGAAGCCGAACTTCTTGTCAGCCAGGTCCGGATACAAATACGACAACGCCGACTTGAAGTCCTCGAACGAGTTCTTCAGGGCCTCCGTCACGCCTTTGTGCAACTCCGCCAAGCGGGGGAACTCAGACGATTGAGGCGGGCCGATCACCGTATTCACTGCGACGATCGGCCCTGTGCCGGGTTGAGGTTCGACGGAAGTAACCGGAGGCGTGACGCCAGCGTTTCGGGCATCCAGCAACGCCTGCTTCGCGGCATCGCTCATGGGCTGCGGGGTGAGTTTCACGTCAGACGGAGTAAGGCTGCTGACCAGCGACGGGATTTTGGTAGGGCTTAGGGAAATAAGCATTTCATCGATCCGTGATGGGGGTGTGTTCGAAGCGTATCGACGGGGCGGTGGGAGAGCTTTAGGGATGGGTGACGGACGGTGGTCGTTTTCTTTTCAGGTTCCATCTTCGACCCCTGGCAGCACACGGCAAGTAACAGGGCTTTATATGAACAGCGCCGTTATCCCGAATCTGGTACAGGGCACTTAATGTTGAATACCAGGCTGGATGGCTTGCCAGGTACGTCATCCAGCTCACCGATCGGACGCATGCCTATCTTCTCGAGCACCCGGATGGACGCCTTGTGATCAGGTCTTACCAAACCGAAAACCTCAGGCAAACAGAGTCGTCCAAACGCCTTATCCAACGCAGCGCGACCTACTCTTGTCGCATAGCCCTTTCCCCAAGCCTCAACCGCAAACCGGTAACCGAGATTGGCTCGGCGCTCAGTCAGGTAGTTGAGGTAGGCAACGCCGCCAAATCCGATCACGTGCTCTGGCGCTTCGCTAGTGGTAATGGCCCACCATCCGAAACCGTGTTCCTCCCAATGATCCAGCCAGCGGGTCAGCAACTGCTGAGCCTCCTGCACGCTCGATAGCGGGCCGGCCGGATTGAACAGATTGGTTCGCGGATCACTGTAGATAGCGAAAAGCCGGTCCAGATCGCTCTTTCGTGGTGCTCTGTAGATCAAAGGGGGTTGGGGTTTGTGCATGTTCGTTCTGCTGCTGGTTGGGTGTTGCATTTGGAGGATGGTACGCCGGGCCGTGTAGAAAGTGCTGATCAGGATACGGGGTTGCAGTTGCATCTAGGCGGAGCGAGACCGTTGAGGTAAAAACCGTTTTCTAAAGACGTACAGCTTACGAAGCACGCGGATTTGCAAATCAACAGTCATCAAGGAGCGCTTATGCAACGCATCACCAACGAAGCGGTGAAAAAACACACATTCCTCAAATTGATGTATCAGGACGATTACTTCCCGGATGCTGTCGTCAAAATGTGTGAAGACGTACTCCGGGACCTGTGCCACAAGATCGAACAGCAGAATCCCGCTAACCTTACTGCGCTCTATGCTCTGACCCACGTCGCCACTGAGCAAATCAATGATCTGGAAGAGGTGTTCGAGAAGCATGGCAGCGAAATCGAAACCGTCGCTCGCGAAACGATCGGCGAGGACTTCGCGTTCATCGCTACGGCTTACGGTTTTGAAGATGCAGATATTGAAGAGCTAATTGCGACGCGTGAATGGTGAGCTGAGGGCAAACGCAGCTTGACCTGACTCAGCCTTGAGGCACATCACGCTCGCACTGCAGCGTGATGTCTGTAGGATGTTTTTCCTGATTGAATTAGACGCGTCTTACCGCTCGGGTCAGTTCTCTCTACGGGCGTCCGCGCTTTTTCCATCATAAAATCCATACCTGAGTAGCAGGCTGAGGTCTGGCGATGACAACAGCGACAAACGACGATTCCCTTGAGTCTATGGAGCCCCGTCAGTAGTAGGTTGGCGTCCCCGCACGTTTTCAGAACGCTTGGTACAGGTGAGTTCTGCACTCTAGGGAAACTCTGAAGAAGACCTCCAGATTTGGCAGAATGCCTGATCTCAACCGCCGAGACGCCTGATGAAGCAGATGACCTTCGCCGACGCCGAGTACGCTGGCAAACGCAAGCAAACCCGTAAAGAGCGTTTCCTGATCGAGATGGATAAGGTCGTGCCCTGGAAGGGATTGATCAATCTGATCGAGCCTCATTACCCCAAGGGCGAAGGTGGCCGTCCCGCCTATCCGTTAATGGCGGTG